>DATFGT010000072.1:0-63487 GCA_035249175.1 Rhodanobacteraceae bacterium
CGCCCAGCAGCGACAGCGCCGCCAGCCACCAGATGTACCAGGTCAGCCCGAACGCGCAGGCGAACGACAGCGCGCCGACGATTACGCCCGTAGCGGTGTTCTTCGGCATGTGGATGTCGTTGTAGCCGCCTTGCGGACGCGCGAAGCCGAGCGCCTTCATGGTGGCCCACGCATCGCGATGGTGCACGACCGGAATGAACGCGTAGTTGTATTCGGGCGGCGGTGAACTCGTGGACCACTCGAGCGTGCGGCCTTCCCATGGATCGCCGCCCACCGCGTATTCCTTGCGCCGCATGATGCTCACGTAGATCTGGATGACGAAGGACAGGATGCCGAGCGCGATCAGGAACGCGCCGAACGCCGCGACGATGAAATACGGCTGCAGGCTCGGATCATCGAAGTGACTCAAACGCCGCGTCACGCCCATCAGGCCGAGCACGTACAACGGACCAAACGCCACCCAGAAGCCGACCAGCCAGAACCAGAACGAGGCCTTGCCCCAGAATTCGTCGAGCTTGAATCCGAACGCCTTGGGGAACCAGAAGTTCACGGCCGCGAACACGCCGAACACCACGCCGCCGATGATCACGTTGTGGAAGTGCGCGATCAGGAACAGGCTGTTGTGCAGCAGGAAGTCGGCCGGGGTCACGGAAAGCATCACGCCGGTCATGCCGCCGATCGTGAAGGTGAACAGGAAGCCCATCGCCCACAGCATCGGCACGGTGTAGCGCACGCGGCCGCGGTACATGGTGAACAGCCAATTGAAGATCTTCACCCCGGTCGGGATCGCGATCATCATCGTGGTCAACGAGAAGAACGAGTTGACGTCGGCGCCCGAACCCATCGTGAAGAAGTGGTGCAGCCACACCAGGTACGACAGGATCATGATCGCAATGGTCGCGTACACCATCGACGAGTAGGCGAACAGCGGTTTGCCGGAAAAGGTCGGCACGATTTCCGAGAACACGCCGAACAGCGGCAGGATCAGGATGTAGACCTCGGGGTGGCCCCAGATCCAGATCAGGTTGATGTACATCATCAGGTTGCCGCCGAAGCCGTCGGTGAAGAAATGCGTGCCGACGTAGCGGTCGAGACCGAGCAGGAACAGCGTCGCGGTGAGTACCGGGAACGTCGCGATGATCAGTCCGCTGGTGGCCAGCGCCGTCCAGGTGAACACCGGCATCTTCATCAGCGTCATGCCGGGCGCGCGCATCTTGAGGATGGTCACCACGAAGTTGATGCCGGTGAGCAGGGTGCCCACGCCCGACAACTGCAGGCCCCAGATGTAGTAGTCGACGCCGGGACCTTGCTGCAGTTCGGACACGGGCGGATAGCCCAACCAGCCCGCCATGGAGAAGTCGCCGATGAACAGCGACACCATGAACAGGATCGCGCCGCCGAAGGTGAACCAGAAACTCAGGTTGTTGAGATACGGAAACGCGACGTCGCGCGACCCGATCTGCAGCGGCATGATGTAGTTCATCAGGCCGACGATGTAGGCCATCCCGACGAAGAAGATCATGATCGCGCCGTGCGCGGAGAAGATCTGGTCGTAATGCTGCGGCGGCAGGTAGCCCATGTGCGGGCCGAAGGCGTAGGCTTGCTGCGCGCGCATCATGATCGCGTCGGAGAAGCCGCGCAGCAGCATCACGGTGCCGAGGATCATGTACATGATGCCGAGCTTCTTGTGGTCCACGCTGGTGAACCACTCGTGCCACAGGTAACCCCACAGACGGTACTTGGTGATGGCGGCGAGGATCGCCACGCCGATGATCACCACCACGGCGAGCGTGACCAGCAGGATGCGGCCCTCGGCGTTATTGGCGAGGAACGGAAGCGAGTCGAGGGTCAGCCGCCCGAAGAGGAAGTTCCAGATGGCGGCACGATGGGGCATGGCTTCAAGCATGATCGAATCCCGTCAAGCAATCAGTGCGCCGCCGCGGCGGGCGCGGCCGGCTTTGGCGCGTCGGCCATGGACATGGCGTCGTGCGCGTGCATGTCCTGCATGGCTTCGCCGCCGTGCGCATCGGCGGCCATCATCTGGATCTTGCAGATTGCGCCGGGACGGACGCACATGTTCAGGACGCGGTCGTACAGGTTCGCGTCGAACTTCGCGTAGTACTGCACCGGCGCGGCGCGGCTGGGTTCGCGCAGCTTGTCGTAGGCCGCGAGGTCGAGATCGCCGCCCGCCGTGCGCACCTTGTCCACCCACGCATCGAAATCCTGCGCGCTCAGGCCATGGAACGTGAAGCGCATGTCCGTGAAGCCCGCGCCGCTGTAGTTGGCGGAAAAGCCCTTGTACTCGCCGGGCTTGTTGATGACGCCGTGCAGGATCGTCTGCATGCCGGGCATCGTGTAGACCTGCCCCACCAGCGCCGGGATGAAGAACGAGTCCATCATGGTGTCGCCGGTCAGCTTGAACTTGATCGGCCGGTCGACCGGCGCGGCCAATTCGTTCACGGTCGCGACGCCGTACTGCGGGTACAGGAACAACCATTTCCAGCGCAGCGACACCACATCCACTTCGAGCGGCTTGACGTCCGCCGGCACCGGTTTGCCCGACCCGATCCGGTCGAGCGCCCGGTACGGATCGGTCTGGTGGGTGCCGATCCAGCTCACCGCGCCGACCGCAATGATGACCAGCAGTGGCCCCGCCCACACCCACAGTTCGAGCTGCGGCGAATGGTCCCAGTGGGGATCGTATTTTGCGTGCCTGTTGGAGGCGCGGTAGCGCCATGCGACGATGCCGATCGCGACCAGCACCGGCACGATGATCAGCGCGATGATGATCGTGGTGATGATCATGATATCGCTCTGCTGGCGCGCGACGTCGCCGGACGGATCCAGCAGTACCAGGTTGCAGCCGCCGAGCAGCAAAAGGGGAAGCAGCAATACGCTGCGAAGACGCTTCATGGTCATGGCGTTCGCAGACCCTGACTTGGGTCGTATGCAGAAAGTGCCTATGATACCCACTCACTCCTCTTCATTGGCTCGACGGCTGTATTGACGGCAATGACGCCGTTTTGGTCTAGCATCGTTGCGGTATTCCGAACGGACTGCCACGTGCCGTTCGCCGCAGGTGCACGCCACCTCACCTTTCCAACATCCGCTGCACACGACCCACGCACGCCATGTCCACCAGCGATACCCTGACCAATCCCCCCGCGCCCGGCCATTCGCGCACGGCATCTCCACATGACGAACACGTCACGCCGGGAGACCTGGCGGTCGGCGTGGTCGTTGGGCGCATTTCCCAGTCCTTCGACGTGTTCGTGTTCGGGCTGGGTTGCGTACTGGCGTTCCCCAAGGCGTTTTTTCCCTTCGCCAGTCAGTTGGACGGCATGTTCTATGCTTTCGCGGTTTTCGCGCTGGGGTTCATCGCGCGACCACTGGGCTCGATGTTCTTCCTCGTGCTGCAACGCTATTTTGGTCTCGCCACCAAGCTGACCATCGCGCTGTTCATGCTCGGCATGGCGACCGCCGGCATCGCTTTCATGCCCGGCTACGCGACGCTCGGCTGGTGGGCCATCCTCGCGTTGGCCTTGTTGCGTTTCGGCCAGGGCTTTTCGCTGGGGGGAAGCTGGAATGGCCTCGCCTCGCTCGCCGCCTTGATGGCGCCGCGCGAGCGCCGCGGCTGGTTCGCGATGCTCGCCCAGTTGGGTGAACCGATCGGTTTCATCCTCGCCGCCGGGCTGTTTGCCTACATCTGGTCCAGTCTTTCGCCGGATGATTTCTATGCGTGGGGTTGGCGGTATCCGTTCTTCGTCGCGTTCGCGGTGAACGTGGTGGCGCTGTTTGCGCGCTTGCGCATGGTCGTCGCGCCCCGTTACGCCGAGCAGATGACCCATCGCGACCTCGAACCCTCACCGATACGCGAGACGTTCCGGTCGCAAGGGGTCAACATCGCGCTGGGCGCATTCGCACCGCTGGCCAGTTATGCATTGTTCTACCTGGTGACGATCTTCGGCCTGTCATGGGCGCTGCTGTTCACGCAAATGTCAACCACCGGGTTCCTGCTTCTGCAGATCATCGGCGCGCTGGTGGCCATACCGTGCATGTTGCTCTCGGGCTGGATCGCCGACCGCTTCGGCCGGCGCGCCACGCTGGCGGTATGCGGGGTGCTGATCGCAATCTACAGCGGGTGGACGGCTTTGATGCTCTCGGGCGGCACGGTGCAGGGCTATCTGTTCATCCTGGTCGGATTCGCGCTGCTCGGTTTCTCGCATGCGCAGGCCGCCGGCGCGGTCAACTCGAATTTCAATAGCGAGTTCCGCTACACCGGCGCCATGATCACGTCCGATCTCGGATGGCTGATCGGTGCCGGTTTTGCGCCACTGGTAGTGCTGGCGTTGGCGCGGTTCGCCGGCATGGACTACGTGGGGGTTTACCTGCTTTCGGGCGCCGCGGGCACACTTGGCGCGTTGTGGATCTCCAGGCGCCGGGGCAGGCTGCCTAACGACTGAAGCGGAGAACCCCGGGGCTCAGGCCTCGCGGGTACCGCGAACGGCGCGCAACAGTCGCATTGCGGTAGGCGTGGTGCGCAGCATCGGCTGGAATGCCGGGGTGTCGGCAGGCACACGTCGGAACACCCGGTAACGCCAGATCGCATATATGGCAAGCACGCCGTGGCTCAGCGCGAACCAGGCGAACAGCGACCACGCGCCAAATACTGACATTGCCGCCCCTGCGACCAGCGGACCCAGCGCCGAGCCCACGCCATACACCAGCAGCACGCTGCTGCTGGCCGCGAGCAGGTCCTCGGGTGGCGCGTGATCCACCAGGTGCGCGACGAGAATGGGGTACACCGCGAAGCTCATCCCGCCGAACAGGAAGACCGTGGCCATTTCCGGCAACAGGCGCCCGCCGAAGGCGATGGCTGCGAGCGCCAGCAGGGCTGCGGCCGTTGACACCAGTGCCAGGGCGATGCGCCGGTCGTGCCGGTCGGACAGCCGCCCCAATGGCCACTGCAACGCCGCCCCGCCCAGGATCGCGACGCTCATGTAGGTGCCGGTCGTTGTGGTGTCGAAGCCGCTTGCGCGCGCATACACCGGCAGCAGGCCCCAGAATGCACCCATCGCCAATCCGGAAAGCAACGCGCCTGCGCCGGCGGTCGGTGCCACGTTGAACAACAAACCCAATTGCAATTTCGGCGTCGCTTGCTGCTGCGGTTGTGCCTGATGCGTCACCAGGACCGGCAAGGTCGCCGCGCACACCAGCAAGGCGACCACCGCGAACAGCACGAACGACTCGCCCGGAATTCGCAGCAGCTGCTGGCCGAGCGCCAATCCGCACAGGTTCACCACCATGTAGGTCGCGAACACCGAGCCGCGTTTTCCGGCGGGCGCCTGCGCATTGAGCCAGCTCTCGATGATCGCGTACAGCCCGACCAGCACGATTCCGGTCAGCAGCCGGAGTATCAACCACGCAATGGGGTGGGTCCCGAACGCGTACAACAGCACGATGCAGGCCGCGCAGGCGGTGCAGAACGCGAACGCCCGTATGTGGCCGATGCGACGTACCAGCGGCGGCATCGCGAAGGTGCCGATGAAGTAGCCCGCGTAGTAAGCCGAGGTGAGACCGCCCAGCAGCGTTTCCGAAAAGCCCGCCGCGATACCGCGCAGCGGGATCAATGTGTTCAGCAATCCTGCGCCGACCAGCAGCAATGCAGTGCCGGCGAGCAGCGAAGCGACGGGTCGGAGCGTACGCAGCATGGAGTTGCGGGGCGCAGAAACAAAGCCCAAGCATGGCGCGTGCAACGTGGATGCAACGTGACCGCGTGCGCAACACGCGACGATCGTCTATGATGCCGGCCGCCCCAGGTGATCACGCGTGAAAGCGTGATTGAAACGGGAATCCGGTGACGACGCTTCAGTTGTCTGGACGTCCATTCCGGAGCTGCCCCCGCAACGGTAGGCGAGCAAACGTTCCGCACTTTGCCACTGTGCTCGAAGCACGGGAAGGCGTGGACCGGGAAGGTGATCCCACCTTCGCTCGCGAGCCCGGAGACCGGCCTGCGGCGAGAACCGGACAAGCGGCGGGCTTGTGTCTCGGGGTCGCGAATTTCAGCCGCGGCGCCGCGCTCCTCCCCCTGTCCATGACGCCAAACTTTGCCGCGCGGGCAGGCGCGGACAGGAGTATTTCGTGAAGCTGAATCCTCGTTTGCCCGGCCGCTGCGTGGCGGCCCCGCTGTCGTGCGCAATCTTGTGCTGCGTTTCCGTGGCGGTGTTTGCTGACGACGCGCCCACACAACTCGATCAGATCGTGGTGACCGCGACGCGCACCGCGCAGACCGAAGACCAGACATTGGCCCCGGTGACCGTGATCACGCGCGCGGAAATCGAACTGCTGCAGCCCTCATCGCTGCAGGACTTGCTCAACGATACGCCCGGCATGGCGATCAGCAACCAGGGCGGTCCGGGCAAGGTGACCGGATTGTTCCTGCGCGGCACCAACGCGGACCAGGTGCTGGTGCTGGTCGACGGCATTCGGGTGGGTTCCGCGACCGCGGGCACCACGCCGGTGCAGGATATTCCAGTCGACCAGATCCAGCGCATCGAGATCGTGCGCGGCCCGTTTTCCAGCCTGTACGGTTCGGAAGCGATCGGCGGCGTGATCCAGATTTTCCTGCGCCATGCGCCGGGCACCTTCATGCCGAATGCCAACGTCGGTATCGGCAGCTATTCGCGCTGGAAGGCATCCTCGGGCTTTTCGGCGGCCGGCGACAAGGGTTGGATTTCCGTGCAGGCCACGCACGACCAGACCAAGGGCATCAATGCATGCCGCGTCGGCGCTGCGGAAGCATTCGCCGGATGTTTCGCCGATCAACCTGATCGCGATGGCGTCCACGACAATGCATTGACCGTCAACGGCGCGTACGAATTCAACGACCACTGGAGCGCCGACGCACTGGCGATGCGTACCGAAGGGCTGAACAAATATGACGGGTCTTTCAGCGATTCCGACGCGTATGCGACGCAAGTGCTGGGCGGGCAGTTGCACTTTCGTCCCAACGACACGTTGAATTTGTCGTTGCGCGTCGGCGGCAGTTCGGATTTCGACGAGGATTTCCTCGGTGACGTGTACGTCGACCACTTCGACACGCGGCGTACGCTGGGTTCGCTGCAGGCGGACGTTGCGCTCGCCGGCAGCTTGTTGACCGCCGGCGTGGATTGGCAGCGCGAAGCCGTCGCCAGCAATTATGCGTTCACGGAGGATGCGCGCACCGATCGTGGGCTGTTCGCGCAGTGGCAGCGCAGTTTCGGCACGCAGTCACTGCAGGCCAACGTGCGGCACGACGACAACAGCCAGTTCGGCGGCAAGACCACGGGCAGCATGTTGTGGGGCTGGGACGTTGCCAAGGACCTGCGCATCACCGCGAGTTGGGGCACCGCATTCCGCGCGCCCACGTTCAATGATTTGTATTACCCGGGTTTCGGCAATCCCGACCTGCGGCCGGAAAGTTCGCGCAATTTCGAAATCGGCCTGCGCGGCACGCCCGATTGGGGCCATTGGTCGGTGTCGGTGTACCGCAACGACATCCACGACATGATCACCTTCGATGCCGCGCTCAACCTGCCCAACAACATTGACCGTGCGCGCATCACCGGGCTCGAAGGCGTGGTCGGCGGCGAGCTTGCAGGCTGGGATGTGCGCGCCACCGCGACGCTGATGAATGCGCGCGATAATGCGATCGGCGGTTTCTACAACGGCAACGAATTGCCGCGGCGTCCGCGCCGGAGCGCGCGCTTCGATACCGACCGCAGTTTCGGGAGCTTCAGTTTCGGCGCAAGCTGGTATCTCGAGGCGAGCACTTACGATGACATCGCCAACCGGCATCCGCTGGGCGGCTACGCGTTGACCAACCTGCGCGCGGGTTGGCAGTTCAACCGCGACTGGAAGTTGCAACTCGCACTCAACAACGTGTTCGACAAGGATTATGAAACGGCCTGGTTCTACAACCAGCCGGGACGCAATTTCATGCTGACGTTGCTTTGGAGGCCGGGCCATGATTGAGCAGCCGGGGTGGCGACGGCGACTGAAGAGCGCCTGCGCGAAGCGCCATTCATCCGTGCGCCGTCGGATTCCGCGCCGCGCCGGCCCCAAGATGGAGTTCGTCCTGCCATGAAGGGTGTGCCGACGTCCATCCTGCTTTCCTGGAGTGGCGGCAAGGACTGCCTGATGGCGCTCGCGGCACTGCGGGACGATCCGGCATGGCGGGTTGTCGCGCTGCTCACGACGATCACGGGCACGTTCGAGCGGGTCTCGATGCACGGCATCCGGCACGACGTCCTGCAAGCGCAGGTCGCAGCCCTCGGACTTCCCTTGATCGAGTGCAGGATCGATTGGCCGTCCAGCAATGCCGCCTACGAAGCCGCACACGAAAACGCGCTGCGGCAAGCCCGGGAGCGCTGGCCCGGCCTCCGCCATTGCGCGTTCGGGGATCTGTTTCTCGAAGACGTGCGCGCCTGGCGCGAACGGCAACTTGCGAGCGCCGGATGGTCGGGGATTTTCCCGCTATGGGGCGTAGACACCCGCGAGCTGTCGCGAAGATTCCATGCGCAGGGTCATCGCGCGGTCCTGACGTGCGTGGATACGCAACAGCTCGATGGATCGTTCAGCGGTCGCGAGTATGGTCCATCGCTGTTGCGCGAATTGCCCGCGGGGGTCGATCCCTGCGGCGAGCGGGGCGAGTTCCACACGCTGAGTTATGCGGGGCCGTTGTTCAACGAACCTTTGCGTCTCGATCGCGGCGCTTCGAGCCTGCGGGACAACCGGTTTCTATACACCGATTTCAAGTTGTCCGATCGAGCGGCGTAGGCCTACCGATTGACCTCGCTGCCCGCGACATAGCGCCAGTGCCACGGTTCGTATTCGTAGCCGAACGGATTGCCGGGCGGGAACGAAAGATGGAAACCGAATGCGGCGCCGTGCTGTTGCAGCCAAGCGAAGGCCTTGCTTTGGGCGAAACTGCCGTCCGCCGCCGGCACGCCGGGCGTGGTCAGGTCGACCGCGCAGCCGGTCTGATGTTCGCTGTAGCCCGGGACCGCGTTGATGGTGAGCGCCTTCTGGATGCTCATGCCGCCTTTCAGTTTGCGGCGGATCAGTCCGGTTTGGTAATTCATGCTGCGGAAACCCGACACCGTTTCGAGCTTCACGCCGTCGCGCGCGGCTGCCGCGAACATGCGCTTCAGCGCGCTGGCGGCGGGCGCCACCATTTCCACCTTGCGCCCATACACGTCCCGCGGTACCTGCGCCAGGTCCTTCGCTTCCGGTTGAGGGTGCAGGTGGTGCTTCACGGCATAGTCGTCGGGAATGCCCAAGCCATGATTGACCTCGTTGATGTGCGCAACCCACGCGGCCGGCTGCGGCGGCGGTGTCGCAGGACACAACGGTGCGGCAGCGTGGGCTGCCGGCAGGGCAGCGGCAATCATCACGGCGAGACTCGCGGAACGGAGATGAGGCATCGGGTGTCCTTGCGGCAAACGTGCATGATAAGCGCAGGCGCGTGCTCGGGGGCATGCCCAAAGGCGCATGTAACCGTGTCGTGGCCGACCGCGCGGCAGTATCATGGGAGGATCGCTTTTCAGGTTTGCGTGCAAATGCCCATCTACGTGTTCCGCTGTGACGATTGCGGCGAGAAGTTCGAACGCCTGCAGAAGCTGTCCGATCCCGACCCCGACGTCTGCCCGAATTGCGGCAAGCACCACAGCGTGCGCCGGCAGGTCACCGCGCCCGCATTCCGGCTTGCGGGCAGCGGTTGGTACGAAACCGATTTCAAATCCGACAAGGAAAAGAAACACAATCTTGCCGGCGATGCGGCCAAGCCAAAGGAGCCGGCGGGCGGCAAGCCGGCCGAGGCCGCCAAGAACAGCGGTTCGGGCGAGGCGGCCAAGCCGGCGTCCACCAGCAAGTCCGCCGGTTCGACCAACGACTGAAGCCGCGCGGCTGCCGTTCAGTTTCAGACATGGAAACTGGCGACTACACCAATCGGGAGGGCCGCGTCATGCGCAAGCTTGCGTTGATCGTTGCGGGTGGGCTTTTCGCATTTGCGGGCACCGCCATGGCGCAGGTGACCTACGGCAATCGGCCGCCCCCGCCACCGAATTATCCGGGCTACGGCAACCAGACGGTTTCCTGCGGCAGTCCGCAGTATCACCTGCTGCGCTGTCCGGTGCCGCGCGACTGGCGTGGTGTGCGCATCGTCCAGCAGACCTCGAAATCGGCCTGCGTCGAAGGTCGGACCTGGGGCTACGATCGTGGCAGCGTGTGGGTGGACAAGGGCTGCGGCGGCGTGTTCGCGCCGGGCAACGGCGGCGGGTGGCGGCCGGATCCGGGATGGAATCGCGAATTCGTGGTGTCGTGCGGCAGCCCGCAATACCGCCGCTACTTCTGTCAGGTCGATGTCGGTGCGCGCGGTCGGGTGATATTGCAAGGCCAGAATTCCGACGCCGCGTGCATCGAGGGCCGCACCTGGGGCTGGAATCGCGCCGGCATCTGGGTGGACAAGGGTTGCGGCGCACAATTTCTTGTGACGCGCCGCTGGTGACCAGCCGTGCCCGATTCGCGGCCTGACCGCGAATCGGGCCTCACAATCGTCGCTGAATCCGTGTGCCGGTTGGCGCAGGGCCTCCACGCCAATCGGCTAAACTTCGCCGAATCCCTGCTGGGTAGATGAAAGCCTTGTCCTGGTTCGAACGCGTGCGCGGGTTCATCGCCCGTGCCTGGCCATTCGCACGCTGGCCGATCCTGATCGGTGTCGGGTTCGCGATCGCCTTCGTGGTGCCGTACACGCTGGTGCTCGATCACCGCGTGAAGACGCGCGTCACCGAGATCGATTTCACCCAGCCGACGCGCGTGTACGGCATGCCGCAATTGCTGGAAGCCGGCGTGCCGATGAACAAGGCAGCGCTGACGCTGGAATTGCAGATGGCGGGCTACACCGAGGCCGCGCACGTTGCACAGGTGCCCGGCACGTACAATGTGGAGGGCGACAAGTTCATCATCGCTTCGCGCGGCTACATGGATCCGGTCGGTGGCGAACTGCCGCGTCGGGTGCGCGTGACGCTCGGTTCCGGCAGTGTCCAGTCGGTATTCGACCTCACCGCGAACAAGCCGCTGCGCAAGACGCACCTCGATCCTGCGCGCATCGCGACGCTGTACGGCAGCGAACAGGAGGAACGCATCATCGTGCAGTTGTCGGAACTGCCGCCGCTGCTGGTGCAAGGCGTGCAGGCCGTCGAGGATCGTGATTTCAAGAACAACCACGGTATCGACCTGTCGTCGATCATGCGCGCGGCGCTGGCAGACCTGCGTGCCGGGCACGTGGTGCAGGGCGGTTCCACCATCACCCAGCAACTGGTGCGCAACCTGTTCCTCGACCGCAACCAGACGCTGGTGCGCAAGTTCAACGAGGCGCTGCTGTCGATCCTGCTGGACGCGCATTACACCAAGGGCCAGATTCTCGCCGCGTACTGCAATGAAGTGTTCATGGGCCAGCAGGGCAGTCAGGCCGTGCACGGCTTCGCCGCGGCGAGTTGGTACTACTTCGGACGCCCGGTCCAGACGCTGCGCCCGCAGGAAATCGCGCTGCTGGTCGGCATGGTGCGTGGCCCGAGTTACTACGATCCGCGCCGCAACCCAGAGCGGGCGCTGACGCGCCGCAACGTGGCGCTGGATGCGTTTCGCACCACCGGCCTTTTGAACGATACGCAGTGGAAGACCGCACGCGCGGCGCCGCTGGATGTCACGCCCAAGCCGCAACTGGTGGTGGATCGCTTTCCCGCGTTCATGGACGTGGTGCGCAACCAGTTGAAGCAGGACTTCAGCGAACAGCAATTGCGCAGCGGCGGCCTTGCCGTTTACACCACGCTCGATCCGGCCGCGCAGACCTACGCGGAACAGTCACTGGACGAAACCCTGAGCGGACTCGGCAAGCGCGGCGACAAGCTGGAAGGCGCGGTGGTGGTGGTCGAGCCGTCCACCGGGAACGTGCTGGCGATGGTAGGCGGGCGCGAATCCGACCTGCACGGATTCAATCGCGCCTACGACGCGCGGCGGCCGGTCGGTTCCAGCCTGAAACCGTTCTATTACCTGATGGCATTGAGCAACCCGTCGCGCTGGAACGTGGCGTCGCTGCTGGACGATTCGCCGATTTCGATGAAGCTTCCGAACGGCAAGCTGTGGTCACCGCAGAACGACGACCACATCTCGCACGGTGAGGTGCCGATGGTCGAGGCGCTGGCCAAGTCCTACAACCTCGCCAGCGTGCATCTCGGGTTGCAGTTGGGTGTGGATCGCGTGGCGGCGTTCCTGCGTTCGTTCGGCCTGACCGACGTCAGCGCCAATCCATCGCTGCTGCTGGGTTCGGTGGACATGTCGCCGTTCCAGTTGGCGCAACTGTATGAGTTCTTCGCCGCTGATGGCCATGCGTTGCCGTTGTTGACGCTGCGCGGCGTGCTGGATGCCAAGGGCCACGTGCTGAAGCAGTACGCGACCAAACCCGGCAAGGGCGAATACCAGCAGTCCGAACGCCTCGTGCGCTGGATGATGCAGCAGGTCGCGCAGTACGGCACGGCCGCGGCGATCGGCGATTCGTCGCTCGGGTCATTGCATGTCGCGGGCAAGACCGGCACTTCCGACCACCAGCGTGATTCGTGGTTCTCCGGGTTCACCGGCGATCGTCTCGCGGTCACGTGGATGGGCCGCGACGACAACCAGCCCACGCATCTGTGGGGCGCGACCGGGGCGTTGCGGGTATGGATGAAGCTGTTCGAGAGGATGCCGAGCGCACCGCTGACCACGTCGATCGGTGACGGCGTCCAGTATGCGTGGATCGATCCGTCCACGGGACAGGGCAGTCTGCCGCAATGCGATGGCGCGAAACAGTATCCCTTCATTGATGGATACGCGCCGCAGGTGCAGAATCACTGCTATTTGCAGCGGATCGAAAACCTGTTCGGCGGTCGCGGCAACGATACGCAGCCTCCACCTGCCGCGGGCGCGCATCGTTAGCCGTAATCATCCTTCCGGAGCAATAAATGACTCGCAACCTGACCTGGGCCGCGCTCGGCGCGCCGGCATTCGCTTTGCTGCTGGCCGGATGCTCGCATCCGCCGTTGCCGCCACCCGCGACCGATCGCGTATCCCCGGCCGCGATGGTCGAGGCCATTCGCGCCGCCCACGTGTCCGACAAATCCGTGGTACAGGTCGCGCCACTACGCGATCCGGCCGTGGATGGCTATCTGGACAGCGCGCACGCGGAGGAAAGTGCCGGCAAGTACCAGGACGCGCTGGACAAGATCGACACCGCGTTGAAGCTGTCGCCCGAGGCGCCGGACATCCTGCAATTCCGCGCTGAAATCGAAATCCTGCTGCACAATTACGCGGGGGCCGATGCCGATGCGCGGAAATCCTTCGAGCTTGGCCCCAAGGTGGGCGGACTGTGTGCCAGCAACTGGCAAACCGTGCTTGAAATCGCCGAATCGAAAAATGACGACGCCGGTGTCACGTTTGCGCGCCACGGGCGCGAGCAGTGCCACAAGGCCGGTCCCATCAGGATGTAAGCACCCCGTTCGTGTCGCCTGCGCTCGACGACATGGCAGGGCTGACAAGCGTCAGTGAACGCGGGACGGCCCGCGAGCCTGGTCACATCACCCCGCGCCGGGCCGTGGCCGCGAAACGTGGAAACCGCGCGTGGATCGAGCGGCGGATGCCGTCGACATCGAGCCCCGCTTCGGCGAGCAACTGTTCGCGCGTGGCGTGCTCGAGGAACCCGTCCGGCAGGCCGAGCTGCAACAGCGGGATTTCGATGCCGTGCGCCGCGAGCACCTCGCCGACGGCCGAACCCGCGCCCCCGGCAATGACGTTGTCTTCCAGCGTGACGAATGCATCGTGGCTGCGCGCGAGTTCCAGCAACAGCGCTTCGTCCAGCGGTTTCACGAAACGCATGTTGACAACGCTGGCGTCGAATACGGCACCGACGATTTCACTGGGCGCGAGCGTGCAGCCGAACGCGAGCAGCGCGATGCCGTGGCCGCGACGACGCAGTTCGGCTTTGCCGATCGGAAGCGCGGTCAACGCGGGATCGGTCCTGACGCCGGGGCCGCCGCCGCGGGGGTAACGGATCGCCGCGGGGCCGTCATGAAGAAAGCCCGTCGTCAGCAATTGCCGACATTCGTTTTCGTCGGGAGGCGCCATCACGACCATGTTCGGGACGCAGCGAAGGTACGAGAGGTCGAAGCTGCCCGCGTGCGTAGGGCCGTCGGGACCCACCACGCCGGCACGATCGATCGCGAAGGTGACATCGAGGTTCTGCAGCGCGACGTCGTGGATGAGTTGATCGTATGCGCGTTGCAGGAAGGTTGAATAGATGGCCACCACGGGCTTCATGCCTTCGCACGCAAGTCCTGCGGCCAGCGTGACGGCGTGCTGTTCAGCGATCGCGACGTCAAGGTAGCGATCCGGATATTCCCGTGAAAACTGCACCATCCCGGAGCCTTCACGCATCGCCGGGGTGATCGCGACCAGTCGCGCGTCGGCGGTGGCCATGTCGCCCAACCAGTCGCCGAAGACTTCACTGTACGTCGGTGCCTTCCCGGTCCCGTGCGTCACTCCGAGCACGGGATCGAAGGTGCCGACTGCGTGGTATTCGATCTGCGCGAGTTCGGCGGGCGCGTAACCCTTGCCCTTGGTGGTGACCACGTGCAGCAGTTGCGGACCGTGTCGACCCTTCACTTCGCGCAACACTGAAAGCAGCTTCGGAAGGTCATGGCCATCCACCGGGCCGGAATAGGCGAAGCCGAGTTCCTCGAACAACGCTTCCGGATGCGGCCCGCATTCACCGGCTTCGCCCGCGCGCAGGCGCGCGAGCGTGCGATCCAATCCACCCACGTTTTCGCTGATCGACATGCCATTGTCATTCAATACCACCAGCATGTCGGGCTGTGCGCCGCCCGCATGGTTCAACGCCTCGTAGGCCATGCCGCCGGTGATCGCACCATCGCCGATCACCGCGACCACCTTGCGACGGTCACCGCGGCGCTGCAGCGCGATCGCCATGCCTAGCGCGGCGGAAACGGACGTGGAGGCATGGCCGACGCCGAAGGTGTCGAATTCGCTTTCGGCGCGGCGCAGGAATGGTGCAAGCCCGCCGCGTGTCTTGATGCTGGTGATGCGATCGCGCCGTCCGGTGAGGATCTTGTGCGGATAACCCTGGTGGCCGACGTCCCACACGAGGCGGTCACGCGGTGTGTCGTACAGGTAATGCAAGGCGACCGTCAATTCGACCACGCCGAGTCCTGCGCCGAAATGGCCCCCCACGCTGGCGACCGATTCGATCAGGTATGCGCGCAATTCGTCGGCGACGCGGGACAGTTCCGTTTCCGGAACGCGTTTCAGGTCATCCGGCGAATCGATGCCGGCGAGCAGGGGATAGCGGGTGCGGTCGATCATCCGCGCATTGTCGCGCAGCGCGGGCTGCTGCGCTGCAACTACGATGCCTTGGCTTCGTCCGCGGCGCGGGTGTGGCCGCCGAAGCGCCGTACCAGCGTCTGACGGATGCGGATCTGGCGCGAAGCGTCGCGCATCTCGTGGATGCGCTTGGCGTTCGCGGCCAGCACGTCGCTGCGGGTCAGCACGCCGACCATGTGCGTCGGGTCGTCGCGTGAAACCACGATCAAGCGTCCGACGTTCTCGGCCACCATCAGGTCGGATGCGTCGCGCAGGTTATGGTCCTCGAACACGATGATCGGTCCGCGCTTCAGCATGTCGCCGATGCGGGTGAGGCCCGGCCTGTCCGGGTCCAGCAGGTCACGGCGGGTGATGACGCCGCGCACGCGGCCGGCGTCGTCGAGCACCGGATACCCCTGGTGTTGCGCGCGCACGCGGCCGGAACTCATCCAGCGCCGCACTTCGCTCAATTCGTCGGAAGTTTTGAGCGAACGCACCTCACGCGTGCAGGCCCTGCCGACCGGCACTTGTTCCAGCGGGTCGGCGGCGTATTCGCTCGGCACCTTCACACCGCGCCGTTCGATCTTCTCGGTCATGATGGTGCTGCGCATCGTCAACGCCGAAATCAGGTACGCCGCCGCGCAGCCGCCGAGCAACGGCAGGAACGCCGCCGGCTGGCGCGTGGTTTCGAAACAGAAAATCACCGCCGTCAGCAGTGCACGCGAGGACCCCGCGAAGATCGCGCCCATGCCGACCAGCGCCGCGATGCGCGGATCGATGCCCATCGCGGGCCACAGGTGATCGAGCCCGATGCCGATCAGCGCGCCCATCGAACCGCCGATCATGAACAGCGGCGCGAGCGTGCCGCCCGACGTGCCGCTGCCCAGCGAGATCACCCATGACAGGAATTTCAGCAGGCCGAAACTGATCAGCATCGTGACGCCGAAATGTCCCTGCACCAGCGCGTCGATGTTGTCGTAGCCGACGCCCAGCGTGTGCGGCGAAACCCAGCCGATCACGCCGGCCACCACCGCGCCCAGCGCCGGCCACCACATCCAGTGGATCGGCAGCTTCGCAAACGCGTCTTCCACGCCGTACACCGCGCGCGTCACCCATACGCTGGCGTAGCCGACGACCAATCCCAGCGCGATGAATGCGCCGAGCGCCAAGCCGCCAGGTTCGGCGATGTTTGGCATCGCGAACACCGCCGCCGAACCGAAGCTGGCGTAACGCACGCCGGTCGCGGTGACGGTGGCCAGCGCGACGGGGATCAGCGAGCGCGGGCGCAATTCGAACAGCAGCAATTCGATCGCCATCACCACCGATGCGACGGGTGCACCGAATACCGCCGCCATGCCGGCCGCGGCGCCTGCCGCCAGCAGCACTTTGCGTTCCTGGGCGGTAACGCTCATCAATTGCCCGATCAGCGACCCCATCGCGCCACCGGTGGAGATGATCGGGCCCTCGGCCCCGAACGGGCCGCCGGTGCCAATCGCGAACGCCGAGGACACGGGCTTCAGCCAAGTGACGCGCGGCGCGATGTTGGATTCGTGTTCCAGGATGCGCTCCATCGCTTCCGGAATGCCGTGGCCCTGGATCGCGCGCGAACCCCAGCGTGCCATGATGCCGGCCAGGAGGCCGCCGATCATCGGCATCATGATCACCCATGCGCCAAGATGGTTGGCCGCCGGAGACAGCACGCCGGAACGCGGCATCGCATTCGGGCCGATCACGTCGGAAATGCGTCCGTAGAAACAGATGTCGGTGATCACGTTGATCATCAGCATCAGCAATTGCGCGACGCCGGCGGCGGCCGCGCCCAGCACCACCGCCATGCCGCCGATCAGGAGAATGCGGCGGTCGACCAGCGTCGACTTGAGCGGCATCCGCGCCTGTTCCAGCGAGGGGCCCAGCGCCGGCGCAACCGGAAGGGCCTCGGTGCTGCCCGTGGTGCGCACGCTTTCGCGGTCCACGGGCGGGGGGTTTTCCGCGCGCACCGGCTCACGATCCGGCGTTGCGGAACTCGGGTCTTGTGGGCTCATGGTGGGCACGAAAGCAGAACTGCTGCGGCGCAGCATAGCGCGCACGCCGCGTCCGGCCAAGGGCGCGGCCACGTGGCGTCGGGCTTCCCGCCGTGTTGAAGGCGTTCAACACGCCGGACGTCATGCCGCCGGGCGTCGATGCCTCGGCAGGTGGTGCACCAGGAATTCCATCTGGTCGGCAAGGATGTTGCGGTTGGAGAGGATCAGGTGTTCCACCCAACTCGGCTTGTATGGAATGGCCAGCAGCGGCATGGCCGCCTGCTGCGGCGAGCGGCCGCCCTTTTTCAGATTGCACGCAAGGCAGGCCGAGACCACGTTCTCCCAGACGTCCTGGCCGCCGCGCGACAGCGGCATCACATGGTCACGGGTCAACTCGCCCCGCGTGCAACAGCGTCCGCAATAGAGGCAAAGATACCGATCACGCGCGAACAGGGCGGCGTTGCTGAGCGCCGGGCATGGCTCGAGGGCGTTGCTATGGCAGTGCCCGCGGCTGGCGACGATCGGATGCAGTCGCAGGATGCTCTGGTCGCCACTGTCGCGACGAAAGCCGCCATGCAACGTGAGGCAGGGGTCGCCGAGTGTCCAGGCGACCGCCTCGCGCACGTACAGGCAAGCAGCGTCCTGCCAACTGATCCAGTCCAGGATGCGTCCGGCTGCGTCGAGCGACAGCACGCGCGTGGTGTGCAGATCGGCGATCGTGCACCCCGGGTATTCGATGGAACCGACTGTGTGCGAATCCATGGTTTGCGCAGCATAGAACAAATCGCCAAATGGGCGTTAGCGCTGCCCCGCCGTGCCGGTGCCGTTCGATTACCCGGTCTTCCGACATCGCGTTATGCTTGGAAAACGGATGGTTCGCGGCGCCCTACCCGAGAGGGGTTGACCGGCATGGCTGACGTTTTCGTTTCCTACGCGCGCGCCGACAAGACGCGCGTCGCGCCGCTGGTTGCCGTGATCGAGGCGAAGGGCTGGTCGGTGTGGTGGGACCCCGAGATCAGCCCGGGCCGGGAGTTCGACGACGAGATCGACGTCGAGTTGCAGGCCGCCAAGTCGGTACTGGTGGTGTGGACGCCGACCTCGGTGGTGTCGCGGTGGGTACGCGGCGAAGCGCGCGACGCCGCCGAGCGTGGCATCCTGGTGCCGGTTCGCTTCGATCAGGCGCGGCTGCCGATCGACGTACGCGCGATCCATACCACCGATCTCGACAACTGGAACGCCGATCCGGCCAACCCTTCGGTGCAGGATTGCCTTAATGCGTTGGCGGCGATGATCGCGCGTTCGACGGCCGCACAGTCCGCGAACGCAGGCAATACCTCGGCCGCGTCGTCGCCGTCGGCCAACGAATCCAAGCGCTTCTCGGTCTGCGTGCTGCCGTTCGCCAACATGAGCGGCGATTCAGAGCAGGAATATTTCAGCGACGGCATCACCGAAGACATCATCACCGACCTCAGCAAGGTTTCGGCGTTGGCGGTGACTTCGAGCAATACCGCTTTCCGCTACAAGGATCAGCACGTCGAAATTGCGAAGGTCGCGCGCGAACTCAAGGTCACGCATGTGCTGGAGGGCAGCGTCCGCAAGGCGGGTGGCCGCATACGAATCAATGCTCAGCTGATCGATGGCGCCAGCGACAACCACGTCTGGGCCGAGCGCTACGACCGCGACGCCAGCGACATCTTCGCGATCCAGGACGAGATTTCGCAGGCAATCGTCAAGGCGCTGCGGCTGCGCTTGCTTCCGCAGGAGAAAAAAGCCATCGAGCGGCGCGGCACCGACAGCGCCGACGCACACGATCTGTACCTGATGGCGCGGCAACTCTATGTCACCAATCAGGAGGACGAGCACGCGTCCAAAGCCATCGTGCGCACGTGCGCTCGCGCCACCGAAATCGATCCCCGTTATGCCCAGGCTTGGGCGCTGATGGCAACAGGCTATCGCAGCTTGCGTCAGCTCGGCCTTGAGACGGATGACGGTATGGCAGCAGCCGAAAAAGCGCTGGTACTGGATCCCGATTTGGCAGAAGCCCACGCCGTCAGGGGGTACATTCTGCAGATGCGGGGCGATATGGAGGGTGCGGTCGCGGAAGCCGAAGTCGCGTTGAAGCTGGATTCCGAGTCGTATGAGGCCAATCGAACCGCGGCGAGGCTCAATTACATGCAGCACCGGTTCGAGGATGCTGTGCGACTATATGAAAAAGCCGTGAGCCTGATGGAAACCGATGTCAACTCGGCGATGATGCTGGTCAGCTCGTATCGGGCACTCGGGGATGTGGCAGGGATGCGCCGTGCTGCCGAGTTGGCGCTGAAGCGCGCGGATGCCGTGCTGGCGCGTGACCAGAGCAATTCCGGCGTAATCGCTTACAGCGCCAACGCGCTCGGAGCCTTGGGCGGGGGTGACCGTGCCAAGGCGCGCATGAATCGCGCGCTGTTGATTGATCCCGATAATTTCGGTATGCGTTACAACTTCGCGTGCACCCTTTGTGTGTACCTCCGGGACCAAGAGGCGGCGCTCGGTATGCTGGAAGCGCTTTTTGCAACGATCACGGATGCTATGTTGCTCTACGCGAAGGCCGACCCTGATTTTGAGCCGCTTCATAGCGACCCCCGCTACCAGGCCATGGTCGCCGCCGCCGAGGCGCGGCTCGAAGCGGCGAGGTCGACAGCACCGCCCACACCGGAGGCCGCATGATTAGGGCGAACGCCGCGGATTTGCTACCGCTTGCCGCAGCATGCGGGGGGTTGCGAAGTCCTGATATGCGCAGCGGCAACAAGGGCCGTCGCCATGGCTGACGTTTTCGTTTCCTATGCGCGCGCCGACAAGACGCGCGTCGCGCCGCTGGTCGCCGCGATCGAGGCGAAGGGCTGGTCCGTGTGGTGGGATCCGGAGATCACGCCCGGTCAGGAGTTCGACGATCAGATCGAAGCCGAGATCGACGCGGCCAAGGCGGTGTTGGTTGTCTGGACGCCGACTTCGGTGGCCTCGCGCTGGGTGCGCGGCGAAGCGCGCGAGGCGGCCGAGCGCGGGATTCTGGTTCCGGTGCGTTTCGAGCAAGCGCGCCTGCCGATGGATGTGCGCGCGATCCACACCACCGATCTCGACGAATGGAAAGAAGATCCCGCCAGCGTGCAGGCACAGGAATTCCTGCGCGCGCTGGCCGCGATGATCGCGCGTTCGCAATCGACGCAGGCCCGCAAGCCGACGGATGCGCCGACCGCTTCCTCCGACAAGAAGCTGTCCCCGCGCTATACCATTTGTGTATTGCCGTTCGCCAACATGAGCGGCGATCCGGACCAGGAGTATTTCAGCGACGGCATCACCGAGGACATCATCACCGACCTCAGCAAGGTTTCCTCGCTGCGCATCATCTCGCGCAACAGCGCCTTCCAGTACAAGGGCGAAAAACTGGACGTGCCCCAACTCGTCCGCGAGATGAAGGTCACCCACGTGCTGGAAGGCAGCGTACGCAAGGCGGGCGGCCGGGTGCGGATCAGCGCCCAGCTTGTCGACTGCGAAGACAACGGGCACGTCTGGGCCGAACGCTACGACCGCGATACCAGCGACATCTTCGCGTTGCAGGACGAGATTTCCCGCGCCATTGCCAAGGCGCTGCGGCTGCGGCTTTTGCCGGAAGAGAGGAAGGCCATCGAACGGCGCGGCACTGACAGCGCCGAGGCATACGACCTGTACCTGATGGCGCGGCAAATGTACGTGACCGGCCAGGAATATGACGAACATGCGGCGCAGGCCATCATCCGCATGTGCACCGGCGCCACCGACATCGATCCGCGTTATGCGCAGGCGTGGGCGTTGATGGCGATTGGCTACCGGAGCCTACGCGGATTGGGTGTGGGAACCGAAAACGGCATGGATGCTGCGGAACGCGCACTGGCGATTGATCCCGACCTGGCCGAAGCGCACGCAGTAAAGGCTTATATCCTGCTCCAGAACGGTGGTACGGATGCAGCCGAGTCTGAAGCCGCCATCGCGCTGAAGCTTGACCCGGAATCCTACGAGGCCAACCGCACCGCGGCGCGCGTGAATTACCAGCTCCACCGCTTTGAAGATGCCATTCGGTTGTACGAGAAAGCAGCGCACCTGATGGAGGCCGACATCAATTCGGTGATGACCCTCGTAAGCTGCTACACCGTCACGGGTAACACTGCTGGCGTGCGGCGGACCGCCGAGCTGGGGCTGAATCGTGCCGAGGCCATTCTTGCGCGTGACCAGAACAATCCCGGCGTCCTGGCGTACAGTGCGTATGCGCTGATGGCCTTGGGTGAGGGTGAACGCGCCAAGGCGCGCATGAATCGGACACTGATGATCGATCCCTCCAACTGGAACATGCGTTACAACTTTGCGTGCTCGCTCAGTGTGTACCTGAAAGACAAAGAAGCCGCCCTGGAAATACTCGGGCCCCTGTTCGAAACGATCTCTGACTCCTTCCTTCCCTATGCCAAGGCCGACCCGGATCTCGCGTTGTTGCGCGACGACCCGCGCTACCAGGCCATGTTCGCGGCCGCCGAAGCGCGCCTCGCCGAAACAAAAGCCGCGGTGCCGGCAACGGTTGCGGGGAGCTGACGGCTATGGCTGACGTCTTCGTTTCCTACGCCCGCGCCGACAAGGCGCGCGTCGCGCCCTTGGTAGCTGCGATCGAGGCCAAGGGCTGGTCGGTGTGGTGGGACCCCGAGATCAGCCCGGGCCAGGAATTTGATGATCAGATCGACGCGGAGATCGACGTGGCGAAAGCGGTGCTGGTGATCTGGACGCCGACTTCGGTCGCGTCGCGGTGGGTGCGTGGCGAAGCCCGCGAGGCGGCCGAGCGCGGCATCCTGGTTCCCGTGCGCTTCGAGCAGGCGCGCCTGCCGATGGACGTGCGCGCAATCCATACCACCGACCTTGATGAATGGCGTGAGGACCCCGCGCATCCTGCCGTGCAGGATTGCCTGCGCGCGCTGGCCGCGATGATCGCGCGCACGCAGGCGTCGCAAAGGGCGGGTGTGACTGGAGCGGTGAAGCCTCAGGTCGAAAAGACGCCCCACTATTCCATCTGCGTGCTGCCGTTCGTCAACATGAGCGGCGACGCTGAACAGGAATACTTCAGCGACGGTATTACCGAGGACATCATCACCGACCTGAGCAAACTGTCGGCGCTTGAAGTCGTGTCGCGCAATGACTCTTTTCTCTACAAGGGCAAGCAAATCGAGGTGCTCAAGGTCGCGCGTGAAGTCAAGGTCACGCACGTGCTGGAAGGAAGCGTGCGCAGGGCCGGAGGCCGTTTGCGCATCACGGCGCAGCTGATCGACGGCGCCAGCGGCAAACACGTCTGGGCCGAACGTTACGATCGCGACGCCAGCGACATTTTCGCGATCCAGGATGAAATTTCTCACGCGATCGTCAAGGCGTTGAGACTCAGGCTGTTGCCGGAAGAGAAGAAGGCCATCGAGCGGCGTGGAACCGACAGCGTCGAAGCCCACGATCTCTATTTGATGGCGCGCCAGCTCTACGTTACCGACCAATTGGGCGAGAGCGCCGCGAAGGCGATTGTGCGCGCGTGCGTGCGTGCCACCGAAATCGACCCTCACTACGCCCAGGCATGGGCTTTGATGGCGGTGGGCTATCGCAACTTGCGCGAGATAGGCGTGGAAACCGACGACGGCATGGCAGCTGCGGAAAAGGCGCTGGCATTGGATCCAGACTTGGCCGAGGCGCACGCCGTCAAGGCGTACATCGTGCAAATGAAGGGCGCGATGGACGAAGCATTGGCAGAGGTCGAGACAGCGCTGAAACTGGATCCCGAGTCCTATGAAGCCAACCGGACTGCCGGACGCTTGAATTACCAGTTGCACCGGTTTGAAGAAGCGGCCAAGTTTTTCGAAAAGGCTTTGGGTTTGATGGAATCGGACGTCAACACGGCGATGACACTGGTCAGCACGTATAGAGTGATCGGCGATAAAGTCGGGATGCGTCGTGCTGCCGAAATGGCGTCAAGGCGCGCGGACGCCGTCCTGGCTCTCGATCGGAACAACGCCACGGTAATGGCATACAGCGCCAACGCACTCGGGGCGTTGGGTGAGGCAGAAAGAGCCAAGGCCCGCATGAATCGCGCGTTGCTGATTGACCCCGACAACATGGACATGCGCTACAACTTTGCATGCGCTTTGAACGCATATTTAGATGACAAGCAAGCGGCGTTGGACATGCTCGAGCCGCTATTCGCCGGGATTACTGCCTATCTGTTGCGCTACCTGAGAGCTGACCCGGATTTCGACTCCTTGCACGGCGACCCGCGCTACCAGGCCATGGTGCTCGCCGCCGAAGCGCGCCTCGCGGCAGCCAAGGGTCCCGTCGAGGCGAATCAAACTGCCTGAGTCAAAAACCAACTATGCTCCGGCCGCGTCACGCTTTCGGCCGAGGCATGGCCGTTCGCTTTCACTTCCCCAGCACATACAACTGCCACAGGTCCTTGGTGGTCATCTGCAGGAACGGCCGCATCGTCACGCGGCCGGCGACCCCTATGCTTTGCTCGAGATAGCGCAGTTCCTCGAATTTTTCACGGGTTTCGCAGTCCATCTCCACGTCGAGGCCGTTCTCGCGCGCCAGCAGCAGGCCCTTGGCCCGCAACGCCAGTTCGGTGTACACGCGCAGGTAGCAGAGCATGTCCGCTACCAGCGTGCCATCCAGTTTGTCGCGCAGGCCGCTCAGGAAAATGCCCGCGGGCGTGCGATCGAATTTGCCCGAATCGATCATCCTCATCAGCTCGGCGTCCTCGTCGAAGTCCACTTCCAGCCAGTTGTGGGTGCGGTGTTCACTGATGCGGAGCAACAGATACAAAAGCGGCGGCAGGATCAGCAGGACGCCCACCGTGGACAACACGGGCGAGACGTAGAAGTGGTTAAAGATGGAATGCACGGCCATAGCCGCCAGCAGGCCGGGTACGCAATGGATGGGACGCACGTCCACGCTGCGTTCGGCCAGCGTCTGCGTTATCACCGCGAAGATCGCCACCACGCCGCCGTGCATCACCGCAGTGCCGAAGCCGCGCACGATCCAAAGCGTCAGCGTGGTGTTGTGGTCGAGGTACAGGTAATAGAAGTTCTCGACCACTGCGAAGCCCGCGCCCACCGCGAAACCCAGAATCACGGAATCGACCAGGAAACCGACGCGGTGGGTGCCGAACAGCCACAACACCACCAGCGCCTTCAGCGTCTCCTCCACGATCGGCGCCACCCAGCGCGAATAGTGGGTGAGGTTCATGCCGAGCAGGTCCATCAATTCGCCGTTGAGGATGTAGCACGCCAACGCCACCACGCCGCCGGCGGCCAGCATCGCAAGCACCAGGCGCATCCGCACCATCCGGTAGGTATCGAGATAAATCAGCAGCAGCAAAAACATGATGACCGGCAACAGGCCCACCGGAACGACGGTGAGCAGTGCCAGCGCATGGTGGAGGCTCTTCATCGTCAGAGGATCTTCAGCGAGAGCATCCATTCATCCCGGCCGCCGTCCGTGCCCCCGAATCCCCGTGCATAGCCCGCCGACAGCGTCATCGGCAGGTGGTTCAGCACAAAAAAGTCGAGGTCGAGTTGCAGGCCGGCGTCGCGCGCGGTGCTGCGCAGCGCGGCGCGGTTGGGATCGGTCACCAGTACGCCCGTGAACAGCGCCGGCCGGATCCACTGGAGGAAGAACCCGGGGCTGCCCACGTTCTCGAAGCGCCACGGCGGCAGGTTGAGTTCCAGCGTGGACTTGGCGAAGGTATGGCCCGCAAGCTGGTCGATCTCGTAGCCGGGGAAGCTGTCGAATTCCCGGTAGTGCTTGGGGTCCTGGTTGTCGACGTAATTGTTCTGGAACCCGCCGAAGTAGAAATTGGCAAGGTTGTTGTTGCGGTTGCCGCCGGAAACGCCGACTGAGTTGTACAGCCATAGCGACATGTGTGGCACCGGCAGCATGAAGCCGAAGTCGAATCCGGCGTGCAATTGCGGGATGGTGCGGCCGTTGGCGACGTAGGTCGTGGTGTCGACGTTCCAGCCGATGCCCTGCTCGCGGTCCACGGCGCCTCCCGATTGCTTGAGGTCGGCGTACTTCAATCCGGCGCGTGCGACAAAAATGTTGTTGACCTGGGCATTGACGTTCTGGAAACCCGGCAGGGTGCTGAGCCCGGTGTAATACGCGCCACTGGCGCTGAAATCGAGCCGGCGCGGAGTATCCAGGATCAGCGTGCGCTTGTAGCCTACCAGCAGCGAATCGCCCTTCAGGCTGGTCCGGACCGGGCCGAACAGGTCGTAGAAATCGGCGTGGTTGTGCCAGTAGCGCACTTCCCAGTTCATGGCCTTGTAGTCGACGTCGAGGTGCAGGCGCTGGCCATGGTCGGTCGGGCCGCCGACGGACACCGCGGCGTCGATCCCCAACGTGTACAGGCTCAGGGTGTCGCCGAGTTCGGTGTGCCAGCCCAGCGCCCCGCCGCCGCGGTAGCCTTCGACCACCGGGTAGTGCGATTGCAGGCGCATCTCGTGGCCGGGCTTGTACATGCCCTTGTGCGTGACCAGCGAGTCGAGGTCGATTCGGGAAGGCGAGCCGACGCCCCAGGTCTTCACGATCGGGTGGCGCTCCGCCACCCGCGTGCCGAGGAAGTCGATGGAGCTCAGGTCGTCGAGCGGCACCGGATTGAATTCGACCGGCAGGAATCCCTGTCCGGTGTACTCCAGCGCCGCAAGCTTGCCGTCCGGCAACTGGATCGGGCGGAACAGGCCGGTGTCGATGTTGCTCAAGGCATCCATCTTGCCGCTGGCGATGTCGTAGCGATAAATATTGGAGATGCCTGTGTAATACGAACTGCCATACAACCGGCGATCGTCCTTGCCGAAGATGAAACCCTCCGGCGCTGCCTGGCCGAAGTCGTAGGTTGCGAACGGCGTGGTGGTTCCGGCCAGCAGCTCCGCTGTCTTGTGGAGGTGCAGGAAGTTGGCGCCGCTGATCTCGGCGATGGACAGCGACAGCGTGCTGCCATCGTGCGATACGTCAAGATCGAATGGCACCTCGCCGTAGGAGAAGGTATGCACCTGGTGCCATTCGTTGTATGGGTACGGGATGCGCACCAGGGTGACGTAGCCGTTGGCTGTGCGCAGCCCCCACAACGAACGGTCGGCCGGATCGAACGCAAGGTCGCCGATGCGGGCCTTGCGCAGCAGACGCCGGGTCTTGCCGGTGCGGATGTCGACCTCCATCAGGTCACGGTAGTCCAGGTTGTTCTGCGTGTAGAAGAACGTCTGGGTCGCCGGGTCGTACGCCGAGGAAGTAACGGTGTATTTCATCGAGCCCTTGATGTCGACCACGTGGCGGAGGGTTCCGTTCTTCAGCGACAGCACACCCACGTAGGCGAGCCTGCCGGGGTAGCGGAAGGCGCCGATCAGGTCGCCGTGGTCGATGAACGAGCGCGAGACCGAACCCAGCGCGTGTGGCGCGAGCGGCGCCACCTTGGTGATGGGGTACTGATGTACTTTTTTCAGGTTGGCTTCCTGGAAAGTGTGCTCCCAGGCGATCCAGTCGTTCCACGCCTGGTCCAGCGGGATGTGGAACACCTGCTGGAATTGGTCGGCGTAGTAGGCCTTGCTGTCCTGGCTGCGGATGAACCAGTCGAGCAGTTGCTGCGGCGAGTAGCGCAGCGATAGGTAGGTCATGAAGCGCGTGCCGTACAGGTAAGCGTTGGTCATCGTTTCGAAGCTGACCGACGTGCCCACCGAGACCAGCCCCAGCGGACGGTAGAAATGCGCGTGGTCGCGCACCATCGCGCGGAACACCATTTCATCGTACGGGCCTTGGGCGCGGCCGATGCCGCCGCCCATCCAGGTTTCCATGTAGACCGCGATGCCTTCCTGGAACCAGCGCGGCACGCTCATGCGCGGGGTGGTCAGGTAGTCGTAGAGGATGGTCTCCGGGTGCGCGTCGATCGGGCGTACCTTGCCGCCCAGGAACCTGCGCCAGCGCGCGTCACGCGCATTCCAGCCATCCATGGTGGCAGCGTGGACGAGTTCGTGGTTGGCCGTCGAGAACAGACGTTCGCTGCTGGGCGAGGTGCCCATGGCCTTGAGGTCCGGCGCGATGTACAGGGTCACCTCGTTGAACGGCGCCACCGAGGTGCCGCCGTTGCCGTAGTCGCTGAAGTCGGTGAGCACCACCGTGGTGCGGTCCCACGGCTTCCAGTGGAAGACCCTTTCCTGGAATTGGAGCGAATTCTCGAAGCTGCGCGCGACGTGCGGGACCAGATAGGCGTTGTCCGGCGTGTACAACACCCGCAGGTCTTTCGTCTCGAAGCTCTGCAGTTGGAACGATTGGGCGGACGCGTAACCCGGAAAAGCGATCGCCGCGACCAGCACGACCACGGCCAGCAGATGTCCCCGTACCAATCGCCCCATGGATTGCCCCCCTTCACAAATGCCTGCCGCTTGCCCCGGCTTTGCATCTTGCTGGCACACCACACGTTAACAAGCATACTGCTCCGCCCGCGAATGCGGGCGGAGCAGTGGCGCATCAGGGTTGCCGCCGGAGCCTCATCGCGGTCCCGGAGCCATCCTTGGCTTTACTCGGCCGTACCGTGTTGCAAGGCGCTGCGGGCGGCGTCGTTGTTCAACATCTGGCGGAACGCAGCGTTGTTCAAGGCGGCGCGGAAGGCTTGGTTCTGCATGGCCTGCCGGAACGCCTGGCTCTGCAACGCGCTGCGGAACGCGTCGTTGTTCAACAGCGCGGACCGGAATGCATCGTTGCTGAGCAGCGCGCTGCGCAACATCGCGACATTGGCCAGTTGAGCGCGGAACGCGTCGCTGTTCTGCAACGAGGCGCGAAACGCATCATTGTTCAACAGGCTTGCACGGAACGCGTCGTTGTTGGCAAGCGCCTGCAGGAACGCGTCGTTGTGCTCCAGCGCCGAGCGGAACGCGTCACTGCTTTGCAACGCGTTGCGGAACGCCGCGTTGTGCTGCATCGCTGTAAAAAAGGCGGCGTTGTGCTGCAGCGAGGCACGGAACGCATCGTTGCTGGCGAGTGCATTGCGGAAAGCATCGTTGTGTTCCAGCGCCGAGCGGAATGCATCGCTGTTCTGCAGCGAGGCACGGAACGCATCGTTGTTGAGCAATGCGGCCCGGAGCGCATCATTGTTCAGCAGGGCGGAGTGGAACGCATCGCTGTTGGCAAGCGCCTGCCTGAACGCGTCGTTGTGCTCCAGCGCCGATCGGAACGCATCACTGCTTTGCAACGCGTTGCGGAACGCCGCATTGTGCTGCATCGCTGTAAGGAAGGCGGTGTTGTGTTGCAACGAGGCGCGCAGCGCATCGTTGTTGGCGAGCGCGTTGCGGAATGCGTCGTTGTGCTCCAGCGCCGATCGGAACGCGTCACTGTTCTGCAACGAGGCGCGGAATGCGTCGCTTTTTTGCAACGAAGCGCGGAATGCATCGCTGTTCTGCAACGAGGCGCGGAGAGCGTCGTTGCGGGCAAGCACCTGCAGGAACGCGTCGTTGTGCTCCAGCGCCGAGCGGAACGCATCGCTGTTTTGCAACGCATTGCGGAACGCGGCATTGTGCTGCATCGCACTGAGGAAGGCAGCATTGTGCTGCAACGAAGCGCGGAACGCATCGTTGCTGGCGAGCGCATTGCGGAAGGCGTCGTTGTGTTCCAGCGCGGAGCGGAACGCGTCGCTGTTCTGCAGCGAGGCACGGAACGCGTCGCTGCTTTGCAGCGCCGCTCGCAAGGCATCGCTGTTGGACAGCGCGCTGCGCATTTCGCTGTTTGCCAGGGCGTTGCGGAACGCGTCGCTGCGCAGCAGCGTCAGCATGGCCGGATCGTTGATGATCTTCTGATAGACGTCGGTCTGGACGAATTTCGCCACGTCCTGGTTGCCGAGCTGGAGATCGCCGCTGCTCACCTGGCTCGCTTCGTAGCGATGCGCGGGGGCAATCGTCGCTGCGGCCATTTCGTTGGCACCGTGCGGGAACATGTCGCCCAGGTAGGCGACACCCACCGCCACCGCGACGATCGCTACTGCCACTGCGGTGACCAATGCCTTCTTGTTCGTTGTCATGCTTGCCATTGTGCTGCCCCTCGATTCGTGTCTGTGGTGGGTTCGTGATATGCGCCATCCGATGCGCGCTGCACGCCATCCAATACGGCGGGCGTCGCGGAAAGTTGGTGGTTGCGTTGGATCGGGCTTCGGTAGCCCGGGCCGGCTCGTCGCCGTGGCCATCTCCGTCAGGCGCGCATGCAGCGATGGGGGAGGTTCCGGCGCGGGCGACCCTTCCCGCAGGGCCGCGTCCAGTTCGAGCAGCTGCGTGCGGGCGGCCCGCAATTCCGGCGAATGGTCCAGCGCGGCCTGCAGGCGCGCGCGCCCGGTGGAATCCAGGTCGTGGTCCAGTTCTGCATGCAGCCAAGCCATTTCGAGAGGGCCGATCATGCCGTCGCCACCCCGTGTGCAAAGAGCTTCCCGTGCAGTTCCTGGCGGGCGCTGTACAACCGCGATTTCACGGTCTTTTCAGGGATGTGCAGGATCTCGGCCATCTGTGCGTAACTGCATTCGGCAAAGTGCCTCAGGACGATGACGGCCCGATGGTCGTACTGCAATTCCATCAATGCCGTCTGGATCAAGTCGTGCATCTGTGCATCTCCGGCCATCTGCTCGGGTCCGCGCTCGGTACTCGCCAGCGGGAAATCCTCCACGTCGATCGCAACCACCTCTGCGTGGCGCCGGTGCTTCAGCCGGTCGATGGATTCGTTCACCGCGATCCGGTAGATCCAACTGAACAAGCGGTATTTCGGGTCGTATCCGGCTATGTTCTCGAACACTTTCAGAAACACGTCCTGGGTGGCGTCCGCCGCCTCCGCGATGTTGCCGAGCATCCGGAAGGCCACATTGAACATCGGACGCTCGTAGTACTCGATCAGCTGGGTGAATGCACCGGCCTCATGCACCCGAAGGCGCGCCAACCAGGCCGCGTCGGGTTCGTCGTTCATCCGCCCCATATGCGCCATATACGCCTCAGGCCCCGAAAAGTTGGCGGGGTCGCCGTGTCCGGCCGGGCCACGCGACGTGGTTCAGTCGTGCGTCACGTACTGCAGGTCACCGAGAACAGCTTGTCCATTCCGGAGTAGCGAAAAACATCGTGGACGTGCGGGTTGACGTTGACCAGGCGGATGCCCGAACCCGCCGCCGCCAGCCGCTTGTGGGTCTTCAAAAGCACGCCGAGGCCGGCGCTGGAGATGTATTCCAGTCCGCCCGCGTCGATCACGCAAGGTGGCGCCACTTCGTCCAGGAATGCCTGCGCCGCGGCAGCTTGGGCCGCATCCAGTCGCCCGATCAGCAGTACGTGGCGGTCTTCTCCGTAACGGATATCAAGCATGGCCCTGCACCATCCTCTTGGTGAAGGTGACCTTGCTCTCGCGATTGCGGTATTCGTAACGGATCGCATCCACCATTTTCGAAACCAGATAAAGGCCCATGCCACCCGGCTTCCGCGCCGCAAGGGGCGCATCGATATCCGGGTCGGGGGCCCGGGTCGGATCGTAGGGCTCCACGTCGTAGTCCGTCAGGCTGACCTCGATCGCGTCGCCGATCCAGTCCAGGCGCAACGTGATGTCACGGTTCGTGCCTCGGTTGTACTTGACCAGGTTCACGAACAACTCCTCGATCGACAGGTCTACCGGTAGGCGCAACGCAGGGTCGATGCACCGTTCGGAAAAAAAAAGATCGGTCGCGGCGACGATGGCCTGCAGTTCGTGGATGGAACGCTTGAACGTCATTTCCACCGGTTCCCCATCCTCCCCGCGTACGCCCCGGGGGGCGTCGCAACCGTTGGCGGCGCGCCACCGCCGCGGAAGCACCCGGCAACTATAGCGCCAATTCGCCGGCTCGATCGCAATGCAGCCCATGGCGATCCGCGAATGCCGCACCGGGCTCGGTCAAGCGCATTCCCCGTACCGGCCATGCTGCTTGCATCGCGGCATTCGCGGTACGAGACTTGCCGTTGTCTGAGGCTCGACTGTCACTGATGGGAAGGGGGAAGGTGAGCGTGGACAGCATCGGGCAAGCAGGCGAGGACGTCACCCGCAAGGATTTGCTGGAGGCCTTGCTGGCCACCACCCGAGCACTGGGCGGCCCGGAAACCGGATCGGCTGCAGCAGAGCTGGCCGAGGCCGCGCGGTTGCACACCGGCGCCCGCGTAGCGGTGCTGTGGCGTCGCGACACGCAGAATGGCGAACTGACCCTGCTGGTGCCGACCCGCGATCCGCCACCGCGGCTCGCAGCCGGGGCGGGACTGGCCGGGCGCTGCGCGGAGGGGGGCCGCATGCTGCTGGAAGTCGATGCGGGAACGGCCGTGGACATCATTGCAGTGACCACGATCGACCCTGACCGCGTCGGGCGCACGGGCGCGGTCCTGAGTCTGCCTCTGGTGGCCGGCGGCGCCGTGCTCGGAGTCCTGCAGCTTCTATATGAATCGGGCCGCGGCTTCGACCCGAACACGGTGCTGCTTGCGCAGGTGCTCGCCGCCGAAGGCGCACTGGCGCTGCGCGACGCCGGGCCGGGCGCAGCCAATACATTGCACAGCGAGGTGGAAGTCGCACGCGCGATCCAGCGCAGCACGCTGCCCACGCAAATGCCCGCGGTGCCGGGCTATGACCTGTACGGGCACTTCCAGCCTGCGACCTACGCCGGCGGCGACATGTTCGACGCAGTGAAACTTCCCATGGGCGTGTTCCTGTTGCTGGGCGACGCCACCGGCCACGGCTTCGGCCCGGCGCTGTCGGCAATGGAAATGCAGGGCATGCTGCGCGTGGCGTTCCGGCTCGGCGCCAGCCTCGACGATGCCTACCGCCACGTCAACAATCAGTTGGCCGAGGATCTTCCCGAAGACCGCTTCATCACCGCGTTCATGGCGTATCTCGACGCCGAGACGCACAGCATGCGTTACCACTGCGCGGGACAGGGACCGTTGCTGCTCTACCGCGCTGGCGATGACCGTTGCGAATGGATCGAGCCAACGACGTTCCCGGTGGGAGTAATGGATCTGGCCGAGGTGCCCCAGGCGGCGACACTCGAGATGGGCGAGGGCGACATCCTGGCCTTGATTTCCGATGGTCTTTACGAACGCACGGACGCCGGCAACGCGGAGTTCGGGCCCGAGCGCGTCGCCGAGGTGATCCGCCGTGGACAGCGTCTCCCGATGGCGGAATTGTGCCGGGGCCTGCTCGATGCGGCCGACACCTTCGCCGGCGGGATTGCTGCGGCGGATGATGTCACATTGATCCTGGTTCGGCGGCTGCCCGACGTCGCGAATGGCGGCAGCGCGCACACGTGATGTGCGAACGAGATCCAGCCATGCAGGGACGAAATTCCAGCGGCCGCCGCGCTATGCTTGGGAACTTGAGCAGTGTGGCAGGCTGACCCATTGGCCGGGGCTGAGACGCATGGCTGACGTTTTCGTTTCCTACGCCCGCGCCGACAAGGCGCGCGTCGCGCCGCTGGTGGCCGCGATCGAAGCCAAGGGCTGGTCCGTGTGGTGGGACCCGGAAATCAGTCCCGGCCAGGAATTCGATGACCAGATCGATACGGAACTCGTGGCGGCCAAGGCGGTGCTGGTGGTGTGGACGCCTGTTTCCGTCGTATCGCGCTGGGTGCGCGGCGAGGCGCGCGACGCTGCCGAGCGCGGCATCCTGGTGCCGGTGCGTTTCGACCAGGCGCGATTGCCGATCGACGTGCGCGCGATCCACACCACCGACCTCGATAATTGGGGCGAAGACGCTTCCAATCCCATCCTGCAGGAATGTCTTAACGCGTTGGCGGCGATGATCGCGCGGACCACGGCTGCGCAAGTGGCGAACACGGGTGGTGCGTCGGCTGCACAAGCTACGGCAAAGGAATCCGCGCATTTCTCGATCTGCGTGCTGCCCTTCGTCAACATGAGCGGCGATCCCGAGCAGGAATATTTCAGCGATGGCATCAGCGAGGACATCATCACCGACTTGAGCAAGGTGTCGGCGCTGGAAGTCGTTTCGCGCAACGGCTCGTTCCTTTACAAGGGCAAGCAGGTCGACGTGCCGAAAGTCGCGCGCGATCTCAAGGTCTCGCACGTGCTGGAAGGCAGCGTGCGCAGGGCCGGCGGGCGGGTGCGGATCAGTGCGCAGTTGATCGACGGCGCCAGCAACCGGCACGTATGGGCCGAGCGTTACGACCGCGAGGCCAGCGACATCTTCGCGCTGCAGGATGAAATCTCCCACGCGATCGTCAAGGCACTGAAGCTGCGCCTGTTGCCCGAGGAGAAGAAGGCCATCGAGCGGCGCGGTACCGACAGCGTCGAGGCACACGACCTCTATTTGATGGCCCGGCAGATTTACGTGACCAGTCAGGAGGACATGCGTTCCGCGCAGGCGATCGTTCGCCTGTGCACGCGCGCCACCGAGATCGATCCGGACTATGCGCAGGCCTGGGCGCTGATGGCGATGGGCTACCGCAGCCTGCGCGAGCTGGGTGCGCAGTCGAGCGACGGCATGGAGGCCGCGGAACGGGCGCTTGCGCTGGACGCCGGCATGGCTGAGGCGCACGCCGTCAAGGCTTACATCCTGCTGATGAGAAGCGACACGGATGCCGCGGCTTCCGAGGTGGCCATGGCGCTGAAGCTGGATCCCGATTCCTACGAAGCCATCCGCGCGGCCGGGCGCCTGAATTACCAGTTGCATCGCTACGAAGATGCCATCCGCCTGTACGAGAAGGCGGTCGGACTGATGGAAGGGGATCTCAATTCGGCTGGAATGTTGATCAGTTGCTATACCGTGCTGGGCAATACGGCCGGGGCAGGAGGAGCCGCCGAGTTCGCGCTCAGGCGCGCCGAATCGATCCTGGCGCGCGACCAGAACAACTCCAGTGCCGTGGTCTACAGCGCCTACGCGCTGGCCGCGCTGGGTGAGGGCGAGCGCGCCAAGACCCGCATGAATCGCGCGCTGGTGGTCGATCCCGAGAACTGGGACATGCGATACAACTTCGCGTGTGCCTTGAACGGTCATCTGCGGGATGGGCCGGCCGCCGTGGACATGCTCGGACCGCTTTTCGCCACCATCACGGAGCCGCTCTTGCGTTACCTGAAAGCCGATCCGGACCTTGAATCGCTGCGCGGCGACCCGCGTTACCAGGCCATGGTTGCCGGCGCCGAAGCGCGCCTCGCGGCTGCGAAGCCGACAGCGCCGGTGGTCTGAACCTCCAGCTCGTCATTCCGGCGCAGGCCGGAATCCATCTTTGCGGTGACAAAAGAAAATGGATCCCGGCCTGCGCCGGGATGACGATCAAAGCAGAATCTTGCGCCATTCGCGAAGCGTCACATCTTTCCCGCTTCCAGCGGTCGCTGGCGGTGCATCACTGCCCACTCGACGTGCTCGGCCAGCGAAGCTTCGCCCAGCGCGCGCAGGATTTCGCGTTGCTCGTCGGCATCGTCGGTCCTGTCGAGTGCGGTGCGCGCGTTGCCGAACACACGTTCCATGAAACGGTATTGCCGGATCAATTCGCGGTCGGCCTTGCGGAACGAATACGCCTCGCGCACCGCCGCGAAGATCGAGAAAAACGCCATCACCACGATCAGGTTGTTCTTGGTGTCCACCGACAGCCGGTGCACCAGCACCGCCAGCACCACGCTGATGAAGATGCCCGCCAGCAGGCACATCGCGCCGATCGCCTCGTTGACGCGATGGCTGCGTTCGCGCTGTTCGGTGCGGACCCGGTAGTAACCGAGTTCGCCATGCGTGGCGTCGCCGACCCATTCGTCGATCACGCTTCGCAGTGCCGCCTCGTCCTGCCGTGCCGGCCACGCATCGCCGAAAAGTCCGGCGCTGCGCATCACGTTGCGCACCCAGCCCAGTTCGATGTCCTGCTTCTGCATCAGGCTGTCGCGGGCGAATTCGGGGTCACCGGTCAGAGAAATGCCGGCGCGCCGCCAATAGCACTGCACGCGCAGCCCTTCGGCAAGCGCGCGGTAATCGAGGTACTTGCGGTGCCAGCCGCGGCGTCTCGCGATGGCGTTCACCACCACGCCGGTCGCGAACAGGAACAGGAATACGAACAGCATCCTGTCCTGCTCGGGAAGGTTGTCGTACAGGGTGAAGGCCACGCCCATCACGAACGCGACCAGGTAGATCACCCGCATCGCCAGCAGCACGCGTTTCTGGAAATGGATCGCCAGCCAGTCGGTCGTGCGGAACAGCACAGCGGGCGACGACTGTGCCGGTGTGCTTTCGCCTGCGGCAGAAGGCGCGTCCTCGATGCCGGCGCCGCCCGCCTCGATTTCCTCGCGGTACTTCGCGGCATCGACGTTGAACGCATCCGTATGCGCAAACACCGTGCGGAATGCCTGCGGCATGGGCGCATCGGGTTCCGAAGCTTCGTCGAGATTGCGCCAGATCACCTGGCCCGGCCGCAGCGGTGCGCTCGGCGCGCCCTCCGGCGTGTCTCGCGAACACACCATGTGACACAGCAGGCGCTCGTCGCCGCCACCGTACAGGCGCGGTCGCCGGTCCCGCCTGCGTTCGAAATCGCCCGGAGGCGTGCCGGTCAGGAAATATTCCACGATTTGCGCGGTGCCGCCCAAACGGTGCGACGGTTTGCCGTCCCAGATCGCCAGCAACAGGTGGCAATGCCGTGCCACGAACATCCCGACTTGCGCGTACTGGCGATTGCGCTCTTCGCCCGGCGCGGAAACCGCGGCGTGTGTATGGCCGGTCAGCAGCGGCAATTCGATCACGCGCGCCTGCAGGCACAGGGACTCGAACTGCGCGCGCGCAGTGGCGTTGGTGAAATCCTGTGCGTACAACTCGCGCGCGAACGGCAGCGGCGCGATGAGTTGCGCACCGAGTTTCAGGCCTTCCTCGGCCACCAGTTGGTCGCCACCCTCGGCCAGCGGCGACAGGATCGTCAGTGGCGCATGCGGGAACTCGTGCTGCAATTGATCGAAAAGATGCCGGACGCGCTCCCGTATCGCTTCGATCTCGCGCGCGACGATATTGCGGTGGCTGGTGACGCCGATCACCAGTGGTGCGAGCGCGGCGTTCCGCGCCGCAGTGTTTGCTTGCTCTGAATCGACCATGTCCATTGCGACGCCTCGTCCGCGCTTGTGCACCATTACGCCACGTGCCATCCGGTTTCGCGGCGGCAGAAACCGCTCTCCGTTTCCGACATCCTGCGGCGATTCCTGCCTCGCCGTTTCCATATGGCCGGCAGGAACCGCACAACAGATAACCTGTTTTGGCAGCCGTGCTATTTCATGACTCCCCTGTTCTCTATTCCCGGGTCGAGGACGCCGAGCGCTCCGTCTGATCGTTGAATCACCAGGTCGAACTTGAATTCGCCCGGCTCGGGGTTGGCGTCGAACAGCGATAATTGCAGGGTGCTGCCGCGGGAAACGAACCTGCGCGTCGGAAATGCCGCGTGCCCCAGCGGGTCGCGACCGCCGCAGTGCTGATCAGACGCCGCGTCGGAGGCGGCATCTGATGTCTCCTTGAAACTGATTCCGACCGGGCTGTAGGTGTATCGGTCACCTTCGCGGGCGGATACGGAAAACTCGAGATGCGCCTCGGCCGTGACGACGATCGGATCATTGATCCTGCCTTGGCTGACCGTGCCGTGGCCGGTATCGATCAATTCCATATCCGCGCGGCTGGAGCCGCGGCCTATCTCGTGGAAATCCGACACGGTGATGGAAATTCTCGCCGTGGAACAAGCTGCCTGGTCAGTGGACATGTTGGTCTCCTTCGGTGACTGGGGATGGTTGACTGGTAACCGGCCAAGGTTGTAGCGGCACGTAACCGCTGGCATTCAGGCGATCCATCGCGACTTTGGCATGCGCAGCGTCATCGGTCAGGCGGCACAGGCGCAACCATGGGTCCAGCATGCGCCAATAGTGCGAGGCAGGCGCCCGCGCCGCGAGCAACGTGCGGGCTTCCGCCCACGCAGGCGGTGGCATACCGGGTGATTCAGCCTGCTGCAGGTTTCCCAACACCAGCAGCGCATCGGCTTGGTCGGCCAGATTGCCTTGGTCGATGGCATCGCGCGCGATCCCCTTGCGGGCTTCCGCGAGCGACAAACGGGCCGCGTCTGTCGCGGCACGCAAATTGCTGCGGCGCTGAGCAAGGCGTGCGCGCAGCAGCCACCCGCGACTGAGCGCCCGATCGATTTCCCGATTGGCTTGGCTTGCGCTCGATGATCCGAGATTGCGGAGGCTGTCCATTGCCGCTGACAGCCGCCTTTCGGCCTGATCGAAATCATTCGTGGCCAAGGCATGCGATGCGCGCCGGATTTCCACGCTGGCCAAGGTGATTTGCCACGGAACATTGTTCGGGTCGTGTTGCGTGAGGGCTTTTAACCCGCCATCGGCGGCGGTCAGTGCGCGCAAGCTTTCGTCGTACCTGCCTGTTGTTTCCAGTGATGCGGCCAAGACTTCCTGGGCGTTCGCCCATTGGGCCAGCCAACGAAAGTCCTCGGGGTGTCGACCACGAAGGTCCGTCAGCCGGCGGACTTGTTCGCCAAACAAACGCTGGGCGCTGGCCAGATCGCCACGTTGCTCCGCCACATTGCCGAGCCATGAGATGGTATCGGCGACTTGGGAGGCCAAATCGGCGTCGTGGGGTCGTGCGCGGGCAATCTCTTCCTTGACTTTCAATTCAGCCTGGAAACCGCGCTGTGCGGTATTCAGGTCTCCCCGATCCAGTGCCAGCACGGCCACGTTGTGTTCGCCCCAAGTGGTTTCGAGTCGCCAGTCCTGGTTGTGCGGATCGATTTTGAGCAGTCCAAGTGTGGAGTCGCGATAGCGGGTCAGCCATTCGTTGGCTTGCTCCAGATTGCGTTGTTGCAGATACACGTATCCGATCCAGTATTCCGCCTGCGCGCGGTCAAACAGGAAGCGGCCATTCCCGGGATATCGCGTGGTCAGCTCGAGGCTGCGCTGGTAGGCACGCCTGAAGGCATCCATCGCGGGTTCGTATTGACCCTCGTCCAGCCGGATCTGGCCGATCTGCACCAGCGCCCGCGACTGCTGGGTGAGTTCATCGTCGGTCAGCGAGCCGGGCTTGCTCGCGGCGAACAGCGCCAGCGCCTTGTCGGTGACGGAGGCCATCAGATCGAGCCGCCCCACCCCCTTGAGCTTGTCGTGCAGGTCGCCGAGCATGTAATTCAGCGCCTGCTCGGTTTGCGCCTGCCGCTGCCGCGCCTCGTTGCGCGCGATCACCGCATTGAGGGCCAGCACGCTTGTGATCGCCATGCCCAGCAGTGCCGCGGCGGCGATGACAAGGGCACGGCGGCGGCGGCGATGCGCTTCGCGCTGGATCAGCGCGTCGAAGCCCACGCCGAGCATGCCGGCGATCAAGCGCAACTTCGCGGTGGGCTTGTTGTCGTGGCCGGCACGAACGTCCGCCGCGATCGGTTCCGCCCGCTTGCTCGAAAGTCCCCCTGTCGCATCCAGCGCGAAGCGCAATGCGGGGCAGAAACATTCTTCCGCTTCACGGCCCGGGATATCTGTCGCGTTGGGTTCCCCATCCACGATCAGGCACAGGATGCGCCCGCCGCGGCCCATGCGCTTGAACACCAGCACCTCTTCGTTGACCCAGCGCGATGCCGCCGCTGCCGGCGAGCAGATCACGATCAGGCATTCGGACCGGTCGAGCGCGTCGGTGATTTCCTGGCCCAGGTCGGTGGCGCTGGCCAGTTCCTCGCGATCGCGGAAGATCGGTTGCAGGCTGCGCGGGATCACCCCGTGCGCGGCTTGCGTGCCGATCAGCCGCGACGGGACGCGCCATGCCTCCAGTTCCTTGTGCAGCCAATCCGCCCACGCCTTGTCGCGGTGGCTGTAGCTGATGAAGGCGCGATAAGTGAAACGCGAAACCGGCGACTCGGCCATGGCCGTCTCCGCCTCACGCGAACTCGGGCCATCCCTGGTGGATGCGGCCCTCGCGAAACGCGCGGGAGCCGCTTTCGTCCGAAAGGCGACTGTGCCAGAGTCACAGAGGAATGTGAAGCGCGTCACATTTGATTGGGGTCCGGCCTTTTTCGCGCGGAGGTTGGGGCGGGCGTTGCGGCGCCGCCCCACCCCAATGCGATTACTTGTTTTTGACCGTTGGGTTACCGTCTACGTCGGGAATGACGGTGCCGGCGCCACCGCTTGCAGCCATGCAGGCAGGCACATTGCCGCTGACGCAGGCCATCACCATTTCGGCCATGTAGCCGAGCGACGAACCAAGTGACGCGGTCGCCGCGGCGGATGCTGCGCCCGCGCTACCAGTCAATGCCAGCGCGATCAGCAACGCCGCAATGCGGGGGGAGTAGTTTGCGTTTCATGATGTACTCCTTCTGTGTTTGCGGCGAGATTGCCGCGGTGAAACAGCGTTGGAGGCGACGTGAATTGAACCTTTGGGAACTTTCACGCGCCCGAACATCGGCTACCTGTTATTGACGGTCGGATTGCCGTTTCCGCTTGTGGGACTCTTCAGCGGCGGTGTGCAGTAGGTCTGCCTGCCGTACGACACGCAAACCTGGTACGGATAAGCGATCTCTGGCCCGTTGTTTTGATTGTTGTCCGAGGTGGTGATCTCACCATCAGTCACGGTCGGGGCAGCGAAGACCGATGTGGGCAGCCCGGTGAGCGAAGCGAACGTGAAACTCTGATCTTTGGCCGGAAGCCAGTTGATGGGTGCCTTGCCATGATCTACTGGAAGATGCTTGGGGTTGCAGGTGACTACCGGGGGGCTCACGCTGGTATCGAGGGAAACATGAACGGTTGGCATGGGAATGATCCTTTTGACGCACGGCACTCGAATGGCGGGCCGCATCGCCTTGCTGCTTCAATGCGCCACACCTGTGGGTCCCAGCGCGCCTGACGGGTGGTGTCCTTCAGCAACACCGGGTTGCATGATCTGCGCGAGACGGTTCTGAAACGCCGCATTTACTGGGTAATCGATGTGCGTGCCGGCAAGTGACGCCACGAAATCCGGCGTGCGGAAGCCCATTGCATTCAATTTGTCGATGGAGGGGCGCGCGAGGTCCATCTGGCCGAGGTCCAGCAGCGCTTCTGCATAGGCAGCGAGGAAGGTGGGATCGTTGCCCGCCTGCAGCGTCGGCGCGAGCAACTTCTGCGCGCGAGTCCAGTCCTGCCTTGCGACGGTGGCGTCGCGGCGTTGGGTGGCGATCCTTCCCAGCAGCATGTCGCTTTGCGCGTCGAGCAGGATCAAGCCGCGGTCGTCCGGCATCTTTAAACGCAATTTCGTGATGACGGCTAGCGCGGTCGTGGCTGACCTGTCCGCGTCGGTTATGTCGTTGCGCACCAGTTGCAAGCGTGCGGTTTCCAACTGCGCCTGCGCCAAATCCTGAGGCCAATCGCCATCTGTCGGATCCTTCTCCGTCAGTGCGCTGAGCACGCGCACGCCGTCGCCATCCGCTTTCGCAGCACCATCCAATTGCCCGGCCTGCCGCAACAATCCCCCGAGTTGCTGGCTGTACAGGCCGTAGTAGTCCTGCCAGGAAGTATAGGTTGGGTCGAATGCCATCAGGCTTTTCGCGCTGTCGACCGCGCGCGCAGTGAACTGCAAAGCGTCGTCCAGATCGCCGCACCACCCGAGGGTACGGCCGAGAATCGCGTTGCTGACCAGCAGGGAGGTTTGAGCCTGATGATCGCTTGGATTGCGCTCGGCGATCGTGGTCTTGATCCGTTGGTCTTCGTGGTAGTCGGTGACCGCCTCATCGAGCTTGCCGCGTTCCAGCGCCAGTTTGCCCAAGCTGTCGTATTCGTTTCCGAGGTAGGTTTGCCAGCGGGTCCGAGAAGGTTCGCGAGCGCGCCAGCGCGCGTACATGTTCAGTGCAGCTTCGTACTGGGCGTTGGCGCCGGCAAAATCGCCGCGGTGATCCAGCACGTAACCACTGTCGTGATGCGCCGCGGCGAGATCGAATGCAAGTTCGCCGTCATCGGGTTTGGCCGCCACAGCTTTCTGCAGGGCCGCGCTTGCAGCCTGAAAATCCTGCAAGGCGTGCGCCATGTCACCTTGGTACAGATACGCCTGGCCGATCCATTTGAGACTGTCGCCGTAAGCGGCTTGGCGATCGGCATTGCCAGGCGCGCGCTTGACGAGCTCGGCTGCAAGTTTTGACGCGGCTTGATACGGCGCCAGTGCCGCTTGCGTTCGGCCTTGATCCAGACGCACGCTCCCGATCTTTTCCAGCGCCGTGACACGCATCACGAGCGACGCGTCGGTTGCATCGGCGACCGGCAGTGACTGGAAATACGCCAGCGCCTTGTCGTCCACCGCCTGCATGATGTCGAGGCGATGCACCTGGTCGAGCTTGTCGTTGAGATCGCCAAGCATGAAGTTGACCAAGCCCTCGGCCTGCTTCTGCCGGCGCACGGCGGCTTGCCTCGCAACCGCCGCTTCGTGCTGTGCAATCACCGCGCGATGACGCGACACCAGCGCGGCGATCGCCAGCACGATCGTCACGGCCATCACCACCAGCGCAATGCCCGCGATTGCGGTCATGCGTTGGACTTGGCGGCGCTGCTCGCGCTGTTTCAGCGCGTCGAAGCCGACGCCGAGCATGCCCGCGATGAGTTTGAGTTTCGCGTTGGGCTTGCCGTCCTTGCCGGGGCGCGCATCGGCGGCGATGGGTTCGGTGCGTTCGTTCGTGGGCCGGCCGTCGGCGTCGGTGGCGAAGCGCAGCGCGGGGCAGAAGCATTCTTCCGATTCGCGGCCGGGCAGGTCGGTGGCGTTGGGTTCGCCGTCCACGATCAGGCAGAAGATGCGGGCGGCGCGGCCGATGCGCTTGTACGCGAGCACTTCCTCGTTGACCCAGCGCGATATCGCCGACGCGGGCGAGCAGATCACGATCAGGTTTTCCGATTGCGCGAGCGCCTGGTTGATCTTGGTGCCGAGTTCGGGCGAACTGGACAGCTCGTCGCGGTCGCGAAACACCGGATTCAGGCGGCGCGGAATGACACCGTGCGCCGTGGTCGTGCCGACCAGCCGCGACGGCACGCGATACGTTTCCAGCGCCTTGTGCAGCCAGTCCGCCCACGCCTTGTCGCGGTGGCTGTAGCTGATGAAGGCACGATAGGTGAAACGGGCAACGGATGGGTCTGGCATGCCGCCCCCAGCGTCGGTACGTCGAACCGTCCGTGGCAGGACGCGATCGTCGGGCGCAGGGCGCTGGCGGGTCGCCGCGACCCGCCGTGAATGGGTCGCGGGGCGGAAACTAGCACCAAATGTGAACGGTGTCACGTTTTGGGAGGGTGGGTGGCCGCGGCCGTGGGACGCCGACGTTGCTGGCGGGATACGCCGCTGCGCGGCTACTCCCGCCCTACGGGTTTGGCCATCCGCAACAGGTCGGCGGTGAAGCCGTTGCGCTCGTACAGCGCGCGGGCGCGCGTGTTGCCCGGGAAAACCGCGAGGGTCAGCAGTTTGCAGCGGTTCTTTCGCGCCCAGGTTTCCGGGTACGCCAGCAGGGCGCGGCCGACGCCGCGGCCTTCACATTCCGGCGCGACGGCGAGATCGGAAACGTGGCAGGCACGCACGCCGGAGAAGAAATCCCGTTGCACCTGCAGGTGCAGGAAGCCCACGCGTTGTCCATCCGAATCGCCGGCGACAAAAAAATGGTCACCGGGTGGCGCTTCGCGCAAGGCACGTTCGATGTCGGCGCGGATCGCAGCGGCCGTTTCACGCTTGCGCCGGCCCTTCGGCAATTCGAAGTCGACGAAGCGCGGCGTCAGCGACAGGATGAAAGCCGTGTCGCCGGGGGTTGCGGGGCGGATGATGATGGAGTCTTTGCGCACCTTTTGACACCGCGCGATCCATTGTATTGATCGTCATTCCGGGGCCGCCGAAGGCGGAACCCGGAATCGGTTTTCCAAATCTTCAGGACCGATTCCGGGTTCTGCTCGCGGCGGGGCCGCGAGCAGCCCCGGAATGACGACAGGAAAAACACCTGCTCAAGCAGGTCACCAGCTCATCCAAACACTATCAAAGTCGCTGGATTCCGGGTTCTGCCCGCGATGGAACTGCGGGCAGCCCCGGAATGACGACAAGAAAAACACTCCGGCTTGACGAGATCGCCGGCTCATCCAAACAGTCCATCCGGCATCGCGAACACGCTGTCCGCGCCGGCCTGCATCACGGCCAGATGGGTGCGCGTGCGCGGCAGCACGCGATCGAAGTAGAAGCGCGCGGTCAGCCGCTTGGCCTGCTTGAAATTTTCGGAATGCGGTGACGATGCAGCGGCGGCCACGCTGCGTGCCCAGGCGTAAGCCAGCGCGATGTAGCCGGAATAGAACAGATAATCGACCGCCGCCGCGCCGATCTCATCCGGATTCGACAGCGCGCGTTTGCCCAAAACCTGGGTCGCTTCGGCCCACTCCTTCGCCAGCGCGGACAACTTCGGAATGAAATCCTTCAGTGCTTCGTCGTTCGCATGCTGTGTGCAGAAGGCGCCGAGTTGTTCCAGGAATAACTGCAGCCCCTCGCCGCGTTGCTGCATGATCTTGCGGCCCAGCAAGTCCAGCGCCTGGATTTGGGTGGTGCCTTCGTAAATCGTGGTAATGCGCGCGTCGCGTGCGTACTGCTCCATGCCATGTTCGGCGATGTAGCCGTGGCCGCCATAGATCTGCAGCGCGAGGTTGGTGCACTCGTTGGCGTTTTCGGTGAGCAGCGCCTTCACGATCGGTGTCAGGAACGACACCAGCACTTCCGCGCGCTTCACTTCATTTTCGTCGGTCGAACGATGCTGGATGTCCACCAGCGTTGCAGCGTACAGCCCCAGCGCGCGGCCGCCTTCGATCAGCGCTTTCTGCGTCAGCAGCATCCGGCGAATGTCGCCGTGCACGATCAATGGATCGGCGGGCTTGTCGGGAAATTTTGGACCCGAGAGCGAGCGCATCTGCAGGCGTTCGCGCGCGTAGGAAAGCGCGTTCTGGTACGCGCGTTCGGATAATGCCAACCCTTGCAAGCCGACAGCGAGACGCGCGGTATTCATCATGGTGAACATCGCGTTCAGGCCCTTGTTGGATTCGCCGATCAGCCAGCCTTGCGCGCCGTCGAAATTCAGCACGCAGGTCGCGGAGCCCTTCAAACCCATTTTGTGTTCGATGGAACCGCAGCGCAACCCATTGCGCGCGCCCTTCCTGCCATCGCGGCTCACCTTGAACTTCGGCACGATGAAAAGCGAAATGCCTTTCACGCCTTTCGGCGCGTCTGGCAACCGCGCCAGAACCAGGTGCACGATGTTGTCGGTGAAGTCGTGCTCGCCCGCGGTGATGAAAATTTTGGTGCCGCTGATCGCATAGCTGCCGTTGTCGCCCGGTTCGGCGCGCGTTTTCAAAAGGCCGAGGTCGGAACCACAGTGCGGCTCGGTGAGGCACATCGTGCCGGTCCATTCGCCCGAAACGATGCGCTTCAGGAACGCGTCTTTCTGCCAGTCCTCGCCATGCACGCGCAGCGCTTCGGTGGCGCCGTGCGAGAGCAGGGGATAGGTGCCCCATGCGAGGTTTGCGGAATCGATCATTTCCTTGACCGGTGCGCCGACCGTCTCCGGCAGGCCTTGGCCGCCATGGGCTTCAGGCGCGGTCAGGCCGGCCCAGCCGGCTTCGACGTATTGCTGGTAAGCGTGCTTGAAACCCTCCGGTGTCCTCACGTCGCCGCCGGCCTTGTCGAAGGTGCAACCTTGCTGGTCGCCGATTTCGTTGAGCGGTGCCAGCACGGATTGCGAGAACTTCGCGGCCTCGTCCAGCACCGCATCGATCAGTTCGCGATTGAGCGATTCACAACCAGGGAGCTTGGCGAACAGCTTTTCGACTTCCAGCAAGTCGTACAAGTCGAAGCGAATGTCGGCGAGGGGGGCGGTGTAGTGGGTGGTCACGGAGATGGGCCCTTGCATTCTTATGGATGAAGATGAGCTGCGAATAGCGGCCCAGTTGGAAGTTTTCAGTCGTCATTCGGGGCCATCGCTGACTTCCGTCGGCAATGGAACCCGGAATCCAGCTTTTCGATTGGACTGCCGAGCCAGGACCTGGATTCCGGATTCTGCCCGCGAATCGCAGGCAGCTCCGGAATGACGAACAAAGATATTCGAGCATCGATCCAGATTGGCGCAAGCTGCGTCGATCATCGCCAGATGTTGGACACGCCCGGTACTGGTGAAATGTAGCCCTTTCCGTCCAGCTTGAAGGTTTGCGCGTCGCCCGTCGTGCCCTTGCCGACCGACAGGGTGCCCTTCAATTCGTATTGCACGGCGTTGCGTTGGGTGGCCGCCAGCGCGGCAGAGCCTGCTGCATCGGGCTTGAAAATTGCGGTGGCGATGTCGGCGTCCATCGCGGGAATGTCCAGCGCCGGCGAGATCGCGATGTGACCGGCAGGCTTGCCGTCGAGGGTGAGGCCGGCATCGATCGAGTAGACGTGCATGCCGGTGTCGTAGCTGTAATTCTGGAACCGCACCACCACCACCCAGGCGCCGTCCGGGTTGACTGTCACTTGCTGGATGCTGGCGGTCGGCGGTTGCAGCTTGGTGCCCATGCCCGTGCAGCCGGCGAGCAGCAGGGCAGCGCATGCCAGGACGGAAAACCGTGCACGCGGCGCGGATCGGGACGAACGGCAGGTCATTGTCCGGTTCCTCTTCGGCCAATCACTTCGTTGCTACTTTAACCCGTTGCGCAGGCGTTGGCCGCAACCAGAACGCCCGACGCGGCGGTGGATGACTTGAATGCCTCGGCGCTCTCGAGCGCAGCCAGCCGCCCGTCTTCGATCAGCGCCACGCTGTCGGCCAGCGCGATCACTTCGTCGGGCTGGTGGCTGACCAGGATCGTGCTGAGCGCGAACCCGCGCTTGAGTCCGCGCAGATGTTCCAGCACTTCAGCGCGCGCCTCGCGATGCAGATTGGCCAATGGCTCGTCCAGCAACAAGGCCTGCGGCTGGCGCAGCAGGGCACGGCCGATCGCGACCCGACGGATCTGCCCGCCGGAAAGCTGCCCGGGTCTGCGTTTCAGGAATGCGGACAATTCCAGCAGTTGCACCACGTCCTCAAACGCATCCTTTGCGGTTGCATGCGGCATGCCGTAACGCAGGTTGTCGCGGACACTCAAATGCGGAAACAACCGGGCGTCCTGAAAAACCACGCCAAGGTTGCGATGCGCGGGCGGCAAATCGATGTTCGCATCGGCATCGAACAATGCGCGACCGTCGATCGCGATGCGTCCACGCCGGGGGCGCAGCAGTCCCGCGATAGTGAGCAGCGTGGAAGTCTTGCCGCAGCCGGAAGGACCGAACAACGCCAGCGCGCGCGCGGGCGTTTGCAGCGCAAGCTCCAGCGAAAATTCGCCGCGTTGCAGCGCGAGGTCGAGTTCGATCATGCTTCGGCCTCGCGTGTGCCGCCCCGCAACAGCATCAGGGCAGCGATCAGCGATGCGATCATGGCGATCACCACCGCGACCAGCGTGAGCCGCAGCGCACCGCTTTCCCCGCCCGGCGTCGAGATCAATTCATACAGCGCGATCGGCAGCGTGCGTGTCTGCCCCGGAATCGACGACACGAAGGTGATGGTGGCGCCGAACTCGCCGAATGCGCGCGCGAACGCCAGCGCAAGGCCGGCGACCAGCCCGCGCGCCGACAGCGGCAGGGTGATGCCGAAGAAGATTCGCCACGCCCCGGCGCCCAGCGTCGCCGCCGCGTTTTCGAGTTTGCGGTCCACCGACTCGAACGCGTTGCGAAGCGCCACCACCAGCAAGGGAAACGCCATCACCGCGGCGGCCAACGCCGCGCCGGTCCAGCGAAACGCGATGCTCAAGCCAGCCTCGTCGAGCAATCGTCCGATCGCGCCGTGGTGGCCGAATACGATCAGCAGGACGTAACCCGTTACCACCGGCGGCAGGATCAAGGGCAGCAACAACAAGCCTTCAAAAAGGGGTTTCCCGAAAAAGCGCGTGCGCGCCAGCAGCCATGCGCAGCCGACCGCCACCGGCAATGAACATGCGACGCCGACCAGCGACACCTTGACGCTCAAGGCCAGCGCGACGGTTTCAGTGGGGGTCAAGAAGTGCATCTAGGGGTTCGCTCTCGTATTCATGCGCAGGTATCCGAAATTTACATTTCGCGATTCCGGGTGCTGTCCTCAAAGAGCGCGGGCAGCCCCGGGGACGTCAATGTTGCCTGCGTGGCGGCGCATCGAAGCCCCACCGTTGGAACACCTTGCGTGCTTGCCCGGATTCCAGCGCCGTGAGCAACACCCGCGTCACGGCATCGTCGTGTCCCGTCACGATCGCGACGGAATACACGATGGGCTTGTGGCTTTCGGGGGGAAACGTGGCCAGGATTTTCACGCGCGGTTCGGACACGGCGTCGGAACGGTACACGATGCCGAGAGGACATTGCCCCAGCACCACCAGATTCAGTGCCGCGCGCACGTCGCGCGTCATCGCCATCCGCGGCTCGAGCGGCCGCCACATGCCGAGTTCCGTCAAGGCTTGTTTCGCATAGATCCCGGCAGGCACCGAGTCCGGCAGGGCGATCGCAAGGCGACCGTCCTTCCCCAAGGCTGACAGCAACGGCGCGGGGCCGTGCGCCAGATCCGCTGTCGCGTGGGACTCGGCGGACGCGATCAGTACCAGTACGTTGCCCAGCAGATCGGTGCGCGTCGACGACACGATCGCGTCGTGCCGGGCGACGTCATCCATCCAGCGTTCGTCGGCGGAAATGAAAAGGTCCGCGGGCGCCCCATTCTCGATTTGTCGCGCCAGCGCGGACGACGCGGCGAACACCATGCGTGGCGCGGGCGAGCCCAGCGCGCCGTCGTGCGCCAACTGGCCGAGTGCGGGTTCAAGACTTGCGGCGGCGAAGATCGTGGGTGGTGCAGCGGCTGCCATCGCGTGGGCCAGCGCACCTGTGGCGACAACCGTCACGCACGCGACCAGTCGATGGATTCGTCGCATCCTCGTCGCATCCACAGGGGTGAAAGGTGATTCTAGCCCGCGGGTGCAGCTGCGGCTGCATGGCTCGTCGAATCAATGCCCCCACACGACGGTCAACGTCGCCTTCGCGAGCGTGTGCTTCTCGATGCCCGCCAGCGCATCCTTGCGACTGACGTGCGCGGCCAGCCCCAGTTCGGGCACATCGAGCGCGTACGCGGTGATGACGTAGTGGTGTCGTTTGCCGGCCGGCGGGCAGGGGCCGGAATAGCCGTGGTTGCCGAAGTCGTTGGGCAACTGCGCGGCATCGCCGGGCGCATTGCCGCTGCGCGGCGCGCCCGCATCCGCATTGAGACCATGCGCGCCGACCGGAATCTCGAAGATGATCCAGTGCCAGAAGCCGCCCGCCGCATCGGGGTCGAACATTGTGACGGCGAAACTTTGCGTGCCCGCCGGTGGATCGTGCCACTGCAGACTCGGCGAGATGTTGCCCCCGCCGCATTGCGTGTACACGTTCGCGAGCGGCATGCTTCCGCCGGCGCTCAGCGTCGGGCTTTCGAGCGTGAAGCCTTGCGCCGCAATCGCCGCCGCGGGAGCCAGGGACAGGCATAACCAGAACAATGCGCGCCGCATGGCGACGTCACGCGATGGAGTGCTTGCGTGCAAGCGGATGGTGCTCGCGCAAATATTCGGCCAGCACGGTCGCGTTGCAGTGCTCGGCGTCGTGCGCCATGAACAGCAAGGTCGCGTTCGGGTGTTCCTTCAACAGCTCCTGTAACTCCGCCACCGCATCGGGGTTCGCGTCCAGTTCCGCGCGATAGCGCTTCCGGAATTCTTCCCATTTGTCGGGATCGTGCCCGAACCACTGGCGCAGTTCGGTGCTGGGTGCGATGTCCCTCACCCACGCGGTGAGCTGCAGCTTGTCCTTGGACTGGCCGCGCGGCCACAAGCGATCGATGAGGATGCGCGCGCCGTCGGCCTTGGTGAGCGGTTCCGTTGCACGCTTGATCTTGAATGCCATATGGCAACCTCCGTTGTGTGATGGCTGCACATCAGGGCATCATACGCGTTTGCCCTGAAGAGTTCACAATGACACGTCGCTTGATCGTGCGCCGCTCGCCCATCCACGGCAACGGTGTTTACGCCGCCACCGATATTCCCGCACGCACCGTGCTGATCCAGTACAAGGGCCGCCTGATCACCCACGCGCAGGCCGATCGCCTGTACGACGATGGCGCCGACACCGGCCACACCTTCCTGTTCACGTTGAACGACAAGTACATCGTGGATGCCAACGTCGGCGGCAACAGTGCACGCTGGATCAATCATTCCTGCGCGCCGAACTGCCACGCCTACATCGAGGAAGTTGATGGCGCGCGCAAGGACAAGGTAATCATCGAGAGCAAGCGCGCGATCAGGGCGGGCGAGGAACTCACCTACAACTACGGGATCGTACTGGATGTGCCGCACACGCCGAAGATGAAAAAACTGTGGGCCTGCCGCTGCGGTGCAAAGAAGTGCACGGGTACGATCCTGCAGCCCAGGAGCAACGCTCGGTAGGCGGGTACGCTGCCGGGCCTTGCGCTGGCGTCGTCCCCGATGATTGCTGTCGATCGACTGAACCGGTGCGCCCGATTTGCGGGACACTTCCTTTGCCCACACACCGGATTAACGGCGCGCTGCGTATGCTGCGTGTTCCCATGATGGCAACGGGTTCGGGAGCAACACCATGAGCAAGGACAGACTGAAAGGCTGCAAGGTCGCGATCCTGGCGACCGACGGATTCGAGCAATCCGAATTGATGAAACCCAAGCAGTTGCTGGAAGAAGCTGGCGCCACCACGACCGTGATCTCGCCCGGCGACGAACCGAAGATCAAAGGCTGGAATCATGGCGAGTGGGGTGAGCAGATACCGGTGGATGTGCCGCTGAACAAGGCGCGCGCGGCCGATTACGACGCGCTGGTGCTGCCCGGTGGCGTGATCAACCCCGACAAGCTGCGCCTGCATGAGAAAGCCATCGACTTCATTCACGAGTTTGGGCGCACCGGACGCCCGGTGGCCGCGATCTGCCACGGACCGTGGACGCTCATCAACGCCAACCTCGTGCGCGACAAACACATGACATCGTGGCCTTCGCTGCGCGTCGATCTTGAAAACGCGGGCGCGCGTTGGGAAAACAGCGAAGTGGTCGAAAGCGGCAACCTGATCACCAGCCGAAAACCCGACGACATCCCGGCATTCACCAGTACCCTGATTCGCGCCCTTGAAGAGCGTCAAGCGGAAGCGGCTTGATCGCAGGCTGGTACTGAGCCGGCCTTTATCCGGCTAAGCCCAACGTTTCTGCGCGACAAGCGATGTTGGGCTTCCGCCGATAAAGCCGGCGCCCGCTCAACCTGCAATCTGTGTTCGCGTAGGCCGACCTGCAAAAACGCCCGGCGTTGCGCCGGGCGTGGGAAATCCGTACGGATAAAACTCAACCGCCCTTTAGGCAGGTGCTCATGAAGGTCTTGCGCTCCGTGCCTTTCAGGCCCCTAGTTTTGGCATCGGCATTGCAGGTCTTCATCTTTTCCTGCTGCGTGGTCCTGGCGGGCGCTGTGGCCATGGTTTTGCCGTGCAGGCAATCGCTCATGAACTTCTTGTGCGCATCACCCTTCGTGCCCTTGGATTGACGGCTGCAGTCGGCCATCTTGTGCTGCTGCGGGGTCATGGTCTTGTGCGCGGTGGCGGCTTGGGCGCCGGCAGCGAAAGCCGGGGAGGCGGCGAGCGCGCCGAGGCTCAGGCCGAGCACCAACATCGAAGTGCGGATCCGCATGATCAGTCTCCTGGTGTACCGGCGCATTGCCGGCGCGGCGGAGCATAAACCCGCCATAGCGCCAAAAGCTGACCCATGACCAACGGCTTTCCCATAGGCGACGGTTTTCGCGGAAAGTCAGGCCATGGATGGCCGTTCTGGTATCCGCTGTCCGACGTGGCATCCGATTACGGGAACAGCCGTGATGCAGCGATCAAGGATGATCGCAAGGTCATGCCGCCGCGCGCTTGGCTTCCACTTGTTGGCGCGGGCCCTTCTTCAGGGCTTCGCGCACGTGCGACACCAGCAGGTCGACCTCGGCTTCGTTCATCGCGAAGTGTGGGGTGAAGCGCAGTGAATTGGCGCCGCCGTGGATCACATTGATGCCACGCTCGCGCATGTATTCCTCGATGGAATCTGCGCCGAAGCACTTGAACTGCGGCGCCAGCTCGCACGAGAACAGCAGCCCGGTGCCTTGCACCTTGGTGATCAGTCCGCCCAGTTCATCCTTGAGGGCATTCAATTTCTGCACCGCTTGCATGCCGCGCTCACGGATATTGGCGCGCAACTCCGGCGTGATCTCGGCTAGCACCGTGCAGGCGATGTCCAGCGCGCGGGGGTTGCCAGTCATGGTGTTGCCGTAGATTCCCTTCTTGTACAGACCGGCGGTGCGTTCGTTCACGGCCAGTACCGACAGCGGGAACTGGCCGCCATTGAGCGCCTTGGAATAGGTTTCCATGTCCGGCGCCGGCAGGTTTTCGAAGCCAGGGTAATCCACGATCGACAGCACGCCGTGGGCCCGAAGTCCGGCCTGGATTGAATCGACCAGCAGCAGGGAGCTGTGCGCCTGGGTTAGCTCGCGCGCGGCGGCATAGAACTCACGGGTCACCGCGCGACCGGGATCGCCTTCGCCCATCACGGGCTCGAGGAACATCGCTTCGAAAAACCAGCCGTTCTTTTCGGCTTCTTCGAACGCACGGCGCAACGCGGCCACGTCGTACGGCGGGATCACGATCACCGAATGCTCGTCGCGGAAGCTTGCCAGATTCGACAGGTAAGCCTTGCGCGAGGAATCCGAATACAGGGCGGGACGCTCGGTGCGGCCGTGGAACGCGCCCTTCACCACCAGGCGCTTGATCGCGTGGCCGGCGTACTTCGCGCCCGGATCAGTCATCAGCTTGGCATTGACGTCGGCGATGCGCGCGGCCAGCGTCACCGATTCGGAGCCCGAGTTGAGGCACATGAATTTCGCGAACGGGTGTTTGCCGGCGCGATGGCCGATTTCTTTCCGCAGCGCCTCGGTAAACGCGTGTTGCGCCAGGGAGGGCGTCATCACGTTGGCCATCACTTGCGGTTTGGCGAGTGCCTTCAATACGGCCGGCGGATTGTGGCCGAAACCCAGCATCCCGTAACCGCCGCAGTCATACAGCACCGAGCCCTTCAGGGTAACGATCCATGCGCCGCGCGCCGCCAGCGGCACGAACGGGCACACGGCGTCGTCGGGATAGAAATTGACGAAGCCGGACTGCAGCGCGTGCAGTTGCGCGTCCTCGTCCAGCCCAAGCGCCTCGGGGCTTTGCGACTTCAATTGCGCGAACGCGGCGTGGGCGTCGCCGATTGCGCCCGCAAGATCGGCGTCTTGCTCCACGAAGCGCTCGATGGCGGCATCGTCCAGCCCGTGGGTGCGGATCTTGCCGCCCTGGTTGCGCAATTCGCGCAGTATGTCGATCGATTTCATGGGAGCCTCCAGCGCGTCGGCGCCGGCAGGCGCCCACCTGTAAGTGATTAACACGAAAAAGAAAACGTCTCGCGATTCTAGCAGGCGACCCGGCGCAGCGTAACCCCGTCGCAGGTCGCATGACTGTTGTCAGCCGCGACGTTTGACGTGCGCGCCTTGGCGGCATGCCGCCCTTGCGGCATGCTGGACGCCGGGATGGAAACTTCATTGGAATTGCCGTGCAGCCATTGATCGTGCATTCGACCGTTCACCTGGTGGTCTTCGACGTCGCGATGTTCGTGTGCTTCGCGCCCGAGTGGTACGGCAGCCTGTTCCGTCGGATCGAAAAGGGCGCGACCATTCGCGATCGCGGTTCGCACCTGTGGCTGTTCGTTGCGATGTTCGTCGGCGTTTTCATCGCGTTCGGGTTCGTGTTCGGTGCGCCGGCCACGGCGGTCGCGTGGCATCAGCATGCTGTGTTCTGGGTCGGCATTGCGACGATGCTGGCCGGGCTTGCGTTCCGCTGGTACGCGATCCGGGTGCTCGGCAGGTTTTTCACCCGCACCGTGGCGACGCGCGCCGGACAGTACGTGGTGGAAAGCGGGCCCTACCGCCTCGTCGTCATCCGTCCTATTCAGGCGCACTGCTGATGTTCCTCGGCGTGGGACTGGCGATGACCAACTGGGCGGCGTTGCTGGCAATCATGGCCGGTGCGGGTGTCGGGTACGCGCACCGCGTGCACATCGAGGAGCAGGCGCTGTGCAGCGATCTCGGCCAACCCTATCGGGACTACATGCTTCGTACCAAGCGGTTCATTCCCCACGTGTGGTAAAGCCGGCGCCACATTGAGCGCGTACCATGAACCCGTGAGGTGGCAATTGAAATTCAAGGCGGCTCCCGATTCCATCCTGTGCATGGCCCTGCAGGACACGCGCGGGCCATTCGGCCGCATTGCGCCGTGGGTCTGGCTTGTGTGGCTGGTGTGGTTGTTGGGTCCGGTGTTCTTTTTCGCGGGGAGCGAAGCTGCCAGGTTCGCGAACTGGCTGTGGCCCACGTTGCTGAGCCTGCCGCTGTTCCTGGCGGTGTACGTGACGGCGCATCTTTGCCCCCGAAGCCATGTTGCGGCTTATGCACTTGCGATTCTCGCCATCGGCATGGCCCTGACGCCGCTGAATCCTTTTGCTCAGACCTATCTGATCTACGCCTGTGCGGTCGCCGCGGCATGGAGCAGCCCACGCCGATCCGGCGCGCTGGTACTCGCCTTGGTGGTGGTTTACAGCGCCGAGTGCTTTTATCTGCGGTTCCCGTGGGAGTCGCTGGTCAATGCATGGATCCTGTGCCCGATCATCGCCGGCCTGATCATTACCGATCGCGTCCAGCGGCGGCATCGTGCCGACCTGCGCCTGTCGATGGACGAAGTCCGCCGCCTCGCCGCCAGCGCCGAGCGCGAACGCATCGGCCGTGACTTGCATGACTTGCTCGGGCATACATTGTCGATGGTGGCGCTGAAATCGGAACTGGCCGGGCGCCTGATCGATCGCGATCCGTGCGCCGCCCACCGCGAAATGGCCGATGTCGCGCGGGTGGCCCGCGAGGCGTTGTCGCAGGTGCGGAGCGCGGTCAGCGGCATCCGCGCCGCGGCTATGGCGGCGGAATTGGCCTCTGCGCGGCTGCTGCTGGAAGCCGCGGGCGTGCAAATGGAATACTGGCACGATCCGCAGGAACTGCCCGGCGAGGTCGAAACCTGTCTCGCGCTGGTCTTTCGGGAAGCCGTCACCAACATCCAGCGCCATGCGCGCGCCAATCGCGTCGAGGTGACGGTGATCGCGGGAGCCGAGCGCGTGGTGATGCGTGTCCGCGACGACGGCCGTGGCGGCGTCAACGAACGCGGCAATGGCCTGACCGGCATGCGTGAGCGCATCGAGGCGCGCGGCGGCACGCTCGCCATCGAATCGCCGCGCGGACGCGGCACCAGCATCGAGGTCTCGTTGCCGGTGCCGGCCACGAAGGGGCAGGGTGAGGTTCCGGCCCAAAAAGCCGCCTCGGTTTCCATCATGCAGCTGGTGCAACGCGCGGGCGGCCAGACATGATGCGCGTGCTGCTGGCCGAGGATCAGGCGATGGTGCGCGGTGCCTTGACCGCGCTGCTGGCGCTGGAGCCGGATATCGAGGTGCTGGGATCGGCTGCGGACGGCGAAGCCGCGTGGCGCGAAGTCGAGCGGCTGAAACCCGACATCCTGATTTCGGATATCGAAATGCCGGGCCTCACCGGATTGGAACTCGCGCAGCGCATCCAGCGCCACGAGTTGCCGGTGAAAGTGGTGATCGTGACCACGTTCGCGCGTTCCGGTTACCTGCGCCGCGCGCTGGATGCGGGCGTATCGGGTTACCTGCTGAAGGATGCTCCGGCGGAGAAACTGGCCGACAGTTTGCGGATGGTGCATCGCGGCGGCCGCGCGATCGATCCGGAACTGGCGCTGGAGGCGTGGACCGAAGCCGACCCGCTCAACGATCGCGAACGCCAGGTGCTGCGCCTTGCAGGCGAAGGGCAGAGCGCCGGCGAGATCGCGCACAAGCTCAATCTCTCCCACGGCACCGTGCGCAATTATTTGTCCGAGGCGATCGGCAAGCTGGGCGTCGCCAACCGGATCGAGGCGTACAGGCTGGCTCGGCAGAAAGGCTGGCTGTAATCCGGCGAGTTTGCATCGCATGGAGACGCCGGCGGCGTCACGTGAGGCAGGACGCGGAACGCAGAACCCGCCGGCGGGATGCGGATGATCGAAACGCGTCGATGCGGACAATGTGCGGCGCTTACAATGTGCCGTTGTCTTTGCCGATTGCCGCGCCGTTGAAGAAATCCGATTTTCATTACGACCTGCCGATGGAACTGATCGCGCAGCAGCCGCTGCCCGAGCGCAGTGCCAGTCGGCTGCTGGTGGTCGATGCGCCGCACCGAAGCCTGGCAGACCGGGCGTTCCACGACCTTCCGGCGCTGCTGCGAAAGGGTGACCTGCTGGTGTTCAACGACACCCGCGTGCTGCCGGCGCGGCTGTTCGGTCGCAAGCCCAGCGGCGGTGCCGTCGAGGTCATGCTGGAACGCATCACCGGGACGCACACCGCAGTGGCGATGCTGGGTGTCAGCAAGAAACCGCGCGAGGGCAGCCTGATCGAACTGGACGACGGCACGCCCGTGCGGGTGCTGGGCCGCGAAGGCGCATTCTTTGAATTGAAATTCGAATGCATCGAGCCGCTTGAAAAGCTGCTGCTGCGCATCGGCCACATGCCGTTGCCGCCGTACATCACACGGCCCGACAACGCGAGCGACAGCGAACGCTACCAGACCGTCTATGCGCGCCAGCCGGGAGCGGTGGCGGCGCCGACTGCCGGATTGCATTTCGATGCGGCCCTGCTGGACGAACTGCGGGCGCGCGGCATCGACTTCGGATACATCACGTTGCACGTGGGCGCCGGCACCTTCCAGCCGGTGCGCGCGGAAAAGATCGAAGACCACGAGATGCATCGCGAGTGGTTGAACGTGGGCGCGGAGCTGGTTGAAAAGATCCACCGCACGCGGGCGCGTGGCGGACGCGTGGTCGCGGTCGGCACGACCGTGGTGCGCGCGCTGGAAGCCGCACGCGGCGAACGCGGTGATGTGGAACCCTTCGCGGGCGAAACCCGCATCTTCATTTTTCCGGGCTACAGGATCGCGTCGGTCGACGGCCTGATCACCAATTTCCACTTGCCGGAATCGACGTTGCTGATGCTGGTATCCGCGTTCGCCGGACGCGAGTTCGTGCTGTCGGCGTATCGCCATGCCGTCGAGCGGCGCTACCGGTTCTATTCGTACGGCGATGCGATGCTGGTGTTCCCGATGGAACACGGAGAATGAGTGCGCTGCAATTCGACGTACTCGCCACCGACGGTGCCGCACGCCGTGGCCGCATCACGCTGCCGCGCGGCGTGATCGAAACGCCGGCGTTCATGCCGGTTGGCACCTATGGGTCGGTGAAGGCCATGACGCCGCGCGATCTCCGCGAGGTCGGTGCCGAGATCATCCTCGGCAATACGTTCCATCTGTGGTTGCGGCCGGGGCTAGATGTGATCGGCGAATTCGGTGGCCTGCATCGCTTCATGGGCTGGAACGGTCCGATCCTCACCGATTCCGGCGGCTTCCAGGTGTACTCGCTGGCCGAGCGGCGCAAACTCACCGAGGAAGGCGTGGCGTTCGCATCGCCGGTGGACGGTTCGCGCGTGTTCCTGTCGCCCGAGGAATCCATGCGCATCCAGACGGTGCTGGATTCCGACATCGTGATGGCGTTCGACGAATGCACGCCGTACACGGTCGATGGCAAGCCGGTGGACGCGCGCCTGGTGCGCGAGTCGATGGAATTGTCATTGCGTTGGGCCGCGCGCTCGCGGCGGGCGTTTGACGATCTCGGCAATCGCAATGCGCTGTTCGGGATCGTCCAGGGTGGCGTGCACGACGAACTGCGCACGCATTCGGCGGACGGATTGCTGGAGATCGGTTTCGACGGCTACGCGTTGGGCGGGCTCGCGGTGGGCGAGCCGGAGGCCGAACGCAACGCGACGCTGGAATCCGCGGTGCCGCGCCTGCCCGCCGACAAGCCGCGCTACCTGATGGGCGTCGGGCGGCCCGAGGACATCGTGGAGGCAGTACGTCGTGGCATCGACATGTTCGATTGCGTGATGCCGACCCGGCACGCGCGCAACGGCTTCCTGTTCACCCGCGCGGGCACGCTGCGCATCCGCAATGCGAAATACACGAACGACACGCGGCCAATCGAGGAAGGCTGCACTTGCTACACCTGTGCGAACGGATTCTCCCGCGCGTATTTGCGTCATCTCGATCGATGCGGCGAGATGCTGGGTTCGCAGCTCGCGACCATCCACAACCTGCACCATTACCTGACGCTGATGCGCGAGCTGCGCGAAGCAATCGGGGCACGATCACTCGATCGCTACCTGGCGGAGTTTTACACCCGACGCGCGGAAGGTTCTCCCCATCTCGTCATTCCGGACACGGCGAAGCTGTGATCCGACTGCGTTTGCTGGACTGCAAACGCGAACGGTAAAGCCGGTCCGGAGGGCGAGCGCCAAGGTTGGCGCGAGTTTATCCGGCTCGGGTCTTGTGCTGTCTGCACTGAAAAATGGATTCCGGGTTCCCTCGCCAATGATGTCGGCGATGGCCCCGGAATGACGACGAGAAGTGTGCGTTGCGCGGGGGGGGGGGGGGCGCTGGCTGCGGTCAGTCTTCAATGATGCGGTCGAGCCCGTGTGCGCAAAACCGCCGCAGGGAAACCGCAGGCGCTGAATCTTTTTGATGGCGCTGCGCCCACGCGGCATGCTGCGCCAGCAGCGCGGCGGCGATGGCGCGCGCGCAGGTATTGCCCAGTCGCAACGCGCCGGCTTGCAACGCATGGGCGTTGCGGGCGTGGTCGCGCAGCCAGGTGTCGGCATGCCGGATCGCCCCGTGGATGGCCTCGGCGTCGCGATCGGATACCACGCGGTCGGCGGCTTCCGTCCATGCATCGACCGCCTCCACAAGCGCATCGATGCCAAGCTTGTCCAGCGCGCGCAGGAAATCCAGCGCCTGCACGTTGCTCGCGCCTTCCCAGATCGGGAACACCTGCGCGTCGCGCAGCAGCAGCGGGATGCCGCTGTCTTCCAGATAACCGATGCCGCCGAGCGCCTCGACCGTTTCCGAGGCGATGTGGGTGCCCAGCTTGCAGATCCACAGTTTCGCCAGCGGGGTCAGCAGGCGCTGCAGCGCAGCGTCGCGATCGTTGCCCACGCCCGATTCGACACGGCCCAGCAGCAGGGCGACTTGCATGGCCAGATGGAAGGCGGCTTCGAACTCGGCTTCCCAACCGGTCAGTGCGTCGGCAAACAGGGGTTGGTCGATCAGCGGCTTGCCGAATGTGTGGCGACGCCTCGCAAAGTCGCGCGTCAACGCGAGGCAACGCGCCATGGTCGAGAGCGAGCCGAACGCGTTCCACAAGCGCGTCACCTGCAGCACCGGCGTGATGGCGCGCACGCCGCGTGCAGACTCGCCAACCAGTTCTGCGCGGGTGTCGCGCAGATGGATTTCCGCTGTGGGCAGTTCGCGCGTGCCGAGCTTGTCCTTCAAACGGTCGACGGTGATGCCATTCCAGGTACCGTCCGCGTTGCGCGCCTCGACGCAGAACAGCGCGAGGCCGTCGGCGTCGCCGGGATTGCCTTGGGGACGCGCGAGTGCCAGCGCGACTTCCGCATTGATGGCCGAGGTGAACCATTTGCGTCCGTTCAATCGCCAGCTTCCGTCGGCATCGCGGCGCGCGGTGGTTTCGCTCATCCCCACGTCGGAGCCACCCGCGGTTTCGGTCATCCACTGGCCGCTGATCCAGAACGTCGCCGAAGCGCGGCTGAGCAGATGCGGGAGAACGCGCTCGCGCAAGGCTGCATTCGGTGCATCACGCAGCGCGGTCGCGACGCCGTCGGTCATCGCCAGCGGACAGGAATAGAAGGCGCTCGCGACGTGGTAGAGGTACACCTTGGCGAACTGCTGCACGCGCGCGAATTCGCCCAGCGCGCGATCGTGGCCGTCTGCGACCAGGCCATGTCGCGCGGCCATTGCCGGGCCTTCGCGCCAGGTTTCCGTCAGCTCGATACGATCGACGCGGTTGCCCCAGACGTCGAAGTTGGTGAGCACGGGTTCGCCGGGCGTTGTCGCGACCTGTCGCGCGTACGCACGTTGTGCATATTCCGCCAGCGCGATGAAGTCCGGCTCCGCGGCGCGGCGTCGCGCGTCCGGCAATACCCGCGCCAGCCATGACTGCAGCACGCGGTCGTCGCGATAGGGGTCGGCAAGTTGCGGCGCGGGCTGGACGAAATTCATGGTTGGGGCAGCTTACTCCCCGGCGCGCCACGTCGCCTCGGTTTGCGCGCGCAAGCAAGGACCACCAGCACCGCCAGGATGAGTTCGACCCATGCGAACACGCGCTCGCCCGGCGCAGACCAGGCTTCGGCCACGCCATGGCAGAAATAGAACAGGCAGATCATTCCGGCCAGCAGCAACGTGCGCGAGGGCGTGCGCCAATACAGCAACGGAATGGCCAGCGGCAGCAATGCGATCAGCAGCGCCACCACGACGGGCATGCGTGCAGGCGGCAACAGCCACGCGTGCCAGATAACCTGCAGCAGTGCCAGCGCGGCCCACGCGGCGAATCCGATCCGCTGTTGCAGCTTGATGTTCATGGTTTCACCGCCAGGCGCCTCGCGACATCCGCGACACGCCGCCCGAGCGCCCGCGCGAGCGTACGTTCGTCGTCGCTGATCGGTCGCTCACGGTTGATGCCGGCCACGTGGCTGGCGCCGTAGGGCGTGCCGCCGGTCGTCGTCGTGTTGATGGCGGGTTCGGTGAACGGAATGCCGACCACCAGCATGCCGTGATGCAGCAGCGGCAGTATCATCGACAGCAGTGTCGATTCCTGCCCGCCGTGCATGCTCGAAGTCGAAGTGAACACGGCACAGGGCTTGCCGACCAGTGTGCCGGACGCCCACTCGGCGGGCGTGGAATCCAGGAAATGCTTCATCGGCGCGGCCATGTTGCCGAAGCGCGTGGGGCTGCCGACGATCAGCCCCGCGCATTCATGGAGGTCCTTCAATTCCGCGTACGGCGCGCCCTCGTCGGGCACGGCCGGCTGCGCGGTTTGCGTGACAGGGGCCACCGCCGGCACCTGGCGCAGCCGCGCATGCACGCCTTCGACTTCCTCGACCCCGCGTGCGATCGCGCGGGCCAGCTGCGCGACGCTGCCGTTGCGGCTGTAGTAGAGAATCAGTATTTCCATCGGGGCGGTCGTTGTGGTCGCTGCGTGATGGCCGCGTCAGGGGCGACCGTGAATGTGAATCCGGCCAGCTTGTATGGACGCCAACGCGCTGGCGCGTGGCGTTTCCTTTGGTTCGCGATTGCACTAGCCTTTTCGCATGAGACGGCTTTCGGGCTTCCGCCAGGTACTGCGCCGCGACCGGCTGAAGGCGTTCGCGAAGTTCCTGTGGTACCGATTCCGCGACGACAAGTGCTTCGAAACCGCGGGCGCGCTTTCGTATACCACGTTGTTCGCGGTGGTGCCGCTGCTGGCCGCGGTGGTGGCGATTCTTGCCGTGTTCCCGGTGTTCGCCGGGTTGCGCGAGCATGTGTCCGATTTCATCTTCCGCAATTTCGTGCCGGCGTCCGGTGAAACGGTGCAAGGATACCTGCTCCAATTCGCCGACAACGCCAGCAAGCTGACAATCGTCGGCATCTTTTTCCTGCTGGCAAGCGCGCTGATGATGCTGGCCAGCATCGAGGACCGCTTCAACCGGATCTGGCGCGTGCCTTCGCCGCGCAAGGGCAGTGCACGCTTCCTGCTGTACTGGGCGGCGTTGACGCTGGGACCGCTGGCGCTGGTGGCCGCGGTGGCGGCGAGCTCCTGGGTGTTCGCCCAGCCGGTGTTGCGCGGTGCGGGCACCGCGGGCGTGCTGGGCTTGCGGCTGGTCGCCCTGCTGCCGTTCGCGGTCACCTGGGCGGGCTTGACCGTGTTGTACCAACTGGTCCCCAATCGCCGCGTCCGCTGGCGCGATGCAATCGCGGGTGCGTTGGCGGGTGCACTGCTCTTTGAGGCGGCGCGCAACGGCTTCGCGTGGTACGTGCAGGATCTCGCGAATTATCAAGCGGTGTACGGCGCGCTGGCGGCAATTCCGATCCTGCTGATCTGGATCTATCTTTCATGGGTGATCGTGCTGCTGGGCGCCACGCTGACCGCGGCCCTGGATGCATTCGAATACCACGATCCGCGCGAAATGTTGCCGCCGGGCTGCGAGTTCGTGGGGCTGATGCGGGTGCTGCAGCATTTCGCTATCGCGCAGCGCGCCGGCGAAGGATTGTGCGAATCGGATCTGTCCCAGCGCGAACAATTCCTCACCGCTGACTTGCTGCAGCGCTATCTGCGTGACCTGCAACGCGCGCACATGATCCGGTGCAGCGATGCGGGCGAGTGGGTGCTGGCGCGCGACCTCGACAACGCCTCTTTGGACGACGTGTTCCGGGCGGGCGATTACCAGTTGCCGTCCGATGCGTTGTCATTGCAGCGCGCCAGCGCCGGTCTGCTGCCCGAGGTGCGGGTGGCGTTGCAGCGCGCGGAATCGGCGCTCCGCGGGAATCTCGCGGTGCCGTTGCGGAGCGTGTTCTCCTCGGCGTTGCGTGAGCCGCCCACGAAATCCGAGGAGAAACCGTGATGATGGCAAGCTTGTTTCGCTGGGGTGCGTGGGGGTTGCTGCTGGCTTTCGCGTGCGCGCCGGGAATGGGTGCTGCGCAACCCGCGACCGCGCATCTCGCGACCGCGCATCCCGCCCTCACGATCAAGACACTCGATGGCAAAACCTTTGATCTTGCGGCGGAACGTGGCAAGTGGGTGGTCGTGAATTTCTGGGCGACGTGGTGTTCGCCGTGCATCGCCGAAATGCCGGCCATTTCGAAATACGTCGCCGCACACACGAACGTTGCAGCGATCGGTCTTGCCTACGATCGTTCTTCGCGCGCCGATGTCATGAAATTCGCCGAGCAACATCCGGTCGCCTATCCGCTGGCGCAGCTCGACATGGATGACCTGCCGCGTGGCATCGAAATGCCGGCAGCCTTGCCGACCACCTGGTTGATCGCGCCGGATGGGCACGTGGCGAAGCGGTTCACTGGGCCGATCGACGCGAAGTTGCTGGATGCGGCGATCGTCGCGCCGCATTCGCCATCATCCGGAAGCGCGGGAAGCGGATCATGACTTGCGCGCGCTTCATCGTCACCGGCAAGGTGCAGGGCGTATTCTTCCGGGCGTCCACGCGTGAACGTGCAGTGCGCCTCGGCATCACGGGCCATGCGAAAAATCTTGCCGACGGCAGCGTGGAGGTTGTCGCATCCGGCGGTCGCGAAGCAGTGGACGAACTGGATGCGTGGCTGCACCACGGGCCGCCAGCGGCCGAGGTCGAACGGGTTCGGCGTGAAGCGCTGCCGGAACAGTCTTGGCGCGGATTCGTGACGGCTTGAGCGTCAGCGTTCGCCCAGGCGCGGCAGCAAGCCGACCAGGTTGCACGGGCGCGTCCGCGCATCGAGCTGCGCACGCAGGATTTTTCCCCACGCGGTTTTGCACGCCGAAGTCGAACCGGGCAGGGCGAACACGAAGGTCTGGTTGGACAATCCTGCGAACGCACGCGATTGCAGGGACGACGTGCCGATTTCCTCGAAGCTGATCGCGCGGAACAGTTCGCCGAAGCCCGGCATTTCCTTGTCCAGCAGCGGCCGCACGGCTTCGGGCGTCGAGTCGCGGCCGGTGAAGCCGGTGCCGCCGGTGATCAGGATTCCGTGCACCGCGGGATCGGCGATCCACGCCGCGACCCGCGCGCGGATTGCATAACGATCGTCGCGCAGCAGTTTGCGTTCGTGCAGGTGGTGTCCTGCTTCCGTCAGCGCGTCGACAAGAAATTGCCCTGACGTGTCGGTCTCCAGCGTGCGCGTGTCGGAAACCGTGAG
>DATFGT010000073.1:0-4484 GCA_035249175.1 Rhodanobacteraceae bacterium
TGCCGCTCTTGTCCGGCAAAGGGTCGCCCGACAGCACGTGCAACACGGTCAGTGTCGTCATGCTGGCACCGATGCCCAGTGCGATCGCCAGCACCATCAGCGCGGTGAGCGCCTTGTTGCGCTTCAGGCTGCGCAGTGCCAGGTCGAGGTAGTAGGCGAACATTCCATGCGCTCCGTCGTTCTTGTCCCCTCCCCTGCGACCGAAGACAGCCCCTTTTCGGGACAGGCAGGGGATGGCGTAAAAAGGCTCAGGCCGCCCGCGTGGCCACGACCGGCGGCACGTTGGAGGCGCGCCGCGCCGGTGCGAACACCGCGGCCTGGCCGATCGCCAGCATCGCCAGCACGCCGATCAGCACGTACGGCAGCGGGATGCGGGTCATCTCGTAGTGGCTCATCAGCCACAGGTTCAGACCCACCGCCAGCAATACCCCGATCACCACGCCGACGCCGGCGATCAACAGGTTCTCGATCTGGAAGTAGCGCAGGATGTCGATCTTGCGCGCGCCCAGCGCACGCCGCACACCGATCTGCCGATGCCGCTGGCCGACCCAGAAGCTGGTCAGGCCGACGATGCCGGCGGCGGTGACGCAGAGCAGGATCAGGCAGATCACGCCCATCAGGATCGCCATGCCGCGGTCGGCGCGATAGGCATGCGTCCGGATGTCGGCAAACGAATGGATCGAGGTATCCTCGAAATCCGCGCCAGTCTCGATCACGCGCATCGGGTTGGAGGCAAACAGCGCCTTGGGCGCCTCGCGCATCGCGGCATCGAGTCGCCCCGGCTTGGCGCGCACCGCGTAGCGCGCGAAACCCGCATCCAGCCGCGTCGGTATCAGCACCGAATTCCAGAACCAGTCATTGGCCCAACTGTCCGGGCTCGGCACCTGCATGCGCTCGACGATGCCGATGACAGTGGTGGGCGTGTTGCGGTCGACGTAAATGGTCTTGCCGAGCGCGTCGCCCTTCGGGAACAGCTTGTCGGCCAGCGCCTTGGTGACGATCACGATGGGCGGGCGGTTGTGGCCGCGGAAACCCATGTGATTGACGTCGGCGGGCGTGAAGTTGCGGCCGGCGATCAGCTTGAGCCCGAGCGCGGGAATCATCTGGTCGGTGCCGAAGTAGAACGCCGCCTGCGCGGTCGAACTCTGCTGGTTCGGCTTCAGTCCGATGCCCCCGCTCCACGTGCTGTTGAGCAGCGGCAGGGTATTGATGGCAATCGCCGATTCCACGTCGGGCAGGTTCCGCAACGTCGCGATGTCGGTCTGCTGCATCGCGTCGAGCTTCTCGACGCTGCCCTGGTCATCGCCGGTCGGCGCGCCCACCCAGCTTTGCGTGATCAGGAACAGGTTTTTTTCGTCGATTCCGCTCGGCCGCTGGATCCGGTCGATGCGCTGGCCGATGATGAACACCGCGTTGCAGACGATCGCGAGGGTCAACGCGATCTGCAGGGTGATCAGGATGACGCCGGCCTTGTGTTTTTTCAGGGCTGCGAGAATGGGATGGAGTGTCATGGCGCGATCCTCTCGCTTGCTGACGTGAGGAAACAGGATGCGGAGGAACCGTTCGCGTTGAGCGTAGAGAGCGAAGCGAACGAAGTCGAAACGCAAATGTCCTTCGACTTCGGCCCTTCGGGCCTACGCTCAGGACGAACGGCGGAATGAGTATTCATCGGTTGCACCTCAATTCGACTTCAACTGCCACGCGGGCTGCACCGACGCCGCGCGCATGGTGGGATACAGGCCGGCCAGCATCGTGGCCGCAATCGCCACCATCAGCGTGGTGAGGAACAGCGAAACATCCAGGCGCGCCAGCGCGGCGATGTCGCGCGGCAATACCCAGCCGACGCCCGCGATGCCCACCCAGGTGAGCAGCAGGCCCAGCGCGCCGCCGGCCAGTCCAACCATGCCCGCCTCGATCAGGAACTGCGTGTAGATCTCGCGCCGGGACGCGCCCAGCGCGCGGCGCACACCAATCTCGCTGGCGCGACGCAGGAACTTCGCCAATAGCAGACCTGCGGTGTTGACTAGGCAAACCAGCAGCAGGCCCAGCGCGACGTATAGCGAAATCCGGGTGTCGGGCGGCACCACGTGCTCGTGGTCCAGCCAGTCCATCAACCCGCGCAACCGCACGTTCGGCGCCCAGCCGGGATAGCGCGTGCGCGCGAAGCCTTCCAGATAACCCTTGAACTGCTGGGCCGCCGCCGCGCTGTCGAGCTGCACCATGTACTCGGTCCAGATGCAACTGGACCGTTGCAACCCGACGAAGCCGGTTTCCTTGGGCGACTCGTAGCAGTTGGTGTTGCCGTCGTTGGACATGCCCGCGGCGATCGCGGTGTTGAATGGCAGCAGCACCCCTTCATCCTGCTGCAGGAAACCACCGGTGTTGACCACGTCGTAGAAGCGCGGCTGGGGATTCCAGTCGTCGATCACGCCGACCACCCTGTAGTCGTGCCCGTCGATGTTGATGGTCTTGCCGACGTTGTCGCCGCCGCCGAAGACCTTGCGGTTGATCTTGCTGCTGATCACCGCCACCTGCGCGCGATGCTCGTCGTCGGCCGCGCTCCATCCGCTGCCGTATTTGAACGGCACGTCCACCATCGGGAAGAACTCGCTGAACACCGCGTGCCCCAGCGTGTTGATCGGGTGCTCGCCGGGCAGCGCGGGAATCACGGAAGGCGAGATGATGTACATCGCCGATTGCAACTTCGCGCGATGGTCGCGCATCAGCGCAACCGCGTCACCGTAGGTCAGCGCATCCGGCGGCCCCTTGTCGGCGTCGGTATTGTTCTTCTGCGCCACCGGTCCCCACGCGTCGATCTGCGGCACGTAGAGATTCGATGATTTCCACGGAATCGGATCGCCCGACACCGCGCGGAACACCGACCAGGTGGTCATCGACGCAGCCACGCCGAAGCCGATCGTCAGGATCATCAGCGCGGTGAGCGCCTTGTTGCGTTTCAGGCTGCGCAGTGCGAGATCGAGGTAATAGGCAAACATCTTTCACTCCGTCGTTTGAGCCCCTTTCCCACCGGGAGAGGGGTTTGGGGTGAGGGTATTCGCGAGTCCGAACCCTCACCCGCCGCTTCGCGGCACCCTCTCCCGGAGGAAGAGGGGAACAACAACATCACACGCTCCTCGTTGCTTCCACCGGCGAGACGCGCGAAGCCCGCATCGCCGGCGCCAGTGCCGCGCCCTGGCCCAGCAACAGCAGCACCACCACGCCCATCAACACGTACAACAGCGGCAATCGCGCCATTTCCACGTGCGCGATCATCCAGAGATTGATGCCGACCGCGAGCGCGATTCCGATCACCACCCCAGCCCCGCCGATCAGCAAGTTCTCGGTGAGGAAATAGTTCAGGATGTCGCGACGGGTGGCGCCGAGCGCGCGGCGGATGCCGATCTGCTTGCGCCGCTGGCCGACCCAGAAACTGGTGAGTCCGACGATGCCGGCGCCGGTGATCACCAGCAGCACCGCGCAGATGATGCCCATCAGGATCGCGGTGCCGCGATCGCTGTCGTAGGCGCGGTGGCGGATTTCGGCGAAACTGAGCACGCCGTTCTTGGGGTCGATGACGCGCATGCGGCTCTGCGCGAGCAGGGCCTTGGGCGCCTCCTGCATCGCGGCCGCCAGCTCGCCCGGCTTCGCGCGCACGATGTAGTAGGTGCCGAACGACATGTCGAGGCGGCGCGGCCACAACATGGCCTGGTAAGCGTAATCGCGCGACCAACTGTCGACTTCCTGGCGCTGCAGGCGCTCGACGATGCCGACGATGGTGGTCGGCGACGTGCTCATGGTGTAGAACGCTTTGCCCAGCGCCGAACCGTCCGGATACAGCTTGTCGGCCAGCGCCTTGGTGACGATCGCCACCGGCGGTGTCTTGTTCTCACGCATCCCCATCGGCTCGATTTCGTCGGGCCGGAAATTGCGCCCGGCGATCAACTTGAGGCCCAGCGTATCGATCAGGTGGGTGTCGCTCAGGTACACCGCCGCGTCGGTGGTCCTCTGCACCTGGTCGGGCTTCATCATCACGAAGTTGTCCCAGCCGCCGCCGCGCAGCGGATACGAATTGGCCGGGGCCGCATCGCGCACCGCGGGCAGTTGCCGGAGCGCGGCGAGGTCGGCCTGCATCTGTGCGTCGATCTGCTGGTCCGTTTGCCGGCCCGCCCACTGGCTTCCGATCACGAACACATTGGCTTCGTCGATGCCGGTGGGCTCGGAGAGGTGCGACAGGCGCTGGTGGATGATGAACAGCGCGTTGCACACGATCGCCAGGGTCAACGCAATCTGCAATGCGATCAGCAGGGTGCCGGCCTTGTGATGGCGAAGCGCGGCAAGGATGGGCTGGATTTGCATATTCATGTCTCTTTGTGGGAGCCCGCCTGCGGGCGACATCGATCGCGCGCAGGCGCGCTCCTACATTCAATTGCTTCTCAAATGCCAGGCCGGCTGCACGTGCGCCGCGCGCCAGGAGGGATAGAACG
>DATFGT010000074.1:0-12907 GCA_035249175.1 Rhodanobacteraceae bacterium
GCCGTATTTGAGGCAGTGCACGCCGCCGGCGTTCTCGGCCACGTTGCCGCCGATGGTGCAGGCGATCTGCGACGACGGGTCCGGGGCGTAGTACAGGCCGTACGGCGCCGCCGCCTCGGAGATGGCGAGATTACGCACGCCGGGCTGCACACGCATCGTGCGGTTGACGGGATCGATGTCGAGGATCGACATGAACCGCGCGAGGCTCAGCAACAATCCGTCGCCTACAGGCAGCGCTCCGCCGGACAGACCGGTGCCGGCGCCGCGCGCCACCACCGGTACGCCGCATTCATGACAGACACGCAGGATCTGCTGCACCTGCTCGATGGTGCGCGGCAGCACGGCGACCATCGGCGTCTGTCGATACGCGGACAAGCCATCGCATTCGTACGGACGCAAGTCTTCGGTGGCGTGCAGGATCACGTCGCCCGGCAGGAATCGGCGCAGGGCGGCGATCAGTTCGTGCTTGTCGATCGGCGATTGGCCGGAAGCTGTCATTTCTTGTTGCCTGACCTTGTCCTCAAGGGCATAGAGCTCAAAATACTGTAGGGCGGGTGATAACCCGCCGCCTTACAGTCAAGCGGCCGGATGCGCTGCGCTACTCCCGCCCTACATGTCCTCAAGGACATGAGGCTAAAGACGCCTGCCAACAGCGTTGCGCGGCCGCCAGCCCGGCGCCGGCATTGAAGGCATGCCCGCGTGCACGCAGCACATTTTCGAGCGCAGCCAGCAAGCGCAATACGAAGTGCGGTTGCGAGCCATAACCCATCAAGCCGACGCGCAGCATGCGCGGCTTGAACGCGCCGAGCCCGGTGGCGACCTCGATGCTGAAGCGATCCAGCAACGCCTTGCGCATATCGCCGGCATCCACGCCATCCGGCAGCAGTACGCCGGCCACCGTGTGCAGGCTGTTTTCGGGCGTTGCCAGGATCTTCAGGCCGAGCGCCTCGATCCCGGCGCGGAATGCGGCAAAGTTGCGCTGGTGGCGTGCCCAGCGGTGTTCGCATCCTTCGTTGTGCAGGCCGAGCAACGCCGCGCGCAACGCGTACACCAGCGGCGCCGAGATCGTGTGGTGGTACTGACCCTGGTACCAATATTTTTCCAGCGCCGGCACGTCGAGATAAAAACTCGAGACCGGTGACTTGCGGGTGCGCACCCTCTCCATCGCACGTCCGTTCAACGTCAGCGGTGCCATGCCCGACGGCGCGCCGAGCGCCTTCTGACTGCCGCTGTAGCAGACGTCGATGCTGGCGGCGTCGATATCGATGGGATGACCGCCGAGCGACGCGACCGTATCCACAATCAACAACGCATCGACTTCATGTGCCGCGGCGGCGATGTCGGCAATATCGTTTTGTGCGACGCCGGTCGAAGTTTCGCCGTGCACCACACCGACCACGCGCGGGCGCACCTTGCGGATGGCGTCGCGCATCTGATCCGCGTCGAGCGGCGTACCCCATTGCGCATCGACCCGGGTCACTTTCGCATCCAGGCGTTCGGCCATGGCCGCCAGACGTTCGCCGAAGTAACCCATGGTGCCGATGACCACCGCGTTGCCCGGCTCGATCGTGTTGCTGAGGGCCGCCTGCATCCCGGCCGTGCCGGTGCCGGACAGCGCGATCGCGAATTCGTTGGAGGTCTGGAAGGCTTCGCGCAGCAGCACCTTGAGTTCGTCGAAGATCCGCAGCATCGCCGGATCGACATAACCCAGCGGCGGCAGCGTCATCGCCCGCAACACCTCGGGATCGAGTTCGCTCGGTCCGGGTCCCAGCAATACGCGGGTCGGCGGATACAGTGGCGCTCCGTTGACGTCGATGGTCACGCTTGTTTTGCCTTCAGCACTTCGTTCTGAGGCAAGCATACTGCGCGTTGCCGGGCAGCGACCCCACCCATAGCTTGCAGCTATGCCTGCATTCGGGTTTTTCATTGGTGACGCGCGTCGGCGGTTGGGTACGATTGACGGGATATGTCGGCAGGGCGCTGCCGACGGCGAGGAGCAGGTAGTGCGAAATGCGGTACATAATCCCGACATGACGCGTTGTCACTACGAGGATGTCGTGTTCGCCATGCGGCACGCCGACTAGTGCTCGACATCGCCATCATCGTCATTTACCTGATCGTGATCGCGGCGATCGGGTTGCGCATCAGCGGCAAGCAACGTTCCGCGACCGACTACTTCGTCGGCGAACGCGACCTGTCGTGGTGGGCGGTGTGCTTCTCGATCGTAGCGACGGAGACTTCGACGCTGACCGTGATCAGCGTGCCGGGCGTCGCGTACCTCGGCGCATACGGCTTCGTCGAACTGGCTTTCGGTTACCTGCTTGGACGCAGTATTGTCGCGATCGTGCTGTTGCCGCTGTATGCGCGCGGCAATCTGGTCAGTGCGTATCAGTACCTCGGTTTGCGTTTCGGGCCCAAGGTGCAGGGCCTCGCATCGGCGACGTTCCTGGTCACCCGGCTGCTGGCCGAAGGCGTGCGCCTGTTCGCTTCGGCGATCCCGATCGCGCTGCTGCTCGCGGCGATCGGCGTGCATGCAAGTTATCTGGAAATCATCGTGGTGCTGGCCGGGGTGACCGTCGCCTACACCTATATCGGTGGCATTCGGGCGGTGGTGTGGACCGACGCAATCCAGATGATGCTTTACCTCGGTGGCGCGCTCCTGAGCGTCGGCATCCTGATGCACGGAACCTCGCTTGCCGACCTTGGCCACGCTTTCGCAGCGGGCAAGTTCGAAGTCTTCGATTTTCACGCGCCGATCCTGACCAGTCCGTTCGCGTTCGTGGCCGCGATCTTCGGCGGTGCCGTGTTCACGATGGCCTCGCACGGCGCCGACCAGCTCATGGTGCAGCGCATCCTCGCCTGCCGGAACCTTCGCGACAGCCGCAAGGCCATGATCGGCAGCGCGGTCTTCGTGATGGCGCAGTTCGCGCTGTTCTCAGCCGTCGGCACGCTGCTATGGATCAAGTTCGGCGGCCGCACGCCGGCGCAACTGGGCTTGAGCGGCCCCGACGACCTGTTTCCGGAATTCATCATTCGCGGATTGCCGCCGGGCATATCGGGCCTGATGGTGGCGGGCATCCTCGGTGCGACCATGGGTTCGCTGTCCTCGGCCATGAACTCGATGTCCAACTCGACGCTCACTGACCTGATCCGCCTGTTCGGCCATCGCGACTACGGCGACAAGATCATGCTGCGCATCTCGCGGATTTCGACGCTGTTCTGGGCCGGCGCGCTGGTCGGTTTCGCGTCGATGTTCACCGACACCCACAGCCCGGTCGTGGTGCTCGGATTGAGCATCACCGGCTACACCTACGGCGCGTTGCTGGGCGCGTTCCTGCTCGGGCTGCTTGTCAAGCGGGCCAACCAGCGCGATGGCGCGGTCGCCTTCATCGCCACCGTGATCAGCATGGCCGTGGTGGTGCTGGGGGTGAAAATCCACGGCCAATCGTTGGCGTTTCCGTGGTACGTGCCGATCGGCGTCGCGATCACGCTGCTGGTCGGCGGCGGGCTCTCACTGTCCCATCCGCGGGAACAACGGGTCCTTGCAGAGATCGCTTCCGACGATCCGGCAGGGTAGCGGCGCGCGGTCGAGCCGCGTTGAACCAAACGCCCGCCAAATCATGACGTCGATCACTGCACAGATTCCGGGTTTCTCCAGTAGGATGCCTCGAAAGTCCAAGCATGACTTTTCCGGCCACGAAAACCGCGTACGCGATCAGCGGTTTCATTTTCCAGTCGTTCCCGACGCTCGAAAATGCTGGCACGTCTTCGCGCCGGTTCAGGCTGCAGCATGCCGGGATTTTCAATGCGGCCTGTCGGAAGAGCTCGATAGCGATGCGGAGTGAAAGAGGTCCAGATGGATAGGTTTCTGATCGACGGCGGTGCACAGCTTCATGGCGAGATCCGGGCCTCCGGCGCCAAGAATGCCGCGCTGCCGATCCTGGCGGCCTCCCTGCTGACGGGAGAGCCGCTGCGTCTTCGCAATATCCCGCAATTGCAGGATATCGTGACGATGAACACGCTGCTGGCGCAGATGGGCGTCAAGCTGACCCTCGGCAACAACATGCAATTGGATGTTGACGCCAGTGACGTGCATGCCTGCTTCGCACCGTACGACCTGGTCAAGACCATGCGGGCGTCGATCCTGGTGCTGGGACCGTTGCTGGCCCGCTTCGGCGAGGCCGACGTGTCGTTGCCGGGCGGCTGTGCGATCGGCGCGCGACCGGTCGACCTGCATCTGCAAGGCCTGATGGCGATGGGCGCCGAGATCTCGGTGGACGAGGGCTACATCAAGGCTCGCGCAAGCCGTCTTCGTGGCGCCGACATCCTGCTCGAGAAGGTGACGGTCACCGGCACCGAAAACCTGATGATGGCGGCCACGCTCGCAAAAGGGCGCACGGTCATCGCCAACGCGGCGCGCGAGCCGGAAATCGTCGACCTGGCGACCTGCCTGCAGCGCATGGGAGCCAGGATTCAGGGCGCAGGCTCCAGCGTCATCACCATCGATGGCGTCGATCAACTGCACGGCGCCTCCCACGACATCCTGCCGGACCGCATTGAAACCGGCACGTATCTGGTCGCCGGCGCGATCACACGCGGCAAGGTACGCATCCGGGAAACGCAGCCCGAGCTGCTGCTTGCCGTATTGTCCAAGTTGCAGCATGCGGGTGCGCACATCGAGTTGGGCGATGACTGGATAGAACTCGACATGCGCGGCCGGCGTCCGCGCGCTGTCGATATCAATACATCGCCGTATCCAGGTTTTCCCACCGACATGCAGGCACAGTTTTGCGCGCTGGATGCAGTTGCGGAAGGGTCGGGGGTGATCATCGAGAACTTGTTCGAGAACCGCTTCATGCACATTCTCGAATTGCAGCGCATGGGCGCCAAGGCCAAGATCGAAGGCAACACCGCCATCATCACCGGCTGTGAAAACCTGACGGCCGCGCCGGTGATGGCCACCGATTTGCGGGCGTCCGCTGGATTGGTGTTGGCCGCGCTGGTGGCCGAGGGCACGACGGAGATTCGCCGCATCTACCACATCTACCGCGGCTACGAAGACATCGAGCGCAAGCTGACGCAATTGGGCGCGTCGATCCGCAGCATCTCCGACGACGACCGGCACCCTTCTGTCGGCGCTGATCCAGAGCCGGCCACTGCCTCGCCCGCGTCCTTGTCTCCTGCAAGCTGATCAACTGGATCATTACTTCGAGTGGGCAGGCCTCATCACGATTCAGTGGTTCGGGAACAAGCCTCGGCGCCCATCGTATTGGGGGTGGACGTTGGCAGAACCGGCTGCCGTGCCGCGCTGTGGAACGGCGATGCGCCGGAGCCCGAGGCCATCGCGGCGGGTGACGGCAGTCTCGGCTTGGGCGCCGTGAACGGACCCGATGTTGCCGAGGCGGCCATTCTCGCGATCGTCAAGCCACTGCTGAAGTCACGGGGTGTGGGTTGCATCGACACCGTTGGCGTAGGCGCGCCCAGTGCCATGGAAGCGCCTGCGTTGGCGCGTCGATTGGCGGAGCAGCTTGCCCGTTCACTGCCGGCTCGGATGGTCGCGGTGATGAGCGACGCCATCACTTCGCACGCCGGTGCACTCGGCGGCAAACCCGGAGTCGTATTGGCCGCGGGAACCGGTGCAGTGACCATCGCGATCGGTGCCGACGGCCAGTTTCGCCGGGTGGATGGCTGGGGTCCGTGGATCGGTGACGAAGGTAGCGGTGCGTGGCTTGGCCGCTGCGGCCTGCAGGCCGCAGCGCGAGCCAGTGACGGCCGCGGTCCCGCGACGATGCTGGCGGAAGCCGCGGCAAAGCAGTTCGGCTCGATCGGCGAACTCGCGACGAAGCTCGGTTCCGATGCCAACCCCGCACGCCGCCTGGCGACCTTTGCGCCGGCCGTTGCCGATGCGGCGCGCAATGGCGATCCGGTTGCTGCGCAACTGGTGAGCGCGGGCGCCGCGGCGCTGGCCCGTTCGATGATTGCGGCCGCCCAGGCACTGAAGGCGCCCGGGCCGGTGACGGCGGTTATCATCGGTGGGCTGGTGAACTTGGGGCCGGTGCTGCTTGATCCGTTGCGCGCAGCTCTCGAAGGAAGCGGCGCCAACTTGCAACTTCAGCCAGCAAAGGGCACATCGATCGATGGCGCCCGTCTCCTGGCGCGTGTCGACAACGGAATCCATGAACGGTGGGTCGTGCGAGCGAGAGGAGAAGATCGGTGAATCCTTCAATGCGCACGCCTGCGCCGCAAGCATCCGCCCTGGATGTCCTGGCGACCGAATCCATTCGTCCGGAGCTGGATGACCTCGATCGTCGCCCGACCGATGAACTGGTGCGCACGCTGGTGGAAGGGCAGAGTGCCGCGCAGAGCGCCGTGATGGCGGCGGTTCCGGCAATCACCGCCGCCGCGGACGCCATCGCCGCACGCTTGAAGCAGGGCGGCCGGCTGTTCTATGTCGGTGCCGGCACCTCGGGCCGGCTGGCCATTCTCGATGCGTCGGAATGTCCGCCGACCTTCAACACTTCTCCAGAAATGGTGGTCGCGCTGATTGCTGGTGGTCCGGCCGCGGTGCAGGAGGCGGTCGAAGGCGCGGAAGACGATGACGAAGGGGGCGCCGCCGACTTGCGGGCGAGGAATCTCAAGCCGAATGATGCCGTGGTCGGCATCACCGCGTCGGGGCGCACGCCGTACGTGGTCGGCGCGCTGCGTTATGCGCGCAAGGTGGGAAGCCATACCATCGCGATCGTCAACAATGCGCGCAGCGCGCTGGTCGATGTCGCCGACACCGCCATCGAACTGTTGACGGGGCCGGAAGTGATCGCCGGCTCCACCCGGCTTTGCGCGGGCACCGCGCAAAAAATCGCGCTCAGCACCTTGTCGACCGCGGTGATGGTACGGCTCGGCAAAACGTATGGGCCGTACATGGTCGACGTCCGCGCGACCAACGCGAAGCTTCGCAGGCGCGCGTTGCGGATGGTCCAGCAGATCACCGGCGCGGATTCGGCTGCCAGTACCGAGGCGCTTGCGGCGACCGAAGGTCGGGTGAAGCCGGCGGTCGTGATGCTGCTCGGTGGCTGCGATGCGGATGAAGCCGAACGCAGGCTCGATGCAGCGGATGGCCGGGTGCGGGAGGCCTTGGCGCCGAGATGAGTCGAAGTCAACACATCCGGCAGTGAATGCCTCGATTGGGAAACGAACCGTTCGCGTTGAGCGTAATGAGCAAAGCGAACGGAGTCGAAACGCCATCGTCCTTCGACTTCGGCCCCATCAAGATGGGTCCTACGCTCACGACGAACGGAAACCACTACTGTTTCAAGTGTCGCTTGGCGTCCGCCTTGGCATACGTTTGCGGGTTGCAGCGCCGCTCATCCCGCCTCCACGCCGGCGTCTTGCAAGCGCCGCCGCAAGCGATCCAGCTTGTTGCCATAACGGGCACTGCGTGCGGCGCCGCGATGCAGGGGCTGCCGTACTTGCGAGGCGCTGGGCGTCAGCACGGCACGCGATGTTTTGTGGGGTTCGAGACAGGCAGGGTCGAATCGCAATCCACAGAAATCCAGCACGCGGCGGATGACGCCTTCCGGATCAGCTACCAGTGCCTCGTACTGCAGATCGAACACGTGCGCCGGATATCGCTCTCGCCAGAAACGCGCCAGGCGCAGGAAGCCGGCGCAGTAATCCGCCAGATCGTCGAGGTCGCAGGCGAAGCTGGCCACGTCGGTGAAGCAGTGGCGGTAGCACGCCAGGCAAGTTTCCACGGGATCGCGCCGGACGATGATCACACGAGCCGCCGGCAACATCGCCAGCGCCGCACCCACGTAGTGCCAGCCCAGCAGATTCTTGTCGGTGAAACGCGGTTTGGCCGCGCGCCAGCGCTCGGTTCGCGCCAGATATTCCTGGCCGAGCCGCTGCCAATCTTGCGCGGTGGCACCGGATGTCCACAGCGGGAATGCCGTACCACGGCGCCGGGATTCCACCTGAATAAGTTGCAGCATGTCGCTGATTTCGTTGGCGCCTTCAACATCCGGGTGCGAAGCCAGGATCTGCTCGACCAAGGTCGATCCGGATCGCGGCATGCCGGTGACCAGGATGGCTTCCTCGCCGGCCGTCGGATCCGGTGATGGCGAGACGGGCTGCGCAAACGCATCCTGGATCGCGTCGATGAGCCTGTGTTCTTCGGCGGCATTCCATTGCACCCGCAAGCTCGCGCGTTGCGACGCGTTTGCCTCCCCCAGAACCTCGAACGCGCGTGCATGGTCACCTTGGTCTTCCAATGCCTTCGCCAGTGCGAACCCGAACAGATAGTGCGTGCGGGCGGGCAAGTCGCCGCGTGCGCAAACCTGCTGCAGGTGTGCGGTATCGGCAGCGTCGAAAACCGTATTCAGCGACAGCCCGTACCAACCGTCGGCGCTGTCGGGATCGCGCTGCACCACCTCGCGGAATTCCGCCACCGCAGCCCCGGTCCGCCCCAGGCCGGCGTACGCCCGCGCCAGCGAAATCCGCGCCTGGATGTGCCCAGGCTCGAGTGCAAGCGCCCGTTGCAATGCCGCGACTGACTCATCTCCGCGCGCCTGTTGCCACAGCGCTTCGCCAAGATTGAACCACGCCGATTCCGAGTCGGGCGCCAGTTCGCAGGCACGCCGAAAGTGCCCCGTGGCTTCCCCGGCCTCGCCAAGCGAGAGCAGCGAGAGGCCGAGTTCGGTACGCAGGAAAAAATCATCCGGCCACATCGGCAGAACGGCGCGGAAGCAATCGACGGCCTTGGCGTAATCGCTGCGGCTGCGCGCGACCATTCCCAGCATCCGCACCGCCTTCGGTTGGCCGGGCGCCAATGACAGTACGCTGCCCAGCGACCGCTCGGCAGCATCGAACTGGCTCGCCTCCCATTCGCGCCGCGCCCTGGCCAGCAATCGCGTGGCGACGGGTGAAAGCGACGTTCCCGCCAAGGTCACGGTCGAGCCCGCTTCTGTTCCGGAGTTCACATCATCGCAAAGTCAATGCCGAAGGCACGACAGCTTACGTCGGGCGCGCACAGGTTGCCCCAGCAAACCCGGTGCGCGCCCGCTTCGTTGACATCACCAATTGTAGGCAACCGAAATCTGTTCGGAGCGCGGCGGCATCCGGGCCTCGATCATGTTGTAGCTCGTGCCGGGGCTGCCTGTCCTGACGAAATAGTTGCCGTAGAACGTGGGCGTCTGCTTGTTGAACACATTGAATATCTGGAACTTGAAGTCGAGCTTGTGCTCGGCCCACGCGGGCTTGTAATCCACGTTGAGGTTGACGTTGTGGATCCAGGGCGTGCGCTTGGCCCCGTATGGCGGAACCCCCGAACCCGGCGCGATGGGCACGCCCCCGCACCAGTGGTACTGGCTTGAGGTGTGCAGGCTCACCTGATCCGGTCCGTAGGCGCCGCGGCACATCCGCGGCGTACCGGAGGCGATCCACAGATTGGCGCCGACCGTCCAGTCCGGGGTGATCGCATAGGCGCCGTAGATCTTGAGCGAGTGTTTGCGGTCGGTGCCCAGGACGCCGTTCGAGTTGTCCATGATCCGGGGGTACGCCCACACCGCGGTGAGGTACGCCACAGTCCCGCTGGACTCATACATCGGTCCTACCGGGCCGGCATCGTTGCCATACAGCCTCGAGAACACGTAGTCGATCTTCCCGAACCACTTGCCGTCCCACACATGGGTGAGCGACAGGTCCAGCGCGTAATAGTTGCGCTTGGGTCCCATCTCGAAGGTTTGATCCTCCGCGGTCCAGTTGATCAGGCGCAACGTTCCGTCCGGAGCCCCCACGTAAATCTTCTGGTCCACGCCTGGATTGACCATGACCGGGCTCTGGACCCACTGGCTGCAGGTATCCGGCGTCATCCACGTGTAGCCCTCGCGTACGCCTTCCGCGCACATCGAGGCGGCGTCATCGGTGCCGCCGATCATTTCACCCAGCTTTTCGTAGGTGCCGGTGGCCTCGAATACCCAGCTCGTATCCCAGAAGTGCAACAGTTGCTGCATGCCCAAGACGAAGTTGTCGGAGTACGGGGCCTTGATGTTCTGGGAAGCCACGGTCAAGGAGTTCCGCGGATAGCCGTACTGGTTGCAGCACGATACGCCCGTCGCCGGATTCTGCGGCAGCGGCTGGAATCCTTGCGGCGCGCCGGTGGCCGGGTCGATGCCGGTGTAGGTTCCGTATTCGGTGATGTTGACTATGGGAGTGGCAACGGTGGTGCCGACGCCTACCGGCAGCGTCAGGTAATAACGCCCGGCGTTGCCGAACACCTTCATGGTGGAATCGCCGTGCACATCCCAGCTGAAACCGATGCGCGGCGACCAGTTGGGGCTGGTCAGCCTGATGTAGGGCAGGCCTGCGGCGTCGTAGTTGACGAACTGGTCGTTGCGCAGGCCCAGGGTCAACAGGAAATTCGGCGTGATCTGCCACCGGTCCTGGATGTATTGCGCGCGTTCGACGACCCGTGTGGACGGGCTGTAAGCCTGGGTGAGCTTCGTCACGTAGTAGCCATCGGCGCCCGCCGGATTGGAAGTCACCGGCCCCACGTACGGTATCGAATTCGGATCGGTGCCGATAAGCGGCTTGTCGAGGTCGGCTGGCCCGACCAGTCCATAGCTCCAGCCGTAACCCGGGCCGGTGCCCGCCACGCCGTCGTTGAGGTCCCTCTGGACGTCGTTGTCGATGCCCACCTGGAAGTCATGGTTGCGCCACCTGTAATCCAGGTCCAGGCGGTAATCGGTGAGGTCGACACGGTGGTTGTCCGGCGTCACCGTCAGGGCGTTCTGGGTGTTGCCAATGGGGCCGTTCGGCGTGTACGCCGGATTTTCATTGGAGATGCCGCCCACGAACACCATGTCGGGGTCGTAACCGGGATAGCCCGGCTGAAAACTGCCGTATTGCTCGTGCGATTTGCCGTACATCGCATGCAGGGTCAGGTTGTCGGTGAGGTAGGAGGTGTAGTTGAGCACGCCCATCCTGTAGACGTTCTTTCCGGTCTGGCCCTTGTAGTAAAAGTCCCCCGCGGTGTGTGTGTCGTAATCGTAATGGTGGGTCCAATCCCATGTCTTGAGCGAGCTCTGGAGTGCGGTCAAGGTGATGAAATTGCTGTCGTTGATGTTCCAGTTGATCTTTGTGTAGATCTTCGGTTTGTGGGTCTGGTCGAAAAATTCCGTATTCAGGCAATACTTGCAGTTGACGCTCGCGTACTTCGAATCATTCTCCTCGGCGCTCAGGAAGAAGAACAGCTTGTCCTTGATGATCGGGCCACTGACATACGCGTCATAGACCGTATTCATCCCGTGGTTGTCCTGGTTGTAGGAGTACAGATCCCCCGCATGGTGGCCGGCCCGCGTGACGAGCGGGTTGGCGTAATAGGTGTTCTTGGGATCACTGGCCCAGCTTGCTGGTGACCACTGCGCGCGGAACCCGAAGTGCCATTCGTTCGATCCGGTTCTACCGAGCTGGTTGATCACGCCGCCGATGGAGCGGCCGTACTTGGCGCCATAGCCCGAGATGAAAGTCTGTTGCTGCTCGATCGAGTTGTACGGCAAACCGATGCCGCCCTGATTGTCGAGCACGGCGCTGGTGAGCATGCCATCGATGTAATACTGGTTTTCCGCAGTCGAAGCGCCGCCGAAAGTCACCGCGGGAGTGCCCAGCGGTCCGCCAACCAGGACTGCCGAACCAGGTTGCACGCCCGGCGCCAGCATGGCGATGTCTTCAGCCGTACGTCCCAAAGGCAACTGCTGCAACTGCTTTTGCGTGATCGTGGTGACCTGGTTGGTGGTGGTCACGTCGATCACCGGAATCACGTTGGCTGTAACATTGATGGTGCTGAGCGCCCCGCTCGACGTAACCGCGGCACTGCTGGCGAAGTCCACTTCCACCGAACCCGCCGCCACCGGACTGACATCGCTTTGGCTCTGGATGACCTGGCCGTTCTGCATCAGCGATACGGTATAGGTGCCGATCGGGACAATGAGCGAGTACTTCCCGGACGCGCCCACCGTGATGGTGCGATTGAAGCCCGACGAGCTGCTGGTGATATGTACGGTTTCGCCGGCAGCCACCGGAACCGTTCCGTAGATGGTGCCGTTGGTCGCTTGCGCGAACGCGCCACCGCTGAAGGCGAGTGCGATCGTTCCGCCGATCGCCAGTGCCAGCGCCTTGCGCTGGAAAACATTGGTGCAACGCGGCACACGCAAAGACTTGCTGTTCATGATGCTCCCTCCTGGGTTGGAATGCAGGCACAGTGAGCTTGTGCTGCCCCGGCTTTGCTTCCCCCCGTCACGCCCAATGACGCGGCCGAGCGGTCGATCGGCAGCATCACGGCGGGCGCGACGGTCAAAGCCGTTGTTGGACATCGCTCGCAGTTCGCTCCCGAGCATACTCATCGGCCAGCGAAAACCACCAATGAAAAGACAATCACCCGACATAGCCGTGGGTTATGGTTTTGTTATTCGGGACGGCTTCCGAAACCTGTTTGGAGATCGCCGATCGCGCGCCATACGCGTTGCGTTCGCTGCCGCTGTGCAAGGGGCTGCCGCACTTGCGAGGCGCTGGGCGTCAGCACGGCGCGCGCGGTCTTGTGGGGTACGAGACACGCGGGGTCGAAGGGCTATCCGCAGAAGTCCAGCATGCGGCGAATGACGCCCTCGGGGCCTGCCACCAGCGCTTCGTATTGCGCACCGCCTTCGAGTCGCCGAGCGCCAGCAAGAACACGCCGGCCCGCGTGCGCTCGGCGGCTTCGAACTGGCGCGCCTCCACTCGCTGCGTGCCCTCGTCAGCAAGGGTCTGGCGAGAGATGAAAGCGACGCCTCGGTTTTCTCATCATCCTTCGGGCGGGCGGCCTGAAGAGGGATGGGGTCGACTGTCACATCGTTTGCCCCATCCCCGGTGGCACGTG
>DATFGT010000075.1:0-16931 GCA_035249175.1 Rhodanobacteraceae bacterium
AAATGGTTCAATGACGCCAAGGGCTTCGGCTTCATCAGCCAGGAAGGTGGCGAGGACGTGTTCGTGCATTTTCGCGCGATCGAAGGCAGCGGTTTCAAGTCGCTGCAGGAAGGCCAGAAGGTCAGCTTCGTGGTGACCAAGGGCCAGAAGGGCCTGCAGGCCGAACAAGTCCAGGCGCTGTAATCAACGCCGTGTAGTTGCGACGCCGGGCGGAGTATTCCGCCCGGCGTTTTTGTTTCATGACCGCCGCAGGCGATGCTGAGCCCCGCATCCGGCCTGTGGCTTATCCCCAAGGTTCGGCTTCGGCCAGCGAAGCGCGCAGTGTCGCATCGTCCGAGCCGGCGAGCCATTGTTGGGCCTCGCGGTAATTGGCAGTATCCAGCGTTTTGTGCAGCACACCTTCGCCGCCGATGCGGCTGAAAATGATCAATACGTTGCCGAATGAAGCCTCCAGCAGCGCGGCCTGCCAGTGGCCGCCACTTTCGTCGTCGAAACTGCGCATCAAGACGCCTTAGGGAAGGGGATCAACAGGATACACGTGCGGGAGAGCCCGGTTCATGCGATAATTGCCCGACTAACGCTGGGGTTGGACGTATGACGACTTGGCGTGGTGGATGCCATTGCGGCCGGATCGCCTTCGAAGCGGATGGCGAGTTCGATACCGTGATGGAGTGCAATTGTTCGCATTGCCGGCCCAAGGGCTACCTGATGTGGTTCGTGCCGCGCGAACAGTTGCGGTTGACCACGCCGGAGGCGGACATGAGCACGTACCGGTTCAACAAACACAAGATCGCACATCATTTCTGTCCCGTCTGCGGCGTTGCGCCATTTGCGGATGGAGAACACGATGGCCACCCGATGGCGGCGGTGAACGCCCGCTGTCTCCAGGGTGTGGAACCGGCCGGTCTGAAAATCCAGCAAGTGGACGGACGCAGCTTGTAGCAAACGCCAGTTCGGCAACAGGGGCTCCGTCTTGATTGATTCAGCACACCCGCGGACTACCCGTGCAACGGGTGTGCATTGCGACAACACGAGGAAAGCTGCAATGGTGACAAAACGGAATCACAAGCCGGCCGGCAAGACCGCCCGCAAGCCCGCCCAGAAGGTGAAAAAGGCGGCTGCCGCCCGCAACGCCGCCAAGCCAGCCCGCGCCGCGGTGAAAAAGTCCCGTCCTGCAACGAAGGGCGTATCGCGCCCCGCCGGCAAGCCTGCTGCGCCCGCCAGACCTGTAGCGCCCGCGAAGCCGACACCCCGGCCGGCGTCGGTAAAAACCGCCGCCAAAGCCGTGGCAGCCGCGCGCGCCAGCGCCGCCAAGCGGCGCCCGCCGTCGTATATCCCCCGTTCGCACTTCGGTGACGAATGGCTGCTGGGCGGCCCGGTCGAGTTGCCGCGCCAGCCCGCTCCGGCTGCACATACTCCCACCCGCAAACCACCGAAGCCGCGCGCGCCCAAGCCCAAGGCGATTAGTCACGAACAAGCGGTGGCAAATCTCAAGGCGTTGCTGGAATCGCGCAAGCGCAAGGACCGCGGCGGCGACGCGGCGGCTTCCAAGGGTGCGTGAAAAATGGGGAGCAATGCCCTGTAACTGGCTGAACGCTTAGCGTTTCTATAACAAAACTCTTCAGTATAGATTTAGCTGGATATGGGATACTGGCGCCACCTTCCAACGGGGAGTCAGCCATGAAAAGGAAAACCGTTTCGATCCGCAACAAACTGATGCTCGCCTGCGCGCTGACGGCGGCCGGCGTGCTGGCCACGCCCGCGGCGATGGCGCATGACTACTATCGCGGCCACCGGAACGATTCCGGCAAGGTGCTGGGCGCGCTGGTCGTTGGTGCCGTGATCGGTGGCGTGATCGCGAGTGCCAGCCAGCACGACCACGCCTACTACGACAGCGGCTATTACCCGGCGCAAAGCTATCCGCCCCAGGGGTACTATCAGAGCTACCCGAGCTATCCCGCGTATTCGTATGGCAGTTCCGGCTACTACGGCTATCCGGGCTACGGCTACGGCAGCAGCGTGAACGTCGGCGTGGTCTATTCCAGTCGCGGTGGGTACCCCAATGGTTCCCGCGGGTACTACGGTCGTGGCGGCTATGGCGGTGGTTCGCATGGCTACCACGGCGACCGCAGCTACGGTGGTCATGGCGGCGGTCAGGGGCATTACTACTCGCGCCACGGTCACTGACCTTCGCGTTTCCCGATGCACCCGAAAAGGCCCGGTTGTTCGCAACCGGGCCTTTTCCGTTTTCCGCGGGGAAATCGACTCGGCCAACCTTTGGCACGGGGAACACGATGCGGGGCTTGCTAGCCTGACGGCCTTCGGGGGACGGCCCGGCTATCAACGTCTTGATCGACGAGGAGGGTGTCATGGTGCGTGGGTTGAGCAGATGGTGGCGTGTCGCGGCGTGGGCCTTGTTGTTCACGCCCTTGCTGGCGGGTGCGGCGGTACCCGGGGCGACGGTTGCGGCGGATCAGGCATTCGCGGAGCTGGCCGATCAATACTTCGACGCCTTTTACCTGCCGACCAATCCCTCGGCGGCGACCAGCTATGGCGTCCACAAGTACGACGGCAAGCTCGAGGACTATTCGATCGCCGGCATCGAAGCCGAAGCAAAGGCGCTGAAGGGCTGGGAGCAGCGCGTCGCGGCGATCGATCCTGATTCGCTCAGCTTGTTCGTCCGCGGGGACCGCGATCTGGTGCTGAACAACATCCGCAGCTCATTGTTGACGCTGCAATCCATTCGTCCGTGGGAAAAGAATCCGGATTTCTATTCGAGCGGCATCACGTCCAGCGCGTTCACGCTGATAGAACGCAAGTTCGCCTCGTCCGAAACGCGCCTGCGCGACCTGATCTCGCGCGAGCGGCAGATGCCGGCCGCGCTGCTGGCCGCACGCGCGAATCTCAACAATCCGCCCAAGATCTACACCGAGATCGCACTGGAACAGTTGCCGGGATTGATCGAGTTCTTCCGGCACGACGTGCCGTCGGCTTTCACCGATGTCAGTGACGTCGCATTGAAAAAGGAATTCGCGGTATCGAACGATGCCGTGATCAAGGCGCTGGGCGATTACCAGGCATGGTTGAAAAAGGACGTGCTGTCGAATTCCCGCGGCGATTTCCGGATCGGCGCCAAGGCCTTTCGCGAGAAACTGAAATACGACGAAATGGTCGACTTGCCGCTGGACAAGCTGATGGCGCTCGACGAAGCGAACATGAAGGCCAACCAGGCCGAGTTCGCCAAGGTGGCGAAGGAACTCGACCCGAACAAGACGCCACGCGAGGTGCTGGCGGAACTCGCCGCCGATCATCCGCAGCCTGACAAACTGCTGGGCACCTTCCGTTCGACGTTCGGCACGCTGATCGGTTTCATCGACAGCCACCACATCATCACGATTCCGTCCACGGTGCGCCCGACCGTGGAGGAGACGCCGCCGTTCATGCGCGCGACCACCTTCGCGTCGATGGATACGCCAGGACCCTACGAAACGAGGGCGACGACGGCGTACTTCAACGTCACGCTGCCGGAAAAGAATTGGCCGAAACAACGTACCGACGAGTTCATGGCGCAGTTCAGCTACCCCGTGATCACCAGCATCGCGACGCACGAGGCGTATCCGGGCCATTACATCCAGTTCCTGTGGATGCACAAGGTGAACGATCGCGTGCGCAAGTTGCTCGGCTCCGCGACCAACGCGGAGGGATGGGCGCACTACTGCGAACAGATGATGCTGGACGAAGGCTTGGCGCAATACGAGTTCCCGAAAAACCGCCGCCAGCAGTTGCTGCTGAAGCTCGGCCAGTTGCAGGACGCGCTGCTGCGCAACGCGCGCTTCATCGTCGGCATCAAGTTGCACACCGGGCAGATGACGTTGGACCAGGCGAAGGACTTCTTCGTCAAGGAAGGCTATCAATCACCGGCGGTGGGTGAGGTGGAAACCAAGCGCGGCACGTCCGACCCGACGTATTTGTATTACACGCTAGGCAAGCTGGAGATCCTGAAGCTGCGCGCTGATGTCGAGAAGAAGGAAGGCGCGAACTTCAACCTCGAAAAATTCCACGACGATTTCATGCAGCACGGCTTCGCGCCGATCGCGATCGTACGCCGCGAAATGTTGCATGACGATTCGCCGGTGCTGTGAAAGCCTCGCCGCGCCGCGTTCAACGTGCGGCGCGGTACGCCTCGCGCAGCAACTCGTGAAAATGGTGCACGCCGTTCTCGCGCTTCGGATTCAGGCGTCCCGCGTGATACGACCCGGATTCGAGGCCGCGTTGCACAATCTCGCACATGTCGATGTCCTGGCGTTGGACCAGATGGCTGAAGGCGTGGTCGCTGGCGTGGCGTGACTCGATGTCTGCCGTTCCGTGCGGATAGAAATAGTCGAACGTGACGCGGCAGCGTCCCGGCGCCAGTGGGATCACCCGATTGGTCTGCATCCGGTCGGGCAGCACGTTGAGCAGCGTGTTGGGCCACACGAACCAGTACAGCGCCTCGCCGTCGCCATACAAAGCTGCGTCACTCGTGAGCGGGCTGTGCTGCAAAGAATGCCACCGCGCGGTTTCGACCACGTAATCGCGGTAGTCCAGCATCCGGTTCAATTCCGGATGGATGTGCGGCACATGGTAACCCTCGAGGTAATTGTCGATGTAGGCCTTCCAGTCGCAGGCGATGTCGTAGTCGTAATGGCGATGGAAGACGTAAGCGTCGAGCGGCCGCTCGCCCAGTCGGGTGTCGATTTCATCCATCAATTCCGCGAACGGCACGGCGGGATCGAGTGCCGCAAACACCAGTCCGCGCCATTCGACGACGTGGGCTTGGGGCAACTGCACCGACGCCACGTCGAAACCGCAGGCATCGTCCATTTCGGTGGCATTGAGCAAACGGCCGTCCAGCGCGTAAGTCCAGCCGTGGTAGTGGCAGCGCAGGCGTTTGGCACCGCGGCCATTACAGGTTGCGAGTGGGCCCGCGCGATGGCGGCACACGTTGTGCAGTGCCCGGAGCACTCCGTCGTCGCCGCGCGCCAACAGCAGCGGCACGCCGGCAATTTCCGCGATGACATGGTCGCCGGATTGGCCGAGCTGGTCGGCACGCGCCAGCCATTGCCAGCCGTGCGCGAACACCGCGCGCCGGTCGCGCTCGAGGCTTTCGGCGCCTACATAGAAGTGCGCCGGCAGTGCCGACGCGCATTCCAGTGTTTGCGGCGCGAGATCACGATCTTCGATGGAAATGGGGGATTTCATTTTCGGCTCTGTGTTGCGTCCGGTTGGTCATCACATTGACTGAACGGGCGGACTGTTTCAATTAAGACTTCGGCAGGTAGGGTAGCTGACGCCGCGCCGTATCGAGGTGATCCGCGCATGTCCGCACAGCCCAACCCGAGTGGCTATCGCCACGAGCCAAAGGATGCCGGTTCGAATTATCGGCGAGTGCGTGATGCGACGCTCGCCCTGTGCGCCACGCTGGCGCCCGAAGACACGGTCGGGCAGTCCATGCCCGATGCCAGTCCCGCGAAATGGCACCTCGCGCACACCACGTGGTTCTTCGAGGAATTCCTTCTCGCCCGATTCGTGCCCGGCTATCGGCGCTTTCGTGAGGGCTGGAATTTCCTGTTCAATTCCTATTACCAGACCGTCGGGCCGATGCATGCGCGTCCGCAGCGGGGGCTGTTGACACGGCCGACGTTGCAGGAGGTTGCGGATTACCGCGCCCAAGTCGACGATGCGATGTGCGCGCTGTTGGTCGACTGCGGCGACGAGCATGAGGTGATGGAACGGGTCGCGCTGGGGCTGAACCACGAACAGCAGCACCAGGAACTGCTGCTGACCGACATCCAGCACCTGTTCTCGTTGAATCCGTTGCAGCCGGTATTCCGCGAGGTGCCGCCGACGCCAAAGTCCGAACCCGTACCGCTGCGCTTTGTCGCCGGGTGCCACGGCATCGTCGAGATCGGCCATGCCGGCGAAGGCTTCGCCTACGACAACGAATCGCCGCGTCATCGCGAGTTGTTGCACCCGCATGCGGTCGGCAACCGCTGCGTGACCAACGCCGAGTTCCGCGAATTCATCGACGCAGGTGGCTACCGCAGTCCCGCGTTGTGGCTGTCGGAAGGCTGGGACACCGTACGCCGCGAGAACTGGTTGCACCCGCTGTACTGGGACGATGCGTTGGAAACCTGTTTCACGCTTGGTGGCCGCCGCCCGATCGAACCCGCCGCGCCGGTGTGCCATGTCAGCTTTTTCGAAGCCGATGCATTCGCGCGCTGGGCGGGCGCGCGCCTGCCGACCGAAGCGGAATGGGAAGCCATGGCGCAGGAACTTCCGGTCGAAGGCAATTTCGTCGATGCCGGGATGTTGCGCCCCTTGCCGGCGCAGGGCGGCCGTGCGGATGCGCTACAGATGTTCGGGGATGTTTGGGAGTGGACAGCCAGTCCGTACGTGGGCTATCCGGGCTACCGGCCGGCCGGTGGGGCGCTTGGCGAATACAACGGCAAGTTCATGTGCGGGCAATGGGTGTTGCGCGGCGGTTCGTGCGCGACGCCTGTTGGACACGTGCGTGCGAGCTACCGCAATTTCTTCCATCCGGCGGCGCGCTGGCAGTTCACCGGCATCCGATTGGCGAGGGATGCATGAAACCGAATCCGCGGGTGGCGCGCGCCTACCAACTCGTCGACCGTCAACCCGACGGCGGTCTTTTGGCGGATGCGCTGTCCGGACTTTCAAAATCACCGAAACGGTTGTCGTCGAAATACTTCTATGATGCGCGCGGCTCGCAACTGTTCGAACGCATTTGCGAACAGCCCGAGTACTACCCTACGCGCACCGAACTCGCGATCATGCGCGACCATGTCGGTGCGATCGCCGCGACGTTGGGCCCGGATGTTCGCCTGGTCGAATACGGCAGCGGCAGCGGTCTGAAGACGCGCTTGCTGCTGCGAAACCTCGAATCGCCGGTGGCCTATGTACCGGTGGAGATTTCGCGCAATGCATTGGCGGAAAGCGTCGGTCAACTCGAACGCGAGTTCCCGCGCATAGAGATGCTGCCGGTATGCGCCGACTTCACGCGGCCGATCAAGTTGCCGCGTGCGGCGCGCGCACCGAGGCAGACGATCGTGTATTTCCCGGGTTCGACGCTCGGCAATTTCGCACCGGATGACGCGCTGCGCCTGCTGCGGCAGATGCGCAACGAGGCCGGGCAGGGCGGTGGCGTGCTGGATGGCGGCGTGCTGATCGGGATCGATCTGGTCAAGGACAAGACGACCCTTGAAGCCGCCTACAACGATGCAGCCGGCGTCACGGCCGAGTTCACGCTCAATCTGCTGGTGCGGATGAACCGTGAGCTGGGCGCGGATTTCGACTTGGGCGCTTTTCGGCACCGTGCCCGATGGCATCCCCTGGCGGAACGGATCGAAACCCACATCGTCAGCGGGCGCGAACAGGATGCGCACATCGACGGCCGAACCTTTCATTTCGCCGAAAACGAGGCGATGCTGGTCGAATACAGTTGCAAATATACGCTGGAAGGGTTTGCCCGGTTCGCGGCTCGCGCGGGCTTGCGGGTTGCGGAGGTCTGGACTGATCCGCATCGCCAGTTCAGCGTTCAGTGGCTGGGCTGCGAGTGAGACGATTGTCGCTGCTGCGTCCCGCCATGCCTTTCGACACCCCCGCTGCGCATTGAATTTGGCTACGCTTGGAAATTGAATCGAGGCGGGAGTGGAAACATGCGTTGCACACGTTTGGGGTTGGCGTGGCTGATGTTGGCGGTATGCGGTACGGCATTTGCCGCCGTCGACAATCCGTACGCCCGTGACCCTGGTCAGCCGGTGGACCAGGCTTACACCGCGAAGATCGTCAAGTACACCACCCAGGCCGACTTCAACACGCCGCTGACGGATTACCTTCCTGCGTCGCAAACGGTGCCGACGCCCGAAGCCGTGCTGGGTGACGTCGCCGGCGCTCCCAACATGCTTCCGTACGCGGAAGACGTGTACCGTTATTTTCGCATGCTGGCCAAGGCCACGCCGCGCGTTCGCGTGTTCACGATCGGCAAGACCGAGGAAGGCCGCGAGATGATCGCGGTCGCAATCGCCGACGAATCATTGATGAAAGACCTGGACGCCAACAAGGCGCGCCTCGCGCAACTGGCCGATCCGCGCAAACTCGACAGGGATGATGCGAAAGCGGCCGCGGTCATCAAGCAGACGGTGCCCGTCTACTACATCACCGGCACCATCCATTCCACCGAAACCGGCGCGCCGACCGCATTGATGGAACTGGGCTACCGATTGGCCGTGGATAACGCGCCCTATATTCAATATATCCGTTCGCACATGATCACCCTGATTACGCCGGTGGTCGAAGTGGACGGCCGTGACCGGATGGTCGACCTGTACAAGTGGCACCGCGCGCATCTCGGCGAGAACTATCCGCACCTGATCTACTGGGGCCACTATGTCGCGCACGACAACAATCGCGACGCGATGGGCGTGACGCTGGACCTCACGAAGAATGTGTTGGACACATATGTCGACTGGCACGCACAGGTGCTGCACGACCTGCACGAATCGGTACCGTTCCTGTACGACAATACGGTGGGCGATGGGCCGTACAACGCGTGGATCGATCCGATCCTCACCAGCGAATGGCAGCAGATCGGCTGGAACAACGTCGAGCAGTTGACGAAATTGGGACTGCCGGGCGTGTTCACCCACGGCAGCTTCGATACCTGGAGTCCCGGCTATTTGATGTTCATCGCGGCGATGCACAACGGCATCAGCCGCCTGTACGAAACCTTCGGCAATGGCGGCGCCGACACCGAGGAGCGCATCCTCGATCCGGACGATTACGCGCGCACCTGGTACAAGCCGAACCCGCCGCTGCCGAGGGTGCTGTGGTCGCAGCGCGACAACAACAACTACCAACAATCCGGTTTGCTGACGGCGCTGTATTACTTTTCGGAGAATGGCCAGAAATTCCTCGACAACTTCTGGCAGAAGGCGAAACGCTCGATCGAGAAACCGCAGCTCGCCGGGCCCGCCGCCTACGTGCTCACCGCCAATGAAAAGGACGGGGGCGCGCAGATGCACTTGTTGCGGGCGCTGCACCGCCAACATGTCGGGATCAACCGCGCGAGTGCGCCGTTCACCGTCGAGGTGGCGGACGATACGGAAGGTACCGACGGCGACAAGCCCAAAGGCGAGAAGTCCGCGTCGATCGAGCCGCCGAAAGTCGCGACGGTCAAACGCACCTTCCCGGCGGGAAGCTGGATCATCCGCATGGACCAGCCGTATTCGCGCATCGCGGACACGCTGCTGGATCGCCAGTACTGGTCGCCCGACGATCCGCAGAAACATCCCTACGACGACACCGGCTGGTCGTTCGGCGACCTATTCGGCGTGGACGTCGCGCGCGTGGTCGATACCTCGGTGTTGAAGGTGCCGATGACGGAAGTGCAGGGTGATTTCGACAAGCCCGCGTTTTCGCTGGCGTCCCTTGGCGTCAATGGTCGCGTACCGCGCGTCGCATTGATGCACACCTGGCTTTCCACGCAAACCGAAGGCTGGTGGCGGATGGCGCTGGACAAGTTGCACGTGCCGTACACCTACATCAGCACGCAGGATGTTTCCCGCGATCCGGACCTGCGCGCGAAGTACGACGTGATCCTGTTCGGGCCGGTCGGCTATGCCAGCACCAAGCTGATCATCGACGGCTTGCCGATGTACGGCAATCCGATGCCGTGGCAGAAAACCGAACTCACGCCCAATCTCGGCCGCATCGATTCCACGCCGGATGTACGGCCGGGTCTGGGCGAGTCGGGCGTGGCCAACTTGAAGCGCTTCGTGGCCGAAGGCGGGCTGTTGATCACGTCGGAAGACACCGCGCGATTCGCGATCGATATCGGTATCGCGCCAGGCGTTTCGGTGGCCAAGGCCGACGACGTGCGCGTGGTCGGCAGCGTGTTGCGCGCGAATCTGGTTGACAAGAGCAGTCCGGCCGCCGCCGGCTACCAGAATTCCTTCGCGCTCTACAGTTCCGAAGGCATGTCGTTCAGCGTCGCGGATCAGACCATCGGCAACCGTGGCCTGGTGACCGCCAAGGACTACCAGCGCCCGACCGGCCGCGGCGGTCCCGATGATGCCGATGTACCGGAAGGTCGCCCGTATCAGGCGCCCCCCGCGTTGCCCGATGTGAAACCGTGGCAGGCGGTGCCGCTCAACGCCGAGCAGGCCCGCAACAATCCCTTCATGATTCCGAAAGACGCGCGGCCGACCGTGATTGCGCGTTGGGCCGATGCGAACAAGCTGCTGATCTCGGGGTTGCTCGAGAACGGCGAAGCCATGGCAGGGCATGCCGCGGTGGTCGACGCACGCTATGGCAAGGGCCATGTGCTGCTTTTCGCCAACAATCCGATCTGGCGCGGTGAAACCATCGGCAGCTATCGGATGTTTTTCAATGCAGTCACCCACTACGATGGACTTTAGTTTTGCGATCATCCTGATCGCGGCGTCTTCGAATCAGGCGCATTCGAAACGGTTTCGGCGCCGCAAGCACCAGAACGGCCATCCCTGGCCTGACTTCTCACAAAGGCTTTGCGATCATCCCTGATCGCGGCGCCTTCGAATCAGGCGCATTCGAAACGGTTTCGGCGCCACAAGCACCAGAACGGCCATCCTTGGCCTGACTTCTCACAACAGACGCTCCGAATCGGGACAATCAGGATTGCTCATGGAACCACGCCGCTGGCTGCCGTATCGAAACCTGCAAAGCCGCCATCTCGGCCTTGCCTTGGCTACTGTGCGGGTAATTGCGTGGATCGGCATACTGCTGGTCGTGGCCGGTATTGCCTACGGGATTACCGCCGCTGTTTCACGCGGTGCTTCCGTGCCGACGGCGCTGGGAATGGTGATCGGGTTGATCGGATACGGCCTTGCCGCGCTGGTGCTGAGCGGCGCGCTGGCGGCGCTGATCGGCATCGAGGAAAGCCAGAGGCGCCACGTCGATCGGGATTGATCCCGCTCGTGGACAATGATGGGGCATTCAAAGGCGCATGCACTGGCATTTTGGTGCAAGAGTGCTGTAGGATCGCGCCCGCTGAGTTAGCCAAACCGTGGGGGGCGGTTTGTTGGGGCCGGTTGCTGACCGTTCGACGATCGCATCGCTGTCTTCACTCTCGCTAGTCAGTGCTTCAAGTTGTGCACGCAAGTGCACTGTTTTTCAACCAATCGAGTAGTAAGGAGTCAGTTATGTCGGAGCGTCAGACCGGCACCGTGAAATGGTTCAACGATGCCAAGGGCTTCGGTTTCATCAGCCGCGAAAATGGTGAAGATGTGTTCGTGCATTTCCGCGCGATCGTCGGCACCGGCTTCAAGTCCCTGCAGGAAGGCCAGAAGGTCACCTTCAACGTCGTCCAGGGCCCGAAGGGTCTGCAGGCCGACCAGGTGCAGCCCGCCTGAGCCATCGTTGCCAATGCGACACGAAAAACCCCGCAGCGATGCGGGGTTTTTTGTTGCGCACGTCAAGCAGGCTTGCGTTTCAGCGGCGCGAACCGCAGGGCAAGTCCGTTCATGCAATAGCGCAAGCCGGTCGGCGGCGGCCCGTCGTCGAAGACATGGCCAAGATGGCCAATGCAGCGGCCGCACAACACTTCGGTGCGATTCATCAGGAAGCTGTGGTCGGGCCGGGTGACGACGGCGTCAGGGAGGTGTTCGAAAAAACTTGGCCAGCCCGTGCCGGAATCGTACTTGGCCACTGACGAGTACAACGGTAAATCACAACCGGCGCAGTGGTAGATCCCGGGACCGTACTCGCGGTCGAGTGGACTGCTGAAGGGGGGTTCCGTGGCGGCTTCGCGCAACACTGCGTATTGATTCGGGGTGAGCCGCTTGCGCCATTCGGCATCGGTCAAACGGAACGTTCCGCCAGGTCGAGGCTTTGCAGCCGTATCGGCCAGGGACGGAAGACCCGCTGCAGCCAGCAAGCCGGCTGCAGCGGAAAATATCGACGCATTGATGATAAATTGCCGTCTATTCATTTGATGCTCCATACGCTGCGCCAGCACGGCGTTGACTGATTCGACCTTTGGCGTACGACAATGGACCGGTCTCGCACGCAGGCGATGACAGTGCACTACCATCGCGGCTTGCCTGGTCGACTGCCCCGATGGACGACGATTTTCCGCACGTGACGAAGCGTCGCGATTATCAGATCGGAACGGCGAGATGTTTTCGAGTTTTCGCGAGTTCTATCCGTTCCATCTCGGCGAACACCGTGATCGCCGCTGCCGGCGATTGCATTTTTTCGGATCATGGCTGGTGATCGCTTCGGTGGTCGTTGCCATCGCGACGCGGAATCCACGATGGCTTGTCGGCGCACCGGTGTGCGGCTACGGGTGTGCCTGGGTCGGGCATTTCGCGTTCGAGAAGAACAAGCCGGCGACTTTTCGTCATCCGCTGTACAGCCTGATGGGCGACTGGGTAATGTTTGCGCAAGTCTTGCGCGGCAAGGTCACGATCTGATTCTGCGGGTCGCTCCGCGGCACGCCGGCACATGACTTCCGGCAGGTTCGACAACCCATGGGCGGGGCGTCTAGGCTGGCCATGGATGCGGGTACGGTCGCACGCGCCCGCCATTGCATTGACGACGTGGAGGGTGCCGTGATGCATGTTCGCTGGGGATTGTTTGTCGCATTGCTCGGGTTCGCGCTGTCTGCGCGGGCCGTCACCGCGGATCAGTTGGTCGCTAAGAACATTGCCGCCCGTGGCGGCGCCGACAAGCTTGCCGCGATCAAGACGCTCAAGATGCAGGGTCAGTTGATCTTCGGCGGCAACTTCAAGCTGGCCTATACGCAGCTGCTGAAACGGCCGGACAAGGTCCGCGAAGAAGCCAGCCTGCAGGGATTGACCCAGGTGCAGGCATGGGATGGGCATCAGGGCTGGAGCATCCAGCCATTCGGTGGACGTCGCGACCCGATCCCGATGTCGGCCGACGAGGCCAAGGCGCTTGCGGAAGAAGCGGATTTCGACGGCGCGCTGGTGGATGCCGCGGCCAAGGGCAATCGGGTGACCTACCTCGGCCGCGAGGACGTCGAGGGCACCAACGCCTACAAGCTCCAGGTCAAGCTCAAGGATGGCAATACGCTGGTGATCTATCTCGACCCCGATGCCTACCTGCCCATCCGCGAGATCGCGCAACGCGATATCAACGGCGTCCAGCAGGTGACGCAGACGGACTATGGCGATTACGAACAGGTGAACGGCGTGTATTTCCCGTTCGCGGTCAGCAGCGGACCCAAGGGCAGCACGCCCGACAACCGGATGCAGATCAGCATCACCAAGGCCGAGGCCAATGTGCCTGTCGAGGATGCGGTGTTCGCGTTCCCGGCCAGGAGCACGACGAAACAGGGGAACACGCCATGAAACGTTCGACGGGATTCCTCGCCGCGACAATGGTCCCGGCGTTGGCTGGGTTGTTCGTTGCGAACGCGGTGTTCGCGGCGGACAACGGGCCGTGGGCGCGCTACGACTCGGGCGCGATTTCCGGCCTGGGCGCACGCAACATCGGTTCGGCCACCATGAGCGGGCGCGTGTCCGCGGTGACAGCGGTGCGCGAGAAGAACGGGAAGGTCACGATCTATGTCGGCGCGGCCTCGGGCGGCGTGTGGAAGTCCACCGACAATGGCACCACCTTCAAGCCGGTGTTCGACAAGCAGCCGGTGCAATCCATCGGCGCGATCGCGATCGATCCGAATCACCACGACACGGTGTGGGTCGGCACTGGCGAATCGTGGATGCGCAATTCGGTGTCGGTCGGCAACGGTGTGTACAAGACCACCGACGGCGGCGAGACCTGGCACTACATGGGCCTTCCGAACTCCGAACACGTCGCGAAGATCGCGATCGATCCGCGCGATGGAAATACCGTCTATGCCTGCGTGCCGGGCAAGCTGTGGAGCGATTCGCCGGACCGCGGCCTGTACAGGACCACCGACGGAGGACATTCGTGGTCGCTGGTGCTGAAGGGCGGCAATCTTTCGACCGGTTGCTCGGGCCTGAGCATGGACCCGAAAGATCCGGGTGTGCTGTTCGCGGCGATGTGGGATTTCCGCCGCAAGGGCTGGACGTTCCGTTCCGGCGGCGAATCGCCGACCGCAAAATCCGACAGCGGCCTGTTCCGTTCCGCCGACGGCGGCAGGACATGGTCCGAGGTCACGCCTGCCGCGAACAAGGGCTTTCCGCAAAAACCCTACGGCCGGATCGCGGTGACGATCGCGCCTTCGAATCCGAAGATCGTCTATGCCTTCGTGGAATCGCCGCACTCCGCCCTGTTCCGCTCCGATGACGGCGGCAAGACCTGGTCGCAACGCGACAACAGCCAGAACATGGTGTGGCGGCCGTTCTATTTCGCGAACCTGATCGTCGATCCCACCAATCCGGATCGCTTGTTCAAGCCCGACCTCACGCCGATCCAGAGCACCGACGGCGGCAAGACATTCAGCGAAGTCGGCGGCGACGCGCACGGCGACTTCCATGACGTATGGATCGATCCGACCGATCCGAAATACGTGATCGTCGGCGACGACGGCGGTTTGTGGTTTTCGCACGACGGCGGCAACAAATGGTGGAAAGCCAACAACCTGCCGATCTCGCAGTTCTATCACGTCAGTGTCGACAACGACGATCCGTATCACGTGTACGGTGGCCTGCAGGACAACAGCGACTGGGTCGGCGACTCCGAGTATCCGGGCGGCATTACCAACAGCCGTTGGGAAAACATGTTCGGCGGCGACGGCTTCTGGATGTTCCCTGATCCCTCCGACAAGAACTACATCTATGCCGAATCGCAGGGCGGCTTCGTGGCGCGCATCAACCGCCACACCCACCAGATGCAATTGATCCAGCCGCAGGCGGGCTACAAGGAGAAGCTTCGTTACAACTGGAACACGCCGATTGCACTGTCGCCGCACGACCCGGATGCGCTCTACATCGGCGCGCAGTTCCTGTTCAAGTCGAACGACCACGGCAAGACCTGGCAGCGCATTTCGCCTGATCTCACCACCAACAATCCGGAGCAGCAGAAACAAGAGGAGTCCGGCGGCGTGACCGTGGACAACTCCTACGCGGAAATGCACGACACGATCTTCTCGATCAGCGAATCGCCGAAACAGGCGGGCCTGATCTGGGTCGGCACCGACGATGGCAACCTGCAAGTGACGCGGGATGGCGGCAAGCACTGGACCAATGTCGTGGCCAACATCCGTGGCCTGCCGAAGGGGGAGTGGGTGTCGTGGGTGCAGGCCAGCCCGTTCGACGCGGGCTCGGCCTGGGTTGCGTTCGATCGCCACAGTTTCGGTGACGAGAATCCGTACCTCTACAAGACCACCGATTACGGCCGGTCATGGACCGCGCTGGTGAGGCCCGCCAACAACAAGGGGGTCCGCGGTTTCGTGCATGTGATCAAGCCAGATATCGTCGATCCGGATTTGTTGTTCGCCGGTACCGAATTCGGATTGTGGATTTCACCCGACGGCGGCAGCCACTGGGCCCAGTACAAGGGCGGCGATTTTCCCGACGTGCCAGTGCACGACCTGGTGGTGCAGCCGCGTACCAGCGACCTGGTGGTCGCGACGCACGGCCGCGGTATCTGGATCATCGACGACATCACGTCGTTGCGCCATCTGACGCCCGAGCTTTTGAACGCTGACGCGACGTTCCTGCCGACCCGGCCGGTGGTGCAGCGGATCGAGGCGTTCGGCGGCTGGCCCGAAGGTGACGCGTCGTTCACGGGCCCGAACCCTCCGGGTGGTGCAGTGATCACGTACTACCAGAAGAGCCGGCACCTGTTCGGCAAGTTGAAACTCGAGATCTACGACAGCGACGGCAAGCTGATCGATACGCTGCCGGGCAACGTGCGCCGCGGCATCGCGCGGGTGACCTGGAACATGCACGTCGCGCCGCCGCGCGTACCGTCCGCCGCGGCGGTCGCCGGCAACTCCGCGCAGGGACCGCGCGTAGTGCCCGGCGTTTACACGGTCAAACTGGTCAGCGGCGGCAAGAGTTACGAACAGAAGCTGGACATCGGCCTCGACCCGCGAGATCCGTTCACGCTGGCCGACCGCAAAGCGCAGTTCGCGGCGGCGATGAAGGTCAGCGACCTGTTCGGACGCATGACCGATCTCGACTATCGAATCGTCGCGGTACGCAACGGCGCCCAGGCACGTGCAGGGCAGGTGAAGTCGGATCCCGCCTTGCAGAAGCAGTTGCACGCGCTGGCCGACAAGGCCGACGCGATCCGCAAGCAGATCGTTGCCACCAAGGAGGGTGGTGCCATCACCGGCGAGGAGCGCCTGCGCGAATACCTCGACGACGTGTACGGGGCGATCAACGGCTACGAGGGTGCGCCGACCGATTACCAGCTCGCGCGGGTGGACGTGATCGCACGCGAACTGGACGACACCATGAAGGATTTCGATGCGCTGCGCAACGGTGACCTTGCGAAGGCCAACGCCGCGTTGAAGGAAAAAGGCATCCCGGAAATCGCGGTGCCGGACAAGGCGCCGGCCGCCTCGGGGGGTGCCGCGGGCAGCGGGCAGATGCTGCGCGACTGCGACGCACTCTTCGAACGCGACTGACACGAGGGAAGCGGATCAATGAAACGGCGGGATGCCTCGGCACCCAGCCGTTGTTGCTAGTGGCTCGCCTGGTTTGTCGAACATGCCCGTATCATTGGCGCGATGAGTGACCCCAGGTTTGCAGGGATCGAACGCCTGTACGGCACCGGGAGCGTCGCGCGGCTCGCGCGCGCGCGGGTGGCGGTGGTCGGCGTCGGTGGTGTCGGTTCATGGGCGGCGGAAGCGCTGGCCCGCAGCGGCGTTGGCGGCGTCGCGTTGATCGACGCGGACGAGGTATGTATTTCCAACACCAACCGGCAATTGCACA
>DATFGT010000076.1:0-46686 GCA_035249175.1 Rhodanobacteraceae bacterium
GTCGCGCGCGAGCGCGTCCTGGAGTTGACGAAAGTCGAACAACGTTTCGTGTTCGAGAACGTGGCTTCCGCGCCCACGCCGTCGTTGTGCCGCGGCTTCTCGGCGCCGGTGCACGTGGTGTTCGACTACGCGCCCGCGCAACTTGCGTTGTTGCTGCAGCACGAGACAGAGGGCTTCGATCGTTGGAATGCCGCGCAGCAACTGGCCGCGCGCGCGTTCGACGAGGCGTTGCTCGGCAAGCCTGCGCGTGCCGCTACCAATGCGTGGCTGGATGTGCTTGCGCGACTGTTCGCGGCGCGTGGGGATATCGATCCCGCATTGTTGGCGGATTTGCTGACGCCGCCTTCGGAACTCGTACTGGGCGCACGTCAGGCGCCGTTCGATCCGGATGCCGTGCACGCCGCGCGGGACGAGCTGGAAAACGCGTTGTCGCGGCGGCTAGGCGCGTCGCTCGCGTCGACTTATCGCGAACTTCACGCCACCGAATCGGGAGCCCTCGACCAGCAAGCTGCCGCGCATCGCCGCTTGAAAGCGCGCGTGCTTTCGCTGCTGGTTCGGCATGATGCCGCCACGGGCATGGCACTCGCGTTCACGCAATGCCGGGAAGCTCCTGGCATGACCGATCGCCTGGCCGGCTTGACCGCGCTGGTGCGCAACGGCGCGCCGCAGTCGCGCGATGCCCTGAGGCTGTATCGCGAACGCTTCGATGGCGATGCGCTGACGCTGGACAAGTGGTTCATGCTGCAAGCTACCGTGCCCGCGCATGCGACGCTGGAAACCGTGCGCGCGCTGGAATCCGACCCGGCCTTCACCTTGGCCAATCCCAATCGCGTGCATGCGTTGCTGGGCGCTTTCGCGCGTGCCAATCCGGTGGCGTTCCACCGCCCGGATGGCGCCAGCTATCGGTATTTCACGGACAAGCTGGCCGAAATCGACGCGCGCAACCCGCAACTTTCGGCGCGGCTGACCAAGGCGTTCGAGGACTGGACGCGGCTCGAACCGGGGCGCCGGACTTTGGCCGGAGCCGCCTTGCACGCGCTGCTGGATCAGGGGCAACACTCGCCCGATCTCACCGAAATCCTGACCCGGATGCTGGCGGCAGGCAGCACCGACGGTGCCTGACTAAGCGAAACCTAATGCTCGAAGGCGTATCCTCGGGCGCAGCTTTTGGTGAAAAGTCAGGCCATGGATGCGCGGTCATTCTGATCCTCACCTGCGCGGCCAAGCGGGACGTGTGTTTTGACGTTTGCGGCGCGGCGATCAGGGACGATCGCATGAGCAAACCGGAGGTGTGCCATGCAAGCGACGTTTCGATCGGGAACATGGGGCCGCGCTGCGCGCCTCGTGGTATTGAGCGCCGGGCTGGGCGTCATGGCCGGCTGCGCTACCGGCTATGCAGTTGTGCGGCCCGATGCCGCGGGCAGCGGCGCGTACTACACCAGCGACGGCCCGTATTCCGGCCCGGGCTATGACGACTATCACGGCACGGGGCCGTATTATTCCGGCACCAGCGGCTATGGTTATTACGGCGGTACCGATCCGTATTCCGACCCGTTCGGCGGCTACGGTGGGTACGGTTACTGGCCTTCGGTCACCCTCAACCTCGGCATCTCGAATGTATGGGATTTTCCGGGCTATTGGGGGCCGTGGTATTCCACCGGTTTCGCGGTCAGGCGCTGCTGGCATCGAGGTTGTGGCCATCGCGGGCAGGAGCACCATCACCATCATTGGCATGACGCCGTGGCTGCAACGTCGCCACGCCCATGGTTGAAACCCGATCATGCGCTGGGCCCGTCGCTGCGGGCGCGTGGTTCCGAACGCCCCGTCCAGATGCCGGAGCGCCCGGTGGAACGCTTTGCAAACCGCCGGCCTCTGCCGTCGACGGAATTTGCGCCGCACGGGTTTGCGCGAGGGTCTGTCAACCGCCTGTCGGGTGCGGATTTTGCCGGGGTGCCGATGCCGCCGCGTATACCGGAATTCGCCAACTCGCGTATGACGCCAGCGGCCCGGCAGGATTTCCAGGCGGCGCTGCGTCCCGCCCCCTTCAGGCCGGCGCCTGCTGTCCAGCCCGCGCCGGCCGCCCGACCGGCCGCACCCCGTTCCGACACGCCCCGGACCAAAATTCCTTGACCTGATCCGGCCCGGTAAAAAAAGGGAGCGCAATGCCTGCGCTCCCCTTTTCCCCTGACAATGGACCGGACGTACCGCTTCAGTGCGGGATGTTGGCGATGATGCTGTCCAGCTCGTGCAACTGCAGCTCGACCGGCTTCAGCGGGTGCGCCGTCCCGGCGGGGCGCCCCTCGCGGATTTCCCCGGTTTGCAACTCAAGTTTGGCCATGTGGACCAGCTCGTCGTGATGCCGGTACACCTCTTGCCATTCCTCATTGGTCATTTCGACGTAGTTCATCACACGCTCCTGAAAGGCTCTCCGTGAAGCGCCGCCGGAAACCTGAATGCTTCAAGTGGCGTTCATCCACAGCCGCTGATACTCTTCGCCGAAGGGGCAGTTGCGACTCAATTCGCCACTTCGACGCCCGATGTTTTTTCCGAATCTGGCGCCCGGAACTCGGTTACTCTGGATTCCCCCTGTTCCTGATGACCGCCGGGCGCCAGTTCCTTTTCGCACCACTCCGTGGTGCTCCCCGCCGATGCAAGACCGGTCCCTGTATCCGGTCCCTGTCGCGTTGGCGACTGCATCGGCGGGAGCGCACAGTGTTGGTGCACGGCGCGTGCCAATCCATCGGGAAGCGCACCCGAAATTTGCAAGAGATTGTGACGTTGCCGGGTAGGCGAAGGATTACGTGTGCCATGCACCGCGCGCGGTGACATTTCGCGACGATTCGATGCGCGATTGCAAACGGAAATTTACATTCGCATCGCCAAAAACGGCGCGCCACACGTTGCAATTGGAAACAAGTGACAGCGTATGACCAGTTATGACGTGATTGTTGTGGGCGGCGGCCACGCGGGCACCGAAGCCGCACTCGCGTCCGCGCGCTGCGGCGCATGCACGCTGCTGCTTACCCACAACATCGAAACCATCGGCCAGATGAGTTGCAATCCTGCGATCGGTGGGATCGGCAAGGGCCATCTGGTGAAAGAGATCGATGCACTGGGCGGCGCGATGGCGCACGCGGCCGATCTCGCCGGCATCCAGTGGCGCACCTTGAATGCATCGAAAGGTCCGGCGGTGCGCGCGACGCGCTGCCAGGCCGATCGCGCGTTGTACAAGGCCGCGATCCGGCGCATCGTCGAGCGGCAACCGAATCTCGAAATCTTCCAGCAGTCGGTCGATGACCTCTTGATCGAGCACGGCCGCGTCGCCGGCGTCGTCACGCAGATGGGGTTGACGATCCACGCGACGCGCGTGGTACTGACGGTCGGCACGTTCCTCGCCGGCAAGATCCACATTGGTCTGGAAAACCACGCGGGCGGTCGCGCGGGTGATCCGCCGGCCACCATGCTGGCAAAACGATTGCGCGAATTGCCGCTGGGCGCCGATCGTCTGAAGACCGGCACGCCGCCGCGTATCGATGCGCGCACGCTGGATTACTCGGTGTTCGCGGAACAACCTGGCGACGTCCCGCTGCCGGTGTTCTCGTATCTCGGTTCGCGCGCGGAACATCCGCGCCAGGTGCCGTGCTGGATCACGCACACCCGCGAACGCACGCACGAGATCATCCGCGCGGGACTCGACCGCTCACCACTCTATACGGGCAAGATCGAAGGCACCGGTCCGCGCTATTGCCCGTCGATCGAAGACAAGGTGGTGCGTTTCGCCGACAAGGCCTCGCACCAGATCTTCATCGAACCGGAAGGGCTCGACGCGATCGAAATTTATCCGAACGGCATCTCGACTTCGCTACCGTTCGACGTGCAGGTGGAGCTGGTGCATTCGATCCCCGGTTTCGAGCGTGCACACATCACGCGCCCCGGTTACGCGATCGAGTACGACTATTTCGATCCGCGCGGCCTGCAACCCTGGCTAGAAACCAAAGCCATCGCGGGGCTGTATTTCGCGGGCCAGATCAACGGCACCACGGGTTACGAGGAAGCTGCGGCGCAAGGCCTGGTCGCCGGGCTCAACGCCGCGCGCGCCACCCGCGACGAGCAACCTTGGTGGCCGCGCCGCGATGAAGCCTATATCGGGGTACTGATCGATGATCTCACCACCAACGGCACGATCGAGCCATACCGGATGTTCACCTCGCGCGCGGAATATCGTCTCCACCTGCGCGAAGACAATGCCGACTTGCGCCTGACCGAAAAAGGATTCGAACTGGGCGTGGTGCCGCAGCAACGCTTCGAGGCGATGCGCGCCAAACGCGATGCAGTGGAGCGCGAAGCCGCGCGCCTGACGGCGCTATGGGCAACACCATCCAACGCGCTGGGCACGGCGCTGCATTCGCAACGCGGCATCACGCTCGCGCACGAGGCCAACGCGCTTGACCTCTTGCGTCGTCCGGAACTCGATTATGCGGCGTTGACATCGATCGACGGGTTCGGCCCCGCCGTCGATCGCGAAGATGTCGCCGCGCAGGTGGAAGTGCAGGTGAAGTACGCGGGTTATCTCGATCGCCAGCGCGACGAGATCGAACGCCAGCGCCGCCATGAATCCACGCCCATACCAGATGATTTCGATTACGATCGCGTGCGTGGGTTGTCCGGGGAAGTGTCGGCCAGGCTGAAACGCGTCAAGCCCGCCACCTTGGGACAGGCGCGCCGGATCAGTGGCGTCACGCCTGCCGCGATTTCGTTGTTGCTGGTGCATTTGCACCGACAGCGCGACGGCTCACAAGCAGCATGAACTAATCCTCGGCGCGCGCGGTGCGATACCGCGCGGGCGCGTTCCGACGAGGTTAACGCGCACGCTGCAATCGTTATTCATTGCATTCGCGCGACCTGCGGCCCCCCAAACGCCGAAGCACGGCGGCCGCGCATGCCGGCAAGCGTCGGCGCCCCAAGATCGGAGGAAACACCCCGCGGATGATCCGCGAATCCGCTGCCAACTGGGCCCGCGCTGTCTATAGGCCGCTCCGTCGCGCCGGGCGGCGCGCGCTGCGCAAACCGGTTGCAAGCACCACGCGGATCTCACGCCAACCCGAACGTTATCCCGCGCTCGACAACGCGCGCTTCGTGTTGATCGCGTTGGTGGTGGTGGGACATCTAGTGGAACAACTGGTGGATTCCGGTCCGTTCGCCGCGGCGTTGTATCGCTGGATCTACCTGTTTCACATGCCTGCGTTCGTGCTGGTTTCAGGCGCGGTGTCGAAAGCAAACCTGGCGCGGCGCCGCGTATTTGCGCTTGCAACGGGTCTGCTGCTGCCGTACCTGATATTCCAGACGTTGTATCCCGCGTGGGATGCGTGGCTGTCGGGTTCGGGCGGCTGGTCGCAGGGTTACCTGACGCCGTACTGGTTGCTGTGGTATCTGGTCAGCCTCCTGTGCTGGCGATTGCTGCTGCCGCTGTTCGCGCGATTGAAGTTTGCATTGCCATTGGCCATCACGATCGCACTGGCCGCAGGCATGGTGCCGGGGATCGGCTATCCGCTGTCGCTGTCGCGTACGTTGGTGTTCTTTCCGCTGTTCCTGCTCGGTCACCGCATCGGCGCCCGACGCTTGCAATACTTGGCTGGTGCCCGGGCGCACAAGGTCGGCGCCGCACTCATGCTGCTCGCGGCAGCGGTCGGCGCTTGGCTTTTGCGTGATCTGGATCCGGAGTGGTTGTATGCATCGGTCGACTATGCCGCCTTGCAGGCCTCGTGGGTGTCCGGCGCCGCGACGAGGCTGGCGCTGCTGGTCATGTCGGCATTGTGCGCGTTGGCGATGGTGGCACTGGTGTCGCGGCATGCGCGCTCTGCTGGCTTCGGGCGGCGCAGTCTAAGTGTTTACCTGGTGCATGGTTTTCTGGTGCTTGGCCTCGTCAACACGGGCGCGTTCGCGCTGTTGGCGCGGGTATTGCCGCCCGGGATGGCACTGTTGTTTTGCATGGCTGCGGCGTTCGCGATCGCCACGCTTTTGTCGACGCGAATGGTGGACCGGCTGGCTGCGCCGTTGATCCGACCCGTGCGATGGGCGGTGGCCTTTGCACAAACCTTGGCAAGGAATCGTCCTTGATGGCTGGCGCCAGCCCGGCCATCCATGTCCGGGCGCTCACCGCCGCGGGATCGGACTCCCGCAGATCGCAAACGCAGCATTTCACCCATACGCCTGCGGATGGAACAAAACAAACGTCTGTATTAGGCTTGGCGCGTCCGCCGTTTGGCACCCGGAGATCCCCGCCATGTTCCGTCCGCGTCATCTCGCCTGCGCCGTGGCGCTGGCGCTTGCCAGTTCAGCCGTCTTCGCGCAATCCGCGCCGCCTGCCACGCAGCCATCCGCCCACGCGGGGCTGTTCGACAATGTCGTGGTGTTCGGCGACAGCCTGAGCGATGACGGGAATCTGTCGCTGGCATTGCAGTTGCCGCAGATCGTGCGCTTCACCACCAACCCCGGCCAAACCGGAGTAGAGGACGTAGCAGATTACTTCGGGATACCCATTGCGCCCGCGCTTGCGGGTGGCACCGATTTCGCGTTCGGCGGCGCCGGCATCCTCAACAATTCGCCCGGCACGCCCTCGGTCGTGCCGACCCTGCCGACGCAGCTTGGCATGTATCTGCAAGCCACCGGCAACAAGGCCGATCCGAACACACTGTACGCGGTGTGGGGCGGGGCCAACGACGTTTTCTACGCGGCGACTTCCGGCGCCGCGGCTGCGACGGCGCAACAATTGATCCAGCAGACGATCGCGGCGCAGGTCCAGCAGGCGGTCGCCAATAACGTGATCCCGAACGATCCGACGGCGATTGCGGCATTCACCGCGCAGATCACGCCCGTCGTGACCCAGCAGGTGGTGGCGCAGGTGACCGCCGGCGCAGGTGTGTCATCGCTGATGGACCAGGCCCAGATCCAGGCTTACCTGCAACAGGCGGCCACTACCGAACTCGGCATGATCAAGCAGCTCGGCGATGCCGGTGCGCGCTACGTGATGGTGTCCAACCTGCCCGACATCGGGCTGACGCCTTCGGGCATTGCCCAAGGCCCGATCGCCGCGGCCCAGTTGACCGGCTTGTCGATCACGTACAACAGCGCGTTGAATGCGGGGTTGGCCAGCACCGGCGTCAACATCATCCCGGTCAACACCTTCGCGATGCTCAACGAGTTCGTAGCCGACCCCTCGCGCTACGGCTTCACCAACGTCAACCAGCCGGCCTGCACCGGCAGCTCATTCGGGTGTGTGCCAGTCGGCACGCCGGGGGCGCAAAGCACTTACCAGCCCGGCACCCAAAACACCTATCTGTTTGCCGATGGCGTACATCCGACCACCGCCACGCACGCGATGCTGGCGCAGTACGCGGAATCGATCATCACCGCGCCGGGCGAGATGTCGCTGCTTGGCGAAGCACCGTTGCAAATCAATCAGAGCCTCAATCGGTCGGTGCTCGATCAGGCCAATATCAGCCTCGCGAATACACCGGGCGACGGCTTGCGTCTGTGGGCGAATTACGGCTTTGCACGCCAGCGTCTCGACGCGCAGATGAATTCGCCCAAGAGCAGCAACGATGTCAACACGCTCAGCATCGGCGCGGACATCCATCCATCCGATGCGCTGACTGCGGGCATGGCTTTCACCGTCGGTCAGCAGAAGGATGAATTCGCGGGCAACGCCGGCGGTTTCAAGTTGCAGGATCTGCTGGCCACCGGTTACGTGCTGTGGGGTTGGCAGCATGCATATTTCGGCGCGATCGGCAGCTTCGGGCACCTGGGTTACAGCAACGTGCACCGCAACATTCCAATCGGCCCCACCGTGCGCTACGAAGACGGCAACACTTCCGGTTCGCATGTTGCTTTCGCGCTGACGGGCGGCTGGTGGCTGGACCTCGGCAATTGGCGCACCGGCCCGTACGCCGATCTCACGTGGCAGCACATCGAAGTGGACGGCTACAACGAAAATGGCAACGACGCCACCGCGATGACGTTCGGCAAGCAGGATCGGCATTCGCTGATCGGCACGTTGGGCTGGCAGGTGAGTGCGAACCTGCAGGCGGGCAGCGCGATGTTGCATCCGTATGCGCGCGTCGCCTGGAATCATGACAGCGATGCCGATTCGCGCGATGTCTCGGCGGGTCTGGTCAGCATGCCCGGCACGTTTGCCTTGCCGGGCTTCGCGCCGGACAGCAACTGGGGCAGTGCGGGCGTGGGACTTGCGGCCGACTTTACGCCGAGCTTCTCGGGCTGGATTGGCTATGACGGCCGCTTCTCGGATTCGAGCCAGCGTGTCAACAGCTTGAACGTGGGGGCGAAGTTCCGGTTCTGACTTGCCCCCATTGCCTTCACACAAAAAACCGCGCGTCCTGCGACGCGCGGTTTTTTGATCGGGTGAACCGGAAGCTAGTGGTTCTTGGCGAACTTCTTGTATTCCGCTTCGGCCTGGTTGTGCAACGACTTGGCGTCGTCGTCGGAAACCTTGTCGGTTTTGCCGCCACTGATCTGCTGGTTCAACACCAGCACGCCATTGTCGTCCCAGCCGACCTTTGCGGTTGAAGTGGGCGGCGCGTCCTGCTTCGGCATCTGTTGCTGCACCACCACCCACGGCAAGTTGTTGCGGTAGGCATATTCGGTCTTGGTGAAGCCCTTGTCGGCCAGATTGACCTGTTCGATCACGAACTCGACGCCGTGGACGTCGCTGAATACCTGCCAGCTGTGCGATTCACCGATCTTGCTGGAGGTGCCGGATTTCACCTTCATGCCGCCGGTCTGACGCTTGGCGCTCTCGAAATCGGCAAGCATTTTCTCGGCCGCCGTTGGTTCGGCCACCAAGGTCAGATTGACGTTGGCGGACTGACCATGCGTCAGCACCGGCTGCTGCAGCTTGGTCGAATAGGTGCGCCCGTTGTCCTGCATGGTGGCCTTCAGCACGTACAGATCATTGGCGTTGATCGCCGACGGCGAGAACGGAATGCGGAATGCCTGCGGGAACTTCGGTGGATTGAAGTCCTGCTTGTTCACCGTGACGCCTGGCTGCTGGGTGACGTCCACCAGTGAAAGCTCAAGCGTGGCTTGGGGCGTGATCGCGGAAGGCGGGTTCTCAACTGTAACCGTGCCCGTCACCGCCGTGGCGGCTGATGCCGGCGTGCCCGCGGAAGTGGACGATGCGGTGGCCGACGAAGAGCCACCTGATTCATTGGACGCGCCGCAACCGGCCAGCAGCAGGGGCGCAACAAGCAACGACGCAACAGCAAGCTTTCGCATGGGGAGAATTCCTCGTAGTGAACCGGCCCGCGCCGTGTTGGTTGGCGCCTTGCTGCATGAAAGCCGCGCGCAGATACAGGCCAGAACTTCCATGGTACCGCGGCGCGCCGTGCGACGAAAGACGTCGTCCCGCGACGTTCACCTTCGGGAGCGGGTATCCGGCCCCGCGTGACGCGTCCCTGCGGGCGCGAACATGGTCTGGGTCAGTGCGTAATTTGACACAATACGCATCCTTTCCGAAACCTTTCGCAAGCGTTGCAAGTATGTTAATTTGCCGATAATGTGAACGACACGTTAATGGCACTGCGTTCTCATTGTCTGGAATAAGCGTTTTTTTGGAATCACGAACTTTTCGTCCATCTTTCGTCGATGCGTCAGGATGGACGTCAACCAACAGATCACAGCACCACGGGGAGTACTCCTGATGAATCGCAAGCTTCTGGCTTCCGCCATCTGCGCCAGCCTTTTCGTGGCTGGCGCGGCATACGCGCAACAAGACAATCCTGCGCCCCAGCAGTCACAGGATCAGACCACGAACGCGCAATCAAACACGACCAACCAGCAACAACAACCACAAACCCTCGAAACCGTCACGGTCTCGGGTTCGCTGCTGAAGCGCCCGGAATATCAGACGACATCACCTGTGCAGGTCGTAAACATCAAAGCGAGTGAAGCGGCCGGCCAGTTCGGAACCGCCTCGCTTTTGCAAACGGCTGCGGTGGCTAACGGTTCCACGCAGGTCAACAACCAGTTCGGCGGCTTCGTCGTGGATGGTGGCCTGGGCACCCAGACAGTCAACCTGCGTGGTTTGGGCGCCAGCCGCACACTGGTCCTGCTTGACGGTCAGCGGCCAGGTTTCGCGGGCACACGCGGTGCGATCGGCGCATTTGACCTCAATGTCGTTCCAGTGGCCATCCTGCAACGGGTCGAAATCGTGAAGGACGGGTCGTCATCCATTTACGGTTCCGACGCCATCTCCGGTGTGGTCAATCTCATCACCAAAAAACGGCTGGACAAAACCGAGATGACCTTCGGAGTCTATGCGCCGGAACACGGTGGCGGCGAACAATACATCGCCTCGGTCGCCACCGGCTGGAATTTCAACAAGGGCAATGTCACCGTCGCGGCGCAGGTTGATCGGCAACAGGCCCTTACGTTCGGCGATCGCGATTTTCTCAGTTGCAGCAACGACCTCATTTGGGGCGCGAACAAGCAACGGATCGACACAAAGGACCTCTCCATTCTGCAGGGTACCCCCCTGGCGGGCTGCAACAATTTGTTCGTCAATGTGGCCATCAATTTCGGCACCGGGCTACGCTATGTGCCGTCCCCGGACGGCAGCACCGGTCCGGGAAGCCCGATTCCGGGCTATGTTTTGCGCACGCGCGGGAGGTATGACGACGGCAATCCCAACGGAGCCTTCGACACGCAAGTCTTGAACACCCCCTTTTACGGCAGCGGTTATGCGATCAACCGGCAAACGCGCGGCACGTTGTACGCCGCGACCAGTTTCAATTTCGGTCCGGTGGATTGGGATACCCAGTTCCTGTTCAACAACCGCAAGACCGCGCACACGGACTGGCGGCAGTTCTTCCCGGTGATTTGGGATGGAACAGGCGCTCCTGATTTCACCAACTTCACCAATATCTGGGAACCGGTGATGCCGTTCCCATTCAACAGCTCGGTCGACGTGAATTACTTCTACGGACGCACCAAGCTGTCGGGCGCCTTCACCCCGACGGGCAGTTGGACCTGGGAAGTCAACGCCAGCTACAGCAGGTCTTCTGGCCGTTACAACAGCCTTGCTATCGACACGGCGCGCACCGGCGACCTGACCGAGGATGACAATCAACTCTTGCTCCCCCCGATCAACTACCTGGATCCGTGCGTCCTGGGCGGTTCGTGCATGCAAAGATTGGTCGATGCCGTCGGCACCTACACCTCGGGGAAGACGGTGTACGAGCAGCAGGACATCAATGCAGTCGTCAACGGCAACCTGTTCGACCTGCCTGCCGGGCCTGTCTCCGCGGCATTCGGCGCCGAGTACCGCCATTACTCGATCGACGACCAGCCGCCTCCCGGAACGTGGGGCCTCAGCAGCGCGCTGGTCACCAAGGGTTCCGACAACGTCAAGGAAGTCTTTGGGGAGGTCGGCATCCCGATCCTGAAGGATCTGCCCGCGGTCAATGCCCTGACGGCCGACGTGTCGGCACGCGAATTCAGGTACGCCTCGGTGGGCAGCTCCGCCCATGTCTGGAAATACGGCCTGAACTGGCAGGTCATCCCGAGTTTCCGCTTCCGCGGCACCATGGGGACGTCCTATCGTGCTCCCACCCTGGCCCAGTTGTATCTGGGCAACCAGACCGGATTCCTGGGCCAGTTGGGCATCGATCCCTGCATCCAATGGGGCCAGAGCTCCAACGACTTCATCCGCACGAACTGCGCGGCGGCAGGCATTCCAAGCAACTACAACGCGGCCGGGAACTCCTCCGCGTTGATTGTCAGCAGTGGCGGTGCCGGCGTCCTCACGCCAGAAAATTCGAGGGCCAAGTCGCTGGGCTTTGCGTGGTCGCCAAGCTTCGCCAACCTCAACGTGGCGGTGGATTACTTCGACTACCACATAACTGGCGAAGTTGCCCAACTTGGCGCCAGCAACATCATCGGTGGCTGCTATAACTCGCCCGTGTATCCGAACCGGTTTTGCGACATGTTCAGCCGCAACCCGCCAACGGGTCCGAGCGCCAACAAGATCACGGAAGTACGCGAGCAGTACATCAACATCAACAGCGAGCGCACCCGCGGTTACGACTTCCAGATGAACTACAGCCAGGACTTCTCGTTCGGCAAGCTCTCGGGAGACGCGCAGCTGACCTACACCATCGAGGATACGACGCAGCTCTTTGACTCGGCGGAAGCGAGTGGCTTCACCACCTCGAACTTCGTGGGCTATATCGGCAGGCCCCGGATGGTCGGCGTATTCGATGCCAGCCTTACGCGGGGCAACTGGACTTACAGCTGGCAGGGCCTCTACACCAGCAAAACCACGGACAAGGATCTCACCCCGTACTTCAACTATCTCGGGTACGAGAACGCCTTCCGCCAAACCAGTGTCCACGCGCAACTCCGGCACAGCGTGTCCGTGGGCTGGGATGACGGGACGATCAATGTCATCTTCGGCATCCGCAACCTGTTCGACCAGACACCGCCCGAAGTTTCGACCGGTGTGGGTGGCCCCTTCTCGGGCGCCCGGCAGGGCAACGTTGCACTCGACGCCTCGCAGTACGACTGGTTCGGCCGTACGTATTTCGCGCGCTTGAACATCAAGCTCTGATAGAAGGCAAGAGTGTCACCTTAAAGAGGCGGCAAGTTGTCGCCTCTTTTTGTTCCTGTCGGGAATGAAACAAACATGCCGCATCCCAAAGTAATGGTCGAAGACTCGGGACAGAATCGGGCGCGAACTGTCATTCGTGTCGGTACGTTGTCCAGATGTCCGCGTCGCTCGATGCGACGCGCAGTACAAATAGGCGAGTTATTACGGCGTTCCCGGGTTCTGGCATCGTCGACCGTTGGTTGCATCATCGGGTGCCGCTATGTGGTGGCACGATGGGAGTCGTTCACACACGGAGTAGCGAACATGCGGAGGACCGTCTGCAGAGCCTTGCTTGCGGGTTTTTGTGCAACGATCTTTACTTCCACGCTCGCGCATGCTTCCCAGCCCATTCCGATCGAGGGCCTAGCGCGCTTGCCAGCGCTGCAGTCAGTATCCATGAGCCCGGACGGCAAGCATCTTGTGGGCCTCATTCCTTCGCCCAAGGACCCGGACGAAACGGCACTAGCCACTTGGGATACGGATTCCCTGTCTTCTGGGCCGAAGGTGGTCACGCCCTCCGGCAGCAAGGGGCACATGCAATTCATTGCCGCCTTCGCGCTCAAGGCGGGCAAGATCCTTGCGATCGCCCGTCAAGAATGGACCGGAACTCTCGGGGGGTGTGGTGAAGGCAAAACCTTGGGATCAACCCGGACGTTCGTGACCAAGGCCTACCTGACCGGCGATGACCAAAAGCAGTTCGACGAAGCTTTCGCCAGCAACAGGGTTCGCAACGTGGGGGTGAGCGAGCAGACCCGCCGCTGTTTGGAGCTGGCGGGCACCGCTTCGCTGGTCGAGATGCTGCCGCTGGATCCGCACAATGTCATTATCAAGCGCGCGAGCGATGTCAGCCTGGTCTCCAACTACTACCTGTACAACCTGAAGACGGGTGAGGCGACACTGCTGTTCGCGGGTGGAGACCGGGCCACGCCTTCACTGTTCGACTCACGCACCGGCAAGGTGCTCGCCAAGACGGAAATTGAGCCGAATGGCAACGACTATGAGCAGAAAATCTACATTCTGAATGCCAAGACCGCAAAATTCGATCTGCAGGCAGCTTTGTCGACGCAGCTTTCCAACCGCCACAACGTGGAAGTTGTCGGTCGTGACGACACCACTGGCAAGTACTACGTGCTTACCGACCAGTTCTCGGATCAGGTCCAGGCGCGTCTGTATGACCCGGTCACGCAGAAGTTCGATCCGGAACCCGTTGTCGCTGACAAGGATTATTCCATAGCCGCACTGTTGTTCAGCACGCGCCGCAGCAACTTCAACCAGGTAGTGGGTTTCGTTCTTGACGGACCCTACCGTCAGCAGGTCTTCGTCGACCCCACGCTCAAGGGCATTCAGGAAGGTGTCGAAAAGGCGTTTCCCGGCCAGCAGGTTGCCCTTTCGGCCTACACCGACGACTTCTCCGAGGTCCTGTTCACCACCGGGAGCGCCAGCACACCGCTTGCTTACCATTTGCTTCTGGATAAACAGCAGTTGGCCAATCTGGGTAGTCAACGTCCCTGGATCAAACCCGGTCTGATCGGGGAAGAGAGCTGGGTGACATACAAGGCGCGGGATGGGATGGAAATTCCCGCGATTCTTGATCTGCCCACCGGCTGGAAAAAAGGTGACGCACCGGTGTCTGCGGTGGTAATGCCGCATGGCGGGCCGTGGGCGCGTGACTACATGGGGTGGGACTTCTCTGGCTGGGTGCCCATGCTTACCTCCCGCGGCTATGCCGTTCTGCGCCCACAGTATCGAGGCTCCGAAGGTTTGGGACGGAAGCTGTGGCTGGCTGGCGACAAGCAATGGGGTCTCAAGATGTCCGATGATCTTGATGACGGTGCGGCTTGGCTTGTCTCGCAGGGGATCGCACAAAAGAATCGCATCGCCATCGATGGATACTCGTACGGCGGCTTTGCTGCAGTAGCGGCGGACGTTCGCGACCCGTCTCCGTTCCAGTGCGCCATAGCCGGCGCACCTGTTGCAAATCTGGGGCGGCTTGGCACTTCATGGAGCGACAACCGCCTGCAACGCATCCTGCAGGGAAAGACGGTGAGCGGTATGGATCCGATGAAAAATACGGACAAGGCTCATCTGCCCATCCTGCTGTTCGGAGGCGACCGTGACGTCCGCGTGCCCAGCTTTCATCCGCGCGACTTCTATCAGGCCGTCAAGGGCAAAGTCTCGGCCAAATACGTCGTGATTTCTGACATGCCCCACAGCATGCCGTGGTATCCAAGCCAGGTAAAAGAGGTCAACAATCTGGTCGTGGACTATCTGCAGAATGACTGCTTCTCCCATTAGGGAGAAGCAGCCGAGGCCAGTGCCACGTTCTCTCGGCGAATGCTCTTAACGGCCTGATGATTCCCATCAGTATTCGGCCGCACCCTAGCAGGTGCAGTTGCAGGTGGGCGCTTTGCCCGCGGCACGAGCCGTCCGTAGGTCAGAAATAGTCGCGCTTGGCGCCACAAGGGTCAGAAGGGAAGATCCGGCTTTCGCGAAGGTCGCCATCACAAAAGCGCGATCTCGGCGATGGCGTCGAAGCGCGCCTTGATCCGCGCCAGCAGGGCGACGCGATTCGCGCGTAGCGCAGGATCGTCGGCCATCACCATCACGCCGTCGAAGAACGCATCGACCGGCGCTTGCAACTGCGCGAGGCGCGAGAGCGCGCCGGCATAGTCACGTTCCGCCGCGGCCCGTTCCAGACGCGGCGCGTTGTCCCTGCGTGCGGCGTCCAGCGCCTGGGCAAGCGCCTGCTCGGCGGGCTCGCGCAACAGTGCTGCATCCAGTTTCCGTTGCGCGGCGGCTCCCGCGTCGATGCCTTCCTTGCGGAGGATGTTGGCCACGCGCTTGTTGGCTGCGGCAAGTTTCTCCGCCTCGGGTTGTTGCGCGAAGGACGCGACCGCGCGCAGGCGACGATCGAAATCGACGAGGCTGGCAGGCCGCACCGCCGCCACGGCCTCGAACTGTTGCGGCGCGAAACCCTGTTCCGTGTAGTAGCCGCGCAGGCGGTCGAGGATGAAAGCATGCAGTTCCGCCGCAACGTTCGCACGGCGCTCTTGCAGCACCGTGCTTGTACTTGCGAGCGGCTCGCCCGATTTCGCCTTGGCCGCAAACGCCTCCTCGGGAGTCTCCGCCAGCGCGTCTTTCAACAGCACGGCGAGATCGAGATCAAGTCCGCCTTCGATCAGGGTGCGCGCCAGGCCCAGCGCCGTACGTCGCAGCGCGAACGGGTCTCTGTTGCCGGTGGGCTTCATGCCGACCGCGAAAATGCCGGCCAACGTGTCCAGTTTGTCCGCCAGCGACACGCACTGCGCCAGCGTGCCCGCGGCGATGCCGTCGCCGGCGTTGCGCGGCCGATAGAACTCGTCCAGCGCGTTCGCGACTTCCATGGCTTCACCTTGCGTGGCCGCATAGTGACGGCCCATCACACCCTGCAGTTCCGGGAACTCGCCGACCATCCGGGTCAGAAGGTCGCAGCGGGACAAACCGGCGGCGTGCGCCGCCTGTGCCGCATCGACATCGATGCCTTGCGCGAACAGGCGCTCGGCGATCGCGCTGGCCAGTTCCGCCACGCGCACCGTCTTGTCCCACACGCTGCCGAGCGCCTTCTGGTACGTCACGTCGCGCAGGCCTTGCTGGTACGACACCAGCGGCGTCTTCAAATCTTCGTCGAAGAAATATTTCGCATCGGCAAAGCGTGGGCGGATCACGCGCTCGTAGCCATGGCGGATCTGCGCAGGATCCTTCGATTCGAGATTCGCGATGCCGATGAAATGCTCGGTGAGCTGGCCGTCGGCATCGAACACCGGCACGAACTTCTGATTGGCGCGCATGGTGGTGACCAGCGCTTCGTGCGGCACCGCCAGGAAATCACGATCGAACGTGCAGGCGATCGCGATCGGCCACTCGTTGAGATTGGCCAATTCCTCGAGCAACGCGTCGTCGAGGTGCGGTGTGCAACCGGCCGGCGCGACGCGCGCGACTTCATCGCAAATCCGCTGGCGCCGCTCCGCCGGATCGGTCAGGACCCTGGCCGCACGCATGGCATCGACGTAACTGTCGGCATCGGCCAGGTGCACCGGCGCCGGATGCATGAAGCGATGGCCGCGCGATTGCCGGCCACTTTTCACGCCGAACAGTTCGCCCGCGATCACCTGGTCGCCGTGCAGCATCACCAGCCAATGCACCGGACGGACGAACGCGAAATCGTGATCGCCCCATCGCATCGGTTTCGGGATGGGCAACGCCGCAGCGGCCTCGCGCACGATCTCCGGCACCAGTTCGGCGGTCGTGCGACCGGGCGAAACATTGCGGTGCACGAAACGCTCGCCCTTCGCGTCGGTCGCGCGTTCGAGCTGCGTCCAGTCCACACCGGCCTTACCGGCGAAGCCGAGCAAGGCTTTCGTCGGTTGGCCGTCCGCGTCCAGCGCGATATTGACGTACGGGCCGAGGCTTTCGCTGCGCTGTTCGGGCTGGGTGAAGGCCACGCCCGGCAGCCGTACCGCAAGCCGCCGCGGTGTCGCGAAAGTCTGCGCACGTTCGGTGTCGGCCTCGATGCCGCGCTTCGACAAACCGCCGCATACGCCTTGCGCAAACGCGCGTGCGAGATCGTCCACCGCATGGATGGGCAACTCCTCGACGCCAATTTCGACCAGCAGGGCGCGCTCAGCCATGCGCGGCCCCCGCTTGCGCTTCGCGCGGTGCGGTCCATGCTTTCGCCACGGCCTGTGCCAGCGCGCGCACCCGCAGGATGTATCGCTGGCGTTCGGTCACCGAAATCGCGCGGCGCGCATCCAGAAGATTGAACGCGTGGCTGGCCTTCATCACCTGCTCGTAGGCAGGCAGTGGCAGGTTCAGCGCGACCAGCTTGTTGGCCTCGGCTTCGCAGGCATCGAAGCGATGGAACAGCTCCTTCGTGTCCGCGTGCTCGAAGTTGTAGGCGCTCTGTTCCACTTCGTTGCGGTGGAACACGTCGCCATAGGTGACCACGCCGTGCGGCGCGGTGGTCCACACGAGATCGAACACGCTGTCGACGTTCTGCAGGTACATCGCGAGCCGCTCGAGGCCGTAGGTGATTTCGGCCGTGACCGGCCTGCATTCGAGGCCACCGGCCTGCTGGAAATAGGTGAACTGGGTGACTTCCATCCCGTTCAACCACACTTCCCAGCCGAGCCCCCATGCACCCAGCGTCGGCGATTCCCAGTTGTCCTCGACCAGCCGCAAATCGTGCACCAGTGGATCGATGCCGAGCGCGCGCAGCGAGCCGAAGTAGCGCTCCAGCACGTCATCGGGATTCGGCTTCAGCACCACTTGATACTGGTAGTACTGCTGCAGACGGTTGGGGTTTTCGCCGTAGCGGCCGTCGGTCGGACGCCGGCACGGCTGCACATAGGCCGCCGCCCAAGGGTCAGGGCCGAGCGCGCGCAGGAAGGTCGCCGGATGAAACGTGCCCGCGCCGACTTCCAGATCCAGCGGCTGCAGCAGCACGCAACCTTGTTCCGCCCAATAGCAATTCAGGGTCTGGATCACGTCCTGGAAAGTGGGTGCTGCCATCGGTTCGGGAGCGCGGCGCAAAGCGCGTTAGTATAGCTGCGAGGCCCAAATCCTAAGTGCTTCTCGTGATTTGAGCGTCGTTTTTCGGCAATGGGGCAGGCGATGGCGGCAAATCCGAATTCGACGTCGGTGATCGGCCGGCACGGACGACTGGAATTGGCCGAAGTGCTGGCGGCATTGATCGCCGACGGGCTGCTGGCCGCCGAAGACGCCAAGCGCATCCGCACGACCACCCGCGCGGGCCGTGGCGCGGTCGAGCTGCATCCGCTGGTGGTGATCGCCAGCGCCAAACCCGAGAACCGTGCCGATCCCGGCAAACCGCTGACGGTGGAATCGCTGACCGTGTGGCTGGCCGAGAAGTCAGGCCTGCCATACCTCAAGATCGATCCAATGAAAATCGACGTGGCGGCGGTGACCCAGGCCGTGAGCCAAGCCTACGCGCAGCGCCACCGCATCCTGCCGGTTGCGGTCGCGCACGGTGCGGTCACGTTCGCCAGTGCCGAGCCGTTCGATGCGCACTGGGCCGCAGATCTTTCGCAGATGCTGCGGCGCGAAGTGAAGCGCGTGGTCGCGAATCCGCTGGATGTCCATCGCTACCTGATGGAGTTCTACGGCGTGCAACGCTCGATCGCCAAGGCGCGCGAGGCCAAGCAGGATTCCGCCGACGGTTCCGCAATCCTGAATTTCGAGCAATTGCTGGAACTCGGCAAGTCCGGCGAGATCGGTGCGGACGATCGCCACGTGGTCCACATCGTCGACTGGTTGCTGCAATACGCGTTCGAGCAGCGCGCCTCGGACATCCATCTGGAACCGCGGCGCGAGGCCGCGCAGATCCGCTTCCGCATCGACGGCGTGATGCACAAGGTGTTCGAATTGCCGCCCGCGGTGATGACGGCGGTGACCGCGCGCATCAAGATCCTCGCGCGCCTCGATGTCGCCGAAAAACGCCGGCCGCAGGACGGCCGCATCAAGACCCGTTCGGCGGGCGGACGTGAAGTGGAGTTGCGCATCTCCTCGATGCCGACCGCGTTCGGCGAGAAGATCGTGATGCGCATCTTCGACCCCGACATCGTGGTGAAGCAATTCGCGCAGCTCGGATTCTCCGACGAAGAAGAGAAAACCTGGCGCGGCATGGTCGAGCGCCCGCACGGCATCGTGCTGGTGACGGGCCCGACCGGTTCCGGCAAAACCACCACGCTGTATTCCACGCTGAAGCACTTGGCGCGGCCGGAACTGAACGTGTGCACCGTCGAAGACCCGATCGAAATGGTGTCGCCGGAGTTCAACCAGTCGCAAGTCCAACCCGCAATTGATTTCGATTTCGCGGCCGGCGTGCGCACGTTGTTGCGCCAGGATCCCGACATCATCATGGTGGGCGAAATCCGCGATCTCGAAACCGCGCAGATGGCGGTACAGGCTTCGCTCACCGGGCACCTGGTTCTGTCGACACTGCACACCAACGACGCGCCCTCCGCGATCACGCGTTTGCTGGATCTCGGCGTGCCGCATTACCTGATCCAATCCACCCTCGCGGGCGTGGTCGCGCAACGGCTGGTGCGCACGCTGTGCCCGCATTGCAAGATCAAGGCAAAGCAGAACCCGCAGACCTGGTCGGTGCTGACGCGTGGCTGGGTGCTGCCGCCGCCCGCCGAAGTGTACCAACCGGCCGGTTGCCTCGAATGTCGCAACACCGGTTACCTCGGGCGCACCGGTGTGTACGAGATGATGGCGGTGTCGACGCGTCTGCGCGGGATGATCACGGCCAACCTCGACCTCGACGCGTTCACCGGCGGTGCGTTGGAAGAGGGCATGCAGCCGCTGCGCATTTCCGCCGCGACCCAGGTGCGGCGCGGCGTCACGACTGTCGAGGAAGTCTTGTCGGTATTGCCGGCTGCCGAATGATCTGTTTCCGCAGAGCTTTCACGGATAAGCAATGAACGTCCCGGCATTGCCGGCGGCGGCGCCGATATGGCGCCGCCCTTCGCCACCCAGGTGAAGGATCGCGCGAACCAGCGGCCGCGCTTGTCGCGTCTCAGGACCCCGACGCTGGCGGCGCGGCGCCCGAGAATTTGATGGCCTCGGCGCCGGTGATCGGCCCGGCCACATGAGCCTGATCGCTGACGTAAAGCTTCACGGGGCGCTCGAACGTCAGCGGACCGTTCACGGTGGCGCCCGCGCCGATCGTGATGCGCGGGATGTTGTCACTGCTGAAGTGGATGCCGAATACGCCGTTGTCGTTGGGCTTCTTCACCTTGATCCCGCCGTCGATCACGGCATTGCCGGTGACGTCGATGTCGCCGTTGACCGTGGTGATGCCCTGGCCGACGTGCGCGGCGTCGATCGTGATGTGGCTGTTGACATTGGTCAGCTTGCCTTTGACGGCCGAGCCGGCGGCCAGGCTGAGCGCGCCGTTCACGGCGGTGACGTCCCCGGAAACCGTTGCGCTCTTTTCCAGCGTTACGCCGCCATTCACGGTATCGATGCTGCCGACCGTGGCGTGCTCGCCCAGCGTGATGCCGCCGTTGACGGTGCTGGCGTTGCCCACTTGCGCGCCGTTGGCGATGTGGATGGAGCCGTTCACGGTGGAGGCCTTCTCGGCCTTGGCGTTGGCTTCGACATGTACGGAGCCGTTCACGGTACTGGCGTCGGAAACACTCGAGCCAGCAGGAACATCGACCGAGCCGTTGACGCCGCTGACGCAAGCGGTGAGCGCAAGCGGCAGGACCAGCAGGGCGAGGGTGCAAAGACGTGCGGATCGCATGGGAACCTCCTGCGCGGTGCGCGTGACGTGTCGTTGGCAGACCCCTTGATCGTGCCTGACTAGTGTGGTGTTGACAATAGGTCCAAGGTCACCGTGACCAATGGCATGCGATCGCCATGATCGCGCCGCTGTCCTCTTTGCGGCATCGCCACCGTATTTTGACCCCTGGACACCAAAACGGCCACCTCCTGCGACGGCGAGCCGGCGATCATTAGAATGCATCGATTTCCCAAGCGAGCAAAGCCATGCATACCCTCGTGATGATTCGCCACGGCCAGTCGCTGTGGAACAGGGAAAACCGCTTCACCGGCTGGGCCGACATCGACCTGTCCGAACAGGGCCGCGCCGAGGCGCGCGAGGCGGGCGAGTTGCTGAAGCGGGAGGGGTACGGGTTCGACGTCGCACATACATCGGTGCTGACGCGCGCGGTGCACACCCTGTGGGGCGTGATGGATGCGATGGACCTTGCATGGCTTCCGGTGCTGACCGACTGGCGTTTGAACGAACGTCACTACGGCGCATTGACCGGGTTGAACAAGGCCGAGATTGCAGCGAAGCACGGCGACGAGCAGGTGCATATCTGGCGTCGCAGCTACGACGTGCCGCCACCCCCGTTGGACCCGGCCGGCAACTTCTGCGCCAGCGATCCGCGCTATGCGAAGCTCGATCCCGCGCAGATTCCGCTGACCGAGTGCCTGAAGGACACCGTTGCGCGCGTGCTGCCGTACTGGCACGAAGTGCTGGCGCCCGCGATGCTTGCCGGGCAGCGCGTGCTGGTGTCGGCGCACGGCAATTCCATGCGCGCGCTGGTGAAGTATCTCGACGGCATTTCCGACGCCGATATCACCGCCCTCAATATTCCCAACGGCGTGCCATTGGTCTACCGCTTCGACGACACGCTGAAGCCCGTCGAACATTTCTACCTCGGTGACGCTGCCGCCATCGCGGCGAAGGAGGCCGCGGTCGCGGCCCAAGGGCGCGCCAGGTAGGTTGGCGCCGAGCGCATGCGAAGCCCATCATGGTCCGGCAAGGATGGGGGCTTTCGCCAATGAAGCGGCGTCAGCCCGACCTGCGCCATCCGCAAGGAACTATTCTTTCGTCCGCTTCCAGGGCCACGCAGCCGCAAAGCTCGCCATGCTGATCGCAGCGAGGATGATCGGCGGCCAGAAGCCGTAACGGTCACCGAGTGCGAACACCAGGCCGGCGCCGACCAGCAGGGCACCGCCGAAGGTCGCGACGAGGATGCGGCGCTGGGTTTCGCGACCGAGCATGCGCAGGTGTTCCAGCTCGCGTTCGCCGAACTGCAGCGGACCATTGCCTTCGGCCAGCGCCTCCAGCGCGTCATGGATGCGCTCGGGAATCAGTGGCGCGATGCGCAACCATTCGGGAATGCGCTTGCGGATTTCGCGGAGCGCGTGGCGCGCGCTGTAGCGGTCGGCCAGGATGCGCTTCAGCACCGGTTGCGCCACCGACCAGATGTCGATGTCCGGATCGAGCTGGCGTCCGAGGCCTTCGACATTGAGCAGCGTCTTTTGCAGCAGGATCAGTTGCGGTTGCAGGGTCAGCTCGAACTTGCGCGCGGTGCTGAACAACTTCGCCACCACTTCGGCCAGCGAGATTTCCGACAGCGGACGCGTGAAATACGGTTCGCACACCGTGCGCACGGCGGCTTCCAGTTCATCCACGCGGATGTGGCGCGGCATCCAGCCGGCCTCGAGATGCAGTTCGGCGATGCGGCGGTAATTGCGCTCGAACATCGCGATGAAGTTTTCCGCCAACCAGTACTGGTCCTGGTCCGGTAGCGAACCCATGATCCCGAAGTCCAGCGCGATGAAGCGCGGATCGCGGGTGCGCGTGGGATCGACCCAGATGTTGCCGGGGTGCGCATCGGCGTGGAAGAAGTTGTCGCGAAATACCTGCTCGTAAAAAAGACGTACGCCCTTTTCCGCCAGCCGGCGTCGGTCGATGCCGGCCTTGTCGAGCGCCACCACGTCGTCGGCCGGGATGCCGTGCACGCGCTCCATCGTCAACACTTTCTCGCCGGTATGCGACCAGAAGATCTGCGGCACGTACAGGTCATCGGAGTTGTCGAAATTGCGGCGCAGCAGGCTGGCGTTGGCGCCCTCGTTTTGCAGATTCAGCTCGTTGTGCAGGGTCTTGGCGACTTCGTCGAACAGGTCGCGGGGGCGGATCTTGTCGGCTTGCGGATGCCAGCGCTGCACCAGCTGCGCGATCGCATCCAGCAGTTCGAGATTGCGGCGCACGTTGACCGCGACGTTCGGGCGCAGCACCTTGACCACCACGTCGCGCGCGACGGGCGGCGCTGGCGCTGGCTGCTGCATGGTTCCGTCGGCGGCGTAGGGCGCCGCGTGGCGCGAAGCGGTGGATGCCGGCAGCAGACGCGCGGCGTGGACCTGGGCGATGGATGCAGACGCCAGTGGGGTTTCGTCGAAACTCGCGTACAGCTCGCCGATCGGCTTGCCCAGCGACTCCTCGACGATCGCCCGCGCGAGGGCACCCGGAAACGGCGGCACCTGGTCCTGCAGGTGCGCGAGCTCGTCGGCCACGTCCTGGGGGATCAGATCGCGTCGGGTGGACAGCACCTGGCCCGCCTTCACCCAGATCGGACCGAGTTCGGTGAGCGCGAGGCGCAGGCGCGCGCCTCGCGGCAGCATCGCGATCTTGCGCCGGCGCGGCAGCAGTGCACGCAGCCAGCGCAGCGGCCGCATCGCATGCTGTTCATCGATCAGGTCATCGATGCGGTAGCGCACCAGCACCGCGGCGACGTGCAGCACGCGCGGCAACAGGCGCAGGGGTGTCATGGTTTGTTGTTCCGCAGCCGTTCCACGCGCGCGCCGAGGCGATCGGCGCGCTCGCGCAGTGCGTCGACATCATCGAGAAAAGTGTTCATTTCGGCGTGCGGCACCGTGAGACGTGCCTCGTCGCGCAACCAGTCGATGCCGTCGTCGCGAAAATGCTGGGCGCCCTGGCCGATCCATTTCGCGGCATCGTGCAACGCGCGTGCGATCGCGGTGCCGGCCACTTCGCCGAATACGGTCGCGAAGGCCGCTTCGAAATCGGGTTTGTAATCGCGCGCCAGTTTCTCCACCCGCCGCGCGAGCTCCGCGTCGCCCGCAATCTCCACCTTGCCGGCCGGGTGCGTGTGGTTGTCGCGGTTCAGGGCCATTGCCAGCAGCGAGCCGGGCGTCGCGTTGACTTCGAAATCGTTCGAGTTGCCGTCGTCCCCGGCGTTGGGCGGTGGCTCGATCTGCAGCGTGCCGTTGCGCGCGGCGATCGAGAACGCGATATCCGGTCCGCGCAGGTGCACGCCGATGCGGCGCCCCTCCAGCCTGCCGATCGCCTCGCGGGTGCCAAGGTCCAGCGCGACCAGGCGATTCAGCGCAAGCGTCAGCGCAAGGCCGCCCAGTTTGCGCAGCGGATGGGGAATCCAGGCATTGGGTTCTTTGGCCATCTTGCAATTGTATGTGCGTGTGCATATCAGTGCGATCATCCACGATCGCTGCGCAACAGGACGTCTGGACGATTGCGGCGACTCTTCAGCAGCACCAGAACGGGAAGCATCTGCTTGGCGTTGCATGGCGAAGAGGGAGCCCTTAAGCTGCGCGCACTCCGTCGGGGAGTAGCCGCCTTCGGCATGGCGTCGAGGGGCTTGCGTCAACATACTCGGCCGGCAGGCCGTGGCGCACAGCGATCCAAGCGATCGGCGAGACCGACAGTTCACACGCGATGCACCCGGGCCGGGTCGCGCGTGCGGATTGTCGCGTATACCCGGCCCCGGAGATCTCCTTGGAAGCGTTTCTCGTTTCGCTGGGCGCGGTCGCACTGGCCGAAATCGGCGACAAGACGCAATTGCTGTCGCTGGTGCTGGCAGCGAAGTTTCGCAAGCCGTGGCCGATCTGTGCGGGCATTCTCGTTGCATCGCTGCTCAGTCACGCGATCGCGGCCGAGCTCGGCGCATGGCTGGCGCAGTGGATGACGCCCGAAGTGCAGCGTTGGCTGATCGGATTGTCGTTCCTGGCGGTCGCCGCGTGGGCGTTGTTGCCGGAGAAAGAAGAACCCGTCGATGCGCTGAAGCGACGCGGACGCGGCGTGTTCGTGGCATCGGTGATCGCATTCTTCCTGGCCGAACTCGGCGACCGCACGCAAATCGCGACGGTGGTGCTGGGGGCGCAATACCACCCGCTATGGCAAGTGATTGCAGGCAGCACCGCGGGCATGCTGGTCGCGAATGTGCCGGTGGTGTTCCTTGGCGCACGCTTTGCGGCGCATCTGCCGCTGCGCGCGACACGGCTTGCTGCAGCGGCGCTGTTTGCTGCGCTGGGTGTGTGGATCTTGCTCCGCTGAATGGTCAGACACTTCCCGGAAATCCCAGTTGCCGCCATGCTTCGTACACCGCGATCGCGACCGCGTTGGAAAGATTGAGGCTGCGGTTGTCGGGCTGCATCGGCAGCCGCAGGCGTTGAGATTCGGGAATGGCCGCAAGAATGTCGGTGGGCAGACCGCTGGTCTCGCGCCCGAACACGAACGCATCGCCATCGGCGAAGGCAGTGTCTGTGTAGCGGCGCGCCGCATGGCTGGTGAAGGCAAAAATTCGGGGGCGATTCAACGACACGAGACACGCATCCAGATCGTCGTACGCCATCACGCTGACGAACTCGTGGTAATCGAGCCCGGCGCGGCGCAGCTTGGGATGATCCAGCTCGAACCCGAGCGGACGGATCAGGTGCAGCGATGCGCCCGCATTGGCGCACAGCCGGATCACGTTGCCGGTGTTGGGCGGAATCTCGGGTTGGTAAAGGATGACGTGCAGCATGGGGAGCCGCAGAATAACCTGCTGCGCTACGCGCCACATCCCCGTGGCTCGTTCAAACCGGCGATCCTGCCGGTTTGGTCGCGACGGTTCTCCAGAGGTTCCTGACCCTCGCCGGCAAATCTGCGCGCAACCATGTCCATCCGGCGCGATATGCGCCGGGGGTTTCGGGCGGCCGCTTCGCGGGCGGCCGCAATCGAGGAATCAGTGTGTTTTAACCAGAAATGCGCAGATGCCGAATATCACCACCAAGGCTGTCATTGCGTACAAGCCCCGCAGAATGATCAGTTCGCTTTTCATGCTGTCCCCCACTGGCACAGGCGCCGGAGGCCCCGGCCTTGAGGGGAAGCATGGCGTATGCCACCGGTCGCAGGAATCGGGAGCTTCGATTCCTAACAAGTGAACTGCGTCACATTTATGTGCGGACGTTCCTGATCGCTGCAGGATCAGTGCTTCCGCGGCCGTGAAGACCTCTCGGAGACTCCGGAACGGCCTTCCATGGCCTGACTTTCCTCAGCAGCTGCTCCGAACCGGCCAAGACAACTTCACCAAGGCAGTTCCCCGCCGTCGTAGGCCAGGAACTTGCCCGCGTCTCCGGTCTGCGCGTGCTCGATCAGGTTCAACAGCGCGTGCGCGGAATCGGCCGGCGCGAGCGTCGCGCCCTTGCCGCCCATGGACGTCTTGACCCAGCCGGGATGCGCGGCCAGCACCACGATCCCGCGCGGGGCGAGTTCTGCGGCGAGCCGCTTTACCGCCATGTTGAGCGCCGCCTTGCTCATCGCATAGCTGATGGTGCGGAAGCCGTTCGCCTGCGCGATCGAACCGAGCTGGGAGGTGATGCACAGCACCCGCGGCTTGTTGCCCAGCGCGAGCAACGGTGCCAGCGCCTGCGTGATCAAAAGCGGAGCGGTGGCATTCACCGCGAAACTCTCCGCCAGCGATTCCATCTTGACGTTGCCGAAGCGTTCTCCCGAAACCAATACGCCGGCATTGTTGACCAGCAGGTCGATGCGCTGCAGATGTCTCGCCGCGACTTGCGGCAACGCTTCGATCGCGGAACCATCGGCGACGTCCAGCGCGTGAATAGCCAGCCTGTCGCCATTCGCCGCGGCCAAGGCTTCCAGCACTTTGGCCTTGCCGGGTTCGCGGCAGCACGCCAGTACGCGCGCGCCGCGCTCCAGCAATTCGGTGACAAAGGCCAATCCGAGCCCGCGATTGGCGCCGGTGACAAGGCATCTTTGCATGGCGACTTCCTTGGCTATCCGGGAGTGTAAACCCGCCGCCGCCAACCGTGCCTTCCGGCCAATTGCTTTATCCCATGAGGCAGGCTACGGTTCAAAGGACAACTCAATGTCCGGGGAGGACACCCCATGCGCACGCACTGGTTCGCGTGGTTCGCAGCAGTCGGTTTCACTTTGCTGGCCGGGTTTGCCCAGGCCGCTGACGCAGGCAACAAGATCGACATCCCCTACACCCGCTTCACCTTGCCCAATGGCCTGACCGTGGTCGTGAGCGAGGACCACAAGGCGCCGATCGTGGCGGTGAGCGTGTGGTACCACGTGGGTTCCGGTTACGAGCCGAACGGCAAGACCGGATTTGCGCACCTGTTCGAGCACCTGATGTTCCAGGGCTCGGAAAACCACAAGGATGAATATTTCCGTCCGTTCGAACTGGTCGGCGCCACCGGCATGAACGGGACGACCTGGCTGGATCGCACCAATTATTTCGAGACCGTGCCGACCACCGCACTGGACATGGCGCTGTGGATGGAATCGGATCGCATGGGCCATCTGCTCGGCGCGATCGGCCAGCCGGAACTCGACGAGCAGCGCGGTGTGGTCCAGAACGAAAAGCGCCAGGGCGAGAACCAGCCTTACGGCCGCGCATTCGAGGACGTCCAGGCCAACGCCTTCCCGGCCAACCATCCCTATCACCACGACACCATCGGTTCGATGGCCGACTTGAACGCGGCTTCGCTCGGCACCGTGAAGCAGTGGTTCAAGGACTACTACGGCGCGGCCAACACCACGCTGGTGCTGGTGGGCGACATCACGCCCGCACAGGCGCGTGAAAAAGCCATGAAGTATTTCGGCGACATTCCGGCCGGCCCGCGCGTGCCGCGGCCGCAGGCGTGGATCGCGCCGAACACGAAGTCCTCCAGCGGCACGATGACCGACAACGTCGCGCAAGTTCGCATCTATCGCGAATGGAATACGCCGGGACTGGATGCGCAGGGCAACGATCGCCTGATGCTGGATCTCGCGACGCAGGTGCTCGGTGGCAGCAAGACTTCGCGCCTGTACCAGCGCCTCGTCTACAAGGACAAGCTGGCCGACGATGTTTCGGTTGGCAACATGACGTTCGAACTCGCCAGCATGACGCTGCTGCAGGTCGACGTGAAGAAAGGTGCAGATTCTGCGAAAGTCGAAGCCGCGATCGTCGACGAGTGGGCGAAGTTCCTGAAGGACGGCCCGACCGCCGACGAACTGGAACGCGTCAAGACGACTTATCAGGCTTCGACCATCCGCGGCCTCGAGCAAATCGGCGGATTCTCCGGCAAGGCAGTGACGCTGGCCGAGGGACAGGTCTATCGCGATGATCCGGGCGCCTGGAAGAAAGACTACAACGTCACCATGGCGGCCACGCCGGCCGAAGTGAAGGCCGCCGCCGACAAGTGGCTGTCGAAGGGCGATTACACGCTCACCGTCGTGCCGGGCAAGGTCGATGCGAAGGATGCCGCGGACATCGCCGGTCGCGCCGCGATCCCCGGTCGTCCCGCCGACGAGTTGTCGCCCAAGGGTGACTACAAAGTCACCAAGGGCGACGTTGATCGCAGCAAGGGCGTGCCCAGCGTGACGGCGTTCCCCGATCTGACGTTCCCGACCCTGCAGCACGGCAAGCTCGCGAACGGCATCGAAGTGGTGCTGGCCGAACGTCACACGATTCCGGTGGTGCAGGTCGAGGCGCTGTTCGACGCGGGTTACGCGGCCGACCAGGGCCGCAAGCTCGGCACGTCCAGCTTCACGATGGGCATGCTGGACGAGGGCACCAGGGATCTCGACTCGGTTGAAATCGCCAAGCGCAAGCAGCGGCTCGGCGCCGAGATCGCGACCGGTTGCGATCTCGACACCTGCAATGCGTGGATGAGCGCGCTCGACGCCAACCTCGCCAATTCGCTGGCGCTGTACGCCGACATCGTCCGCAACCCTGCATTCCGCGACGCAGACTTATCTCGCCTGCGCGGGCAATGGTTGGCCGGCATCGCGCAGGAAAAGACCCAGCCGACCGCGGTTGCGCTGCGCCTGCTGCCGCCGATCCTGTACGGCAAGGGCAATGCCTACGCGATTCCGTTCACGGGTTCGGGCACCGAGGCGTCGATCAAGGCGCTGAGCGCGGATGACATGCGCGGTTTCGTGCATGATTACATCCGTCCGGACAACATGAAGATCCTGGTCGCAGGCGACACCACGCTGGACAAGATCATCCCGCAACTGGAAAAGGTGTTCGGCGACTGGAAAGCACCGGCCACGAAGATTCCGGCCAAGAATCTCGCCAAGGTCGATTACCCGGCCACCTCGAGCGTGTACCTGGTCAATCGTCCTGGTGCGCAGCAGTCGGTGATCATCGCGGGGTTGGTATCGCCCTCGACCAAGGCACCGAACAACCTCGAGATCGGCACCATGAACGGCGCGTTCGGCGGCACCTTCACCTCGCGCCTCAACATGAACCTGCGCGAGGACAAGCACTGGGCCTACGGCGCCTTCAGCTTCAGTCCGGCGGCGATTGGCCAGCGGCCGTTCCTGATGTACGCGCCGGTGCAGACCGACAAGACCGCGCCATCCGCGGAAGAAGTGCTGAAGGAAGCGCGCGCGGTGATCGGCGACAAGCCGCTCACCGACAAGGAGATCCAGAAGATCAAGGACAACGACATCCGCAAGATGCCGGGCCAGTACGAAACCGCGCAGGCGGTGTTGTCTGCTGTCGCGGGTATCGTCAAGTACGACCGTCCGGATGACTACGTGCAGACCTTGAAGGGCCGGATCGAAGCCCAGAAGGACGCCGACATCAACGCAGCCGCCAAAGAAGTGGTCCATCCGGACCAACTGACCTGGGTGATCGTGGGTGACTTGTCCAAGATCGAGAAGCCGGTGCGTGCGTTGAACCTCGGTGAAGTGCATGTGATTGATGCGGACGGCAACCCTGTGAAATAGCGCGAGAGTGAACCCCTCTTCCCCTCGGGAGAGGCGGCCGCAGGCCGAGCGCGTAGCGCTGGGGAGGGTTCGGCCTCGCGCAGAGATTCGGACCCTCACCCGACGCTACGCGCCACTCTCTCCCGGAGGGAGAGGGAATGGGTTCGAGGCCGTGTAATCGTAGAATGCACCGATGACCGAATCGAACCCCCCCGGCACCACCACCCATTTCGGTTATCGCGAAGTACCGATCGCCGAAAAGCAGAAACTGGTTGGCGAGGTGTTCTCCTCCGTCGCCGGCAAATACGACGTGATGAACGACCTGATGTCATTCGGCGTCCATCGCTGGTGGAAGCGGTTCTTCGTCGCCACCTCCGGCATCCGCAGGGGCGACCGCGTCCTGGATCTCGCCGGTGGCACCGGTGACATCGCCGCGCTCCTCCTGCCGCGCGTCGGCGACAAGGGCGAAGTGGTCATCGCCGACATCAACGCCGCGATGCTGCACGCGGGACGTGATCGCCTGCTCGATCGCGGCCTGCTGCAGGGCCTGCGCTGGACGCAAGCGAATGCCGAAGCGCTGCCGTTTCCGGACGAGTCGTTCGACGCGGTGACGATCGCGTTCGGCCTGCGCAACGTGACCGACAAGGACAGGGCATTGCGCGAGATGCGGCGCGTGCTGAAGCCCGGCGGACGCGCGTTGATCCTCGAGTTCTCGAAGGTCAACCAGCCATGGCTTGCGCCGCTGTACGACTTCCACTCTTTCCGGGTGCTGCCGCGTATCGGCAAGCTCGTCGCGCACGATGAAGACAGTTACCGCTATCTCGCCGAGTCGATCCGCAAGCATCCCGATCAGGCGATGCTGAAGGCGATGATGGAAGCCGCCGGTTTTCGCAACGTCGAAGTGCGCAATCTTTCGGCGGGCATCGTCGCGGTCCACAGGGGATACAAGGTTTGAGGGACCTGTATCCCGAAATCAAACCCTACCGCACCCAGCGTTTCCCGGTCGGCGACGGGCACATCTTGCACCTGGAGGAATGCGGCAATGCCGATGGCCTGCCGGTGGTATTCCTGCATGGCGGTCCGGGCGCGGGGCTGTCGCCCTATCACCGTCGCTTCTTCGATCCCGCGCGCTGGCGCGTGGTGTTGTTCGACCAGCGCGGTGCGGGCAAGTCCGAGCCCTTCGCCAGCCTCGAAGCCAACACCACGCAGGATCTGGTCGCGGACATCGAGCGCATCCGCGAACACCTCGGTATCCAGTGCTGGCTGGTATTCGGGGGTTCATGGGGTTCGACGCTGGCGCTCGCCTATGCCGAAGCGCATCCCGGTCGCGTAACGGGGTTGGTATTGCGCGGCATCTTCCTCGCGCACCACGAAGAGTTGCGCTGGTTCAACGAGATGGATGGCGGTGCACGCTGCATTTTTCCCGAGCGCTGGGCGCGGTTCCGCGACTTCATTCCCGAGGCCGAGCGCGACAACATGATCGAAGCGTATTGGCGGCGCCTTGACAGCGCCGATGAAACCGTGCGACTCGCCGCCGCGCGGGCATGGAGCGCCTACGAAGGCGGCAGCACCACGTTGGTCCACGATCCGGACGCCCCGGGCGATTTCGACGAACCGCACAAGGCGGTGAGCCTGGCCCGATTGGAAGCGCACTATTTTCGCAACGGCATGTTCCTGGAACCCGGCCAGTTGCTGCGCGACATCGATCGCATCCGCCACATTCCCGGTGTCATCGTGCATGGCCGCTACGACATCATCTGCCCGGTCAAGACGGCATTCGATCTGCACCAGTCGTGGCCGGAAGCCGAGTTCCACATCGTGCTGGCGGGGCACTCGGCGTCGGACTCCGCAATCGTCGACAAGCTGGTCGAGACCACCGGCCGCTTCGCCGACCGCCTCGGCTGATCGACGCGCAAGAACCGGATGGCGCACGCCATCCGTTGCACGGAAACTGCGTACTTCCCGATCCGGAGTTCGTCATGCTGACCCTGTTCGATTACCTGCCTTCGCAAAACGCCTGGAAAGTGCGCCTGCTGCTCAACCATCTCGGGCGCCCCTACCGCACCGAGGTGGTGAGCATCTTCGAGGGCGCAGGACGCACCGCAGAGTATCTCGCCATCAATCCCACCGGCACGGTGCCGGCGATCCGACTCGATGATGGGCGCGCACTGGCGGAATCCAACGCGATCCTGGCCTATCTCGCCGATGGCACGCCGTACTTGCCGAGTGATCCGTTCGAACGCGCCAAGGTGCAGCAGTGGTTGCACTTCGAGCAGGAGCGCGTGGAGTCGGTGATCGGCTCGCTGCGTTACTGGACGCTAACCGGCAAGCTGGCGCAGCGCCTGCCGGAATTGGTCGAGATGAAGCGCAACGCGGCGTTGCGCACGCTGGCGATTCTGGAACGCGAGTTGTCCACCCGATCGTTCCTTGCGAACGGCCGCTACAGCATCGCCGACATGTCGGTGTTCGCCTACGGCAGCCGCGCGGAAGAAGCCGGAATTCCGTTGGAAGCATATCCGCACTTCCGCGCGTGGATCGCGCGCGTGCAGTCGCAGCCGGGATTCCTCGCGACCATGCATCCGTACAGCGAGGATCCGCATACGGCCAACGAACTGCCCTGACGCCATGTGTTCCCGCGGTGCGCCTTCACCCGGGCTGCACGACTGCGTCAAGCCGCCGTCCGCAAATCCTCGGTGATCGTGCCCCACTCTGCGACTTCGTTCTCGTGCGCGGCATGGCGCCAGGTTTCCTTGAGCGCATCGTCATACCACTCGCGCATCGACGGTAACGCCAGCAGGCGTTGCGCGTAAGCGTAAGCGGCGGCGTCCAGCGGTGGTGAATAGGTCTGGATACGGAACGCAACCGGCGCATAGAACGCATCGGCCGCGGTGAAGGCCTTGCCCGCGAGGAACGGTCCGCCGAAGCGCTGCAGGCCGTCGTTCCACAAGGCGTTCAGGCGCGCAAGGTCGCTCGCCAACGCGTTGTCGACGCGATGCAACTTGACCCGGATGCCGCAGTTCATGCCGCATTGCGTGCGCAGCGCCATGAACCCCGAGTGCATTTCGGCTGCGGCGCAGCGCGCGAAAGCGCGCGCTGCCCTGTCGGAGGGCCACACTTGCGGATGTGCTTCGGCGACATATTCGGTGATCGCCAGCGAATCCCATACCGTGATGGCGCCGTCCACAAAACACGGCACCTTGCCGCTGGGCGAGAAGCCCGTGAACGCGCTGCCGTGGAACGGCATCAGCTTTTCGTCGAACGGAATCCCGAGTTCGCGCAGCAGCACCCACGGGCGCAGCGACCACGACGAGTAATTCTTGTTGGCGATGTACAGGGTCGGCATGCCGCTATCTCCGCACGAGGAAGGGCAGATTCTACGCTGCGCGATGGGTGTGCACCCGCAAAACCTTGTGCAGAGGCGCAGGTACCAAGGCGCTGGCATACTCGGGATTTGTTTCTCGACAGGAGCGCCCATGCGCCTGCTTTCCACCCTCGCCCTCGGGGCTTTCGTATTGCCGGTCGCCGCGCAAGCCGCCGATCCGCATTCCTACGCGCAGCCGAGCGAAGTCATCGTTCATCACATCGACCTGAACCTCAAAGTCGATTTCCCGCACAAGCAACTGGACGGCGTTGCCACCCTGACGCTGGACTGGAAAAACGCTTCGGCGCAGAGCCTGGTGCTGGATACCGAAAACCTGAAGATCGCGTCGGTCGACGCAGTGGATGGCAAGGGTCGCGCCAGCCCGCTGAAATATGAACTCGCCGCGGCGGTGCCGAACATGGGTTCGAAGCTCACCATCATGGCGCCGAAACATCCGCACGAGGTGCGGATCGCGTACACGACCTCGCCGGACGCCAGCGGCCTGCAATGGCTGACCGCCGCGCAAACCGCGGACAAGAAGTTGCCGTTCCTGTTCTCGCAATCGGAGGCCACGCACGCGCGCTCGTGGATTCCGCTGCAGGATTCGCCCGCGATCCGTTTCACGTACAAGGCGCACGTCACCGCGCCCAAGGACGTGCGCGTGGTGATGAGCGCGCCCAACGATCCGCAGCACCCGCTGGATGGCTCGTTCGATTTCGAACAGACGCACCCGATTCCGTCGTACCTGATGGCAATCGGTGCCGGCGATCTGGACGTCCGCGAAACCGGGCCGCGCAGTGCGGTGTACGCCGAACCATCCGTGGTGGCCAAGGCCGCGCACGAATTCGAAGACACCGAGAAGATGATCGAAACCACCGAGAAGCTGTATGGCCCGTACCGCTGGGGCCGCTACGACATCCTGGTGCTGCCGCCGTCGTTCCCGTTCGGCGGCATGGAAAACCCGAACATGACCTTCGCGACGCCGACCGTGCTGGTGGGCGACAAATCGCTGGTTTCGCTGGTCGCGCATGAACTGGCGCATTCGTGGTCGGGCAACCTCGTCACCATGGCCACCTGGCGCGACGGCTGGTTGAACGAGGGTTTCACCACCTACGTGCAGGGTCGCGTCACCGAGGCGCTGTACGGCAAGGAATTGGCGGACGAAGAAAACCTGCTGGCGATCCGCAATCTCGAAAAGACCATCGGCAAGATGCCGGAAAATGCGCAGCGCCTCGCACCACAGCCGCGCGATACCGATGCCGACGACGAGCTTTCCGACGTCGCCTATGACAAGGGCTCGTGGTTCCTGCGCGCGCTCGAGCAGAAATTCGGACGCGAGCATTTCGATACCTGGTTGAAGAGCTACTTCAACCATTTCCAGTGGCACAGCATCACGACCGAGCAGATGCTGGCGTACCTGAAGCCCAACCTCATCGACAAGTATCCCGGCAGGATGAGTTGGGACGAGGTGAAGGAGTGGGTGTACGGCGGCGGCATTCCGAAGGACGCGCCGATTCCCGATTCGCCGCACTTCGATGCGATCGACAAGGACCGTGCGGCGTTCCTCGCCGGCACGCTTGCGGCTGACAAGCTCGATGCGAAAACCTGGAATACCCAGGAGTGGATGTATTTCCTCGATCGCCTGCCGGACGCGCCGCCGCTCGCGAAGATGCAGCAGCTCGATGCCGCGTGGCACCTCACCGGCACGCCCAACGCCGAGATCGGGATGCGCTGGTACGTGCACGCGATCGCGGCGGGCGACAAGTCGGTATGGCCGGCCGCCGCCGAGCATATGACGCGGATCGGTCGCCTGTATCTGACCATGCCGGTGTACAAGGCCTTCGCGCAGACGCCGGAAGGGTTCGCGTACGCCGAGAAGGTGTATGCGAAGGCGAAGGACGGTTACCACCCGTTGACGCAGATGGCGGTGGAGCGGTTGTTTGCGAAGGCGCGCGCGGCGCGGGAGCAGGCAGCGCCAAAAGCCAGCGAGGGCTGAGCGATGCCCGCCAACCCCGCCCGCGAGATCCTGCTCGCGCGACTGGCGCGCCGCCTGAAGGTCCTGGGCGGCGTGGTGATCGCGCTGGCGGTGATCGGGCTCGGTGTATATTTCATCGCGCCGGGCTGCTTGCTGCGCGGCGCGATCGCGTGGCAAACCTGGCGCGACGGCCTGCATCGGGAATCGGTGCAGGTCGGCGACACCCGCTGGCTGTACGTCGAAGGCGGCAAACAGAATGGCCCGCCGCTGGTGCTGCTGCACGGCTATGGCGGTTCTCACGCCGACTGGCTGTTGGCCGCGCGTTATCTCACCGGCAATTTCCGGGTGATCATTCCCGACCTGCCGGGCTGGGGCGCATCCACGCGCTTGTCGAATGCCGACTACGGCTACGCCGCGCAGGTCGATCGCCTGCACGGTTTCGTCGACGCGCTGCACCTCGGAGAGATCGCCATCGCTGGACACTCGATGGGCGGCGCGATCGCGGGTTTGTATGCGGCGAAATATCCGAAGGACGTCGCCGCGCTGGTGCTGATCGATTCGTCCGGCGTGCCGTTCAAGGAAAACGGATTCGTGCGCGAACTGAAGGCCGGCAGGAGCCCGTTCGACATCGACGATCGCGCGCAATTCAGGCATCTCGAATCGCTTCTGTTCGCCGACCCGCCCTCTGTGCCGCCGCGCATCCAGGACGTGTTCGTCGACAAGTCGAAAAACGAGCGCGCGTTCGACGACAAGGTCTTGCGTGAGCTCGCGGCGCCCAATGCGCGCGATGCATTGCAGTCGAAACTGCCCGACATCACCGCGCCGACGCTCGCGATCTGGTGCATGCAGGATCGGATCATCGACGTGTCGGCGCTTGACGCGATCCGCAAGGGGCTCACCCATGCGCCCAACATAGGCGTCACCGAGTTGAACGGTTGTGGCCACATGTCGATCATGGAAAAGCCACGCGAAGTTGCGCAGTCGATCACGCGTTTCGTGTTGCTGCCCTGACGCGACAATCTTGCTCGTCATTCCGGCCTGTGCCGGGATGACGAGATCACGATTGCCGTGGCGCAACGAACGTGCGATGCCGCGCGTCAAGCGCCGGGCGCGATCAGCCGTTCCATCTCGGCCTTGAGGATGGCGCCGTGTTCGCGCAGCCAATCGCGCTGGGCCTGATAGCCCGGCATCAGTTCGCCGACGCGCGCCCAGAAGCGTGGCGAGTGGCTGCGCACTTTGAGGTGACACATTTCGTGCGCCAGCACGTAGCGCAGCGCGGCAGGCGGGGCGAGCGCCAGCGCGAGATCGAGCGTGATGCGGTCGTGCGCATCCAGGCTGCCCCACAGGCTTTTCAGCGACTTGATCCGCAAGCCGGTGGGCGCGGCGTCCAGGTGTTCGGAGGCGTGCGCCATCCAGCGCGACAGATCGCGGCGCATGTGGGTTTCGAGAAAGGCTGCGAGCAGGTTGCGCGCGGCCGGCATCGCGGTGGTGAACGGGCGCGGCACGTGCAGGCGCAGTTCGTCGCCGAGATATTCGATGCGCGGATATTCGCTTTCCCGCCAGGTGAGTTCCACGCTTTCACCACGAAGCGGAATCAGCGTCGGCACACCAGGCTTGAGCGGCGGCGGGCCGCGACGCGGCACGCGCAGTTCGGAAAGCTTGCGCTCCAGCCAGTCGCTGTTTTCGCGCAGGAACGCATACACCTGCGCGGGATGGGTGCCGCGCGGATAAGAGATGCGCGCGCCGTGTGAGGTGACCGACAGGCGCAGGCGACGCGCGCGCGGGTGCATGGCCTTCAGCACCTTGATGGTGCCGCCCTTGCCCGTCGCCAGTTCCAGAAAGTCACCCTGCGGAATCATGCTGCCTTCTTGCTGCTCTCGTCGGGTCGTTCCAGCCCGAACCACTGCTCCAAACCTTCGAACAACCGCTCCAGTTCCAGCGTCATCAGCGCAAAGCGCGCGTCCAGCTCGGCTTCGGCGGAGTCGCGCCCGTCGGCGTCGAGCGAATCCTGCACGACGTCGAGAAATCGCAACTTGCGGACCACCAGATCCTCGCCGAGCACGAAACTGGCGCGGTCGTCGAACTGCAAGCCAAGCTGGAACACCTGCTTGCCTTGTTTCAAATGCGCCCGAACCTCGGCGCTTTCAAGCTCCTGTTTGCGGCAGCGGATGATGGCCCCGCCGGCCGGGTCGCGCAGCTCGCACTCATCGCCCAGGCTGAGCCCCGACGGTAGCTTGCCAGAGCTAAGCCACTGGGTCATCAGGGCGCGCGGGGTTTCGGCAGCGGCCAGCGGCTGGGCCGGGAAACTGCCCAGCGCCTCGCGCAGGGCAGTCAAGGCCGTTTCGGCCGCCTTGCGGCTGGCCGTGTCCAGGACAAGCCAACCATTTTTCGAGTCCAGATAGGCATTTAGCCGCGACGGACGGACGAAGGCTTGGGGCAAGAGGGTGTCCAGCACCTCGGCCTTGATGGCCCGGCGCTGGCGCCCGCCCACCGGCCGGCCGCGACGTTCAGCTTCTTTCCGCAGGCGCTTGCCCAGTTCGGCGTTGACCACCGCCGCCGGCAGCAGTTTTTCCTCGCTGCCAAGGGTGACCAAGATGGCCTTGCCGACGGTGTGGCTCAGCACCTCGGAATCCGGCCCGAATGGCGACACGAAGCCGCGCGTAGCCAGTTCCAGCGGCCCGCAGGTGCGCAGGGCGCGAGCGGCCAAGGCGGCGTCGAGATCCTTCAGCGATTTGGCGACGGAAGGGGAAAAACGGAACAGGGTGAGGTTGCGAAAGAACATGGGAGGCCTGAATGGAAAGATGGATCGATGAATGGGTAGTTTTTGATTTCGTCATTCGGGACGCCGCGCAGCGGCGACCCGGAATCCCGTGACTTTTGTCGATGACGGAAACCACTGGATTGACTCACGCTTTCCACGGCGCTCGCCCTTCGGCTCGCCCTCGGCGTTCGCGGTGGCGATCCTGCAACCGCAGTCGGGTTCGATCTTCGTGCGCCCCGGAATGACGGCACTCCAATGAACATCGCTTCGTTCAAGAATCATTGGTATTCGTGCTTGCGCCGTCGCCGCCCAGCCACGCATGAGCATCCGGCCGCGCTGTCTCGTCGCGTGAGCCGAGCGACGTGAAATCGAACAGGCCGGTATCAGCCAGATGCGAAGGCGCGACGTGCGCAAGTGCGCGAAACATGATTTCGCTGCGACCCGGATATTCGCGTTCCCACGTATCCAGCATCCGCCGTACCTGTTTGCGCTGCAGGTTTTCCTGTGAGCCGCACAGGTTGCACGGGATGATCGGGAACGCACGCTGCGCGGCGTATTCGGCGATCTCGGCTTCGCGGCAATAGCTGAGCGGTCGGATCAGCACGTGCTTGCCGTCATCGGACAGAAGCTTGGGCGGCATCGCCTTCAACGTACCGCCGTGAAACAGGTTCAGGAAAAACGTCGCGAGGATGTCATCGCGATGGTGGCCCAGCGCGATCTTGTTGAACCCTTCGCGCTCCGCGAACGCGTACAACGCGCCGCGCCGCAGCCGCGAGCACAGGCTGCACATCGTCTTGCCTTCGGGCACCACGCGCGTGACGACACGATAGGTATCTTGTTCGATCACGTGGAACGGCACCCCGCGTTCGCGGCAGTAGTCCGGGATCACCTGTTCGGGAAAGCCAGGCTGCTTCTGATCCAGGTTCACCGCGATGAGTTCGAATTTCACCGGTGCCCTTGTCTGCAGCGACAACAATAAATCCAGCAGCGTCCAGGAATCCTTGCCGCCCGACAAACACACCATTACCCGGTCGCCATCGCCGATCAGGTTGTAATCGGCGATCGCGCGCCCGGTCGCATGGCGCAGGCGCTTGGCGAGGCGCGCGGTTTCGTGGGCCTGCTTGCGTTCGTGGATTCGGGACGGGTGTTCGATGGCTTGCATGAACGGACCAGTTTAGCGGGCGCGGCAGCGGCGCTACACTGCCGCCATGCAGTCCGACAACGACCCCGCCACGTTGGTCCGGCGCCTGACCGAGTTGCGCGAGGAGCACCGCGACCTGGACGCGGCCATTGCCAAACTCGCGGGTGATTCAGCGTGCGACCAGTTGCAATTGAGCCGCCTGAAAAAGCGCAAGTTGAAATTGAAGGACATGATCGCGTATTTCGAGAACAAGCTGATTCCGGATTTGGATGCGTGAAGTCGTGGCGCTCACGCCGGTCGTTCTCGAGAACGCATACGTCCGGCTGGAGCCGCTGACGCTGGATCACGTCGGCGCCCTCGAGCAGGCCGCGGCCGACGGCGACCTGTGGAACCTGCGCGTCACCTACGTGCCTCCGCCCGGTGCGATGCGTGCTTACGTCGAAGACGCGCTGGCAATGCAGGCGGCGGGCGAATCGCTGTCATTCGCGGTGCGCGACAAAGGCGACGGTGCCATCGCAGGCAGCACGCGCTACTACGACTTCAAATCCGACGTGCCGCGCCTGTTGATCGGCTATACGTGGTACGGGGCCAGCCGCCAACGCACGCACGTCAACACCGCCTGCAAGTTGCTGTTGGCGAGCCATGGCTTCGACACGCTCGGTTGCGCGGCGGTCGGCTGGGAAACCGATATCCTGAACACTCGTTCTCAACGCGCGATCGAGCGGTTGGGCGCCCATCGCGACGGCGTGCTGCGGCAGCACAAGCGTCGCCACGACGGTAGCATCCGCGACAGCGTCGAATATTCGATCATCGCGTCCGAATGGCCGGCGTTGCGGGCCAGGCTTGTGGAAAAACTGGGACGTTGACGGTGCGATACGCAGACAGGCTGGGTTTCTGCCGATGAAACTGGCGTCAGCGAGACCTGCGGTAGCGGGTTATTCCGCCGGTTCCGCAGCCACGACGTCCGGGGTGATCTTCATGATCGACTGCCGCACTTCACGTGCGAGAATCAAGCGCGCATCGCGCGCGACGTCTTCCAGTACCGCATCGAATTCCAGCTTGCCGCCGGCGTCGGTCCAGATGATGCGCCGCTCGCGCAGCTTGTGGATGAAACCGCGGAACAGGCTTTTGTCGAAGAACTCCGGGGCGCTCTGCTGGTACAGCAACGACAGCCGCTGGGCCGCGAGCTGGCACAGGTTTTCCAGCTGCCCCGCCGTCAGCGCGTGCGGACCGTTCTTCACCAGCGCGGCGATCGCGATGTAGTAGCGTTCGAACGCCTGCAGCAGGCAGTGTGCGAGCAGGCGCAATTGATAAGCGTCGTCTTCGCGACCCGCGGCGAGGTGCAGCAGGCGTCCCTCGCCTCCTGCGAGCAAACCGCGCGCGATCAGGAAATCGATCAGCGCCTCGATGCGACCCGCGAATCCATCGGCGTCCCACGGCAAAAACAATTCGGACTGGATGAAGGGGTACACCACGCGGCCGAGCCGCGTCACCGTTTCGCGCGCGATCCGACGGTTGTTGATGAAGCAGCATGCCACCCACGCGCCGGCGGCGAACAGGTGCAGCACGTTGTTGCGGAAATAGGAAAGCAGCACCGCCTTCTCGCCCTCCACCGCCAGCACGTCGCCGAGTGGATGCTTGATGCGACGTATCCAGCCCATCTGCTCGGCGTAGGCCACGATGTCGGCGGGCGCCATCGGCGTCACAGTGGTGCGCGCGGAGTACGGCAGCTCGACCAGGATCGCCTTCATCAATTCGATTTGCGCCAGCAGATCGACCTCGGCCAGCGCATGACGGGGCGAGGCCAGCAGCGCCAGCGCGATCAGATTGATCGGGTTCACGTCAGCCGCGCGGTTGGTATTGACGAGGATCTGCTCGCCCAATTTATCCAGCGCGCGGTTCAACCATTCGGGTTTGCTGTCGGGGCTGTCGCCGACGCCGCGCCAGTCCGGGTTGGCCGCGTCCAGCAGCGTGGTCAATTCGATGGGCTCGCCGAAGTTCAGGGTGACGCGGCCGTAGTGCTGGCGCAGCGCCTTGCGCGCGCCCCGCAGCAGCGCGAGCCACGTTTCTTTTTCCTTCTTCTGCCCCGACAGTTCGCCAATGTAGGCACGGCCTTCCATCAGTTTTTCGTAGCCAATGTAGACAGGCTGGAACAGCACCGGGCGGCGCGGCGCGCGCAGGAACGCGCGCACCGTCATCGACAGCAGGCCGAAGCGGGGCGCCAGCAGGCGCCCGGTGCGCGAACGGGTGCCTTCCACGAAGTATTCGATCGGCACGCCACGCTCGAGGAGTTGCGCCATGTACTCCTTGAAGATCACCGAGTACAGCGCGTTGCCCTTGAAGCTGCGGCGCAGGAAGAACGCGCCGCCGCGGCGCAGCAACGGACCCAGCACCGGCAGATTCAGGTTCACGCCGGCCGCGATGTGCGGCACCACCACGCCGCTCATATGGAGCTGGAATGACAACAGCACGTAGTCGGCGTGGCTGCGGTGGCTGGGCACGTAGATCACTTCGTAACCCGGCGCGATCGCGCGCAGGGTATCGAAATGGTGCATCGCGATGCCGTCGTAAAGCTTGTTCCAGAAATTCGAAAGCAGGAACGACACCGAACGCACGAATGGCGGCGAGTAGTCCGCCGCGATTTCGTCCATCAGCTTCTGCGCCAGCCGCCAAGCCTTGGCATGCGGAATGTTTTCGCGCGCGGCGGTGGCGGCGATCGCGGCGCGTACACTTTCCGCATTCAACACCGAATCGACCACGGTGCGCCGGTGCGAAAGATCCGGGCCGATCACGGCGGTACGCACGCGCCGGAAGTGCGCGCGCAGCACCCGCGCCAGTTTCCGTTGCAGGCGCTCCATGCGTTCGTCGGTGGATTCTTCGCGCAGGTTCTGCAGCGAAATCGGCGCCGAGAACCGCACGATGGTGTCGCGCCCGTTCAACAGCATCGCCAGCAGCCGACGAAAGTGCCCGACCACTGCCCAGTTTTCCGAGAACAACACACTGAACCAGCCCGATTGCCGGTTGGGCGCGCGGCCCACGTAGATCGCGACCGGCATCAGTTGCACGTTGCGGTCGGGCGCGGCTTCCAGTGCGAGCAGCAGTTGCCGGATGCTGTCCTGTGCCGCGTGATCGCGGCGGCGCCGCTGGAACCAGCCGCCGATGCTGCGCAGCGCGAACATCGCGTGCCGGCGCTTGCCGAGGTTCGGCGCCGGTGCCAGCGGGCTGGGCAGCCCTGCTTCGCGGCAGGCGCGTTCCAGGATCAGGCTGTCGGAAAAGCCATTGCGCTCGATCACGTAGATGACCGGCGTATCGGGTGCGAGTAGCGCCACCGGTTCCGCGGGATCGCGCTTGATCTTGATCCAAGGCTTGAGCAGCGCCCCCCACAGCGCGCGCCACCAGCCGGCGTGCACCAGCGTGTCGCGGGACAGGTTTTCGGTCATGACGCGGGCCATGCGGCGGCTTGGAAATGGCGACAGGATGAAGGCAGACGAAGCGGAATTGTCCCACAGCCCCGATGGCGGATCCCGCTGCAACGCATGCGCCGAGGGCTTCGGGCAGCGCAGCCCGGTGTTTGGCCGCGCGCCGTCATTAAAAAGTCAGGAATTCACCGCTGTGCGCTGGACGCTGTGGCTGGCTCCGCGGGAACAACTGGCGCCGAGGTCGCGCCGGACGCGGGCACCACCGCGGCGCTTGCCGCGGATGCCGGATGTGCCTTGCGCCACGCCGTGAGCAGCGCCGCGTCGTACCAGTGGGCCGCTTCCTTCAGCATCGGCCACTCGCCGCTGATCGTCTTGCCGGCCAGATGCGTTGCCAGCTTCACCGTCGCGTGCGCGCCTTCGTTCGCGGTGGTGCTGATGTCGGCGTCGCTCAGGCTTTTCGCAACATCCAGGCCATAGATGTTCAGCAGGTTTTCCAGGCCGTTCCAGAGAATTCCGTAGTTGCGCATCGTCTGGACGTAATCCAGCGCGCGCCATTGTTCGAGGGTCTGCACGTGCAACTGCCGCGCGGTGGCGCAGGCCAGGTCGATCGCCTTCTGCGCCTTTTTCGGGCTGCTGAAGTCCGTCGTTTGCATCCATGCGATCAGCGCCGAAAGCGCTTGCGTTGCAATCGCCCGCTGCCCCGGGCCGAGCTGCGGTGAATCTTCGATCATCTGCTTGCCGGCCGCCTCGATGATGCCGGCGAAGATCGGCGCCGGCGCGTTCTTGTCGCCGTGCAGCTTCGACAGTTCCGGTTGCAGGCGTTTGGCCAGTTTGGCTTCCGCGCCGGGCTCGGTCAGCATCTGCATGATTTTCGCGAACTGCTTTTGCTGCGCCACCGAGGCCGGCACGGGGTGTGCGTGCGATTGGTCCCATTCCTCGCGCCAGCGTGCGTAATCGGCGGCCGGCAGGCGATTCTTCATCAGCCCGTCGAAATCGCCCATTGCGGTGAGGCGCAGGTTGGTCGCGACCGCTTTTTCGGGCGTCGCATTGCTGGGCGGAGGCGGTGCATGGTGGCAAGCCGCGAGCGCAAGCGCGACGGCGCATGTCGTGACCCACGCGAAAGCGCGGCCGCGGGCAAGGTGGTGAGCGGGTTCGGTTCGCATGCGCCGGAGTGTGGCGAGGCTGCGGCGACGTTTCAAGTCAGCCGATTGCTTGTGTGATCTGCCGCACGATGCCCTCGGCCGCTGCGTGCGGATCGGGCGCATTGCGGATGGGCCGGCCCACCACGATGTAATCCGCGCCCTGCGCGAACGCGGTCGGCACGTCCACCGTGCGTTTCTGGTCGTCGCCGGCAGACCCGGCGGGCCGAATGCCGGGGCAGACCGCGAGCAGATCGCGCCCCAACGCGTCGCGCAGGCGCGGCAGGTCGGCGCCCGAACATACCACGCCGTCGATGCCGGCGATTTGTGCGAGGCGTGCGCGTTCGATCACCACGTCGGCGGGCTCGCCCACGACGCCCAGTGCGGCGAGATCGTTGCCGTCGTTGCTGGTGAGTACCGTCACTGCGAGCAGTTGCAACGAACCCTTCGCCGCGGTCGCGGCTTCCAGCATCGCGCGGCTGTCGCAATGGATCGTCGCAAACGTGATCGGTCGTTGTGCGAGCCCGCGTACCGCGCCCGCGACCGTGGCCGGCACGTCGTGGAATTTCAGGTCCGCGAAGATCTTCTTGCCGCGTTTCGCGAGTTCGTCCAGCACGCGGAACCAGTCGCCGCCGCTCAGCAGTTCCAGTCCGAGCTTGTAGAACGTCACGCTGTCGCCAAGTCGATCCATCCATGCAACGGCTGCGGCACGGTCCGGCACGTCCAGTGCGAAGATCAGGCGGTCACGGGCGGGGATTTTGGTGCTTGATGGCATGCTGGTTTCCGGCTCTGGCGTCCCGCGATTTTAACGACCTTCCGACACTGGAGCTTGCTGGCCCTTCCTGCCAGACTCGCCCCGCATGAATGACAGTCTGATTCAATCCGTGCACGGTTCGCGTACCACCGCCATCGTGAGTTACATCGCCGCCGCGGTGGCGTTGCTGCTGGTGATGTTCCTGCACCTGCTGCCCGCGTTGATCGCCGGCCTGCTGGTGTACGCCGTAGTCGATGCGCTGGCACCGCTGCTGGAACGCCGCTGGCCCGGTGGCTGGGCGCGGCAAATGGTAGTGGGCGTACTTGCCGTGGTGGTCGCGGGCCTGCTGGCGTTGCTGATCTTCGGCGCGGTCGCGTTCTTCCGCGCGGAACTCGGCGACCCGAACACCTTGTTCGACCGGATGATGCCGACCATCGACCGCGCACGCACGCAACTCCCAGCATGGATCGTGGCCTACCTGCCGGTCAGCGCCGAGGATTTCCGTTTCACCGCCACCCAACTCGCACGCACGCACTCTGCGCAGTTGCAGGTGGCCGGCAAGGAAACCGCGCACGTGTTTGGCCGCATCCTGGTCGGATTGGCGCTGGGCGCACTGGTGGCCCTGACCCACGCGCGCTCCGATGGAGACGAAGGACCGTTGCGGCGGGACCTCACCGCGCGCTGCGAACGTTTCGCGCGAGCCTTCCACGACATCGTGTTCGCGCAGGCGCGCATCTCGGCGTTGAACACCACCTTCACCGCGATCTTCCTGCTGATCGCGCTGCCCTTGGCCGGCGTGCACCTGCCGCTCACCAAGACCCTGATCGCGATCACCTTCGTCGTGGGCCTGCTGCCGGTGGTCGGCAATCTGATTTCCAACACGCTGATCGTGATCGTTGCGTTGTCGATGTCGCTGTGGGTGGCGCTGGGGGCGCTGATCTTCCTGATCCTGATCCACAAGCTGGAATATTTCCTCAACGCCAACATCGTCGGCAACCGCATCCATGCGCGCGCTTGGGAAATCCTGCTGGCGATGCTGGTGATGGAAGCCGCGTTCGGACTGCCGGGCATCGTCGCCGCGCCGATCTATTACGCGTATCTCAAAAGCGAGTTGACCGCGGCGCGGTTGATTTGATTTTATTTTGCGCGGACTCGACACCCATGTTTTGGTTCTGCGCGTCTCTTGACGTGCGGGTTACTTTCCTTTCGGGGAAAGTCACTGCCACATTGCTTGCATGTGACCGCTGTTTCCATTTTCGCGCCCCCTTGCCGCAACCCTTCTGAAGTGTATCGCTAAATGGCCACGGAGAATTTCGAATTCATCGTGCGCGTGGTGAAGAACGGAGCACGTAGGGCGGGAGCAGCGCAGCGAATCCCGCCAGCCCCTGTGTCGAAGGGGGGCTGTCACCCGCAGGCCATGGATGGCTGGTAACGAAGCAATAAACGCGCCGTTGGCGGTGCCGAGAGGCGCAGTCGAACGGCGGAGCAAGCACCGCATGTTTGAGCGCAGGGATGTGCGAGTTCGGCGCGGCCGTCGTTCGGAGAGCATCGCAGGGGAGTCGGACGAACAGGGGGTTCGTTCGAGCTCGCTCGCCGCGGAGGCGAGCGAAATCTCGCGAAAGCGCAGCGTTCTCGCAAGACAAAATGGATTCCGGCCTGCGCCGGAATGACGATCGCTTGAGCGAGCGCATACCCTCACCCCCCTGCGGGCATCCTCTGCCGGAGGAAGAGGGACGCTGTTCCGACTTTCGCCGAGACGACGGCCCAAGCGCTAAAGCGCGGTGAGATTGGCGTATGCCGCGACAAGCCACTTCGGCCCCGCGTCGGCGAAATTGACCTGGATGCGGGTGTGCGCGCCGGAGCCTTCGGCGCTGATCACGACGCCTTCGCCGAAGCTGGAATGGCGCACGTGCTGGCCGAGTTTGATCGGCAGGGTGTCGTCGAGATCGGCGTGGCCGCGTGAGGCACGCGTGGTGTACACCGGCCGCGAAATCTTCGCGCGCGGTCGCACTTCGGTCAGCAGGTGCGCGGGCAGTTCGTCGAGGAAACGCGAAGGGCGTTGCAGCGCTTCGCTGCCGTACTGGCGGCGCGATTCGGCGTAGCACAGTACCAGCCGTTCGCGCGCGCGGGTGATTCCGACATAGGC
>DATFGT010000077.1:0-42189 GCA_035249175.1 Rhodanobacteraceae bacterium
CGTCGCGCACGACGTAATGGAAACTGACGACGGAATCTTTTTCGGCACGCATGGATGGAGTCACTGGGGAATCGGCGAATCGCGCATGGTAGCGTCGCCGGTTTCCTGCGTCACGCCGAACTTCGCGCCGTGTGCTTCCGGTCCGAACCATGTCAGCAGCGCCAGCAGCACCGCCACGATGCCGATCCAGACCGCCTGTGCGAACGCGTAATCGCCGCCGCGCCGGCCGGCGATCACGGCCAGTGCCACCGCGGTCACCGACGCGAGCAGGTTGCCGAGTTGGTAGGCGAAGCCCGGCAGCGTGCCGCGCACGTCGTCGGGCGACAGTTCATTCAAGTAGCCTGGCACCACGCCCCACGCGCCCTGCACCGCGACCTGGATCCAGAACGCCCCGATCGCGAGCAACAGCACCGAACCGCCGTAGCTCCACAGCGGGATCGCGGGCAGCGCCAGCACGCAGGCGATCGCCATCGCGCGGCGGCGGCCGATCTTTTCCGACCACTGGCCGAACACCAACCCACCGACCAACGCACCCAGATTCAGGATGATCGTCAGCAGGCTGACCATGTGGGTGTCGAAATGCATCTGCAGTTTCAGGAAAGTGGGATAGACGTCCTGCGAGCCGTGGCTGAAAGCGTTGAACACCGCCATCGTCACGATCAAATAAGCGAATAGCCCCCAACGCCCACGCATGGTTTCCATCACGCCGCGGCGCACGCCGGCCCGCGCGCGTTGTTCGAACACCGGCGACTCCGGCACGCTGCGGCGCAGGTACAACACCAGCAGCGCGGGCAGGATGCCCAGCGCGAACATGCCGCGCCAGCCAATCGAGTTGAACAGCAACCCGTACGCGATCGCACACAGCAGATAGCCGCACGGATACCCCGACTGCAGGATGCCCGACACGATGCCGCGCGAATGCGCGGGGATCGATTCCATCGCCAGCGATGCGCCGATACCCCACTCGCCGCCCATCGCGATGCCGAACAACGATCGCAGCACCAGCAGCACCAGCAACGACGGCGCGAATGCGCAGGCCAGTCCAAGCACCGAATAAAGCGCGACGTCGATCATCAGGATGCGTCGACGTCCGTAGCGGTCGGCCAGCCGTCCGAAGACCAACGCGCCCAGCGGCCGGAAAGCCAGCGTCAGCAGCAGCGCGAAAGCGACGTCCGGCACGTCGACGTGAAACGACTGCGCCACCGCCGGCATCACCATCACCAGCAGGAAATAATCGAATGCATCCAGGGTCCAGCCAAGGAAGGTGGCCGCGACAGTATGCCGCTGGGTGCTGTCGAGGGCGCGCAGATCGGCGATGACGGACATGGGCGATTCCGATGCGGCCAGACGACCGAATGCGGCGAGCATACCGCCGCCTGCACGAGGTCTGCACGGGTCGCGTCTACAATGACGACATGAATGTGGAAACAACGCCCGACACGCGGGCGTTCGATGCGCTGGTCGAGCGTATCGATGCCGCCCTGCCACAGACGCAATGCACGCGTTGCGGTTATCCGGCCTGCCGGCCCTACGCCGAGGCGGTCGCCCGCGGTGAGGCCGCGATCAACCGCTGTCCGCCGGGCGGTGCCGAGGGCGTGCGTGCGCTGGCTCGGATCACCGGCCGGCCGGCACTGCCGCTCGATCCCGAATGCGGCATCGAAACGCCGCCCCGCGTCGCCGTGATCGACGAAGCCGCGTGCATCGGCTGCACCAAGTGCATCCAGGCCTGCCCGGTGGACGCGATCGTCGGCGCCAGCAAATTGATGCATACCGTCATTGCGGACCTGTGCACCGGCTGCGAACTCTGCATTCCGCCCTGCCCCGTCGATTGCATCGCCATGGTCCCGGCGCGCGGCGTGCCTCATCGGCTGCCGCGCCCGGCGCTTCCGTGTCCGCCCTGAGTGCCCGCCGCCGGCGCTGGCTGTGGCGGGGCGCGTGGGTCGCCGCGATCGTGGTGTTCTGCGTCGTATGGCCGGCATGGGAATACCCGACCTTCGACATCGAGCCGCAGCAGCGCTTCACGGCCTTCGTGCAGCTCGTGCTGCTGCATGGCTCGTGGCTGTTGTGGCCACTGCTGCTGCAATCAGGGTTCAAGGCTTGGCTGCGCTGGCGCGAACGGCGCCGCGGGCGCGCGGTGGGCGCGATCGCGCTCGCGTGCGTTTGCGCGGTGCTGTGCTGGTCGCGCTTCGTGGCGCCCAACCGGCTGGTAGTGCGCCGCACGATGATTCCCGCGCCGATCGATTTGAACATCGCGCTGGTCGCCGACATGCACGTCGGCATTTTCACCCGTACCGCCAAGCTGGCGCAGATGGTCCGGAAACTGAACGCGCTGCACGTCGACATGGTGCTGATCGCGGGTGACGTCACCTACGATCCGCCGCACGACCTGGCCACCGCGCTGGCGCCCTTGCGGCACATCGACCATCCCACCTACGTGGTGCTCGGCAACCACGACGTGCAATTGCCGGGGCCGCCGCTGGCGCACAAGATCTTTCGCGCGATGGCGGCACCCAATGTGCACTTCATCGCGCATCGCGTGATCGGCTTCAAGAATTTCCGGCTCGCCGGGCTGTACGACTGGTGGAGTGGACGTGATGACACGGCGTTCCTGAGGGCGCTGCCGCACGACAAACCGTTGCTGGTGCTGATGCACCAGCCGCACAGCTTGCGCGCGTTGCGGGGGGTGGATTTCGCACTGGCGATGGCGGGCCATACCCACGGCGGGCAGGTGTACATACCAGGTTTGACCGAAACGGTCTTCATGCTGATGCGCGACGAGAAATACGTGAACGGCTATTACGACACGCCCACCGGGAAACTGTTCGTGACACCGGGCATCGGCGTGACCGGCGTGCCGCTGCGGTTCGATTGCCCACCCACCATCGACGTGCTGGAATTGCGCAGCAATGGCCGCTGAAGTTTCCAAACAACAACCCTGCATCCACTGCGGCGACTGCGCGCGCGCATGTCCGGAGGCATTGAATCCGGAAGCGCTGTTCCTTGCGCTGGTCCAGGATGGTTTTCCCGCAGCACGCGCCGCGCGGCTCGACGCTTGCAGCGAATGCAGACGCTGCGTGGAAGTGTGTCCCTCGCACATCCCGCTGCTCGACTGGTTCCGTTGGGGCAAATCCGAACTGCACGAACGCGCGCACGCGGACGACGCACGCAAGCGTTTTGGAGCGCGCAACGCGCGGCTGGCGCGTGAACGTGCCGAGCGCGCCGCGCGGCGGCGCGAGATTCCTTCGCCCACTGCGCTGCCCGCGCAGACGATCAGCCACGCCGAGGTGCTTGCGGCCATTGCCCGGGGCCGCGCGCGCAAGGGGCGCGCGAATTGCGCAGCTACATCCGAAGCAGCTGTTGTGAGAAGTCAGGCCAAGGATGGACGTTCTGGTGCTCGCGACTCTGAAACGACACCGCTTGCCGAATTGCCCGATGGCGCGGCGATCAGGGATGATCGCACACCATGAAGCGCGAAGACATCGCAGAACTCTTCCGCCGCCTGCGCGAACTCGACCCGAATCCCACCACCGAGCTCAAGTACAACACGCCGTTCGAGTTGCTCGTCGCGGTGATCCTGTCGGCACAGGCCACCGACGTCGGCGTCAACAAGGCCACGAAGCGCCTGTTTCCGGTCGCCAACACTCCGCAAAAAATCCTCGCACTGGGCGAGGATGGTCTCAAAAAATACATCTCGACCATCGGCCTCTACAACGCCAAGGCGAAAAACATCATCGCGACCTGCAGGCTGCTGCTGGAGCGCCATGGCGGCGAAGTGCCGTGCACGCGGGAACAGCTTGAAGCGCTGCCGGGCGTCGGCCGCAAGACCGCCAACGTGGTGCTGAACACCGTGTTTGGCGAAGCGGCGATTGCGGTGGACACCCACATCTTCCGCGTGTGCAACCGCACGGGCCTCGCGCGCGGCGCGACCGTGCGACGGGTGGAAGACAAGCTCATGAAAGTGGTGCCTGACGAATACAAGCTCGGCGCGCATCATTGGCTGATCCTGCACGGCCGTTACGTGTGCGTGGCACGCAAGCCGAAATGCCCCGTCTGCCCGATCCGCGATCTTTGCGCGTACAAGCACAAGACGCCGGCGGATCGCGCCGGCACGTCCCGCGCGCGCTGACCGCCGTGCCTTGGGCACGTACGACGAAAGCGCGTCATCGCCGTCATCGCAACGATGGTGCAGGCGAAGCGGCGGCTCCCTTGTGCCCGCGCTTTTTTTGGACGCCATCCCGGGCGCTGTTATTCTGGCCGGATGCACAAACAGATCGACGCCTACACGGAACGCATGGCTACGCGCTTCCGCGGCTTCCTGCCGGTGGTGGTGGACGTCGAAACCGGCGGCTTCGATGCGCAGCACGATGCGCTGCTGGAAATCGCGGCGGTGGTGGTGAGCATGGACGGTAATGGCATGCTCGCGCCGGAACCCGTGGTCTCCACGCACGTCGAGGTGTTCCCGGGTGCGCACATCGACCCGAAATCGCTGGAAGTGACCGGCATCGACCCCGACCAGCCGCTGCGCGGCGCGCTGCCCGAACGCGTCGCGCTGGACCTGATCTTCAAACCGGTACGCGAGGCCATCAAGGCCAGCGGCTGCCAGCGCGCGATCCTGGTCGGCCACAACGCCGCGTTCGATCTCGGCTTTCTCAATGCCGCGGTGCAACGCACTGGCCACAAGCGCAATCCGTTCCATCCGTTCTCGTGCTTCGACACCGCGACGCTGGGCGGCCTCGCCTTCGGCCAGACCGTACTGTCGCGGGCGGTGCAAGCGGCCGGTTACGAATGGAACGCCGACTACGCGCATTCGGCGGTCTATGACGCCGAACGCACGGCTGCGTTGTTCTGCACGATCGTCAACCGCTGGAAGCGTTTCGAGGAAATCGAGCGCGACACCGTCAGCGCCGACTGAACATCGCGCTCAGTCGATCCGCACGTACCGCAGCGTGAATGCGATGAGCTGCAGCGCCACCAGCGCGTAAACGCCCGCGGCCACGTCATCCAGCATCACGCCGAAACCGCCGTGCACGCGCCGGTCGGCCAGTCGCACCGGCCACGGTTTCCAGATGTCGAACAGGCGAAACAACGCGAAGCCGACCAGCATCCACCACCATGGCGACGGCGCGGCAAAGAGCGTGATCCACATGCCGATCACCTCGTCCCACACCAGTGCGCCCTGGTCGTGCATTCGGAGGCGCTGGTCGCAAACGCTGCAGGCCCAGACGCCGAGCAGGAACCCGGCGGCAAGCACCGCGACATACCACTCGGTTGGCAGACCGCGCAGCAGGAACCACCACGGCAGCAGTGCCACCAGCGAGCCCACGGTCCCCGGCGCCTTCGGCGACAACCCCGCGCCGGCCGCGGTCGCGATCCAGCCGGCGGGATGCGACAGCAGCGCACGGCGTTGCATCGCGGTCAGCGGTGCGCTCATCGCGAAAAATGCTCCCACCCGGCACGTGGCATTGCAATTTCACTGCCGTGCGCATCGAAGACACGCACGCCGGAACCCGCGATGATGCGGCCGACGCGTGTCGCGCGACATCCGGCCCACTCGAGCGCCTTTTCCACTTCTGCTTCGCGTGCGCCGGAAGCCGTGAAGCAAAGTTCGTAATCATCACCACCCGCGCAGGCAAGATCGCGACAGGTTGTTTCATCGAATGTCGATGTCAAAGCCGCCGACAATGGCAGCATGTCGGCATCGAGTTCCGCGCCCACACCGCTTGCCGCGCAGACGTGGCCGAGATCGGCCAGCAACCCGTCCGACACGTCGATGCACGCGGTCGCAACGCCGCGCAACGCCAGTCCCGCTTCAACGCGCGGCTCGGGGCGATTCAATTTCGCCAACAACGCGAACGCTGGCGCGTCGTGGACTTGCAGTTGCCGCAGTGCACCCGCCGCATCGCCCAGCGTTCCGGTGACGAATATCGCATCCCCCGCGTGCGCGCCACCGCGCGTCCATGCCTTACCGATCGGCAGCGTGCCGAGTGCCGTGACCGTGATGGACAGCGGACCTTGCGTGGTATCGCCGCCGATCAGGGCCACGTCGTGCGCACGCGCAAGCCCGGCAAAGCCCGCTGCAAAACCCGCCACGAATCGTTCATCGGGTTCCGGCAACGTCAGTGCCAGCAGCGCCCATGCAGGTTCCGCGCCCATCGCCGCGAGATCGGAAAGATTCACCGCGAGCGATTTCCAGCCGATGTCTTCCGGCGCGGTGCCGGCCAAAAAATGCACGCCTGCGACCAACGTGTCGGTGCAAGCCACGAGTTGTCGCCCTGGGGGTACGTTCGTCACCGCCGCATCGTCACCGATGCCGAGCGCCACGTCATCGCGTGCAATGTTGACGCGCACACGGATCGCATCGATCAGGTCGAACTCCATCATGCTTCCGATGCCGGAAACGGCGCATGCGTGAATACCAGCGTCGGTTCGCCGTGGTAAGCGGTCTCGCGCCAGCGGTGGAGACCCGCCTTTTCCGCGACTCGAACGGATGCGACGTTCTCAGGCGCGATGATGCACACCGCGCGGCTTTCAGGAAAGTGCGTGCGACGCCATGTTTCGATCGCCGCAAGCGCTTCGGACGCGTAACCGTTGCCGTGCGCCGCGCGCGCCAGCGCCCAACCGCACTCCAGCATCCTGTGCAACGACGGCGCAACGTCGCGCTGGAATTCGGCGTAGCCGATATCGCCGATGTACTGCCCGCTCGCGCATTCCTCGATTGCCCAGTAGCCAAAGCCAAGCAGGCTCCACAATCCCGCGTAGGTCAGCAGCCGCCGCCAGGCCTCCTCGCCCGTCGAGGGCTTGCCCCCGATGTGTCGCACCACCTCGGGATCGGACCAGATTGCCCGGCACGCAGCGAAGTCGTCGGGACCATGCGCACGCAGCCGCAGGCGCGCGGTTTCCAGCGTCGGCGCGGTGGTGAACCTTGGCCGGCCGCGCCCCTCCATCGGCGTCACCGATCCGTTTCGGTGACGCGCCATGCGCGCGCCAATTTGTCCAGCACCCCGTTGACGTAGGTGTGGCCCTGCTCTGAACCGAAGCGCTTGGCGACTTCCACCGCTTCGTTCAACACCACGCGATACGGCACGTCGATACGGTATTTCAATTCGTACGCGGACAGGCGCAACACCGCGCGCTCGATCGGATCGACGCGCTCGATGTCGCGATCAAGAAAGGGCGCCAGCCCGGCGTCGAGTTCCGCGCAATGCGTCTCCACGCCGCGCAGCAGGTCCTCGAAGTATTCGAGGTCGGCGATCTGCATGTCCTGCTCGGATCGAAAATCGTCAATGACCTTGCGCATGGAATTGCCGCCGAGTTCCCACGCGTACAGCGCCTGCACCGCGCGCCGGCGCGCGCGCGTGCGCGCGGCCGGATCGACGCCATCGCCACGATGCGCGCCGTTCATGCGGAGAGTCCCTTCAGCAAAGCCGCCATTTCAATCGCGGACAGTGCCACGTCCGCGCCCTTGTTGCCGTGCGCCCCGCCCGCGCGCGCCCAGGCGTCGGCCTCGTCCTCGACCGCGAGCACGCCGTTCAAGACCGGCACCCCGGTATCGAGCGTGACCCGCATCAGGCCTCGCGCACATTCATCGGCGACATGTTCGTAGTGCCGGGTCTCGCCGCGCACCACGCAGCCCAGCGCGACGATCGCTGCATGGCCGCCGGTCGCAGCCAGGCGCTTCGCCAGCAACGGCAACTCCCACGCGCCGGGCACGCGCAGGACGTCCAGCGCATCATCGGCCACGCCGTGCGCGGCGAATGCTCGACGCGCACCATCGACCAGCACGTCCACGATCTCGTCGTTCCAGCGGCTGGCGATCACGGCGTACCGCGCGCCGGGCGGTGAACGCAAGTCGGTGTACGGGGCAGTGGATCGATTCGACATGATGTGTGCGGAAGCAGGAAGCAGGAAACGGGGCGCGGGGAAAAAGCGTAGCAGCCGCGGCCGCGATTCCCTACTCCTCCCGCCCTGCGCCCTTCCCTGCTTCCTTCACGTATTCGACCACTTCGAGGCCGAACCCCGACAAGCCCACCAGCTTGCGGGGCGTGCCCAGCACGCGCAGGCGATGCACGCCGAGGTCGGCCAGGATTTGCGCGCCCAGGCCGAGCTGGCGCCATTCGCGCTGGGCCGCGGCTTTGCCCTCCGTCGCGGGCGCGGACGCGGCCTCGCGGTTCAGGCCCGCCAACAGGCCGTCGGAATCTTCCTCGGAAGTCAGCACCACCACCACGCCGCGACCCTCGGAGGCGACGCGGCGCAAGGCCGCAGTCATGGTCATGCCAAGATCATCGCGCTCGAGATGCAGTACGTCGGACAAGGTGTTGCGCACGTGCACGCGCGTCAGCACCGGCACATCGCCCTCGACCACACCACGCACCAGGGCGAAATGCAGGTCGCCGCGCAAGCGGTCGCGCCATGCAATCAACCGGAACGCGCCAAATTCGGTTTCGACGCCCGACTGGTGCACGCGCTCGATGGTTTTTTCCGTCGCCAGGCGATGCCGGATCAGGTCGGCGATGCTGCCGACCTTGAGCCCATGTTTCGCGGCGAAAGTTTCGAGATCCGGCCGCCGCGCCATCGAACCATCCTCGCGCAGGATCTCGACCAGCGCCCCGGCGGGCGTGCAACCGGCGAGCCCGGCCAGGTCGACCGCGGCTTCGGTGTGGCCTGCACGTGTCAACACGCCGCCGGGTTGGGCTTCCAGCGGAAACACGTGACCGGGCTGGACCAGGTCGGCGGATTTTGCATCCTGCGCCACCGCGACCTGGATCGTGCGCGCGCGATCGTGCGCCGAGATCCCGGTAGTGACGCCGCTCGCGGCCTCGATCGAAACGGTGAAGTTGGTGTGGTACGCCGAACCATTGTCGCGCACCATCGGCTGCAGGCCGAGCCGGCGGCAGCGCGCCTGGTCCAGCGCCAGACAGATCAGGCCGCGGCCTTCGCGCGCCATGAAGTTGACGTCCTCGGCGCGTACCTTGTCGGCGGCCATGATCAGGTCGCCCTCGTTCTCGCGGTCCTCGTCGTCCAGCATCACCACCATGCGGCCGGCGGCGATCTCTTGCAGCAATTCGGGAATAGCGGAAAAACTCATCGGAGAATGCTCTTGTTGAAAGTCGGACATGGATGTCCGTACTTGATTTACGCGATCATGGACGATCGCAGAAACGAAGCCGCTCGACGTAACGCGCCAGCATGTCGATTTCGATATTCATGCGATCGTCCGCGCGGCGGTCGCCAAACGTGGTCTGCTCGACCGTATGCGGAATCAGGTTCACGCCGAAGCGCGCACCATCCACGCTGTTGACCGTGAGGCTGACGCCATCCACGCACACCGAACCCTTGGCCGCGATGTAGCGGACGAGCCCCGGCGGCGCTTGGAGGATCCAGCGCTGCGAACGCGCGTCGGGTCCGATGGAAACGATGCTGCCAATGCCATCGACATGACCGGACACCAGATGTCCGCCCAGCCGATCCGAAAGTCGCAGCGCCTTTTCGAGGTTCACCCGATCGCCCACGCCCAACGCACCAAGCGTGGTGAGGGCAAGGCTTTCGTTGGAAACGTCGAACGCCAGGGTATCGCCCTCGCGCGCCACCACCGTCAGGCAACAGCCCGACACCGAGATGCTGTCGCCCAGCGCGACATCGGACGTATCGAACGCCGGCGCGACGACGCCGAGGCGCAGGTCGCCATCGCGGGGCTCGCTGCGCGTGACACGCCCGGTCGCCTGGATGATGCCGGTGAACATCAGCGCGCCTCCCGAAGGAAGGCGGCGGACCCACGGATGATGGACATGAACGTTCTCCGCGTGAAGAAAGGCGAGAACGCTCCAAGGCATGAGGGCGGCACGCATGCAATCGCGCCGCCCCGTCTTCGCTTCATCCGGACTTTCCGGCAGCGATGAATAGCCGCCGACCGTCGGCTCCGGCATTCGACCGGATCTGCTGACCTTTCGCTTTCGCGAAAGCGCTCGCGGGCTCATCCTTGCGGACCTACCGCCGGTGGGGACTTCCACCCCGCCCTGAAGACGTTTCCGGCCTGGGCCGGAATGCGCAGCTTAGCACCTTCGGCCGTCCTTCGTTCCGGCAAAACGCGGCGCACGCGGCAACGCCAAGGACACAATCGACGGCGATGTCCATCACCGCATAGTGTCGACGCAGTGTTCATCACGAGCGGCATGCGCCGCGGCCAGTCGCCGGTGGCGTGGGCGATCAGCGAAGAGCGCCAATGCGCCCGCGCGTCAATGGATACGGAACGACGACGCTTCCGTACTAGGCGGGCCGCAACAGCAGCCGCAAATCGTTGCCAACACGACGTTGTTTGATCACGCGCAGGTGATGACGGGCAACCATGTTGGCAAGCGGTGGCAGCGTCAGCAGCGGACGCGCGGTATCGCCCAGCACGATTGGTGCGACATACAACAGCAACTCATCGAGCAGATCGCGCTCGAACAGGGCGCCGCACAGGGTGGGTCCGGCTTCGACCTGCAGTTCGTTGACCTGGCGTTCGGCAAGCCATCGCAACACCGCGGCGAGCTCAATGCGGCCGTTCGCCCCGGTGGGCACTTCTGCGAGTTCGACGTGAGCGTAGCGATCATCGTGCGGCTTTGCGCCCCGCGCATGCAACACCAGCGTCGGCGCGCTGCCATCGAGCAGGTGGGCACCTGGCTGCAACGCATCCAGCCGCGCATCCAGCACCGCGCGCAACGGTGTGAAACCGGTCCCCTCTCCGCCGGTCAGGGCCTCAAGGGCAGGCAGCCGCACTGTCAAGCGCGGATCATCCGCGCGTGCCGTGCCGGCGCCGGTAAGAATGGCCGAACTGCGCGCGCGCCAGCGCTGCACGTCGGCACGCGCCGCTTCGCCGGTGATCCATTTTGATTCGCCGTTGGCCAGCGCGGTGCGCCCATCCAGGCTCATCGCCAATTTCGCACGCACCCATGGGCGAGCACGCTCGAAGCGCGAGAAGAATCCACGATTCAGTTCGCGCGCCGCGGCGCGCATCAGCCCGGCTGCAACGGAGATGCCTGCTTCACGCAGACGCTGGATCCCCGCCCCGGCGACTTTCGGGTTGGGATCTTCGGACGCGAACACGACGCGCGCAATGCCGGCCTCGATCAGTGCGTCCGCACACGGCGGTGTGCGGCCATGGTGCGAACAGGGTTCCAGTGTCACGTAGGCGCTCGCGCCACGCGCACGTTCGCCCGCCGCGCGCAATGCAAACACTTCCGCGTGCGGTTCGCCTGCGCGTTGGTGCCAGCCTTCGCCGACGATTTCGTCGCCGTGCGCAATCACGCAGCCGACGCGCGGATTGGGCTGCGTCGTGTTGAGGCCGCGTTCGGCCAGACGCAACGCACGCGCCATCAGGGCATGATCGACGGCCGATAAGCCCGGACCCGGCTGCGCCATCAAGACTTCTTCTTGTCGGCGTGTTTGTCGAACGGCACCACCGCGCCGCCGATCAACGGCAACTGGCTGTCGCTGGCGGGCAGCTCGTGTTCGAGACGATCGAGCTCTTCGCGGAAATCCGCGACGTCCTCGAACGAGCGATACACCGACGCATAGCGCACGTAGCCGACATGATCGAGCTTGCGCAATTCGGCCATCACCAACTCGCCGATCCGGCGCGACGGCAACTCGCGCTCGGTGGACACGCGCAACTGCCGAACCACCGCGCGCACCGCGGCCTCGATGCGTTCCTCGGTGACCGGCCGTTTGTGCAGCGCACGGTCGAAGCCGGTGCGCAGTTTGCGCGCGTCGAACGCCTCGCGCCGGCCATCGCCCTTGATGATCGCTGGCAGCTTCAATTCCACCGTTTCCACCGTGGAAAAGCGCTCACCACACGACGGACACTCGCGACGCCGGCGGATGGTCGAGCCTTCCTCCGAAACGCGCGAGTCGATCACGCGGGTGTCGATGTTCTGGCAGAACGGACAGTGCATGGCGTGGGGGGTTTCAACCCGCCGATGGTGGATGGCGGGTCAAGACCCGCCCTACCAAAATGCAATCACGCATAAACCGGAAACTTCGCGCACTGCGCATTCACCAGTGCGCGCACGCTCCCGATTACCTTTTCATCGTTGGGCGCGTCCAGCACGTCGGCGACCCATCCGGCGAGTTCGACGCAATCGGCTTCCTTGTAGCCGCGCGTGGTGACGGCCGGTGTGCCGATGCGCAGGCCCGAGGTGACGAAGGGCTTTTGCGGATCGTTCGGCACCGCGTTCTTGTTGACGGTGATATGCGCCTTGCCCAGCGCGGCTTCCGCATCCTTGCCGGTGATCGGTTTGCCGATCAGGTCGACCAGGAACAGGTGGTCTTCGGTGCCACCGGAGACGATCCTGTAGCCGCGCTCGATCAGCGTCTTGGCCATCGCCTTGGCGTTCTTCACCACCTGTTTCTGGTATTCCTTGAACGACGGTTCCAGCGCTTCCTTGAACGCGACGGCCTTGGCCGCGATCACATGCATCAGCGGGCCACCCTGCAGGCCGGGAAAAACAATGGACTGCAATTTCTTGACGATGTCCTCGGCGTGCTCGCCCATCGCGGAATTTTTTGCGACGATCAGACCGCCGCGCGGGCCGCGTAGCGTCTTGTGGGTCGTCGACGTCACGACGTGCGCGTGCGGCAACGGCGACGGATACACGCCGGCGGCCACGAGTCCCGCCACGTGCGCCATGTCCACGAACAGGTAAGCGCCGACCTTGTCGGCGATCGCGCGGAAGCGTGCCCAGTCCATGATCTGCGAATACGCCGAAAAACCGGCCACGACCATCTTCGGCTTGTGTTCGACGGCAAGCTTTTCGACCGCATCGTAATCCACCAAACCTTCGTCGTTCACCCCGTACTGCACGGCGTTGAAAAGCTTGCCCGACAGGTTCGGCTTGGCGCCATGGGTCAAGTGCCCGCCGTGGGCCAGCGACATGCCCAGGATCGTGTCGCCCGGCTGCAGCAGTGCGAAGTACACCGCCTGGTTCGCCTGCGAGCCCGAGTGCGGCTGGACGTTCGCGTAATCGCAGTCGAACAATTGTTTCAGCCGCTCGATCGCCAGCGCCTCGGCCACATCCACGTACCGGCAGCCACCGTAGTAGCGCTTGCCGGGATAGCCTTCCGCGTATTTGTTGGTCAGCACCGAACCTTGAGCTTCCAGCACCCGCGGGCTCGCGTAATTTTCCGAGGCGATCAGTTCGACGTGATCTTCCTGGCGCTGCTTTTCCTCCATGATCGCGCTGGCAAGGGCGTCGTCGTAACCGGCAATCCGCATTTCGTGGCTGTACATCGCGATCCTCTGGCGGGCATGTGGCAGAGCGAAATCTTAGCCGTTTCGCGGCGCCCGTGCCGATCCATGCGCCCCTACAATCGGCCACCTCGCTTCGGAAAGAAAGACACGCATGGACATCCGCCGAGCTTGTGCCACCGCCGTGTTGATATTCGCCGCGGCGCTGCTCTTCGCACCCATGGGTGCCCTCGCAAACCCGGCGACCGGCGTCGGTTTCATGCCGATCACGATCCACGATCCGGTCAATGGCGGCTCGATGCCGGGCTACATGTTCTACCCATCGACCGAAGCCAGCCACGTGACGTGGCGCGGGCCCTACGAATTGCGCGCCACGCCCGATGCGCCCGCCATTCCAGGCGCCAAACCGCTGGTGGTGATCTCGCACGGCCACGGTGGCTCGGACCTCGGCCACCACGACCTCGCGGTGTACCTCGCCAGCCATGGGTTCGTCGTGGCCACGCTGCAGCATCCCAGGGACAATTTCACCGACGACAGCGGCGACGGGCATCCGGACGTGATGATCGGGCGGCCGATCCAGGTAAAGGCCACGATCAGCATGTTGCTCGATGATGCCCGCTGGAAAAAGTTGATCGATCCGGAACGGATCGGCGTCGCGGGTTTCTCGAACGGCGGTTACACCAGCCTCCTGCTGGTCGGTGCCGTGCCGCAATTCACGCGCTTCATCAGCTACTGCAAGGCGCATCCGGACGATCCGAATATCTGCGGCGCCGCCCAGCGGTTGAAGGCGCAAGCCGCGCGACACGGACAAACGCTCGAACAAATGATGACCTCGATGCAGAACGATCTGCACCGCTGGGGCAACCCCGACGATCCGCGCATCAAGGCTGCTTTCGTGATGGCGCCGCAGAGCCTGGTCTTCGACCAGGCGGGCGTGGCTTCGATCAATCGTCCGGTATTCCTCTACTACGGGCAGGACGACGAAGTGCTGCGGCCCGCCCACAACGTGCTGCACATCGCGCCTTCGATCGCGACGCTGGCCGGGATCAAGATGATCCCGAAGGCCGGCCACTACGTGTTTCTGTCGCCGTGTTCGCCGCAACTGGCGAAGGAAGCCCAGGACATTTGCACCGATCCGCCCGGGGTGGATCGCACCGCCGCCCATCGCCAGATCGACGCAGACGCGCTGGGGTTCTTCCGCAAGACGCTCGGGAACGCTACCCACTGAACTTATGCGCGAGCTGTCTCATCCGCGCGAAGAGACACGTTGCGCCGATACAGCGCAGACACCATCACGTAGCTGATGATCACAAGCAGCAGCCAGGAACCGATCTTTTCCGGCGGCACCATGTGCCAGACACGGTGTTGCACGGGGTACATCCATACGCGGGTGAAGGTGCCGAGGTTCTCGGCGAACCAGATGAACAGCGCGACCAGCATGAAGCCGAGCAGCAGCGGCATGCGGCGATAGTTCCGGCGCACGCGGTAATGCACCCAGCACGGCCCGAACATCCATGCGACTGCGACGAACAACAACCAGCGCAAATCGAACTTGTAGTGATCGGCGAAAAAGTTGAGGTAAATCGCCGCCGCAAGCAACGCGGTATGGCTCCAGCGCGGATGCCGGGTGAAACGGAACTCGAACAGCCGCCACGCCCGCGCGATGTAGCTGCCGACCGAGGCATACATGAAGCCCGTGAACAGCGGCACGCCGCCGATGTGCAGGATCGAAGCGCCCGGATACACCCATGAACCCGTCGCGGTCTTGAAGATCTCCATCAGCGTGCCGGTGACGTGGAACAGCACGATCACCAGCGCCTCGCGCCGGGTTTCCAATCCACCCGCAAGCAACGTGATCTGGATCGCGACGGCCATCAGCGTCACGAAGTCGTAGCGTCCGATCGGCGCATCGGCTGGCCAGAACATCCACGTCGCGATCAGCAAGGCCAGCATCAAGGCGCCGAACAGGCACGCCCACGCCTGCTTCACTCCGAACCAGACGAGTTCGTGCACGAATACGGAGAGCGGGCCGCCTCGCGAAGCGCGAACGGCGAGGCGTCGGTCGACGCCACGCCAACCAAGCCGAGCCGCTCGCAAGGCAGTCACCGCCGGCCCTCTTTCATTCGCGACCACCCGTACCGCCTTTCTTCACACAATGCCTCATTGCGGAGCAGCCCCTTCGGCCGGATGGCAGCGGGAAGTGCGGCGACGCCGTTCCGGGTCGAGACCCGAGCATCGCGGCGTCTGGAAAGCTGAAGCCTCCGTAGTGTAGAATGATTCTGATTCGCATATAGGAAGAGGCCGGTGAACCGATTACACAGGGGGTTGCTGGGCGCGGCGGTTTGTCTGGCCGCCTATTCGGGTGCCGCGACGGCGCATGGCTTCGCGGGCAAGCGGTTTTTTCCCGCCACCCTGGCCATCGAGGATTCCTTCGTCGCGCCGGAACTGGATTTTCTTTACAACAACGTCGCCGCACCCGGCGAAGACGGCGGAAGCGTGTACACATCCGGCTTTTCGACGGAATTTGCCAAGCCCCTGACACGGCGTTTCCAGCTTTCGATCGGCGGGAACTACTTGCACCTGCGCCCCGCCGGTGGTCCCACCTACAACGGCTTCGACAACGTCGAAGTGGGCGCCAAATACCAGGTCTTCATCCATCCCGAAGCCGAATCGGCGCTTGCAGTGGGCGTGGCTATCGACGTCGGCGGAACCGGCAGTCGCCGTGTGGACGCGGAATCCTTTTCGGCGGTCGCGCCGACGATCTACTACAGCAAGGGGTTCGGCAATGCCGCCAACCCGTGGTTGCGGCCCTTCGCGATCACGACCCAATTCGCGCCGACGTTCCCGACGCGCAACGGCGAACCGCATAGCATCGAATGGGGCTTCACCCTACAATACAGCCTGCCCTACCTCGAAGACTTCGTGAAGGACACCGGGCTCAAGGGGCCGTTCCGGAACATGATCCCGATCATCGAGTTCCCCATGGAAACCTGCCTCGACCACGGCTGTGCGGGTACCACCACCGGCACCGTCAACCCCGGCCTCATGTGGATCGGGAAATACCAGCAACTGGGCCTCGAGTTGACCGTGCCCATCAACCACGCAAGCGGCAGCCACGTCGGATTCATGCTGCAATATCACCTCTATCTCGACGACATCATTCCTTCCTGGTCCGTGCGATGAAACCGCTTCGCAAAATCGTGCCGTCTGTCCTGTGCATGCTCGCGATCACCGCCTTCGCAGCGCCGGGTACGGCGTTTGCGCACGCTTTCCCCAAGCGCTCCGAGCCCGCCGTCGGCGCGACCATCAAGAGTGCACCGAACGCGGTGAAGATCTGGTTCAACAGCGACCTCGAACCGCTATTCGACAAGCTGGTGGTCAAGGACGCCTCGGGGAAGGTGGTCAGCCAAGGCAACGCGAAGGTCGACGCGAACAATCGAAGCCTGCTGGAAGTCGGGCTCGCGCCACTGCCACCCGGCACCTATCACGTCTACTGGCAAGTGACGTCCAAGGACGGCCACCACACCGAAGGCGACTTCAGCTTCACGGTGAGCGGCCATTGAGGGGATGTCGATACCGGCCTGGCACGAAGCCATCACCGGCTTCGATGTCCTCGCCGTCGCCCTGATCGTCGGCGCGGTCGCGGCACGCCTCGCATGGCTGCCCGGCGCGTACGAGGGTTCCCGGTTGCAGCCGTCGTTGTTGCGGCGCCTGCACGTGCTGTTCGGCGCCACGCTCGGGTTCCTGACCCTGACCAGCGTCGCGATATTGTTCGCGCGCAGCGTCGCCATCAGCGGAGAGCCTTTTCCGCAAGTTGCCGGCGTCGTGCCGCTGGTGCTGCAGGAAACCGATTTCGGCAAGCTGTGGCTGGCGCGCGCCGCCGCCGTGCTGCTCATGTGGCTGTTGTGGACGTGGATAGGCGTGCGCAAGCGCTGGGCGGGCTGGGTGCTCGCGATCCTCGTCGGCGTGGTGGCGTTCAGCCGCAGCGCGACGGGCCACGCGGGCGATCACGGGAATTTCGCATGGCCGGTCTGGATCGACTGGCTGCACCTGTTGTCCGCCGGCCTTTGGGGTGGCGCGATCGTGATGTTCGTGCTGGCGGCGCGGCCGGTGCTGCGGCAGCACCTGCAACCCGGGGATTGGGCCGCGGCGATCGTCAGGCGCTATTCCATGCTCGCCGCGGCGGGCCTCGCGCTGGCCGCGGCCACCGGCATCTGCAGTGCATGGCAGCGGGTCGGGGGCTGGACGCCGCTGTGGACGACGCGCTACGGCCTGACCCTGGATGTCAAACTGGTCCTCGTAATCGCGATGGCGGTATTGGGCGCGACCAATCGCTTCCACCACGTTCCGGCAGTGCTCGCGGCGGTACATCTCTCCGATTCGCGATCCTGGCTGCGAGCCCTGCGCGGGCTTTCCCTCACCTCCATCGCCGAGGCGATGCTGTGGCTTGCGATCATCGGAGCTGTGGCGTTGCTCGTGTCAGGCGTGCCGCCGACCTCGCTCCCGCACTAGGTGCGGTCCTCCCCGCTGAGAACGCGCCGGCTCTGCCGAATCCGTGCAACAGCTATAATGCACGGTTTACCTCGATTCCAGGACGCGCCTCGCGCGGTCCAAGTCCACGCGGAGCCTGCATGCAATACATCTACACCATGATCAACGTGTCCAAGATCGTCCCGCCCAAGCGCGAGATCATCAAGGACATTTCGCTTTCGTTTTTCCCCGGCGCCAAGATCGGCCTGCTGGGCCTGAATGGCGCGGGCAAGTCCACAGTGCTGCGCATCATGGCCGGCGTGGATACCGACTTCCACGGCGAGGCGCGTCCCGCGGCCGGCATCAATATCGGCTATCTCGCGCAGGAACCGAACCTCGACCCTGACAAGACCGTGCGCGAATCGGTCGAGGAAGGCTTGGCCGACATTCTCGACGCGCAGAAAAGGTTGGACGAAGTCTACGCCGCGTACGCCGAGGAAGGCGCGGATTTCGACGCGCTCGCGGCGGAGCAGCAAAAGCTCGAGAACATCCTCGCCGCGGGCGACGCGCACACCATGGAAATGCAACTCGAAGTCGCGGCCGACGCGCTGCGCCTGCCGCCGTGGGACGCGAAAATCGAAACGTTGTCGGGCGGCGAGAAGCGACGCGTCGCATTGTGCCGCCTGCTGCTTTCCAAGCCCGACATGTTGCTGCTGGACGAACCCACCAACCACCTTGATGCCGAGTCGGTCGACTGGCTGGAGCAGTTCCTGCACGAGTATCCCGGCACCGTGGTCGCGGTCACCCACGACCGCTACTTCCTCGACAACGCGGCCGAGTGGATCCTTGAACTCGATCGCGGACGCGGCATTCCGTGGAAGGGCAATTACTCGTCGTGGCTGGAACAGAAGGACGAGCGCCTGAAGCAGGAAGCTTCGACCGAAAAGGCCCGCCAGAGAGCCATCCAGAAGGAGCTGGAATGGGTGCGCTCGGCCGCCAAGGGCCGTCAGTCCAAGGGCAAGGCGCGCCTGAACCGGTTCGAGGAACTGAATGCGGTCGATTACCAGCGCCGCAACGAGACGAATGAAATCTTCATCCCTCCGGGCGAACGCCTCGGCAACGAAGTGATCGAGTTCAGGCACGTCTCGAAATCGTTCGGCGATCGCTGCCTGATCGACGACCTGTCATTCAAGATCCCGCCCGGTGCAATCGTCGGCGTGATCGGCCCGAACGGCGCCGGCAAGTCCACCTTCATGAAAATGGTGATGGGCAAGGAGCAGCCCGATTCCGGCGAAATCAACCTGGGCAAGACCGTGCAGCTCGCCTACGTCGACCAGTCGCGCGGCATGCTCAACGACAAGCACAACGTGTGGCAGGAAGTCTCAGGCGGCCTCGATATCCTGAAGATCGGCAATTTCGAAATCCAGTCGCGCGCCTACATTGGCCGTTTCAACTTCAAGGGCAGCGACCAGCAGAAGATTGTCGGCCAGCTTTCGGGGGGCGAGCGCGGACGCCTGCACCTCGCCAAGACCCTGCTCGAAGGCGGTAACGTGCTGCTGCTGGACGAACCGTCCAACGACCTCGACGTGGAAACCCTGCGTGCGCTGGAAGAGGCACTGCTGGAATTCCCCGGCTGCGCGATCGTGATCTCGCACGATCGCTGGTTTCTCGACCGCATCGCGACCCATATCATCGCCTTCGAGGGTGACTCGCACGTCGAATTCTTCCCCGGCAACTACAACGAGTACGAAGCCGACAAGAAACGCCGCCTGGGCGAGGAAGCCGCCCAGCCGCATCGGGTGAAGTACAAGAAGCTGGCTTGAGCTCGGGACTCGGGACTCGGGACTCGGGACTCGGGACTCGGGACTCGGGAGAGCGTAAAAAATCTGTCGTCATTCCGGAGCCGGCCGCGGTCTCACCGCGGCCGGAACCCGGAATCCATCTTGATTTTGATGAAAGCGAAATGGATTCCGGCCTACGCCGGAATGACGGAACCGCTTCAAAGCTGCGCAAAGATTTCCCGCATCGCCGAATCGTCGCGCGTGTAGTTCGGCCCGGGTTTCTCGAAGCGTTCGTCGAGCACGTGCAGGTCGCTGATCTTCGACACGTCGAACAGCGGCTCGGGTTGCGCGCCGCCTTCCAATTGGAACGCGCGCAGCAATTCGGTGCCGCGGTGGCCGATGCCGTGGCATTGCGGCTCCACCAGCCGCGCGACGTCGTGATAGGTGAAGCGCAAGCGGCGCTTCTCGCGGATGGCTCGGTCGATCGGATTCACGGCCATCTGTCTGCGATCGAAGGCGGCGCCGAAACCGGCGCATGATCGCGTCGCGTCCAGTCGATCGGCGCCACCGGCCCGACCCCGAACACCCAGGCGGCCGCGGCCCCGAGCTGCAACATGCCGGCGACCACGAACGCGAGCATGAAGCCGCCGGCCTGGTCCACCAGGATGCCGGTCAGGAACGGCGCGATCAATCCGGGAATGTTGCCGAGGGAAGTCTGGATGCCGATCCAGCGTCCCGCCGCCTCTGCGCCAGCCAGTGACTGCGCCACGGCAAACAGGTTCGGCGCGACCACCCCGAACGCCGCGCCGGTCAGCAGCAGCAGGAGCACAGACGTGGTCGCGTCCGTCATCGCGCAACCGACGACGAAAATCGTCGCGAGCACGTAACCCCCGGCAAGACAGGTTTTTCGTACCCTCGTTGCGGAGCCGCCGGCGGCGATCCTGCGATCCGCAATCCGGGCCGTGATCAGGGAAGTCACGGCCATCATCAGATACGCACTGCCGCCGATCGCAGCCATCTGGCTCAGCGACCAGCCGCGTTCGTGCACCAGGTAATACGGGATCCATGACATCACGAAGCTGTAGGCATAGTTGCCGCAGAAATGTCCGAGGCTCGCGCCCCACAGTGAACGTTCGCGCAAGATCGCGAGCGTGCCGGGCACGACGGCGGAAACCTCGGCGCGCCGCTCAACCAGCCGCGGCTGCGCAACCGCAAACCAAGGCAGTATCCAGAGCAGGCTGATCAAACCGAACGCGATGAAAAACGCACGCCAACCGAACGCCGCGATCAGCATGCCGCCGAAGAAAATCCCGAATGCCGGACCGCATGCCATGCCCGCCGTGATCACGGCATTGGCGATACCGCGGCTGGACTCCGGGAAACAGCGTGCGATGATCGCCGACGATGCAGGCATGAACACGGATTCGCCGATGCCGAGCGCCAGCCGCAACCACACCAGCGTCATGAACCCGTGTGCAAGGCCGGTCAGCGACATGGTCAGCGACCATGCGAGGAAGCCGATGGCCAGCACACGTGCGGCGCCGAAGCGATCCACCAGCCAACCGGCGATGATCTGCGTCGGCACCCAGGTGATGTAATACGCCGCGAGCAGAAATCCGAGCCGGGTGGTCGAGAGATCCAGTTCGGCCTTGACCAGCGGCGCGGCGGCGGCGAGGTCGCCGCGGTCGACGGCGTTGATGAAAACCGCGACCGCCAGCAGCCCCAGCGTCGCGATCAGCCAGCGCGGCAAATGATCCGGAGCGGTGGAAACGGTGAGATTCATGCGACCCCGCCGCCGCCAGACGGCAGTGGCAGCGGCGTGCAGCCTAGCACTGCGCAACGCGCCAGGCGCGTGCCGCGCCGTCGCGGCCGGGATCGGGCAATGCGCCTTCTGCCGGACTGGCACATGCCGTATTGTCGAGCAGGGTGGACGGGTTGATTTCGCTGCGGGTACCGAACGACGGATGGGCATCAAATGGATCCGGGACTGTGCCGGATGACGGCAATACCGCTGTGGTCATCAGGCAATACGGCGAACTCAGGACGCTCCCGAAGGCAGCAGCTCCATCGCCATCACGATCGCATCCTCGCGACCGCGCCGCGCCGGGTAGTAGCCGGGGCGGCGACCGATTTCGTTGAAACCGGCGCGCTCGTACATCGCATGTGCCAGTTCATTGGACGGCCGCACCTCGAGGAACACGCGGCCCGCGTGGTGCCAGCGCGCAAGGTCGAGCACGCGCTTCAACAGATACGCGCCGTGTCCGCGACCCTGGTGCAGGGGCGCCACGCACACGTTGAGAATGTGCGCTTCGCCCGCACCTACGGAAAGAATGCTGTAACCGATGGTCGCGCCGCCTTGCTCCAGCACCCAGCAATGGTGGCCGTTGTCGAGGCAACTGCGAAAGATGCCGCGCGACCACGGAAATTCGTAGGCAGCCGCTTCGATGTTGGCGACCGCGGAAATATCCCCATGCGTCATCGGACGCAATGCGGCTTCCAGCGGCGCGACCGCGGCCATTTCAGGCGTCCCCGCTGCGGCCCAGCGCTTGCATCTGTTCCCACAACAGGCGCTTGCGGTCGCGATCCACATGCAGCAGAGCCAGCGGATCGGCGCGCAGCACCCGCAGCATGGGCACTCCTTCCGGCAGTGGCGCGGCGCCAAACACCACCACCGCGGCGGTGGGGTCTTCCGCCACGTCGCATACGCGCACGCGTTGCAGCCCAGCCTTGCCGACCGCTTCGGTCAGCGCCGCGTACATGCTCCGGATAACCGGGTCGTCCAGTTCCGCCGGGTCGGGATGCAGCGCGAGGCGACGGATCGCGATCCTTGACGGTGTCGCGACAGGCGCAACATCGGGTGCACGCGACGCGGCGTGCGGCGCCACGATGTCGGGCGCCCCGGCAGCCGCCACGGCACGCCGGCGCAACCGCAACGGCTGGACGCCCAGCGCGCGCAGCCGTCGTTCGCGCATCGCGGGCACCACCTCATTCATGCGGATGCGTTTCCGGCGCCGCATGCCGCCGCGCCATTCGTACGCGCCGACGCGACGCTCGGCTGCGCAGGCCCCACAGCGTAATCACGACGCCAGATAAGGCGTACACGGTGGCCAGCGCCAGCAACACCAGTGCGGTGTTGAGCGCCAACGCCACAATGACCAGCACCACGGTGATGATCCAGACGAACGGCACGCGATCGCCCACTGGCAGCGTCTTGAAACTGTAATAGCGCACGCGGCTGACCATCAGGAGACCGGCGATCACCGCGAGAATCGGCGTGAAGAAGCACAACCATTGCCCTTCGACGCCGAAGTTCTCCATCGTCCACACGAACGACATGCACAAACCCGCCGCGGCGGGACTCGCGAGCCCCTGGAAATAGCGCTTGTCGGCGACGCCGACCTGGGTATTGAAGCGCGCCAATCGCAACGCGGCGCAGGCGGCATACAGGAACGCCGCGCACCAACCGACCTTGCTCCACACGGGGCCGTATTCGCGCAGGTATTGCAGCGACCACGTGTACATCACCAGTGAGGGCGCCAACCCGAAACTGATCAGATCGGACAGCGAGTCGTACTGCACGCCGAATTCGCTCTGGGTGCCGGTAAGACGCGCGACGCGGCCGTCCATGCCGTCCAGCAAGGCGGCCACGAACACCGCGATCGCGGCATGTGTATAGAAACCCAGGATGCCGGCCACGATCGCATAAAAACCGGCGAACATCGCTCCGGTCGTGAACAGGTTCGGCAGCAGATAAATGCCGCGTCGCAGCGTTTTTCGGGGTAGCGGATCGGTCATGCGATTGTCGGTTCGAAGCCTCGAATCTAGTTTAACCCACGGCCCGGCCCTGCGCGGCCCACGACACAAACGTGACGGCCGTCCAAAAGCGCGCAACCGGCTGTGGCATACTCGCGCCACCGTTCAGCCGTCTCGGGGACCTTCCATGCAACTGCGCACTTTCATTGCCGCGTCGGTCATCGGACTTTCACTCGCCTGCGCCTCGGGCTTCGCCGGCGCACAGCAGATTTACAAATGGAAAGACGCCAACGGCGTCATCCATTTTTCGCAGACGCCGCCGACCAGCGGCATGCATTACACGAAAATGCACTTGGCCGGCGAGCCGGAGGTGTCATCCACTCCGCTCCCCGCGTCGAGTCCGCAAGACAACACCGGGCAAAACGCCCGCGTCGCTGCACGACCGGCTGCTTCGGGTGGCTCGCAACCGGACACACCCGCGAATCGCGCCGAACTCTGCAAGCAGTTGAGTTCCAACATCACCCTGCTGCAAAGCAAGCAGCCAGTGGTGACCAGCGGCGATGGCAAGCAGCAGGTGATGAGCGACAACGCCCGCGAATCGCAACTTGCGACCGCGCGTGCACAGCAGGTGCAATACTGCTCGTCGAAGGGCGCTTGATTCGTTTGTATTTCCCGGTGTCTGGATTTTCGCCGGCACGAAACACCTTCGTCATGGTTTCGCTCGCCTCCGCGGCGAGCGGGCGAAACCGCTCTTGGCGAGACGCGCGGAAAAGACAGGGATGTCGATATCAATCGGCATAACCGTTCGAATGCAAAAACACGGCGGGTTTCACCGTTACAATTTCGCGTTTTGATGCCGGATTGAAGCGATGCGCCTGTCAAGATTCCACCTCGCCACCACCCGCGAGGCGCCCGCCGACGCGGAGATCGTCAGCCACAGGCTGATGTTGCGGGCGGGCATGATCCGCAAGCTCGCATCAGGCATTTACACGTGGTCCCCGCTGGGTCTGCGCGTCTTGCGCAAGGTGGAGACGGCGGTGCGCGAGGAAATGGATCGCGCGGGCGCGATCGAGCTTTCGATGCCCACGATCCAGCCCAAGGAGCTTTGGGAAGAAACCGGCCGCTGGCAGAAATTCGGCGGGCAGCTCCTGAAAATCAAGGACCGCAAGGAAGCTGAATACTGCTACGGCCCGACCGCCGAGGAAGTGGTGACCGATTTCGCACGCAACGAGTTGCGCAGCTACAAACAGTTGCCGCTGAATCTGTATCAGATCCAGACCAAGTTCCGCGATGAAATCCGTCCGCGCTTCGGGGTGATGCGCGCGCGCGAATTCCTGATGAAGGATGCGTATTCTTTCCACCTGACGCCCGAGGGCCTGGAACGCGAATACCACAACATGCACGACGCCTACGCGCGGATTTTCACGCGCCTGGGCCTGGGGTTCCGCGCGGTGCAGGCTGACACCGGCGCGATCGGCGGCAGCGCCTCGCAGGAGTTCCACGTGCTGGCCGAGTCGGGCGAGGACGCGTTGGCGTTCTCCGATCAGTCCGACTACGCGGCGAACGTGGAGCGTGCCGAGGCACTGGCGCCCGCCACGCCGCGTCCCGCCCCTGCGCAGCCGCTGGTGCGGGTGGATACCCCGACGCAAAAGACCATCGAGGAAGTCAGCGCATTCCTCAAGGTACCGCCCGCGCAATGCATCAAGACCCTGATCGTGCGTGGCAGCGACGGCCTGGTCGCGCTGTGCCTGCGCGGCGACCACGAGGTAAACGAAATCAAGGCCGCCAAACTGCCAGAGTTGCCGGGCGAATCGGTGCTGGCCGACGAAGCTCAAATCGTGAGCCGCATCGGCTGCGTGCCGGGGTTCCTCGGCCCAGTCGGGCTTCCCGACGACATTCCCGTGATCGTCGATCGCGCGGCCGCGGTGATGGCGGATTTCGTGTGCGGCGGCAATGCCGCGGGCACGCACTACACCGGCGCCAATTGGGAGCGCGACGCACGCCTCACCCGTGTCGACGACTTGCGCAAAGTGGTCGCGGGGGACCCTTCGCCCGATGGCAAAGGCACCCTCGGGATCGCGCGCGGCATCGAGGTCGGCCACGTGTTCCAACTCGGCACCAAGTATTCGGAGGCGATGGGCGCGACCGTGCTGGACGATGCCGGCCAGAATCGATTGCTGTACATGGGCTGCTATGGCATCGGCATCAGCCGCATCGTGGCTGCGGCCATTGAACAGAACCACGACGATGCCGGGATTATCTGGCCCGAGCCGATGGCACCTTGGCGCCTCGTTATTTGCCTGATCAATCCGAAAAACAATCCCGACGTGAATGCCGCTGCCGAGTCGCTGTATGCGGAATTGAATGCGCGTGGCATTGAAACCTGCCTGGATGATCGTGGCTTGCGCCCCGGCTCGATGTTCGCCGACCTAGAATTGATCGGCATTCCGCATCGCATCGTGGTCAGCGAACGCGGACTGGCAGCGGGCACATTCGAATATCGCGGCCGACGCGGCAGCGAAAGCCGGAACCTGGATCGAGAAGCGCTATTGAAGCTGTTTTCGCCTGCCGATTGACCTTCAATCGGGATATTTTGCAACCGCCACGCATTTGGGTGAAAATACTCCTCGCCGGCGGGTTAATCGCGTCGATTGCCGGATCGACAAGCATCCCAATTCCCAACGAACGATTGGAGCCAACATGGCCATTGATGTCAGCTCGCTCAGCGAAAAGCAACTCAGGGAACTCATCCGCAAGGCGCGCGGCCGCATGAAGAACATCGACAAGGAAAAAATCACCAAGGTCAAGGCCAAGATCAATGCGGTGCTCAAGTCCGAAGGCGTGACCTTTGCGCAGGTTTACGGCAAGAAGCGCGGCGGCAAGGGCAAGGTTGCACCAAAGTATCGCAACCCGAATGGCAGCGAAACCTGGTCCGGCCGCGGCAAGCGCCCGCGCTGGTTCATCGCGGCGCTGAAGTCGGGCAAGAAGGAAAAGGATTTGTTGATCAAGTAGGCCGAATATCGGTACGCGAAAATGCATGACGGTCCGTGGTCATTCGCGGACCGTTCGTGCTTTTCGCGGAGCCCGGACTGCGTTTGCAGGATTGCGAACGCGAACGGCGAGGCCGGTCCGAAGGGCGCCAAGGATGGCGCAAGTAATCCAGCTTTACAGGCTTCCCTGAAAAACAACTGAGTTCCGGGTTCGATTCGCCGATGGAGCCCGCGCTCGCCCGGAATGACGAGATGTTGGCAGCGCCCTCACAAGCTTCTTCGCGGCGCCACCAGTAGATCGCCGAACAGCAGTCCGGCGACCAGCGAAATCAGCAGCGTCACCAGCAGCACTGCGATATGACTGCCGCTCGCAATCTGGTTGTTGAGCAGATCCGAAACGCTGCGAAAGCCCACGCTGCCCGGCACCAGCAACAGCACGCCAGGTTCGCGCACCAGCGCGCCAGGGCGATGCTGCAACCGCGCGTAAAGGTTGCTGCCCGCGCTCAGCACCAATCCGCCCACGAATACCCCGAAGGGCGCGCCAAACGCATTGCCGCACCAATACGTCACCAGATAACCGACGATGACTGCCGTCAATACCAGCGGATAATCGCGGCGGGCGGTCTGGAACAGCATCGCGAATGCCACCGCAGCCACCGCCAGCGCCGGCCATTGCGCCCACAGGGGCAAGGGCGGCAACGAATGATAGGCGGGAACGATGTGCGCGACGGTGCAAAGTTGCGCCGCGGCGATGGTGCCGAACGTCAACTTCAGGATGGTCGCCGCCGCGCCCGCGAAACGCGCGACGCCCGAAGCAAGGTGCTGGCTGGTGAGTTCGCGCACCGCGTTGGTCAGTGACATGCCCGGTACCAGCACGATCAACGCCGACAGCACCACCAGTTTCAATGCCAGCGGCACCAGCCACGCGCTGACCATCGTCGCGATGAAGGTGGCGACCAGCGCGGCGATCGCGTCGCCGGCCACCGACAGGCGCGGACGCCCGTAGCCCGCCACCACGATCCCGCCGATCAGGACGCCGATCACGCCAGCCACCGCCGCGTCCTGCCAGGAAGTGCGGAACAGCACCGCGATCGCACCGGCCGACAGGCCGTAACTCACCACCGTCGCCCACAATGCGCCGCGCGACAACGGGCGCCCCAGCGAACGCAACTGCGCCAAGCCGCGACGCGGCTCCAGGCTGCCGTCTGCCACGCGATCGGCGATCTCGTCGGCGCGGCACAATCGTGTCAGGTTCACGTCGCCGGGCGCGATCCGAACCACTTGCGTCACGTCCGCGATCCCGTCGCCCTCAGGCGCGCTGAACGAAAGCACGATCGAGGTCGGTGTCGACAATACCTCGCATGCCAACCCGAGTCGTTGCGCGGCATTGCCCACCGCCTGTTCCAGGCGTGGCGCTGCGGCACCGTACTGATGCAACCGCCGCGCAAGCTCAATCACGAAACCCACGCGCGCACGCGCACGCTCGTCCAACGGCATGCCGGTGCGCGACAGTCCTTCGGACGACGAATCTGTCACGCGCGATTTCCGACCGGGCGCATCATGTCGTCGCCGCGCGCACCTTCAGCAGCGCGCCCTCCACGCCGACCACTTCGACTTCCGCGCCGACCGGCAGGTCCGGCCCCGCGACCAGCCATTGTCCGTCGCCGACGCGTGCCTTGCCGCGCCCGTTCACGATGGCTTCGATCAGCACGTAGCGCTGGCCGATCATTTGCTCGCCGCGCCGGCTGAGCGTGCGCGCAGCCGGGTCATCGTTGCGCGACAGCCGCAGGCGGATGAACTTCCAGTAGAACAGGCATGATGCAAAGGCGAGGATCACGAACAGCACCGCCTGCGCGATCACGCCGAGGCCGGGCACGATCCAGGTGACGATGCCCATCACCGCGGCCGCGATGCCGATCCAGAGCAGGAAAAATCCCGGCGCCAGCACTTCGCCCGCAATCAGCAGCAAGGCCAGCACCCACCACCAGTAATGCAACGGTACGCCCCACATGATCTTTCCTCAGGCAAGCGGCTTTGAACGGCAACCCAGGTTTGTCATCATTCCGGGGGGTCGCGTTGGCCTCACGGCACGACAAACCAGAACCGATTCCGGGTTCCGCCCGCAAAAAGCGCGGGCGGCCCCGGAATGACGAACAGTATCCAAACGGTCGTCAGCGCGCCGACGCGGACGAATTCTTCGCCAGCACTTCCTTGCCGATTTCCGCGATGCCCGCCATCGAGGAAAGGATGCCCGACGCCTCGAACGGCAGCATCAGCATCTTCTGGTTGGGTGAATCGGCCATCGCCTTCAAGGCCTCGACGTACTTGGTGGCCACGAAATAGTTGATGGCGTTCAAGTTGCCCGCGGAAATCGCGTCGGACACCAGTTGTGTGGCCTTGGCTTCGGCGGCCGCCAGGCGTTCTCGCGCCTCGGCTTCGCGGTACGCGGCTTCCTTCTGACCTTCGGCAGCGAGGATGGTCGACTGCTTTTCGCCATCGGCCTTCAGGATCGCGGCCTGCTTGAAGCCCTCGGCTTCCAGGATGTTGGCGCGCTTCTCGCGCTCGGCCTTCATCTGGCGCGCCATCGCGTCCACCAGGTCCTTGGGTGGGGCAATATCCTTGATCTCGATGCGATTGACCTTGACGCCCCACGGGTGAGTCGCTTCGTCGACGACTTTCAGCAATCGCGCGTTGATCTCGTCGCGCTTGCTCAAGCTTTCGTCGAGGTCCATCGAACCCAGTACGGTGCGGATGTTGGTCATCACCAGCGCCAGCGTCGCCTGTTCGAGGTTGGCGACTTCGTACGCCGCCTTGGCCGCGTCCAGCACCTGGTAGAACACCACGCCATCCACGCGCACGACGGCGTTGTCCTTCGTGATCACGTCCTGCGAGGGGACCGCCAGCACCTGTTCCATCATGTTCATCTTGCGGCCGACCGCGTAGATGAAAGGCATCAGGAAATGCAGCCCCGGCGGCAGCGTGCGGGTGTATTTGCCGAAGCGCTCCACCGTCCATTCGTAGCCCTGCGGCACGATCCGCACCCACTTCGCCAGCACTATGATCGCGACGACGACGACGACGATTGCGACGATGACGGACGGCCCCATGGTGCGCTCCCTCTGTGTTGTCGGCGCAGTATAGCCAGCGGGAATGCCGGAATGTTCGCGACACTCAGACCCTCGCGGCGGGCAGCGACACCGTCACCCGCAAGCCACCGCCCTCGCGGTTGGCCAGCCCGATGCGCCCGCCATGCGCTTCCACGATCTCGCGCGCCAGCGCCAAGCCCAGCCCGGTGCCGGATCGCTTGGTGGAATAGAACGGCAGCAGCGCCTGCGCGAGCACGGTGTCGCTCATGCCGGGGCCGCGGTCGGACACTTCGACACGCCAGTTCTGCGCGGCGTGCTTGATGGCCAGCGTCACTTCGCCGGGATCGCCGCCGGCTTCGGTGGCGTTCTTGACCAGATTGATCAGCACCTGCTCGATTTGCGCAGCGTCGAAGCACGCCGTTTCATCCGGGACTTCGCCGGCGAGGCGAAATTCGCAGTGCAGCTTCAGCGATTCCAGAAATGCGGCCCACTCCACCGATGCCTGATTCGGTTGCGGCAACTTGGCGAAACTCGCGTAGCCGGCGGTGAACGAATGCAGGTGCCGGACGCGGTCGCCGATGCCTTCGAATACTTTCGGCAGGCGCGCCAGATCATTGCGCCGCGCCAGTTCCGCGCCCGAATGCGCAAGTGATGAAATCGGCGCCAGTGAATTGTTGAGTTCGTGGCTGATCACGCGGATCACGCGTTTCCACACCGCCACTTCCTGGCGCGACAGCTCGCGTGTCATGCGTTGCACCAGGTACAACTGGTGCGGCCGGCCCTGCAGCCGGAAGTCGCGCCGCGACAAATGGAAATATTCCTCGTCACTGCCCATCTCGACGCCGAACAGGCTGTCCTCGCTGGCGGCCAGCGCCTGCCGCATCGCGTCGGGGCAGGCTTCCAGCAAATCTTCGAACCGCAAACCTGCCGGGCTCCTGCCTTCGTTGAAAAGGTGACGCGCGGCAAGGTTCGCGTACACGATGCGATCGCTCGCGTCGGTCAGGACCAGCGCGGTCGGTGAATGCTGCACCACGGTGTCCAGCAACAATTCGCGTTGCACCAGGTTCTGGCGCTGTTCGCGCAGCGCGTGGCCGAGCTCGTTGTGCGCCTCGATCAGCGCGCCGAGTTCATCGCGCCGGCGCGTGCGCAGCGAGATGCTGAAATCGCCGTCACGATAACTGGCGACGCTGCCCGACAACGCGCGCAACAGCCGCCGCACCGGCTGCATCGCCGCATGCGCCAACCACACCACCGGCACCAGGCACGCCGCAATCGCGACCGCGCCGCCCAGCCATGCGCTGTGGGTCCAATCGGTCAGCGCCGCCGCCAGCGCCGCCGCAATGACTGCGGCACCGATCAGCAACAGCGCGAGTTTGCCTTCGAGGGATGAAAAGCGCATGTAATCGCAGACTCGGGAATCAGACAGGACCCGGGACTCGGGCAGCCTAACAACACTTTGTCATTCCGGGGCCAACGCCGGCTCCATCGGCGGTGGAACCCGGAATCCATTTTGATTTACGCAAGCCCAACATGGATTCCGGGTTGGGTCCGCGAAGAAGCTGCGGACGCCTCCGGAATGACGACAGACGTGGCTCGCATACTGCTCCGCACCAGCACCGCCCATCATCCTTCCGTCGGAATCCCGTACCGTTGCATGCGCCTGTACAACGCCTGTCGCGACAGGCCGAGGGTGCGCGCGGCGCGGCTGATCACGCCGCCGGCCTTGTGCAGGGCTTCTTCGACGGCTTCGCGCGGCGGATCGTCCAGGCTGCGCGCGGGTGCCGCCGGCGTCACCGAAAGCCCCAGATGCTTCACCGTGATTTCGTCGCGGCCGCACAACAATTTCGCACGATCGATGGTGTTCCTGAGTTCACGCACATTGCCGGGCCACGGATAATCCAGCAGCGCGTCGCGCGCCTGGTCCGACAATACCGCGTCGTCGCCCAGGAAATGTTCGGCCAGCGGCAGGATGTCGTCCGGACGATCGGCCAGCGGCGGCAACGCGACCTCGATCGTGTTCAAGCGATAAAACAGGTCCTGGCGGAATTTGCCGTCGCGGATCATCAGGGGAATGTCGGCGTTGGTGGCGCTGATCACGCGCACCTTGACCTTGCGAGTCCGCGTGGAGCCCAGTCGCTCGAACTCGCCGGTCTCCAGCACGCGCAACAGCTTCATCTGTCCGGCGGGCGGCAGGTTGCCGATCTCGTCCAGGAACAATGTGCCGCCGTCGGCGGCTTCAAAACGCCCTTCGCGCGCGCGGGTCGCACCGGTGAATGCGCCTGCTTCGGCACCGAACAGTTCAGCCTCGATCAGTTCGCTGGGCAGCGCGCCGCAATTCACCGTCACCAGCGGCTTGTCCCGCACCACCGAATTCGCGTGCACGATTTCGGCGATGCATTCCTTGCCGGCACCGTTCGGGCCGGTGACCAGCACCGGCACGTCGGCGCGCGCCACGCGGCAGGCCAGCTCCAGCACGCGCAACATTTCGTCGGACGCGAACACGATGCCGCGCAGATCGTAGTCACGTTCCAGCGCCTCTCGCCGGCGCCGGCGTGTCATCCGCGTGTTGGCGGCCACGCGCGCATTCTCGGAAAGCTCGAGCAGGTTCTCGACCGTTGCCAGCAGCTTGGCATCGTCCCACGGCTTGGACATGTAATCCGCCGCCCCGGCTTTCACCAATTGCACCGCGGTTTCCAGATGCGACCAGCCGGTCAACAGGATTACCGGCAGGTCCGGATGGCGTTCGCGGATCGCGTGGAACAGCGCCACGCCCTCTTTGCCCGAGGTGGTGTCGGCACTGAAATTCATGTCGGCGATCACCACGTCCACCCGCTCGCGCGCCAGCAGCGCAAGTCCCTCATCCGGCATCGCCGCCGTCAGCGGGTGGATGTCGTTGATCGACAGCAGCAGCGACAATGCGTCGCGCACCGCACTCTGGTCATCGATGATCAATACGGTACGCATGGTCCCTCGAACGGCATTCCCGCGAGCATGCTGCAGCGCAATGCCCATGATGGTAACGGCAGCGCGTTGATCGGTGAAACGCCAACGCCCTCATGAGTGAAATCCGCCTTCGCTCCACAACCGTTTGGCTTGCGGGTCAAGCCGACAATGGCCCGGGATGACGAACTTCAGGTCCCCATCGTTCATTCCATCTCCCGATCAGGCACCCCTTGTCGCCACCACCGGTGGCACGTTGGCCGCGCGCAATGCCGGTCCCAGTACCGCGAGTTGCCCAAGCACCCACAGCCCGATCGCGCTGGCGGGCAGGTAATACCAGGGCATCCGGTTCAACTGGTAATGCTGCATCAAATAGAGATTGATGCCGAACGCAAGGATCATCCCGATCGCGACACCCGCCGTGCTCAACAGGAAGTTCTCGGTCTGGAAGTACTGCATGATGTGGGACCGCGTGGCGCCCACCGCGCGGCGTATGCCGATTTGGCGCCGCCTCTGCCCGACCCAGAAACTGGTCAGGCCCACGATGCCGAATGCCGTCACGGCCAGCATCACCACGCACACCAGCACCAGCATCCATACCATGCTGCGGGTGTTGGCGAAAAACTTGTCACGAATATCGCTGAACGAAATGCTCCTGACCACCGCGTTGGGGGACAACCCTGTCAGCTTTTGCTTCGCTGCGTCGATCACCCGCTCGCGATCCTGCGGCGCACTGCGCACGATGTAGTCATTCAGAAAGCCGCCGGGTCCGGGACTGAGCGGCAGGAACATCGACCAATGGAATGCCGCGAGTCCCTCCCCGTTCTGGTTCGGCCGCAACACATTGGCGACGATGCCGACCACGGTGAAGTGATCCTCCTTCCCAACCCACGCTTGCTTCCCGAGCGCGTCCTGCCCCGGCCACAGGCGTTCGGCGAGGCTTTGCGTCACCAGCGCCACATGCGCGGTCGGCGTGTAGCTGTCGCCGAGTTTGCTGTCGGCAAATTCCTCGCCGGTGAAGAACCGCCCGCGCAGGAGCTTCAGGCCCAGCACCTGTTCGCCACCCGCCGTGAAGAGATATGTGGCGACGTTCGGGCTGTCCCTGTCCATCACCTCTTGCGGCTTGGTCGCGACGTTGAAGTTCCAGCCGTTGTTGGTCAACGGCATCGTATTGATCACCGCCGCGCCGGTGACGCCGGGAATCTGGCGGAGTGCCGCAAGGTTGCGGGGAACATCGTCGGACGCGAGCTTCGGATCGGTGCCCAATACGCGGATATCCGAAATGCCGTGCTCGTCGATCGCATTCGGCAGGTTTATTTCGCCGATGCGCTGACCGATCATGAATACGGCATTGCAAAGCACTGCGCAGGCCAACGCAATTTCCAGCACGATCAGCGCGGCCGGGATCTTGTGCTTGCGCAAGCTTGCAAGGATGGGTTGGATGTCCATGGTTGTCTTTCTCGTAGGGCGGGTCTTGACCCGCCATTGCCGGAAGGTATGTCAGCGGCGGGTCAAGACCCGCCCTACACCGATTTCAATTGCGGCGCGGGTGCCACCACGCATGCGCGCCATGCGGGCAAGATGCCTGCAATCAGGCTGGCGACCAGCGCAATCACGAACGTGGCGATGAACATCGAAACATCCAGGTGCGCGAGATGCGCGTACTGCGCCGGCTGGTGGCGGATCGCCCACAGGCCGAGCTCGGCAAAGATCAATCCCAATACACCGCCGGCGATGCCGACCATGCCGGACTCCACCATGAATTGCGCGAATACCGCCGCCCGCGTCGCGCCCAGCGCGCGCCGGACGCCGATCGCGCGCGAGCGGCGCAGGCACTTCGCCAGCAACAGGCCCACCGTATTGACGATGCAGATCAGAAGGAAACCAAACGCGAGGTTGGTCTGCAGGCGCGCGTCGTCGGGCACCACTTGTTCCAGTGCGAGGAATTTCATCAGATCGGCAAACACCACCTCGGGCCGATGGAAGCGGCCGAGGCTGATCTGCTGCTGCACGTAGTTCGAAAGGAAGGTCTTGTAGGCGGCCGCGTCGGAGGCGTTCTTCAGCTCCACCCACACACTCACGAACACGCACGGCGAGGTTTCCAGATGCTGGATGTCCGCGGTCTGCCAGCAGCTCACGTTTTGCGGATCCATGCCGTCGGCGCGCGCCGACTTCAGCGGCAGGAACACCGCGTCGCCGTTGCCGTAGCCGCGCCCGCCCAAGTCCACCGCGTAGAACCGTGGCTGCGGCGACCAGTCCTTCAGCACCCCGACCACGCGGTAGTCGTGGTCGTTGATGCGGATCACCTGCCCGACGCTGTTCTTCCCGCCGAACAGCTTGTCGTTGAGGAAACCCGCGATCACCGCGACCCGTGCGCGATCGTCGTCATTCTGTGCATTCCAGCCGCCGCCGTATTCGAACGGCGCGTCGAACATCGCGAAGAAGTCCGCAGTGGTCATCACGGCATCGCTGAAGAAGGGATGCTCGCCCGTGCGGGCCGGCGTCACCTTGGCCTGCGTCAGTGCCATGGCCGCCTGGCGCTCGGCCCGGTGCGCCTGCAGCAGGTTCATCGCATCGGTGTAGGGCATCAGGTTGCCCCACGGCGGTTTGCTCTGGCCCGGCACGTAGCCCTGCGCGGGCAGCGGATCGATTTCCACGGTGAACAGCTGCGCGCTCTTCTGCGGCAGCGGATCGCCCGACAACAGTTTCAACACGGTGAGCGTGGTGATGGACGCGCCAATGCCGAGGCCCAATGCCAACACCATCAGCGCGGTCAGCACGCGATTTCGTTTGAAGCTGCGCAGTGCGAGGTCGAGGTAATAGCCAAACATCAGGTTGCTCCGCGTTCTTCTCCCTCCCCTTCAAGGGGAGGGCTGGGGTGGGGGGTGGGGATGGGGTTCAGGACGTGACTTCAGCGCCTGCAGGATCGCATCGAGCACTCCCTCGATATCTTCAAATACTTGGTTGTTCCAAAACCTCAAAACACCAAATCCAGCTCCTTCGAGAAAAGGCGTACGCAATTCATCGGCCGTCACTTGTCCAGCGTGCTGACTGCCATCCAGCTCAACCACCAGCTTCCTGTCCAGACAAACGAAATCCAGCACGAAATCTCCGAACGGGTGTTGTCGTCGGAATTTGCAACCCCCAGTTGCTGCAGGCGCAAACGCCTCCACAAAAGCCGTTCCGCGTCCGTCGCAGAATTGCGAAGCCTGCGCTGAAGCTTTGGTTTGAGAATTGAAGGGTTAGTTTGTCCTTTCATCGTATCGATCCCGAACAGCAACCCATCCCCACCTAACCCTCCCCTTGAAGGGGAGGGCTTACACGCTCCGCGTCGCCACTACCGGCGGCACGGCCGCGGCGCGCAGCGCGGGCACCAGCACCGCGAGTTGACCCAGCGCCCACAGCGCGACCACCCCGACCGGCAGGTACCACAGCGGCAGGCGCGGTACTTCGAAAAACTTCATCAGCGCAAGGTTGATGCCGATGGCCAGGACGACCCCAAGCGCGATCCCGAACGTGACGATCAGGAAATTCTCGGTCTGGAAGTAACGCAGGATGTCCGCGCGCGTCGCGCCCAGCGCCCGCCGGATGCCGATCTGCTTGCGCCGCTGCGCCACCCAGAAACTCGCAAGCCCCACGATCCCGAACCCCGTGACGCCCAGCAGCGCGATGATCACGCCAATCAGCAGGCCGGCCATCGCCCGGTCGGTCTGGAAGAACCTGTGCCGCAGTTCACCAATCGTGTGGCTGTTGGAGTAATCGAGCACCACATCGGGAGCGATCCTCGCGATCGCGGCCTTCGCTTCCGTCATCACGCGATCCAGGTCCTGCGGGTTCGCACGGAGCAGATAAGTGCCCACGAGTTGCGGGCCTGGCAAGCCGGGCACGAACACCGTCCACTGCGCGCCGTGTTCGCCTTCCTCGTCGTATTGCTGGATCGCCAGACTGTCGACGATACCGATCACCCGGAACTGGAATGGGCCGGTCCAGAATTCCTTGCCGAGTGGGTTCGCGCCGGGCCACAGGTGCTCGGCCAACGTACGCGTAATCAGCACCCGGGAATTGGCCGGCACGAAATTCGTGATCGGCTGGTAGTCGTCCCCTGCGGGCATGTGCCCTGCCACCAGACGCAACCCCAGCGCCCCGGGCGTACCGGGATCACCCACGTAAAATTCGGGCACGCCGCCGTGTTGCTTGCCTGCCTGATCGAGCGTGATGCCCGCTGCGCCCGCCTGCGGACCGAACGGCACGGAGTTGATCACGTGCACCGATTGCACGCCCGGGATTGCGCCCAGTCCCGCCATGACACGTGCGTTGACATCGCTGGCCTGTTTGGAGTCGAAGCCTTCCAGAGAGATGAACCCCAGCGAGGCTTCGTCCACGCCACTGTTGACGTGCATCGCCGACAGGCGACTGGCAATCATGGAACAGGCGTTGCACAACACCGCGCACGCCAGCGCGATTTCCAGCGTAATCAGGAAAGTCGCGAGCCTGTGCTTTTTCAGCGCAGTGAGGATGGGGCGGACTTGCATGGTGGCCATCCTCACAGCGTTTTCAACTGAAGCGCCGGCGCGATCCGGCTCGCGCGGAACGCGGGCAGTGCGCCGGCAAGCAGGCTCACCCCAATCGCGAGCACGAACGTCGTGAAGAACATCGACACGTCCATTTGCACCAGATCGGAATACGGCGTTTGTTGATGGCGGATCAGCCATAACCCGAGCAGCGTGAGCAGCCAGCCGCCGACGCCGCCAATGAGGCCGATCAGTCCGGCCTCGGTCAGGCATTGCGCGAACACCGCTCGACTCGATGCACCCAGCGCGCGTCGTACGCCGATTTCGCCGCCGCGGCGCAGGAACTTCGCCAGCAGCAGGCCGACCGTGTTGAACAGGCAGATTGCGAGGAACGCGAATGCCAGCCATGTCTGCAACTTCACGTTCCTGGGGACCACCTGATTGAAGTCGAGCCATTGCATCAGGTCGCGCAGCCGCGTTTCGGTATAGCGAATCCGCCCCAAGGCCTTCTGTTGTTCTGCGTAGCTGTTCAGGAACTCCCGGTAAGACGCAACCCTCGCAGGGCTGTCGAGTTCCACCCACAGGCCGAGCCAGTTGCACGGGGAATTCACGAGATGCCCCGGATTGGGCGGCGGCATCCAGCAATTGAATTGGTAAAAGTTGCCGTCGTTGATTTCGAGTCCGGTGAAGAACGGCGTGAACACGTCTTCCGGCTTGGTGTAGAAACTCGCGGTGTCGCCCTGCGAGAAACGTCCCCCGCGCACGTCGTAGAATTGCGGCGACGGCCGCCACGGCTTCAGCACACCCACGATCCGGACGTCGCTGTCCTTCAATCGCAGCGTCTTGCCCACGCTGTCCTGGCCGCCGAACAGCTTGTCGTTGAGGCTGCTTGATATGACCGCGACGCGTGCACGGCTTGCATCGTCTTGCGGTGTCCATGCGCTGCCGTATTCGAACGGCACCTGGAACATCGGGAAGAAATCCGAGGTGGTGGAAAGCATCATCAGCATCAGCGGCGGACGATTCACGTCCGGCGCGTGCATCTTGATCTGACTGTCCACGAGCAACGCCTGACGGTCGGCGCGGCGGGCATTCCACAGGTCCACCGCGGACTGGTAATCCAGCGCATCGGGCGGCTCCGTGTGTTTGTAGTCAGGTGTCGGATCGCCATCCACTTGCGCATAGAACAGGTGCGCGCTCTTGCCCGGCAGCGGATCGCCGGACAAAAGGTGCATCACCGTCAGCGTGGTCATCGACGCGCCGATGCCGATCGCGATGGCCAGCACCATCAGCACCGTCAGCAGCTTGTTGCGCTTCAGGCTGCGAAACGCGAGGTCGAGGTAATAAGCGAACATTTCAGTCTCCTGACCCTCTTGTCTCGTCATTCCGGAGCGGGCCGCAGGCCCGAATCCGGATTCGGTTTAGCGGGAGCAAATACGGCGATACCGATTGACTCGCGCCATCCATGGCGCCAATCAATTGGTTCTGAGGCGGGAAACACCGATTGACTCGCGCCATCCGTGGCGCTCGCCTTTCAGGCCGCCGGCGTTCGCGTTTGCATTCCTGCAAACGCAGTCGGGTTCTGTCCGCGATAAACCCGCGGACAGCCCCGGAATGACAAGAAATCTGAATTTCCGCTGCATGCCCCTCACACGCTCCGCGTCGCTTCCACCGGCGATACGCGTGAGGCGCGCAAGGCCGGCGCGAATACCGCGCCCTGCCCCAGCACCAGCAGCGCAATCACGCCGACCAGCACGTACAGCAGCGACATCCGGTCCATCGAAAACTGCTTCATCAGCCACAGGTTCAAGCTGACCGCCAGGATCGCGCCCAGCACCACGCCGACGCCGGCGATCATCAGGTTCTCGGTCTGGAAGTAGCGCAGGATGTCGTGCTGGGTCGCGCCCAGCGCGCGGCGGATCCCGATCTGCTTGCGCCGCTGCCCGACCCAGAAACTGGTGAGCCCCACGATGCCCGCTCCGGTGACGCACAGCAGGATCAGGCAGATCACGCCCATCAGGATGGCCATGCCGCGATCGGCGCGATAGGCATGCGCGCGGATGTCGGTAAACGAATGGACCGAGGTTTCTTCGAAGCTGGCACCCGTGTCGATCACGCGCATCGGGTTTGACGCAAACAGCGCCTTGGGCGCCGCCTGCATCGCTGCCTGGAGACGGCCTGGTTTGGCGCGCACCGCGTAACGTGCAAAGCCTGCATCCAGCCGCGTGGGAATCAGCACCGAATTCCAGAACCATGAGTTGGCCCAACTGTCGGGGCTGGGCACCTGCATCCGGTCGATGATGCCGATGATGCTGCTGGGCGTATCACGATCCACATAGATGGTTTTGCCGAGCGCGTTGCTTTTCGGGAACAGCTTGTCCGCCAGCGCCTTGGTGACGATCACGATCGGCGGACGGTTGTGTCCGCGGAATCCCATGTGATTGACGTCGGCGCGCGTGAAGTTGCGGCCGGCGATCAACTTGAGTCCGAGTGCGGGAATCATCTCCTCGGTGCCGAAGTAGAACGCCGCCTGCGTGGTGGAGTTCTGCTGGTTCGGCTTCAACCCGATGCCGCCGCTCCAGGTACTGTTGAGCAGCGGCAAGGTGTTGATGGCGATCGCCGACTGCACGTCCGGCAGGTTGCGCAAAGTGGCGATGTCGGCCTGCTGCATCGAATCGAGTTTGTCGACGCTGCCCTGGTCATCGCCGTTGGGGGCACCCACCCAGCTTTTCGTGATCAGGAACAGGTTGTTCTCATCGATGCCGCTGGGACGATCGATGCGGTCGATACGCTGGCCGATGATGAACACGGCATTGCAGACGATCGCGAGGGTCAGCGCGATCTGCAGCGTGATCAGCGTGACGCCGGCCTTGTGCTTTTTCAGTGCCGCGAGGATGGGGTGGAGTGTCATGGCGCGATCCTCAATTCGATTTCAACTGCCAGGCGGGCTGCACCGACGCCGCGCGCAAGGTGGGATACAAGCCCGCCAGCATCGTCGCCACGATCGCCACGACGAGCGTGGTGATGAACAGCGACACGTCCACGTGTGCGAGTGCGGCAATGTCGCGCGGCAATACCCAGCCGACGCCCGCGATGCCCACCCAGGTGAGCAGCAGGCCCAGCGCACCCCCGGCCAGTCCGACCATGCCGGCTTCGATCAGGAACTGCGTGTAGATCTCGCGGCGCGATGCGCCCAGCGCGCGACGCACGCCGATTTCGCTGGCGCGACGTAGGAACTTCGCCAACAGCAGGCCTGCGGTGTTGACCAGGCAAACCAACAGCAGGCCCAGCGCGACGTACAGCGAAATCCGGGTGTCGGGCGGCACTACGTGCTCGTGGTCCAGCCAGTCCATCAACCCGCGCAGACGCACGTTCGGCACCCAGCCCGGATAGCGCTGGCGCGCGAAACCTTCAAGATAATTCTTGAACTGCTGCGCCGCCGCCGCGCTGTCGAGTTCCACCATGTACTCGGTCCAGATGCAACTGGACTGTTGCAACCCGACGAAACCGGTTTCCTTGGGCGATTCGTAGCAATTCGTATTGCCGTCGTTGGACATGCCCGCCGCGATAGCGGTGTTGAACGGCAACAGCACGCCCTCGTCCTGCTGCAGGAAGCCGCCGGTGTTGACCACGTCATAGAAGCGCGGCTGGGGATTCCATTCGTCCATGACGCCGACTACCCTGTAATCGTGACCGTCGATGTTGATGGTCTTGCCGACGCTGTCGCCGCCGCCGAAGACCTTGCGGTTGATCTTGCTGCTGATCACCGCCACCTGCGCGCGATGCTCATCGTCCGCCGCGCTCCAGCCGCTGCCGTACTTGAACGGCACGTCGACCATCGGGAAAAACTCGCTGAACACCGCATGCCCCAGCGTGTTGATCGGGTGCTCGCCGGGTAACGCGGGAATCACGGAGGGCGAAATGATGTACATCGCCGACTGCAAATTCGCGCGATGGTCCCGCATCAGTGCGACCGAGTCGCCATAGGTGAGTGCATCCGGCGGCCCCTTGTCGGGATCGGGGTTGTTCTTCTGCACCGCCGGTCCCCATGCGTCGATCTGCGGCACGAACAACTTCGAGGACTTCCACGGAATCGGATCGCCCGACACCGCGCGGAATACCGACCATGTGGTCATCGAAGCAGCCACACCAAACCCGATGGTGATGATCATCAAACCCGTGAGCGCCTTGTGGCGCTTCAGGCTGCGCAGGGCGAGATCGAGGTAGTAGGCGAACATCGTTCAATCACTCCAGGTTCTTTTCTTCCCCCTTCCACAGGAAGGGGGACCGAGGGGGATGGCTCTTCGCAACACGGCGAACATCCCCCCGGCGCTTGCGCGCCCGCGCTACGCGCGCGTTCGATTCGCTCCGCCCCTTCCTTCGGAAGGGGGTGTGAACATCAAAGCCCCTCGTCGCCACCGTCCGGCGTCAGCCGCTCGCCGCCGCGTCGCATTGCGCGGCAAACGAGTAGTACGGCATTACCAGGCATGCGGCACCGACGCCGATGCCGGCCTGCGGAGGCACGGAGGTCCCGGATGCCTGCCGCAATTGGCGCAATTGTTTGGCGCTCGGATGCACGTTGATGACGGGCAACGTGACAATCGTCCGCGGCTGCGCGGACGCCGCCGCGGCGCTTGTTGCGATCGCGGCGGAACTCCACGCATGGAACCAGGCAAGCACCGCGCAGTTGATGGCGATGGCGGCGACGATGGCGATGAGTTTGCGGATCATGGTTGCAGTCCTCGAGTTTCAATGGGCCCCGGTCCCCTCTAAACCTTTCATGTGCCGACGTGCGCCTCGGCACGATCGCCGCGCGCGTGGAAACGTGGTTCCTCGGCGATGTCGACGGCCTGGCCATCGATGACGTGCACGCTGCGTTGCGCACGCGTGGCGAGTTCCGGGTCATGGGTGACCATCACGATGGTTGCGCCACCGCGATGGATCTCTTCCAGCAGTTCCATTACGCCGCGTGCCATTTGCGTATCCAGGTTGCCGGTCGGTTCGTCCGCCAGCAGCAGGCGCGGCGAACCGGCCAGCGCACGCGCGATGGCCACGCGCTGTTGCTGACCGCCCGACAGTTCGGCGGGGTAATGCTTCATGCGTGACGCCAGGCCCACGCGTTCCAGCGCGTCCTGGATGCGCTGCTGGCGTTCGGCCGACTTCATGCCGCGATAGCGCAGCGGCACTTCCACATTGTCGTGCACGTTGAGATCGGGAATCAGGTTGAAGCTCTGGAACACGAAGCCGATCTTTTCGTTGCGGATCTTCGAACGCGCGTTGTCGCCGAGGTTGCTGACGTCTACGCCATCCAGCAGGTATTCGCCGCCGGTGAAACTTTCCAGCAGGCCCGCGATGGTGAGGAAGGTGGTCTTGCCGGAGCCCGACGGCCCCATTACCGCGACGAATTCGCCTTCCTTCACGTCGATGTTGAAATCG
>DATFGT010000078.1:0-3373 GCA_035249175.1 Rhodanobacteraceae bacterium
TTCCTGTTCACCTTCACCATCGGCGGCATGACCGGCGTGATGCTGTCGGTGACGCCGGCCGACTTCCTGCTGCACAACAGCCTGTTCCTGATCGCGCACTTCCACAACGTGATCATCGGCGGCGTGGTGTTCGGCGTGTTCGCGGCCGTGAACTTCTGGTTTCCCAAGGCGTTCGGATTCAGGCTCGACGAATTCTGGGGCAAGGCCACGTTCTGGTTCTGGCTGGTCGGTTTCTGGGTGGCGTTCGGCCCGTTGTACGTACTCGGCCTGATGGGCGTGACACGCCGCCTCAGCCACTTCGATGATCCGAGCCTGCAGCCGTATTTCATCGTCGCCGCGTTCGGCGCGTTTCTGATCGCGCTCGGGATTCTCTCTTTCATCATCCAGATCTACGTGAGCATCCGCCGGCGCAGGGAATACGCGGTGGATGGCGATCCTTGGGACGGCCGCACGCTCGAGTGGTCCACCAGTTCGCCGCCGCCCGAATACAACTACGCGTTCATCCCGGTCGTGCACCACCGCGATGCGTGGGCAGCGATGAAGAAGTTCGGGTTCACGCGCCCGCGCGGCGGCTACAACGACATCCACATGCCGAAGAACACGCCAACCGGCGTGATCATCGGCGCGTTGGCCTTCTCCTGCGCGTTCGGGCTGGTCTGGTACATGTGGTGGCTGGCGGCCGCATCACTGCTGGGCGTGATCGTCGTGACCATCGTCCACAGCTTCGATTACCACCAGCACCACCACATTCTCGCCGACGAGGTGCGCCGTTCCGAATCCGGCAGCAATCAAGCGGCCGCACAAGGCGCAAGCGCATGAACACCACCGCCATCGACACCGCTCCCCCGGCGCCCGCGGATCACTACTGCCTGACGGAGTCGCCGCCGCGCAACGGAACCCTGCTGGGGTTCTGGATCTACCTGATGAGCGACTGCTTCATCTTCGCGTCGCTGTTCGCCTGCTATGCGGTGCTCGGCACCGAATACGCGGGCGGCCCGACCGGCACCGACGTGCTCGACCTGCCCGGCCTCGCGGTGAATACGGCGCTGCTGCTGGTTTCATCCGTTGTCTTCGGCTTCGCGATGCTGGAGATGGCGCGCCAGCGCAAAGGAGCGATGCTGGGCTGGCTGGCCGTGGCCGGTTTGCTGGCCGCGGCCTTCGTTTCGCTCGAAATCCACGAATTCCTGGTGATGATCGCCGACGGCGCGGGCCCCGGCCGCAGCGCGTTCCTGTCTTCGTTCTTCACGCTGGTGGCCACGCATGGTCTGCACGTCACGCTCGGCATCCTGTGGTTGGTCGTGCTGATGGTGCAGACGGTCAAGTTCGGACTCAACACAGACAACGTGCGCCGCCTGCGTTGCCTCAGCATGTTCTGGCATTTCCTCGACCTCGTGTGGGTCGGCGTTTTCAGTTACGTCTATCTGGTGGGAGTGCTGCGATGAGCCAGCCGTCTTCGTCCGGTCGCGCGGTGCCGGATAACCACGACGCGATGCACGAACATCAGGGCAGCCTGCGCGGTTACCTGACCGGCTTCGTGCTGGCCGCGATCCTTACCGTCATTCCGTTCTGGCTGGTGATGGGCCACGTCATCGCCAACAAGCAACTGCTCATCCTCGTCATCCTGGTGCTGGCAGTCGTGCAGATTTTCGTGCACATCGTGTACTTCCTGCACCTCGACACGCGCTCGGAAGCCGGCTGGAACATGATGGCGTTCATCTTCACCGCGGTGCTGGTGATCATCGTGCTCGGCGCGTCCATCTGGGTCATGTATAACGAGAACGTGAACATGATGCCGATGTCGCCGCAGTACCAGCAGCACCCGATCAGTCATCAGCCGACCAGCAACCCGCCGTAACCTGGACATTCGCACGACACCGCCAGGGCAGCGCACAGGAACCGTCAAGTTCATCCTCGGAATGACGGTGCTGGCGGCGGTGTTCGTCGGCCTCGTCCTGTTGGGCAACTGGCAGGTGCGCCGGTATCACCTCAAGCTCAAGATCGCGCACGACATCGCCACGCGGGTGCACGCGCCGCCGGTGGCTGCGCCTGGCCCGGCGCAATGGCCGCGCATCGCCGATGGTCACCTTCAATATCTGCACGTCACGTTGCGCGGCCGCTTCATCGGCGGCCAGACGCTCGTGCGTGGCTCAAGCTCGCAAGGCTACGGCTACTGGGTGATGGCACCGCTGCGGACCGATGGCGGCTTCATCGTGCTGGTCAACCGCGGCTATGTCCCGCCCGAACCTTCCGGCAGACCGGCATCCGCGAAGGTCCCTCCGCCCGATGGCGAGGTGACGCTGACCGGTTTGCTGCGTCTCACCGAGCCGCGCGGCAGTTTCCTGCGCCACAACGACCCGAAAAAAGACCTGTGGTATTCGCGTGATGTCGCCGCGATCGCGGCCGCCGATCATTTGCCCGCCGACCAGGTTGCGCCGTACTTCGTCGATGCCGATGCGTCAGCGACGAACGCCAACGCTTCGAAATGGCCCATGGCCGGCCTCACCAGCATCCACCTCTACAACCACAGCTTCGGCTACGCCGTCACGTGGTACCTGCTCGCGCTGGGTACATTGCTGGCAGCTGGCATCGTAGTGCGTTACGAGCGGCAACTTGGCCACTGAGGATTCGACAACCGACTCGACGCGGCACTTGCCGTCTGCAGTGGCAATCGTGCTGCGTAGCGCTGCACCGTGTTCTGCTCACCCAGCCGTCGCGCCGCGCAGGCAGCCCCCGCCAAGCCGTTGAAACGCCCTGGCGATGCCGCCAGCGCCAACCGATATGCATCGAGCGCTTCAGCAGGTCGATCGAGTTCCAGCAACAGATCCCCCAGCACTTCGCGCGCCGGCACGATTGGTCCTGGCGTCACCGGGCGCTTTTCCGAGGCATCTTCCAGATCGGCTGCCTGCCGCATCGTCGACACTGCCACATCGGTCTTGCCCATGGCCTTCGCCAACCAGGCCTGGGCGGTCAATCGCTGGATTTCGACCTGTTTCGTCCAGTATGCGTCTCCCGATTTCCGCAATGCATGCTCCAGCGCCATCAGCCGATCCACGGCCTGTACTGCACGCGGTTGGTCGCCGCTGCGCGCGGCGCCCAGCGCACGCGCGAATTCCGTGATCGCCTGCGCCGCCGGGAATCGATCCCAGGGGAAATCCGGATGATGGATGGACAACTTGGCCGCCTCGCGCCACTGCCGGCGTTCGATCGCGTGACGCGCAGGGATGGCTGCGTACGCATACGCGACCTTGAAATTCGCGGGGCTCGTGACCGGAATCGCGAGCAATTCGTCCTGCACCGCGCGCGCGTCCCGATACCGCGCGAGTTGCAGATACGCGTATTCAAGGTAGTCCATCGCGTGCAACTGCTCGTCCCA
>DATFGT010000079.1:0-21783 GCA_035249175.1 Rhodanobacteraceae bacterium
TGCAGCAGCACAAGCTGCAGCTTGTCGGCGTGCTTCGCCGGGATGTCCTTTGGGGTGTCATCCGGCAGCACCATGAGCTTCGGATCGGAGATCGCCTTGATGGTGTAGTCAAGCTTGCGGTCGCCGTCGTTGATCAGCCGCGCGAAATTCCTGCCGTCCGGATCGGTCAACTCGTAGGTCCAATGATCGCCTTCGGGCGTGAAGTCCGGCGTCGACAACAGGGGACTGTTGGGCTTGCCGAACACGTATTGATTGAGCGCATTGACCAACACGACCACAGACGGGTGTGTCGGGCGATCGGGTTTGACGATCGTGGCGTGATCGGTGCCTTCGATGGCGACGGGCACGCCGTGGCAGAAACGCGTGGCGCTGGACCACGGCACGATCTTCACGCCGTCCAGCGGCGACGTCTCGTAGGCACAAATGATCGTCGGCTTGTCCTGGTCCGGCACCCTGCCCCAATCGTCATTGAGCAGCTTCAGGAAATCATTCTGGTCGGCCAGCAGCATCTGCTTGACGGCCGGGTTTCTCACGACATGCTGGGCGATGGCGGTAATCTGCGAGCCCTCCTGCGGCACCGCATAGAACATCATCAGTGGCACGCTTTCCCGGTGCGCCGGGTTGTCGACCATCTCGCGCATCACGATCAATCCGCCCATGCTGTGCGCGACGAATACCACGGTCGGGTAATCCCACACGCCGTCGTACTGGAGCGATTGCTCCAGCATGTTCGCGGCTTCGCGTATGTCGAGCGAACCACCCTTGAACGCGTGCGACGTGAAGCCGAACGCGAAGACGTCGAGCTGGTTGCCAATGCCGGGTGCGCTCTTGAGCAGCTTGAAGAAACTCTGCCCGTTGGCGTTCGTCCAGGTGCCGTCCGTGTCGCCGAAAAGCCCGTGGACGAAAACCACGGCCACCTTGTTGTGGGGATGGGCCTGCTGCACCCAGTGCGGATCGGTGGTGTTCGCCGCGGTATTGTCGCTGCCACAGCCTGCAGCGACCGCGGCCAGCCCCAAGACCAGCACCAAGCCCACGAAAGACCACGTCGCGAAACCTCTCGCACGCGCGCGATCCGGTATACGCCGCAAAGTGTCCATTGACCTTCTCCCGCGAGGCAACGGGTTGGCGTTTGCCGACATTCTCCGGCCAAGCGACGCGGGTTGCAACGGGTGTCGGCGGCGCTTGCCCGCCAATCGGTCGAACCCGTTTCCGGAGGAAAACAAGAGGTCAGAGGGCACTTTCCGGCACCGAAACGCATCGCGCACCCAGCGGGTTCGCCGGCGCACGGCCAGCTCGTCCGCGGTCAACTTGGCGTGGCTCGGCACGTCATCCAATATCCTTGCTGTCGCCCCGATTTCCTCTTGTCCCCAACACCTGCCAATGGAATCCAACGTTGAACCATCCTCCCCTTCCTGATTCGACCTTTGCCTGGGACCAATACTGGCGCGACGGCCGCCTCGCCTCGTGCGGCGGCGAAGGCGGTGCCAATTATCAACCGGCCATCGCCGAAGGCTGGCGACGATTTTTCGGCAGCATGGCCGACGGCGCCCGCGTGCTCGACGTCTGCACCGGCAACGGCGCGGTTGCTCGGCTGGCTGCCGAGGTCGCAAGCGCCCGCAACGTGCGGGTGACCATCGATGCCGCGGATGCAGCCGAGCTCCACCCGATGGGGCTGGGTGCCGGTGCAGACATGATTCGTTTTTTACCCCGCACCCCGGCGGAACACCTCCCGTTCCCCACCGCTTCTTTCGATGTCGTGGTTGGCCAATACGCCATCGAATACACCGAACTCGACCGCACGTTGGCCGAACTGCATCGCGTCAGCCATCCACGTGCAAGGCTGCGATTCGTCACGCACGCAGCGGGCAGCGTGGTCGTGCAGGAAGCGCAGCGCCAGCTCGCGGACGCGGAACGGCTGGTGCAGACCGGCGTGTTCGAGGCGGCCGAATCATTGGCGCGGGCGATCGGGGTCGACCAGCGTGCAGCCAATCTCGAAGACGCCAAAAACAGGTTCCTTGTCGCGCTGCAGTCGCTTCGCGACGCCGAGGCGACTGCCGAAGACCTGCGGATGTACCGCAATGTCGGCAGCGTGCTGGTCCACGCGATCCAGCACCAGCCGCAGATTGGCCCCGGACCGGTGCTCGACAAGATCGCCGAAACCACCTTGGCCATCAAGGCCCATCACGGCCGCCTGGATGCGATGTGCCACGCCGCGCTGGATGCGCCACGCGCGCGTGCCCTCGTCGCCTCGGCCAAACACTTGTGGGACAAACCGTTTACGCTGGATCCTTTGGTTCGATCTGACGGCGCGCTGTTCGGATGGGTGGTCGAGTCCGTGGTGGGCATGGGCGAATGACTCGCGAATGAAGCCGACTTCTCTCGTCAGGTCCGTCGTCTTGCGCGCGGCACTCGCCTCGCTTGCCTGGGTCGTGTGCGCCGCAAGTTTCGCGGCGACACCACCGGCCCCGAGCGCAGCACGCCCATGGATGAACCCCCGCCTGTCGCCCGACCAGCGCGCCGGGCTGGTACTGAAGGCGATGACGCAGGACGAGAAGTTCCGGTTGCTCCGCACCGAATACGGCGACGCTCATCCCAGGCCGCCGGGCGCGCTGGGCTCGGCCGGCTACCAGCCGGCCTTCACGCGGCTCGGCCTGCCCGCGATCCAGGAAAGCGATGCGGGCCTGGGCGTCGCCAAGCCGCTCGATCTCGGTGCTACCGCCCTGCCCTCGGGGCTTGCAACCGCGGCGAGTTTCGATCCGGCACTGGCGCATGAAGGCGGCGCGATGATCGGCAGCGAGGCGCATCGTCGCGGCTTCAACGTGATGCTCGCCGGCGGTGCGGACCTGCTGCGCGATCCGCGCAACGGCCGCAATTTCGAATATGCAGGCGAAGACCCATTGCTGGCCGGCGTAATCGTCGGCAACGCCATCGCCGGCATCCAGAGCCAGCACCTCGTCTCGACCATCAAACATTTTGCACTCAACGATCTGGAAACCGCACGCAACACGCTGAGCGCGAGCATCGACCGCGCCGCGGCGCGCGAGTCGGACCTGCTCGCCTTCGAGATCGCGATCGAGACTGGACATCCCGGCGCAGTGATGTGTTCCTACAATCGCATCAATTCGGTGTACGCCTGCGAGAACGACTGGCTGCTCGATCAGGTACTGAAGCGCGACTGGCACTACCCCGGCTTCGTGATGTCGGATTGGGGCGCCGTACACGGCGCCGCGAAATCCGCGCTGGCTGGGCTGGACCAGGAATCGGCCGGCGAGTCCTTCGACAAGCAGGTCTACTTCGACAAGCCGCTGCGTGCCGCAGTCGCGTCCGGCGAAGTACCGCAGTCTCGCATCGACGACATGGCGCGACGCATCCTGCGCAGCCTGTTCGCGGCCGGCGTGATCGACCATCCGGCGAAGACTGCGCCCATCGATTTCGACGCCGACCGCAAGGTGGCCCTGCGCGTCGAGGAAGCCGGGGCGGTGCTGCTGCGCAATCGGGATTCGTTGCTGCCGCTATCCGGCGCAGAGTCCGTGGCGGTGATCGGCGGCCACGCCGACAAGGGCGTGCTGACCGGTGGAGGTTCCTCGGCGGTGCAATCGCCGCAGGGCAACGCGGTGCCGGGTGTGAAGCCCACCGACTGGCCGGGTCCGCGCATCTATCAACCTTCCGCGCCGCTGGCCGCCGTCGAAAAGCGCGCGCACGGCAAGGTGAACTTCGCCAACGGCAAGGACATCGCCGCCGCCGCAAAACTCGCGGCACACTCGGACGTGGCGGTGGTGTTCGTCGAACAATGGGTAGGGGAAAGTTTCGACGTGCCGACCCTCGCGCTACCCGGCAACCAAGATGCGCTGGTCGAAGCCGTGGCCAAGGCGAACCCGCACACCATCGTCGTGCTGGAAACCAATGGCCCGGTCGCAATGCCGTGGCTGACCCGGGTCGACGCGGCGCTGGAAGCGTGGTATCCCGGCGCCGCCGGTGGCGAGGCGATCGCGCGGCTGCTGTACGGTGAAGTCGTCCCAAGCGGTCGCCTGCCGGTGAGCTGGCCGCGCGACGAATCGCAACTGCCGCGCCCGCAAATCCCCGGCGCCGGTCTCGCTGCCATCGGCCTGCCGCCGCAAGGCAAACCGGCGCAAGAAGTGGACTACAACATCGAAGGCGCCGACGTGGGTTACCGCTGGTACCAGCGCCAACACCTCGAACCGCTGTTTCCGTTCGGCTACGGTCTGACCTACACCCACTTCGCATACAACGGTTTCGAACCGCACGCCGAACATGGCCGCGTCACGGCGTCCTTCATCGTGACCAACCGCGGCGCGCGCGAAGGCACCGACGTGCCGCAGCTTTACGTCACCCTGCCGGGCTCAGGCGGAGTACGACAACTGGTGGGCTGGTGCCGGATCAGTCTGAAGCCCGACCAGTCCGCGCATCTGACAATCACCGCCGATCCGCGCTTGCTGGTGAACTTCGACAGCCGCAGTCAACAATGGCAACGACCTGCCGGCACTTGGCTATTGCAGTTGGGCCACTCGGCAACGTCTTTCGAGGGCGAGGGAAAAATGACGGTGACCGCAGTCGCCTGGCCTGCGTATGCAGCACCCCTCGGCGCACCGCAACCTTGCGATAAATGAACCTGATTCGGGTTCCCAAACCGTCGAAGTACTTTACAAAATCTGCCGACTGGACGAATGCAATCAATCCCAGGCGATTGAATATCAAGCACATCTACCTCTGGCAACAATCTTGCTTACGTGCAGATGGCTGCAGCGACACACCAAGGTCGTTTGCAGCCGTCGAAATGTGCGCCCGGAGCGTTGGCGCTTCTCCGATTTGAAGAAAAAATCGACCGGAAGCTGCAGCATCCCTCCGGGGAATGCGGGATCAACAGGGGATATCGTGAAATGAAACTACCGACTTGGATTGCGGTCCTCGGCCTGATGGCCGTTTTTTCGAGCGCCTCGGCAACGCCGCTGGCCGATACTTACCACGGTGCCAATGGGCACGGTTACGGCGATGTGATCAGCGGCGCCGGGGTGACCACTTACAACATCGACGGCATGGACGCGAGCCTGTCGGGGAATCGACTCACCGTCACCATCTATACAAACTTCGCCGGCAACGCGGGTATCGAATCGCAGTGGACGAGAAATCACACCGGGATTGGCTACGGCGATCTGTTTCTTTCGACCGGCTGGACCCCGAGCGGCTCGAGCCCCTACGACACCGACAATGCTGCCAACGGCAATCACTGGACCTACGCGTTTTCGCTTGATGATCCACTCGACAACTCCGGCGGCCACGGCACCGTCTACGCGCTTGGTGCGGGCAACGCCGGCAACCACAATCCCGATGTCCTGCTCTCCAACCACTTCATAACCTGCGGCGGCGGCTGCATATACCGGGATGGACAAGCGGTGGCGGTGGACACGTCGCTGGCGACGGCGACGAAGAACACCGGATCCTGGACCGTCGGCGATGGTTTTCTGAGTTTCAGCCTCGATACGGCAGGCCTCGATCTCGACCCCGACAACCTCGGCTTCCACTGGACGATGTACTGCGGCAACGACGTAATCGAAGGGTTGGGTCATGCGGCCGTGGTTCCGGAGCCGAAACCGTTCGGTTTCTTTCTGCTGGGCATCGGGCTGATCGGCCTGGGTGTCATGCGACAGCGCAAAACCGCGCGAGCGTAAAACCGATCCGGCGAACGGGGTCAGGTTCATTTCCGCTTGGAAGTGAATCTGACCCCGTTTCGTGTTTGACCCCGTTTCGTGTTTTGGTGTTTCGGATGTCGTCGATTTTCGACTGCGCCGTTCGTCGCAACAAGGAAGGCAGGGGCAACTGCCAACTGCAACTCTTCAGGAGGCGAACATGCCGCACTATCTGATTGCCGGGTACCTCCCGGACAACTTCGATCCGTCCACGCAGGACGATGCGATGGTGGAAGAGATCCACGCGCTCAATCGTGAAATGATCGCGGCGGGTGTCCGGAGATTCGCCGGGGGCCTGGGCGCGGCCCACACGCTGCGAGCCCAGCCCAACGGCGACGTTCGCGTCACCGACGGGCCGTACCTGGAAACCAAGGAGCTGGTGGGCGGAATCACGATCGTGGAAACCACAACCCTGGACGAGGCGCTGGCTTGGGCGCGCAAGGGCGTCAAGGCGTGCCGCATGCCGGTCGAAGTGCGCGAGATTTTCTTCGTGCCGGCCCCCGAAAAGAGCTGAGCGTTTCGGGGAAGAGGGGCTTCGCGGCCGCCCGAAGTTCTCACGACAGCGTAGCGTTCCCCTCCTCTTCCAGCGCCTTGCGGCGTGCACGCCAGGTTTCCTCGGTCTGCGGTTTGACGAACAACGCAACGATCGCGGAATCGGCCTCGCGCGCGCCACGTTCCATCCGGTTGACGCACGCTTCGATGTCGGGCGCCGCCAGCGCGTCCTCGAATTCCGCGCTCAGCATCGCGACCACCTGGTGCGGCCCCATCTGCATCGTGAGCACGCCGTTGGCGCTGCGAACGCCCGGGTCCTTCCGGGCGATGGCGAGAATCCTCTCGCCCACCCGTGGATGCGCGGGCTCGCCCAGCAACAGGCCCTTGCTTTCCCGGGCCAGCAGCAGTGCCGCGGTGGCCAGCACCAGCGCGATGCCGATCGACGCCGCGCCGTCCATCCACGGCGCATGCAGCACGCTTCCGCCATAGATGCCGATGAACGCGATCAGCAAACCCAGCAACGCTGCGCTGTCTTCCAGCAGCACGGTGAAGGTGGTCGGATCCTTGCTCTGCCGGAATGCCTGGAAATAGCCGAGCCTGCCCTTGCGCGCGCGAAATTCACGCAGCGCAATCGTCCATGAAGTGCCCTCGAACACCGCCGCGATCGCGAGGATGATGTAGTTCAGCCACAAGTCCCTATGGGGCGTCGGGTGGCGCAACTCCACGATGCCTTCGATGCACGACACGCCCGCGCCCAGCGCCAGCACCAGCACCGCAACCACGAAGCTCCAGAAATACAGTTCGCGCCCGTGGCCGAATGGATGCGCACGATCCGGCGGCATCGCGGCGCGGTTCATACCATGCAGCAACAGCACTTCGTTGATGGTGTCGACCGTGGAGTGCACACCCTCGCTCCACATCGCCGAACTGCCGGACAACGCCGCGGCAATGAACTTGCTAAGGGCGATCAGCAGATTGCCGGCGAGCGCGACATACACGACCAAACGCGATTGCGAATGCTTGGCCATCGCGCGTCACCCCCTGCCGATGGCGATTTCGATTGGAACATCGTCGGCGGCGACTACGCACCGCGCTGCGCGGCTGTGCCAACCCGGCGGGAGCTGGTACTTGTTCGCATCCTTGCGAGGTCGTTTCATCGGTTGCATCCAAGCCTCCGGCCGGCACACCTCACCCAGACTAAAGCAGCGTGTCCCATCCGCGATTGAGGAGCCGCCGGGCGCGTTGGGTTGTGTTCACGCAACTACCAGATTGGCCCCCGACCAAGGACAGCGCCCTTCCCTGCAATGGCGATCGACGCCCCACTTCCCGCTCCAAGCTTCACGTAGCCGCTGGAGAAAGCCTTCGCCTCTTGGCCTCCCTTTGCTGCGAAGTAAGGAACGTGTTATTGCGTTGGAAAAATGGTGATTTGGCCATCGTCATTATTTGATTATGATTTCGTTTTGAATTGTTTGTTTTTTGGTTATCATCCGGAAACCGATATTGGAGCTTTTACTCCCTTTTATCCCGCACCCAAGTCTTTGTACGACGTTCATAAATATGTTGACACTGATCCCGCTATCGGGGCGTAAGATGCCGGCGTGCGGGCCATTCTCCCCGCACCGGGCGCACCAGGCGCCTGCCCCAAAGCGGAGACCAACATGCCTGATCTCGACCGATTCAAACTCGAAGAAATCCTCGACCCATTGGCGCGAATCAGCGAAATCATTTTCAAGCGCCTGCACACAATGGAATGCAATCCGTGCGAACCGTGCGGGCCGGTTTTCATGGAGTCACTGCAACGGTTGCAGAAGCTTGGCCACGCATCGTCAGGCGAGCGCCAACTCCCCGGCGCAAAGCGCAAGTAAGGAAGTGCGGTTCGCCGCGAGCACTCGCTGCATCGCCACGCCACAGGGCGCATGGCTGACGACGGCTCGCGGCAACTTTGCGATGGACCTGGAAAGCCGGGCGCTCCTTTGGGAGTCGCTGCCGTATTTCATGGAACGAAGCACCGTCGCACCAAACGGCGTCGAAGCAATGCAGACTTTGCTGCTGCAAGTCGACGCGCTCCAGCGCAGCGGCGATGCCGTCCAGGAGGAACCGTCGCCAGCATCAGTCGATCTGTACGGGAGCAGCGCGTTCGTTCGCAAAATGGCGAGCGCGCTAGCCCAGCGAGGGGTGCCCGACGCGCCGAAAGCCGGGATCAGTGTTCCCGCAATCGAGTGGAATCCGAGCGACATCGCGATCATCACACTCTTGCGCGACTGGTACCGGTGCGGCGTATCGCACTGGGTGGTGGCCACGTTGCCGGACAAGGGAATCATGATGGCTCGCATCAAACCGGGCCGCAGCGCATGTTGGGATTGCCTGCTATGCCGTCTCGGGCTGCCACCCGAGTCGCTGAAGAGCGTGACTCCACTGCCCGACGCTGCGATTCACGCGTTGGCCGACAATCTGTGGGTTGAGCAGCAATTTCCCCAGGTCGCGGCGGAGCACTGCATCACCGTCGCTGCGAACGGGCCACCGAGCCTGCACGTGGCACTGCCGGTGCCGGGCTGTCCAAATTGCACCGGCGCACTTGGGCGTCCCTGGAACGGCCTGTCTACGTTGCGAGAGCCGTTGGTCCCCCCGGAACTGATGGTCCTTGCTGATCGCGAGACGGGAGTATTGCGTGAACTGCTGGTCTACAAGCCAACCAACCCGCGACTGCCTGCATTCCCAATATGCGCCAGCGCCCGACTCGTTTTGCCGGAGATACACGGCAAGCCTCACAAGATCCGGGGGGAAGGCAAGGGGGCGACGCCGGAGGAGGCCGTCATCAGCGCGATCGGCGAAGGCCTCGAACGCTATGCGGCATCAACGTGGAATCCCGCCATTCTGTTTCGTATTGCATTCGGCAGGAAACCGGCAGCCCTATTCGATCCCTGCGCACTGACCCTGTACACGGATGAGCAATACACCGCGCCAGGTTTTGCGTACGCGCGCTTCAACCCGAAACAACCGATATGGTGGGCACAGGGGAAATGGCTGGATAACGGTGCTGCGGTAGCCTTGCCTGCGATCGCGGTCTATCTGAACTTCCCTGCGGTGCCGAACGAATGCCTGGTACAAGCGACCAGCAATGGTCTTGCGACCGGACGCGGCGTAGACGACGCCACATTGCGCGCCCTATACGAGCTGATTGAGCGCGATGCCTTCATGCGTGCGTGGATGACGACTGACGCACCGTTGTGGCGCCTGCCCAATGTCGGCGTCGGACACGATGCCGAAGCCGCCCTCGAGGCGCTGGCTCCGGAAAGCGTCGAGGTCGAGCTCTACCTGCTGCCTGATCATAGTCGTCATGCCACGGTACTGTGCATAGGCTGGGGTGATGGCATCCGTTGGCCAGGCGTCACCGTGGGGCTCGGCACCCATGCATCGCTCGATGTGGCGTTGCGCAAGGCCGTGATGGAGCACAGCCACTATGGGCTTTACATGCAGCGTTTGATGCGCGAAGGCCGCCACCGTCGCGTTGCCGCCCCACGCCATGTGCGGAGCAATCTGGATCATGGACTGCTGTATGTCGACACGACATGGCAAAGTACGGTGCGCGAAATGACGGCAGGCGCGGCGCTGTTGCCGCTCGATGAAGCGCGCCGACGGTTCACGCAACCCGCGACATTGGAGGCGTGTGTGGGCGCCTTGGGTGCCGCCGGCATTCGCGCTGCCGCGGTCGATGTGACACCAGCGGACATCGCACTGACGCCCTATCGAGTGGTGCGTGCGGTTGCGAGCGGGTTGCAACCCATCCACTTCGGCTATGGCATGCAGCGCTGCGGGCGCGAGGGGTGTGCATGGAACAGCCGGGCGGCGCTGCCACATCCGCTCGCGTGAAGTCTGAGACCAAATAATCGCACCATCATTTGCGCGGCGTTTGGGCACAACACGTTGGCACAGCGACGGTCTCCGTCTCGTTCTCAATGCCCGATGCGGTTTGCTTTCTTGACGATCTCGAGTTCCAGGCAGGAGCGCCCGCAACATCAAGCGCCGCCACCGACATAGCGTTCCTCGATGGCCGTCATGATCCGGCGTCGCTGCGGTTCAGACATGGACAGGCCCTTGCGATCAGCCACGAAGTGCACATCTTCGAATTGATGACATGCACGTAAGGCCATGACATTGAATTCGTGACGAACCAGCCCGGCAGCACAACACCGGCTCGACGGGCACACGCTCACCCGCCAACGGCCAACAGATTCCCTTCGAATAGCTTCTCTCAAAAGGTGCCGCAGCGACACTGGGCGGCCTCCGCAACGTGACCAAGGTCATGCATTGCGATACCTTGGTTCGATTCGGGCGCCTGCTCCGCATTCCGTCTGCTCGCCGGGCTCGCCATTCCGTCCCTGTAGCCACGTTGGAAACGTTCCGAGCCCGCTCCATTCGTGCAATGAAGATCGCCACCTTCAACGTCAACGGTGTTCGCGCGCGACTGCCCTTGCTGCTGCGCTGGCTCGAGGAGCGGTCGCCGGACATCGTTTGCCTCCAGGAACTCAAGGCACCGCAGGAACGGTTTCCCGTCGCCGCGCTCCATGAAGCGGGTTACGGCGCGGTGTGGCATGGGCAGAAGAGCTGGAATGGCGTTGCGATTCTCGGCAAAGGCTGCGAGCCCGTGGAACGCAGGCGAGCTTTGGCCGGCGCTCCGGATGACGTGCAAAGCCGATACCTCGAGGCGGATGTGCACGGCATTGTGATCGGATGCCTCTACCTTCCCAACGGCAACCCTGCTCCCGGCCCGAAATTCGACTACAAGCTGCGTTGGTTCGAACGTTTGGCGGCGCATGCGCGCGATCTTCTTGATTCCCGCCTGCCCGTGGCGCTGGCCGGGGATTTCAACGTGATCCCGGAAGAGCTGGATGTGTACGCACCGGAGCGCTGGGTGGACGACGCGCTGTTTCGCCCCGAAGTGCGCGCGGCATACCGCAACCTGTTGGCGCAAGGCTGGACCGACGCGCTGCGCGCGCTGCATCCGGACGCGCGCATCTACACGTTCTGGAAGTATTTGCGCAACGCGTTCGCGCGGGATGCCGGCCTGCGGATCGACCACATTCTCTTGAGTCCCCCCGCGGCACGGCACCTTCAATCTGCAGGCGTGGATCGCGACGTGCGTGGCCGGGAACACACGAGCGATCACGCGCCAACCTGGGTCACGCTCAAGGAATCACAAACCCCGCTGGAAGTGGACCCTGACCCCTGTTTTCGTTGAATCAGTTTGTCCGGCGGCTATGTTTCCCTAAACTGCACTCTCCAGCCCAGATGGATTGCTCATGGCCAAGCCCAACTATTCCTTTGAAAAACGTCAACGCGAAATCGCCAAGAAAAAGAAAGTGGCGGAAAAGGACGCGAAGAAGCGTGCGCAGCGCGAAGCGGCCAAGAACGGCGACGCGCCGAAAGCTGACTCGAACTGACGGCTGAGGCGCCCGGCCGAGGTGTGCACACCTCGGGCAGCGCTTCGACGTTCAACGGCTGCGTGAATTCCTGATCGATCCGGTCCGCGCCGGCATGACCGATGACCCGACCGCCTGTCTGTGGTCAAGCTGCGCCAGCCATTGCGGCCAGCGCGAGGACGGCGATTCTCACACCTCACCCGGCGTACACCGCACTCGGTCCTGGACGCGGAGCGCGCGCCGATGCTGGGCGCCACCTGCTGCGCGAAACCCTGTCCAGCGAAGACTGATGGCCATCCGAATTTACCTCCAGCAACAAGGCGCTTTGGGCCGCGACGATTTTCGCGCCATGGCCAAGACCCGGCGCCTCGCCGGGGCATGGCCGATCCGCGCGCCGCAGATTCGTCCATCAGTTGGGTGGCAACGCTTCGTCAATCACGCCGTCCGGCGGCTGTTTTCAATTCCTCGACGACGACGCTTTCGACACCAGTGCGACCACCACGCTTGGCCGCGTACATCGTCCTGTCGGCGTGCCTCAGCAAAGCTTCCGCATCGGCCCCATCGGCGGGAAACGTGGCCACGCCGATGCTCGCGTCCAGTTGAAACAGCCCTTCCGGCAGCCGGTACGGCATCGTAAGGCGCGCCCGCAAACTGTCGGCAATCTCCCGCGCGGCCTGCACGTCGTGGCAATCGGGCAGCAGCACCACGAACTCGTCACCGCCGACGCGCGCGACCAGGTCGTTTTGCCGGACGCCCCGCTGCATGCGCCCGGCAAGCTCGCGCAACAAGCGGTCGCCAACTGCATGGCCGGCACGATCATTGACGCGCTTGAAGCCGTCGAGGTCGATGTACAAAAGCGCAAGCCCGCCACCCTCATCAGCGGCACGATCGATTGCGGCCTGCAGTTCCACCTGCAAGCGGTGCCGGTTGACAAGGCCGGTCAGCGAGTCGTGGTTGGCGCGGTGCTCGAGCTCGCGTTCGGCGCGCCGCAGCTCGGTCACCTCGTGGCCGACCCCGATCCTCACGCGGTGCTCCGGCAACCAGCGCGCCGACCATTGGATATCCACGATATGCCCATCCTTGTGGACATAGCGATTGCGGAAGTGGCGCTGCAACTCCCCCGCCATCACCCGTTCGGCCTGCTCGGTCGTCACCTCGCGGTCATCCGGGTGGACCAGGCTGAAAATCTGCCTGCCCAGCACCTCTTCGGGCGCATAGCCGAAGATGCGCTGGAAGCTCGCATTGACGAACAGGAGCCGCCCCTCCGGGTCGACGACGCACACCGCATCGGGCATGAGGTCGAGCACCTCGGCGAGCGGGGGAAGTGTTGTAGGCATCGTTTCGGTTCAGTCTCGCTCTTTTGAAGGCGTGCAGAAATGATGCCAACACGTAAAAAGGGGACGCTGGCCAACATGGCGCAGGCACTCCCGCCGACACATTCCAGCTGTCAGGCGGCGCAAGGGGGCAGCACCTGCACGAACGGGGTCCACGAACGACTGGTAAGTGAACTTGGCCCCGTTCCTGAAGAAGCAGGGCTTGCGATCATGTCCGCGCTGGATGATGTGTTGCGGAACGCCGGCGAGGTCGAGTCGAGGCTTGCGCGGCATGGTATCTCCCGTCGATCGGAGCATTCTATCTTTGCCGGGTGGTGCTTCCATCGTCTGTAGGATTGGGCTACCCGTGCGTATCGGAAAAGTGCACCCTGACCCTGGTTTAGGAATACTCATGCAAGCCATGAAATCCCTGAGATCACGCCGCAATTTCCTCGTCCATATGCCGCTCGCCCTGGTGGGCATGCTTGCCGCATGGAAGCTCAAGGCGCAAACCACGCAGCCCGCGGCCGTACCGGGGGCAGCGCCTGCCTTCAACACCGGGAACGGCGTCGGCCCGAAGGTTACCCAACAGACGTTCGCCGAAGCCGAAAAGCTGATGCAGGTCAGCATGAGCGAGGCGCATCGGGCGCAAGCCGCCTCCAGTTGGCGGACCGCAATGGCGGGCACGATGGAACGGCGGGTCGGACCGAGACGGATCGCGCTGGAAGCGGAACTCGCGCCGGCCACGGTGTGGAATCCCGAACTACCCGGTCACGTCGTCGGACCCGCCCAGGACCGGTTCGAACCCGCGCCCATCGATGCCGGTCCGCTGCCTGCACGCGATGTGGACATCGCCTTCGCCAGCGTTGCGGCGCTGGGCCAATGGATACGCACGCGCAAGCTGACGTCCGAGCGCCTGACGAAGATCTACCTCGCGCGCATCAAGCGTTTCGACCCGGAGCTGCGCTGTGTCATCACCCTGCTGGAAGATCACGCCCTCATGCAGGCGCGGCAGGCCGATAGGGAGATTGCCGCCGGGCACTATCGCGGCCCGCTCCACGGCATTCCCTGGGGTGCCAAGGACCTGCTCGACACCGCCGGGATCCGCACCACGTACGGCGCGGCACCGTTCCGCAACCGGGTGCCGTCCGAAGACGCCGCCGTGGTCAAGCGCCTGAATGACGCCGGTGCGGTGCTGCTGGCCAAGTTGAGCATGGGTGCGCTGGCGCTCAACGACATCTGGTTTGGCGGACAGACCATGAACCCCTGGGTGCCCGAAGAAGGTTCCGGAGGTTCCAGCGCGGGTCCGGGTTCGGCGACTGCTGCCGGACTGGTCGCGTTTGCGATCGGCAGCGAAACCCAGGGCAGCATCATCGATCCGGCGATGCGCTGCGGCGTGACCGGGTTGCGTCCGACCTTCGGCCGTGTGCCGCGCAGCGGCGCCATGACCTTGTGCTGGAGCATGGACAAACTGGGTCCGCTCGCGCGTACGGTCGAGGACACCATGCTGGTGTTGCGTGCCATCAGCGGCCCGGATGCCGGGGACGTGGCCAGCATTCCCGGTCACCTGGATTACGACGCTTCGGTTCCAGTGAAAGGCTTGAAGGTCGGCTATTTCCCGGAGTGGATGAAGGAGGCCCCGGCGACCGCTGTCGATCGCGCGGCATTGCAGACGTTGCGTGAACTCGGTCTGCAGCCGACGCCGGTCAGCCTGCCGGACTGGCCCTACGACAGTCTCAACGTCCTGTTGTTTGCCGAGGCCGCTGCGGCGTTCGAGGAACTGACCTTGAGCGGCAAGGACGATGAGCTGACGGTGCAGACTTCCGACGCCTGGCCGAACCTGTTCCGCGAGTCGCGCTTCCTGTCCGCGGTGGACTTCGTGCAGGGCGATCGCATGCGGCGCAAGGTGGCGCAGGAAATGGCCCGGCTGATGTCCACCGTGGACCTGCTGCTGGTGCCGTCGTTGCGCGACGAAATGCTGGTCATCGCCAACAACACCGGACAACCGTCGCTGACCTTGCGTACCGGATTCGTGCACATCTCCGAGGCACGCAGCGACTGGGCGCCGGACCCGGCGCATCCGCTGCCGCGCTTCCATCCACCGCGCCGCGTCCCCTACGGTGTCACGCTGATCGGCCGTCTGTTCGGCGAAGGCACGATTGCGCGCGTCGGGCTGGCCATGGAGCGCAAACTGAAGGTCGCGCACGAACGCCCACCCGGATTCCAGACGTGAAGAAGTCGCAGGCGCGCACCACGGGAGAACCGGCCGGCAGCCCTAGTCGAAGCGCATCGCCAACAGGTGGATCGGCACAAGGAAAAGGCCTATGCGGCCTCCACAACATTTACGAGAACTGCTAGGGAACATCCGGTCTGCTCGTGCGCTCCCACATGGGTCACGCTCAAATCAATCGAAAGTCCGCTTGAAAGTGGACTCTGACCCGTGTTTTCCCGGCCCTTTTCTTCTCAACCGCGCAACAGGATGACCGGCAGCGCCACCAAGCCCAATGCGAGGAGTATGCCCAGCAAGGTCATCACGACGCGCAGCGGGTCCGCACGAAGCATGCTGACGAACGTCTCCGCAGTGCCTGCACGCTTGGCAGCGGCATATTCGGCCCGGACGCGGACACTGCGCTGCTGCTCGTAATCGTCGAACGCGCGCTTGGCGTCCTTGAAGTCCGCGTCCTCAGCCACCCAGATGCCTCCGGCCGAGATACCCCAGGGACTTGGCGTGGTTTCGTAGAACGCGATCCGCCTCGCGTCGAGCATCGCCCGCACGTCGCCGGCCTCGTCATCGGGCACGTTACGCAGGTTCAGAAGCAGCTTGGACATGACGCGATGGTAGCCGCCCTTGATTTCCTCCGTCCCCGTTGCGCCGGGACGGAATCGAACTGACCCGACCGTACTTTCCCTTCCGCACCACCATCAAAGCGCAGCCATCCCGCTGCGCTGCGCCGGCGAGCTTGCACGGCTGCTGAAACCGCATCACCAGACGAAAATCCCGAAGGTGCAATCTGGGCCTATTCTGCGGAAGGCCGGCTGACGAGTTTGTGCGCTCTCACGCCAGCTTCCCCGTTTTCGCTTTCAGAGCTGCGACGAACCTAGTGTGGACAGCCAGTCGGCCATGCGCCGCGTCCATGGGCGATTGCGCCATTGCGCAAGCGTGACTTCGCGCGAGCGGCTGACGTCGGCGTCGATCACTTCGGTCATGTGCGTGGCGAATGCGCGGTCGGGGATGTCGAGATTGGATTCGTCGTTGAGCTTGAAGGAGCGCTCGTCGAAGTTGGCCGAGCCGCCGATCGTCAGATAGCTGTCCACCACCATCAGCTTGTTGTGGAACAGCGACGGCTGGAACTCGAAAAAGCGCGCCCCCGCCTGCAAGAACACGCCCCAGGTCTGCTGCGAAGCATTGCGCACGACCGGGCTGTCCACGTGCGCACCGGGCATGACGATGCGCACTTTCACGCCACGATGCAACGCGTCGAGCAGTGCGGTCCGTGTCAAGTCGTCGGGGACGAAGTACGCAGCCTCCAGGTCGATGCTGTGCCGCGCGCCATTGATCGCCATCAGGTACAGCAACTGCATGTTGATGCTGCCGCCATCGGGCGAGCTGGCAAAAGCCTGCACCGCGGTGTTGCCGGCTCGTGGCGCGTCCGGGTAATAAGCATCCCCCAGCAAGACTTCGCCGGTAGTGGCCAGCCAGTTGTCTGCGAAAATCGCCTGCATCTGCGCCGCAACGGGCCCCTCCACCCGAAACTCCATGTCGCGCCAATGATCCGGCTGCGTGGCGTTGCCATTCCACGCGTCCGCAATTCCGGCGCCACCATTGAAAGCGATCTTGCCGTCGATGATCAGAAGTTTGCGATGCGTGCGATTGTTCATCCGATCGAGCGAATACCAATGCAGCGGGTGAAAGTACTCGAAGCGCACGCCACCAGCGCGCATGCGTTCGACCAAGGATCGCTTCATTTTCGAGGATCCGACCCAGTCGGCCAGCACGTGCACTGTCACCCCGGCGTGGGCGCGCTCGATCAAGGCGTCGGCAAATTCCCTGGCAATGTCGCCTGACCAGTAGATGTAGGTTTCCATGTTCACGCTGCGTTGCGCGCCGCGAATGGACGCCAGCATCGCCGGGAAGAACGCCGCCCCGTTCTGGTAGTCGGTTACCGCGTTGCCTTCGGTGACGCTTGCGCCAAGCAGCGTTCCGATTTCGCGCCGGAACTGCACGCTGTCCACCGCGCTGACGTGCTGCAGCCGATGCTGCAACTGTTGCTCGTGCGGCCACAGGTTCAGCGAGATGATTACGATCATCGCCGCGCCGATCGCGCCCAGTGCTGCCCACGCAATCCGCCGCTTCGTCCTTGTGTTCGTCATGGATAGATCCCTCTTCTGACGGCCGCTCCCAACCCGCATCCGTCGCGATTCAGCACCCACCCGTAGGCTTTTACGCCAGGAAGCGTGCCGGGTTCGTGATCGTGCAGGCCATCCTCGTCGCCCACCGCGCCTTGGGCAAGGAGGTGGCGCGAATCGAGCGGATCGCAGCGTAGAGAGTCGAGGCTGGATTTTTTGCGCTGGAAAGTGGGCTCTACCCAGTGTTTTCCTGACGAACGGTTTGCGCAACGCGTTCGCACGGGATGCGGCCTACGGGCCGACCGTATCCTCTTGAGCCAAGCCGCGGCGAGGCGGTCCTGTCGCAGCTATTGCAGAGCCGGCACCGCGAGGCTGCGATCGGGATCGCCGGTGGCGCCGCTTTGCAGGGTCGGGGGAATATGGCCGACGTCGCCCACGGCAATCACCTTCATGCGGCCATCGGGCTGCACGCGAATCACGGTGATGCTGGCATTGCCCACCGACATTTCCAGCCAGGCCCTGGTGTCCACCCGCATCGCGCGCGTCACCAGGTAACGGATCACGTCGCCATGGCACACCAGTAGATCGCGTTGCGGACTGCCGACCGCAGGCTTGAAGAAACGCGCGAAGTCGCGATCGAGCCGCGCCTTGCAGTCCGCCTGCTCAATGCGCGAATAATCCTTCGCAACATCGGCGCGCCACGTCGGCGGCACGCATTCGGCCAAGTCATCCACCACCTCGAAATGCCGGCCGGGGAAACTTTCGCCGATGATCGCCGCGGTGTCCCGTGCACGCTGCATCGGGCTGACATACATCCCGTCGAAGCGGCGCGGCATGCCGGCCAGCCGCGCGCCGGCGAGATGGGCCTGCGCCGAACCCAGCGGAGACAAGTGCGGACCGATCTTGTCGTCGATCTTCGGGTCGGGCACGTAACTACCGTGGCGAACCAGCACGACGGTGCGCTCGGCGAGCGCCTGCGCATCGGCCACCCGCGCAGCGCCGCCGATGGACACGAGCAGGACGAAGCTGCACCACGCGATCAGGCGTTTGTTCATGGCGGCTCGCCGATTGGCATCAAAGGGAGAAGGCCAACATTTTGCCTCATTACCCCGTTCCCTTGCGGGCCGTTTTTTTGAATCCGGCCTCGCTCCCGCCGGTGTAAGATGACCGTGCAGCAGGCCATCGAATGACCGCCAAGCGGATACAGGCCCGCTGCGGAGGCGAAGGTGAAAGCCTTCATCCGGGTGCTGCGGGTCGGTGCAATCCTGTTCGCAACTTCGTTCGCGGGTTGCGCGCACGTACCCACCGCCAGTCGCGGTGACGTCACGCCACTTTTCCGCGACGCACTGTTCAAGCCACCCGCCGAGCCGGTAGACCACGGATCGATTTTTGCCGTCGACGCCTCGATGCGGCGCTTCATTGCGGATGAAATCATTCCGCAGACCCGCCACGGCGATGCGCGGCAAGCCCTGCTCAATGCCCTCAACGGCAAACTCCTGATCGATTACGACTCGGCCATCACCCGCACCGCGTCGCAAACATTCGAGGCGCGCGAAGGCAACTGCCTCTCGCTGGTGATCATGGCGGCCGCCCTGGCCAAGCAACTCGACATCCACGTGACCTACCAGGAGGTCCATGATTTCGACACCTGGTCGCGCGATGCCGGATTCGCGATCCTCAGCCAGCACGTGAACCTGGTGCTCGGCCCGCGCACATCGAGCTTTCCGTTCTACCGCGGCGACGAAACGCCCATGATCGTGGACTTCCTGCCGCCACGGCAGATGGCGAGCGCCGTGTCGCGGCCGATTCCGGAGCGAACCATCATCGCGATGTACATGAACAACCGCGCGGCCGAGGTCATGGTCAATGGCGACCTCGATCGCGCTTACTGGTTTGCCCGCGCGGCGCTCGATGCCGACCCCGGATTCGCGAACGCCGCCAACACGCTCGGCGTCATCTACCTCGAGCGGGACCAGCGGGCGCCGGCCGAGCGCGCGATGCGTTACGCACTGCAACGCGATCCCGACAACGTTTCGGCGATCTCCAACCTGATGCGGGTACTCACGCTGGAAAGCCGCGGCGCGGAAGCGCAGGTGCTGGCGAAACGGCTGGCGCAGATCCAGCGCCATTCGCCGTTCTACTTCTACGATCGGGGCATGGAGGCGATGCAAGCGGGCCGGTTCGCGGAAGCGGCACGGCTGTTCGAGAAGGCGTTGTCGGAGCGACCCTACGATGCTGCATCGCATTTCCAACTGGCCGTCGCCGCGTCGCATCTCGGCGACATGCGACTGGCACGCAAGCAACTGGAACTGGCGAAAGAGAACAGCACCACCCCGCAATGGCGCGCCATCTACGCCGCCAAGCTGCGACACCTGAAATCGTTGAACTGATCCGTTGCGCTGGAGTTGTCGAAGCCAAACAGGGCGCCGTCAAGGCGAACTCGCAATGCGCGGCATCCGGACTGCGCAGGCAGCCGTAGCGGGACGCGGCGAGTTTGCATCTCAGTGCGCAGCACGAAAGTCACCGGGTCCCGGCTTTCGCCGTGATGACGGGCAAATCAGATCCCAGCTAATGCGCCGCGCCGCCCTCGACACGTCGCCAAACCGAGATCGGCACGTCGCCATTCGGACGCGGCGGCACCCGGTAGCTGAGCGTGTCGCCGTGCAACTCGAGGGTGCGGGTTTGCACCTGCCCTTCCCAGTTGGGGAAGGACGCGCCTTCGATGTGGAACACCAGTTGGTGCCGGTCCGGTTTGACCGCGAGCGTACCGTAATGGGTGCTCGATCCCATCGCCGCGGCCCGGTATTCCTGCGCGCTGCCCTTGGCCTTGGCCGGGTTGGCAAAGCGCGGGCGATCGCTGCGGAAAATCTGCAGCGAGTAACGCCCTGCGCGGTCGATCATCAGCCGGCCCTTCGGCGCATCGCCATAGTCGTGCGCGCGCGAGCCGTCCGGATGGATCACGTCGGCGGCCACCAGCGTCCAGGTTCCAGCCAGCGAAACATCGCCGTGGGTGTCGGCCGCTTTGGCGCCGGAAGACAAGGCCATGCCGGGCAGCACGCAGGCAACGATGGCAAGGCGGGAGAACACGCGGCACAGGCTCATGGGTTTTCCTCTTTCGGATCGCGCCTCGCACGCGTTGGCGAAGCCCGAATCCTGGCTGCCGGCGGCGCTGGGGCAATTCAAGAAGGTCTACCCGGCCCTGTGGGTGGACGTGGCGGTCGAACGCCACAGCGCGCTGCTGGAACGGCTGGATCGCGGCGAGCTGGATCTGGTGCTGGCGATGGGCCATGTCCGGCGCGCCGATGCCGAATGGCTCGCGACACTGCCGATGACGTGGGTGGGCGCCGCGGACGCGGGCAAGCGGTTGCGATCGAGCGAAGTCATCGACCTCGCGTTTTACCACCCACCGTGCTTCTTCCGCGAGGCCGGCACCCGGGCGCTGGACAAGGCCGGCATGGCATGGCGGCCGGCCTTTGTCACGACCAGCCTGCAAAGCCTGTGGGCAGGCGTCGCCGCCGGCCTCGGCATTACCTTGCGCACCAGTGCAGGCATCCCGCCCCATCTGAAGCGACTGGACCGCAAGTACGGACTGCCGCCGTTGCCATACGTCGATGTCTGCCTGCATGCCGGTGGCGATCCGGAATCGCCCGCGCTGGAGCAGTTGCGTCGCACTGTGACCGAGCACGCGCTGGTGGAGCTTGCGGGAAAAAAGAGAAGAACGGGGTTAGGTTCACTTAGCGAACAACCAGGTAAGTGATCCTGACCCGTTCTTTCGTCATGTCGATTCCGCGTACGCTCGTTCGTCGCTTCACAAGCAGGTGGCCATACCGGCTGCCGTTCCTGCCATGGAGAAAACCATGTCCTACATCGATGGTTTCGTGATCGCCGTACCCAACGCCAACCGCGAGCAGTTCATCAGGCATGCTCAAACCTTTGACACCATTTTTCTGGAGTTCGGTGCCACGCGGGTACTGGAATGCTGGGGCGACAACGTGCCTGAAGGCAAGCTCACCGATTTCCGCCGTGCCGTGCAGGCGAAGCAAGACGAGTCCGTAGTGTTCTCCTGGGTGGAGTGGCCCGACAAGGCCACCCGTGATGCCGGCATGGAGAAATTCATGAAAGACCCGCGCATGGAGGACGCCAGCAACATGCCCTTCGACGGCAAGCGCATGATCTTCGGTGGCTTCGTGCCGGTGGTAAGCCTGCCTGCGAACTAAAACCGGGGTCAGAGTCGACTTTTGCCGACAGCCCCTTCCGGCGACCGCCGACAGCCCCGCATGCAAGCGAACGCCAGAATGCCACAATCCGTCTGCAAGGATTGCGGCCATGCCCCGCTCCCTCCGGGTCGACCTTCCCGGCGTTGCCCAACATGTGATCCAGCGCGGCAATGATCGCCGCCCATGCTTCTTCGTCGAGATCGATTACATCCGTTACCTGCAGGATCTGCGCGAGATCGCGCGGCGCGAAGGCTGCGCCGTGCACGCGTACGTCCTGATGACCAATCAC
>DATFGT010000080.1:0-34194 GCA_035249175.1 Rhodanobacteraceae bacterium
ACGGCGGCGACGTGCCAGAGAGGCGTTCGAGGTCATGGATTTGGCCATTGCAGACAGAAAGGGCGACCCGCGTAGCCTGATAGGCCATCCAGAGGTCGGCATTGGTTTCGAGCGGCCCCGCGGGCGGCAAGCACGGGAGCAGGTCGGCGGCCGGCAACGGCGCATACTGGATGCGCGTCACCGTCACCACCCGCGGTGGGGCAATCACGGGCGTCGCGGCGCACCCGGCCAGCGCCAGCGCCAACAGGACAATGGCGTGTTTCACGTGGAACATCGTTTGAACCTCGGATCGCGCGCAATGCGCCATAGCACGACACTGACCAACAGCTCGGCGTTCAGCCAGCGCAGCAATTCGAGTTTGGCCATTTCGCCATCGTTCGCGTTCATGTCAGTGCGCTCCGGTAGCCTTGACCGCGGGAGGAATGGGCATCGAAAGCCAGCGGCCGGTGGGCGTGGTTTGCGAGGAAAGCGCCTTCAGCTTGCCCTGCAAGGCGGCAATCGTGGTGGCGCCAGCCTGAACTTGCTGCTGTCGGCGTGCCGCCGCATCGCGCGCCTGCGCAAGCGCGGACTGCATTTGCGCCAGTCGGGCAGCATCGGCCGCTTCTTGCTGCGCCGCCGCATCCTGAACCGCTTGCGCGAGCGCTTTTTGCTGCGCCGCCTGCAGCGCGGCCACCTGCGCCGCCCCGGCGCGACTGGCCACGCGATGGCCGTACAAGAACCCGCCGAGCGCGAGCGCAACGCCGAGCAGGACGTAGACGAGGATGCGGATCAGGATCGCTTGCATGGGAACACCTTTTCGCCCAGGGCTTCCAGCCGCCGCGCCCGTTCACGGCCACGCGGTTCGCGCACGCGGCCCTGCTTCAAGTCAGCGACGGATGAAAGCGACATGCCAGTCTCGCGCGCAATCGCATCCAGTGTCCATTTCCTGCGACACAACCGGCGTACTATTTTCTGTGCCCACGTTTGCATGGACGCGAGTTTATGGAAACCCACAACCAATTGCAAGAGGGGTATTGACAACCCCATGCGAGGCGCGTATTGTGACTTTCCACAAGCACGGCGAGGACCCTGAAATGAGCGACAGGCATGACGATTGCAAGATGGATTGGCGCAAAAGCCGCCCAGCGGAACCGCCACAGGGCGAGCCAAAGTCGCTGATCGACTCGTGGCCATTCCTGGCTGGTTTAGCGGTCGTCGTGTGCTCGTTGCTTTGGGCCGCGTCGCAAGGGTGGCTGCCATGAACCGCGCCCAATACCTCGCCGCTCGCCGCGCCTACCGTGACGCCCTTAGCGCGCTTGTCTGCAACGCCGAGGATCGCACCTACGGCTACGGCGGACACATGACGCACCACTACGTGCGCGACGTTGAGAGGGCCGAGGCCGCTTTGCCTGGCGCACGCGGAAGCAGCCACCTGTCGTGGTGGCAGTGCATGCGCGACCGGCGCCATTGCGTCGAGCGTTCGATCAAGCGCGTGCATGAAGCCGAAGCCTTGCGTGGCGAAGTCGCGGGCGATCCGCGCGGCGAAGCCATGCTCGCCCTATCCATCGCGCGCCATCGCCGTGTCGTGCGCGCGTATCTCAAACCGTTGAAGGAGGGTTATTCCAATGTGTGAACTCACGAAAGAAGCCTACGAAGCCGACACGCATCAACCGCTGAATGCTGCGGAAATCGCCGCAGTCCCGACGCGCCGAACATGGTACGCCGTGGTCGGAAGCTACAAAAGCACGCTGACCCCGCGCGATTTGACCGATTCGCACGAGTTGGCGAAGGCGCGCGCAACAATCGCGAATACCGAACTGAAAGAACTCGGCCCGTGGCACGTCGTCGTGCTCACGGAGGACTTGAGGGCGCCGGGATGAAACATTCATCCATGCTCGGCCTGATGATCGCGGCGACCGCCATCAGCGAATTGTTCAACCGCGCGACCTTCGCAGCGCGTCGCCGAATGCCCGATCCGTTCGCGCGGCGCCATCGCCATCACGGCGCGTTCGAACCCGCGTATTGCCGCCAGTGCGAGCGCGTGGTCAGCAAGAAGCGGCACCGATGCGTCGCGCCCTACGTCGCAGCGCCGCGGCACGGCTGGCGTTACGAGCAGGGGAAACTTGTACGGAGAACGCAACGATGAGCGCCGAACGCCTAGCCGCCCACGCGCTGCTCGAAAGCATGCAGCGCACCACGCCCGGCGGCATCCGGCGCGAGCAGTTTATTCGCCGTCGCCATCCGGTCAAGACCGTGTTGGCGATCCTTCCCTTCGCTGCGCTCGTGGTCTTGGGCGTGTTCGCGATCATCACGAGGTAGCGTCATGCAAAGCACACTCCACGCAAGTCCCTGCACCTGCGGCGATGACGCACAGCGGCATTGGGCACTCGTCGCACGCGACCTGCTGGCACAGGGGCGCGACGGCGAACTGACGGACGACATGCGGCAAGCCTACGACTATGAGTTCGGCGGCGTGCCGGAACCAGAACCCTTTTGCCCTTCGGAGGAAGCCTGATGAACGCGCAAATATCAGCCGAAATCGCAACAATCTACCCCGCGCTTGTGCGTGTCAGCCGTGCCATTGCGGCGGAAGGCATCGGCAAGTCACGCGACAACAAGCAGCAAGGCTATAAGTTCCGTGGCGTCGATGAAGTGATGAATGCCTTTGCGCCGCTGTTCGCCAAGGAGGGCATCTTCATCCGGCCCAGGTTCGAGGATCGCCAAGTAAGCGAGCGCGTCACCAAGTCGGGCGGCGTCTTGTATGCCGTGTCTGTGCAAGGTTCGTTCGATTTCGTGGCCGAGGACGGCTCAAGCGTCACGGTGGGTCCGTTCTTTGGCGAGGCGATGGATTCCGGCGACAAGGCCACGAACAAGGCGATGGCGGTCGCATTCAAGTACGCCATGTTCCAGGCGTTTTGTGTGCCGCTGGAAGGCGTCACGGGCGGCGATGCCGACTCGGTGACGCATGAAGAAACCGTGCCAAAGGGCGCCCACAGCACGCGACCCGGACAGCCCATGCATGGCGTATGGGATGGACTGGACGAAGCCCAGCGCGAAACCATCAACCGCATCTGCGCCACCGTGGCCGAATACATGGAGACGGGCGACGTGCAGGGCGCTCAGGAACACATCGAATCGAAAGGGTTGATGACCGAGGAAAAGGCCGCGCTATGGTCCATCCTGCCCCGCACGACGCGGACGGCGTTCAAGAAGGCCAAAACACAGGAGATCGTGGTATGAGGGGCATTAACAAAGTCATCATCGTCGGCAACGTCGGCAAAGACCCGGAAATGCGTTACAGCGCTTCGGGCACGGCGTTCTGCACGATCAGTGTCGCCACGTCCGAACAGTGGAAGGACAAGCAGACCGGCGAGAAGCAGGAGCGTTGCGAATGGCATAGGGTCAAGTTCTTCGGGAAACTCGCGGAGATCGCGGGCGAATACCTGAAGAAAGGGTCGCAGGTGTACGTCGAAGGCGCGCTGCGCACCGACAAGTACACCGACAAGGAAGGCGTCGAGCGTTACTCCACCGACATCATCGCCAACGAAATGCAGATGTTGGGCGGTCAGCGCGAGGAACCGCGAGCCAGCAAGCCGGTGAAGGATTGCCCGCAGGCTGATCAGGGGGGGGTCACGGACGATGACATTCCGTTCTAGCGCGCACTGGACTGCCTAGCGGTGTGACGCCTAACGTTTGAGTGCAGCGGCCGAAGGTCCGCCGGCACGAACTGTTAGCGCCCAACACGAGGAATTGAAATGACACCGATTGATTGGCTGATGAGCGGCGACACCGGCACGAGCAGCAAGACGATTTGCAGCGTAATGACCGGAAGCGATGCGCCGCAGTTTGGCGCGGACGTTCCACACGACGCCGACGACTTTGGTAGGTGCTACAGGTTGCTGCGATTGTTCCCGGAGTGGCGCGGAAGGTTGCCGGAGGTTGCCGCGAAATACCCGAAATGGGGGCCGATGGTTGCGGCATGGCACGAGTTGACCGCGCTGTATGAGGCAAAGGACTACGACCGCTTTTGGAACCGCATACAAGCCCTAGAGGATGAAGGGCGCATTGCGGCCGGGTGGAAGAAAACCGGCCCCAATAGTTGGAGTGGCCCCGGTGTGGATGTAGTGGAAATCAGCCGTGGCGTGAAGGTATCAGTTGGGCGCTAACGGCTGAGGTAAGCGGCGCCGGCCGCGAACTGGATTGAGCGAAAGCAGCGGACCGGCGTCTGCCTTGACCGAATTGTTAGCCTGGAGACAAGACGATGGAAACCGCAGCCGATTATCTAACCGAAGCCAACGACCTTTTGCGCTCTGCGCACGCGATTGCCGAACGGTGCGGAGAGGATACGAATTGGGAGGTGTGGAAACGGCGGCTCGAAACGGTGCTGGTGAAGCAGAACCAGTTTCTCCGCGGGACATCGCACCCGCCAGCCGCGACGTGCACGGCAAAGGTTTTCAAGATGCCGCACTTTCAAGGCGCAGGCTAACCCCCAAGTTGAGCGGCAACCGTAGGTTGTCCGCTCGGACGCAGAGTTAGCTGGCGTGCCAGCAACGGAGATAGATATGCAATACCACGCACCCACACAACAATTCACCATTGACCAGCGCGCGCTGTGGGGGGTGGCTTTGCACCTGCGCTACGCGATAAAGAAGGCCCGCAGCATGGCAGGACTGCCAGCTACGCCTTTCAAGCACGCCGGGCCAGTAAATGGCCCAGAAGGCGATGCGTATCACGTTGAAGCCGCGTTGCTCGATATAGCCCAGGAAATCGGGATTGACATGGGCGCCAATCGACCAGGAATGCTGGATGTTTCGGATGCCAGAGCGAGGAACCACAGGATGCCGGAACGGATACAACTGCGACGCGCGAAAGGCTGGACGATGCCGCCGAACACAGTGAAGGTGGACTGCACAACGAAATGGGGCAACCCGTTTGTTGTGGGCAAGGACGGCACCCATGCTGATTGCGTGTACCTGTACCGGATGCTCGCGCGCGGCCTGCTGTGCATGACCACGCGCGGAAACCGGGACGCGCAAGTTGCCGCGCGCAAGGCGATGGAACGGGCGCGCGATGAACTGCGCGGGAAGAACTTGGCTTGCTGGTGCAAGCCCGGTGCGCCATGCCATGCAGACGTGCTGCTTGAGCTGGCTAACGACATGGTAAACGGCGCCGGTACGGCGTCCGCTTGACCTGCTAGTTGGGCGACACCGCCCGGAGGCACGACGATGTGCAGAACTGTTTACATACCGCGCGAAAACGCAATGGATTTGGAGGTAACGACGATTGGAGCGCTGCGCTCTGCACTCGGCGTGGCCCCGATAATCCGCGATGGCTACCCGGAGTTGCCCGACGATTCGTGCTTGTGCCCATGCGACATAGAGGCGACCGCGGAAGCTGGCGGGTGGGACATCCGCAACGAATACTGGGATGGCTGGGTTTTGACGCCCAACGCCCGAAATCAGCGGCCCGCGTAGCGGGTCCGCCTGGATTGAGCAGTTAGCGAACGGAGAGGCAAATGGGATACGAGAAAACCTTCGAGACGCGCATATTGCGGGTGAAGCACAAGGTTTCATTCAGCGTTGGAACCCGTGCAGAGGATTTGCGCAGGATGCTCGAAAATGTTCCTGGCGACGCGACAGTTGATGAAATCCTTGACGACGAAGAGGGCGGCGGAAGCGTTGAGTTCCATGAAGAGCGCATTGCCCGCTAACAACCAAATTCAGCGGGCGCCGTAGGCGATCCGCTGGAATGCAGAGTTAGGTTTCATTCCGACCGGAGACGACCATGATTTGCCCAGCGGACGGATGTGCATGCTGCGACGACCTATGCCACGGCGCCGGATGCGTGCGAATGGACGGATATCCGATGTTGGCGCGGTGCGATGTGTGCGGAGGGCTGATCGACGAGGCTATCCCCGAGTGCGGCACCTGCACATGCCAGGACGATGAAGATTATTGGTACGAAGATGAAGCCTAACGCTGGAAATCAGCGGGGCGCGTAGCGCATCCTCTGGATTGACTTATTAGCTGGTAACTGCCGAGAACTGAAATGTACGATGACCTGTTACCGCCAAGGCTGGACCCGAACGAAGCGCCGCCAGGCTATTACGCAGCGTTGAAGGACGACGCGAAACCAAAGGACGGCGGCAACATCTGCCGTGCCTGCGACTGGCGTCCAGAGTGCCAGAAACCTGAAACGGACTTCACCCGCCACGAGCATCGCTGTATGAGCTACACGGTAATAAGCGCGCAAAACGGCCGCGAGTTGAAACGCAACGACAGATGCAGCGTAGTGTTCAAACGATTGCCAGCTAACGGTTGAGTTGTGCGGCGCGAGCGATTAGCGAGCGCCCGAACGAACGAATTGTTATGTTGCGAGGAGCCAAGACATGCGAGTGAAAAAGTGGGTTGAAACCGCGCAGGAAATTGAGGTCGAGGTGAGTATTGCTGAAATGATGAGCACCATCTCTGGGCTTGCCGAAACCGACCAGGTGCCAATGGCATGCGATTGCATCAATACCGCCTACAACGCCATTAAGAGCCTGCCCGACTCGGTGATTGAAAAGATGAACGAGGATCAGCGGCGCGTGATCGCAAACGCCTTACGCGTGCAGACGATTCGCTTTGAAACATAACACCCGAAATCAGCCGGGCAAGCCGCGTTAGCGGATTGGCTCGGCTGGATTGAGCAGTTAGCCGCCACTGCGAGAGCGGCAGGAGGCAACAACCCGTGAACGAAAGAAAAGCCGCTGACCACATTGCCGATCAATGCGCCGCACTGGTCGCAAAGCGAACGCTGCTGCTGACGGTAGAAGTCAGTACCACGGAAGCTGCGGAAGAACTTTTACGGTGGATGTACGCCGAGGACAAACCCATGAAATGCAACCTGCTAGAAATCGCGTGGGACAAGGTGGCCGTGCCCAGTGCTGTTGCGGAAGCTGCAACCGCATTGGTGCGCGCCAGTGGCGCCTAACGCCCGAAATCAGCGGCCCGCGTAGCGGGTCCGCCTGGATTGAGCAGTTAGGCGTACCCAGACAGGAGAACGAGAATGTACAGCTTCGAAGCAATCAAGTACGCAGCCGACAACGCAACGGGCTGCAACTGGAAAACGTTTTTGGACGACATGGACGAGTATGAGGCAGCACACCAGCAAGAAACCCCCGGTGTGTTTGTGCAAATGGGCATAGCCGGTGAGCCGCAGTTTCCGAGCGTTGGCAGCCGCAGCGACGAGCTTGAGGCGCTTACCCGTCCGGTGGCCAAGTGGCTGGCTGACAAATGGAACCCGCACGCAACCGTTGTGATTACGAGCGGACGCGCGGAAGTGGTGTGTGGTGAGTTGGCGGTCTTGCATGACGCCTAACGCCTGAATTTAGCGGCGCGCGCAGCGCGTCCGCTGGAATGAGTAGTTAGCCTGCGAGGAACGAAGCGATGAACAGCGAGCAGCTCCACATTTTGCGGCACTCCCTTGGTATTGGCGACAACGGCAAGGGCAGCAGTTACCGGAACCATTTTTGCACGGGGCCGGGGAGCAAGGATTACGACGACTGCCAGGCGCTCGTGGCCGAAGGGTACATGACGCGACGCGCGGGAGGCCCGTTGAGTGGAGGCGACGACATCTTTGTTGTAACCGACGCCGGCAAAGCAGCGGCTAAGCCGCAGGCTAACTAGTGTTCGACGTCACTTTGTCGCCTAACACCGCCCGTGTAATCGGGACGGAAATCGCACAATGGCGTCATTTTCGCCATCCGAAAAGTGTTATGCGACTGGCATTTACCCTGAACAGGATTTAACGATGGAACTCGATAAGCTGCGGCCGGAAGTGCGTAAGGCGATCCATGAAGTTGACGGTTATTGCATGGAAAATGTTCAGTATGGGCCTACGGACGCAATCAGAACGATCCGCGCCGAAGTGCTCCGGCTCGCCGACGAGAACACGCGCTTGATCGCAGCCAATCGCGATGCCGTGGATCACTTCGAGCAGATGAAGGCCGAGCTTGCGACGCTCAAGGCGAGGGCGCAGTGGCAACCGATTGAGACGGCGCCGAAGGACGGGAACAGGGTGCTTCTGTGGAACAGGGACTGGGCCGCACCTTTCGCTGGGCAGTTTTACGGCGAGGCCGCAGGCGGCTGGAGACTGGATTACCGCATTGCGCCTTTCACGCACCAGCCCACGCATTGGATGCCGCTACCGCCGGCGCCAGCCGAGCAAGGGGAGGAATGACGTGAACGAGCAGGGGCGCCCAAAGCGCCCCACCCCGATCAACGTTCCCAGGCCAGCAGGACGGCGAGCGCGGCCTGCAGCGTTCCAAACCACACCGGCTGGCCCAGACTGACCAGGTAGCCGCCGAACGCGCGGGTTAGCCAAATACGTCCGCCTGCAGCGGAGCGCACGAACGCGATGGCCCCGCGCGGGATCTCAACCTCGGCGTTCATGGCGTCACCTCGAATGTAAAGTCGTGGTATTGGTGCGTCGTGGTCTTGCAGCGCTCAAGCTGCTCGATGCGTTTCATCACGCGATCACACTCGGCGTCGTCCACATGCCCGATCTTCTCGGCGTGGTACGCCTGCAGTGCGTCGATTTCCTCGTCGGTCAGCGAGACAAGCGCGTTCATGGCAGCATCCCCGCAGCCTTGACCGCGGCCAGCACGGCCACGCAATCGGCAACGAACAGAATCAGCACCAACAGCCGCGGTGCGCGATAGGCGTTCATGGCGTAACCTCCAAAACCGGGCGAAGTTGCCCGCCAGTGCGCCCGGATGCCCAGGCGCACCAACTGGAAACCTCAGAATGACGCGGGCGCCACGCCGTGCTCGCGCTGACCGTCCACCAGGTACAGCGGCAAACCGCGCGGGTCTGATTGAACGCGCACGCTCATGCCGTGAGCTTTTGCGATAGCTTCGGCGCGTTCACGCGCGGGCGTGTAACGATCCGCGATACGTTCGCGCCGGCTTGGGCCTTGGTGCGGATACGTGCAGCGGTAGGGAATGCCGGTTTCGTCGTCCCATTCGATCGCCCAAGATGCCCAGCTATTGCCGTCGCCGCATTCTTGCTCGTGCCAGTGGTGCATCGTGACAGCCGCGCGGCGCAGGGTTTCAGCTTCGGCTGGCGTGAACCCCATCACCATCAATTCGTGCTCGGCTTGCACCGCGAGTCTACGGTTTTTCATGATCAGGCCCTCCCCGCTTCGAGGTCGAGTACCGCGCGCCAGGCATTGGCAATCGCAACGCCACGGTCCACACCGACAAACTTGGCGTAATCCACCCCGGCTGGTGACTGCAACAGCGCCAGCGTGGCCTGCGCTTGGTGCAATGCAACCTCGCGCGCCGCATCCCCTTCCAACCATTGCTGTGTTGTGTAATCGAAAGCCACCATGATTTGATCCTCAATAGACGGTCAGTTTGACCGCACTACATACCATGCAAGGCCCGTGCCAACCCAAAACAGCCCGTTTCAGCCCCAAATGTGACCCCCAGCGTCACTTTCTGACCCAAACCCAACGTCACAATGTGACCTTTTGCGTCACCTCAGCCGTTCACCCGAAGCAGCCTGGAGCATCAGCCGCGCCGCATGGCTCGAACCAGCACTTGCCACAATCATCCGTGCTCGGGTAGAGCGTCAGCGTGAGCTTATCCACCCCTCACCCATCCGTTCACCAACCGTCCAGTGTGATCCTCCGCGCTCCCACACCCTCCGCAGGCTCGCCCAAGGTCCCCAGATCGTCCCCTGCTGACCGTCGCCCACCCTAGGGACTCCACCGGTCAGGAATGCTTTGTATCGGGGGAAATGCGTTCATTTAATTTGCACTCACACCCCGTCCCGCCCCAAAAAAAGCTAGAATGGGTTGTGCGCTGGATGGAGACGGTGCACGTCCCAACGAAGCCCGGCCAGTCGTGAGACTCGCTGGGCTTCTTCATGGGCACATGGATGGTGGAAGTTGAGCGGGAGGCGCAAGACACCCTACCCGCTTGGGAGCGGAGGATGTCGATGCGCCTCTGCGTCACTCGGATGGAGCCAAGCGTCGCGTGAAGGCGATCCAGATCGAACAAGCTCGTCTGGACAGGTCAGACTTTGTGCAGGGACATTTCCTGCCTACCCGGCTCTGACCGGCACATTGCTGTGTCGAACACCACCGTTGCGCTTGGTTCTCCTGTGCGCGTGGACCCTTCGACCAGGACGTCGTGTGACCCGTTGGACTTCGAAGGGGCTGCATGGCAGCCGTTTGGGTTTCCCTTGGAATCCCGACCCCGTCCGTACCACGGAAGGACATGGAATCTTGCGCGCTGTCTACGCGCAAGGCATGCCTTCGCATCTGCGGAATGGCGCGGCCCTAAGCCTGTTCGCGTGCGCAGTGCGGTTTCACGTTGGGGGATTTCATCCAGGGGAGCGTGCAGCAAGACGCACCGGAGTCCTTGACGCCGGGGGCTGGATTGGTTAGAGTTTGCTCGTCTCGCTTGCACGGCAGACACGCTACCACGGCAATCGTGATAGTCAAGCCCCCGGACCTTCCCCTCCGGGGGCTTTCTATTTTCGGGACACGGGTGTAGCCTTGGGCGCGCCACCTGAGGAGCCTCCCGCATGTTCCCGATCCTTCCGCGCCGTCCCGCCCAAGCCGCGCCGACCGGCGGCAATCCCAAACCCCGTTCCTTCAACCCCACCGGCCTCGACGGTTCGACCGGTCCGAGCTATTCCAACCGCCGCAGCACAGGCCCGGTGATTCCAGCTTCCGGTCGCGTGGTTGATGTGCGCAGGTTCGGCGTCGCCGCCAACCAGCGCGGCGAGTGGAAGCGCTGACATGCACACGCGGCTGGGGGTTCGTCGCGTCCTGCAAAGATCCCGCATCAGCATGTCCGACTGGGGCCGTGAACTCGGCGTCACCCATTCGGAAATCGTGAAGCTCAGGAACGGCCTGCAGAAACTGCAGAACGGCCCCTTGATGGCACGCCTGATCCGCTTGTGCGATGCGCTCGAACAAGGCCGCGTGAAGTGGGAAGAACGCCCAGCAAGGGCCCGGAAAGGTCGTCCGTATCACGTTCTGGTGGGGCCGGAATCGTTCAAACCTTCGACCATGGTCTTGTACGCCGATTTCGAACACATGCGCCTTGGGCGAACCGCGTGGCAGGAGCGTAGCGTCGCATGATCGACGAGCCTTGGCACGCGATGTTGACCGATGCGCAGCGCGGGTTGTTGAACGCCGCCTGCGGTGATCTTGCGCGCCAGTTGCCATGGCACGGCATGCGTCTCGACAAGGACGACTATCGCCACATGATCGCCGGCACCGTGCTCGGTTGGCGCACGTTTCCCGGCATCGTCGATGAACACGGTCGCAGCGGCTGGATCATGCTCGGTGGATCGAGCCTGAAACTCACGCGCGAACAATGCAGCCTCGCGATCGACCTCGCTTTCGCGATCGGAGATGACCCTCAAGGTCAGCATCTGGATCACGCGCCAGTCGATTGGTGCGACAAGGTACGCCTCGCGCGCGGCTTGCCGCTGCCCGGCGACGCCTCCGAAGCCGAGTTCCTGAGCGGACGCTACGCCGCATGAAGTTCCCGCTCGCCCAGTTCGAGCAATTCTGCTCGGCGTTGGTGCTGAACTCCAAGGAACAAGGCCGCGTGCGCTTCAAGTGGAACGGCGCACAGCGGCGTTTCATCGAAGCGGTCGTCACCGGGCTTGAAAACGACACCCACAACTTCGTGGTGTTGAAGTCGCGCCAGTTGGGCTTGACAACGCTGTGCCTCGCGCTCGACCTGTTCTGGCTGTTCCGGCACTCGGGGTTGCAAGGTGCGCTCGCCGTGCCAAACGAATCGGTGCGCGATCTCTCTCGCGCGATCCTCGAAAACTACCAGAACGGCTTGCCCGACGCGATGAAGTGGCCCGCGACCCTCAACAACCGCACCGAAATACGCTTTCGCAACGAATCGCGCCTCGCGCACCTGATCGCCGGGGGCCGCAATTCCGGCGCGCTCGCGCGCGGGCAGGGCCTCTCGTTCGTGCATGCGACCGAAATGTCTTCGTGGGCCGATCCCGAAGGCGTCGTCTCGTTGCAGGCGTCGATGGCCGAAAACCACAAGAAGCGCCTGTATGCGTGGGAATCCACCGCGCGCGGGTTCAACATCTTTCACGACATGTGGCGCGACGCGGAGAACTCGAAATCGACCGACGCGGTGTTCATCGGCTGGTGGGCCAAGGAGGATTATCGCATCCCGAAAACCTCGCGCCTGTGGAACACCTACGGCCGCACGAACCTCGCCCGCGAGGAACGCATCTGGGCCAAGGAGGTCAAGCGCCGCTACGGGGTCGAGATCGATCCAGAGCAATGGGCTTGGTGGCGCTGGAAGTGGGCGGAAAACGCCGGCAGCAAACTGCTCCTGGCCGAGTATCCCTTCACCGCCGAACAGGCGTTCGTGATGACGGGTTCGGAGTTCTTCCCCTCCTCAACCCTGCAACGGATCGTCGAAGGCGAGGACTGCACCGCCGGCCAGTCGTGGAACTACCGGTTGAGCCAGCGGTTCGAGGACACCGAAGTCTATCCCGATCCCGAAGGCGCGCTCACCGTCTGGGAAGAACCTCAGGCCGACGCCGACTACGTGATCGCCGCGGATCCCGCCTACGGCGAGTCCGAATGGGCCGATTGTTTCTGCATCCAGGTATTGAAATGCACCTTGCGCGGCGCCGAACAGGTGGCCGAGTTCAACACCCCGGACTGCACCATGTACGGCTTTGCGTGGATTCTCGCGCATCTGGCCGGGTCCTATTCCGGCAAGGGCCGGCCGTCCACGGTGATCCTCGAACTCGGCGGCCCTGGACGTGGCGTGTTGCAGGAATTGCAGCGCATGCCCGCCCAGTACGCGCAGAAGATCGAAGGCTTGTCCGACCGCGCACGCGCGGAAATTGCCGACATCTTCGGATCGATCCAGCACTACCTGTACCGGCGACCGGACAGTCTTTCCGGCGGCGCGTTGATGCAGTGGGAAACCACGTGGAAGACCAAGCAGATCATGATGAACACCCTGCGCGACCTGTTGGAGCGCGGGATGCTGAAAGTCCATAGCCGGGAGTGGGTCGAGGAGGCGCGTTACGTGACCCAGAACGGCACCCGCATTGCCGCCGAAGGCCGTGGCAAGGACGATCGCGTGATCGCGATGGGCTTGGGCTGCATGGCGTGGCAGGAACAGTTGCAGTTGCAGTTGCTGGCGCGCGGCGAAGTGGACACGACCGATGGCATGGAGCACAATGCCGTCGCCCGTTCGATCGGCGGCTGGCTGTCCCAGTTGCGTTCCGAACAGGATGAGCGCCGCTGGCAGGCGGCCGGGAGCATGTCATGGCAAGACTGACCGCGGCCCGGCGCCGCACGATGAAGAAGGGCCAATTCGCCCTCTCGGGACGGCGTTTCCCGATCAATGACGCCAAACACGCACGGCTGGCCATTTCCGGCGCATCGCGCGCGTACCACGCGGGCAACATCAGCCGCGCACAGCGCGACAGCATCGATCGGAAGGCGCGCGCCAAGCTGCATCGCGGTTCCCGCAAGACCCCCCGCTGAAGGAGCTTTCCATGTTCCACACCTTGGTCGTCGTGATTCTCATTGTCGGCTTCCTGATTGCGCTCGGGGTCTATCTCATCGCGCACAAGAAGCACCTGAGCGTGCTTGCGGAAGTCCGCGCGATCCTTTCGCGCATCGAAGCGAACGGGAAGCCCAAGCCGTGAAACGCTGGTTCTGCAAGGCGTGCGCAGCGCGCGGCGTGGAAAGCGAGTGGGAAAGCCACCTGACGGTCAGCTTTTGCCAGCAGTGCGGAAGTGAAGGCACCCGCAAGGTCGAGTTCGGATGCTTCGCCTGCCACGAAGAAGGCGTCCGCTTCTGGGCCGAAAGCGCTTCGATGCAACCGTGCCCGCAGTGCGGCGGCGATGCGTTCCGCATCCTGTACGCCCCGGCGGTGATCGGGCAGGACAAGCGCGAAGCCTACAAGTCCGCGGACAAGGCGCTCGAAACCGAGCTTGAACGCCAGAAGGTTTCGACGACCACCTTGAAACGCGAGCCGCCGAAAAAGCAGGCGCCGCAGTTTCTGGTGCCAGGCGGCTGGCAGGATGCCGGATCGTTGCTCGCGCAGCGCGGCGCCGGGATTGGTGGGGCGGTGCCGAACCTGCCGCGGCCCAAGACCCAGATCATCGGTAGTTACGACGGCTGATGCGTATCCCTCTTGCCATTGACGAACGCGCCTCGTGGCTCGACCGCACGCGCGAACAGTTGCGCCGTTCGCTCGACCAGCGCCGCAGCCGCTATGCCTCGTGGCGTACGTGGTATCTGCACGGCGGGTTCGAATGGGGCGCGCGCTACAACAAGATCGGCCCGCAGTTGAACACGCTCGCGTCCTACCTGTACGCGCCGCGTTCGGTGCGCTTTGGCCTGAACGCCGGGCCGCTGGCCGACACCGCGCAGTTGAGCCTGTACGAAACCGGTGCGGATCGTCTGCGTGCGCTCTGGAACGAATCGGGGGCCGATCACCGCTATTCGCAGGAAGCCTTGTGGTCGCTGGTGTACGGCTCGGGCGTCCTGAAGTTCGGCTGGGCGGATGGCGAGGCGACCTCGCACGGCGTCGGTGCCGGCAACTTCGGCGTGTGGCGCGACGACCTGCCGGGTCTCGCAGGGCAGCAGGCGTTGTTGCAGGTGTACCGACTCGATGTCGATACGGTACGCGCATGGATGCGCAACGCCGGGATGCCCGAACTTGAAGCCGAACGCTGGATTCGCCGCTGGGGGGATGGCAAGCCGGCTGGTGCGCCTTCGCAGGGCACGCTTGCGATCGGCGCGCAGAACCCGATCGTGTGGAACGGCAGTGCGCCGGGCACCATCGCGGGTGGCGTGGCGGACTGGGGTTCGACCGCGGCGAGTTACGATGCGGCGACCGATTCCCCGACGATCGAAGTCGAGGAAATCTGGGCGATGGATGATCGCACGCACGACTTCCGCATCTTCCAGATCATCGAACGCGACCTGATCCTGTCCGACCGCGCCAACGACGTGTTGCCGGGACACCATCCGTTCGTGCAGATGGTGGTCGATCCTATCGACGATTATTTCTGGGGCTACTCGACGGTCGCGCAGTTGATTCCGTTGCAGGCGTGGCGCGAGAAACGCATGAACCAGCTTGACCGTTTGTTCGCGCGGCAGGCCAATCCGCCGATGGTGTTCTCAGGCTTCATGGGCGGCGTGTCCGATGAAAAGGCCGCGGCCGTGATGCGCCGGGGCGGCTTGCTCGCCAACAGCCAGACGCCGAGCGCCAAGGTCGATCTCTTGACCCCACAGATCAACGAACTCTCGTTCAACGAGATCAGCGAAATCGATGAGATGTTCAACGAAACCTTGGGCCTCACCTCCGCGTTGCAGGGTCTTTCGACCGGCTCCGAACGTGGCGGCGAGCACGCACGCGCCGTGATGAGCGCGGGCGCCGGACGCCTTACGCGCCGCATGATGAATGTCGAACGCGCCGTGGCCGAAGGTGCTGCGCTGCTGCTGGGGCTGGCTCGCCGCTACGACCCGACGCTGCTGCACACGACCGACGGCACGGCCTACACCATGGCGATGTTGCCAGGCGACGTGCATGTGGAAGTGGCCGCGCACTCCGCGTCGCCGCTGTTCGCCGGGCAGGCCGAACAGCTTGCGGTGCAGTTGATAGAGCTTGACATCATCGACAAGGAAGATTTCCTCGACCTTGCCGATCCGCCGATGGCGCAGTCCCTGAAACAGCGCTTGAAGAAGCGCGAGGCTGCGCAGAAGAAGCAGATGGATGACGAACTCGCGCAGATTCCGGCGGCCGACCGCGGCCCGTTGCTCGCACGCCTGTTCGGCGGTGGCAAGCGCCGCTGAAAAAAACTTGACACCTGTTCGCAAAGGGGTGTTATACAGCGTGCGTGCGTGGCGTGAACGGCGTTGCGCACATCCCGCGCCACACGGCGCGTCCCGTACCGGGCAACGCATCGCCCGGACACACGCGGCAATCTCCGAAAGGCGATTGCAAGGCGGTGGGGGTCGCAACGCAACGCGCATCCATCCTTCCAAGGAGTATGCATCATGGCCCGCAAAGCCCACAAGAGCACCAAGCGTCACACCAAGCGTTCGCACAAGCGTTCCGCCAAGCGCTGATCGCCATGCGCCCGGCCAAGCCCACCGAACCGCGTGAACCTCGTGCGAGGCGGATGAACCCGTCCCCGCGTCGCGGCCCGCGGGGTCCGGGCAATCGCAACCGCAATCCGATGGAGCGCATGCGTTCCGCTCGGACCATGCGGCCCTGACAGGAGACTCCCATGGCAACCGCCAAGCAGAAGTCCGCCGCGCGCAAGAACTTGCGCAAGGCGCGCAAGTCACGCAAGAGCCGCCGCTGATCGAGATGGCTACTCCCGATCTTGGCACGTTGGGTTCACCCCTTCCCGCGTCACCCTCGGACGCGGGCGGGGGTGCGCCTGATCCCACGCAAGGCGCTCCGGCGCCGGCCGCAGGCAGCGAACCGCCGGCGGGCAACGTGGCGTTGGCCAAGGCCCAGGTATCGATTGCCCTTTCCATGCTCAACGCGACGCTGGCGAAGTTCCAGCCCGGCACGCGCGAGCACAAGACCGTGATGGACGTGACCCGCAAGCTCGCCCGCGAGTTCGCCGGCATGGAACCCTCCAAACAACTGGCCGCATCGGAAACCTCGATGCTGCAATCCCAAGCCGCGAACAGCGGCGCCGCAACCCTTTGACGAGGATTCGATCATGGCAGAATCTCCCAAGAACCTGACGCCCGTCCACACCGGCCTGCGCGGTCCCGCCGACAACAGCAAGCGTTTCGGCAACCTCATCAACGGTCCCCGCATCCCCGAGTTCGGCGGTGCCGAAGCCGTGATCCGCACGACCAAGCGCGCGCCGTACGGCAAGATCACCCACGTCGGTCGCCGCGGCAAGCCCTGATGGCAACGTTCAAGACCGGCGGAAACGACTCCCCCGTGCCTCCGGCGGGGCGTCCCTCCGCATCGGGCATGTCGCAAGGGACGTACACGGGCAACGTGTCGTTCTCGCGCGGCAACGTTGACCTGATCGCCAACCCCGCGAAAGCGGTGGTTCCCGTGACGCCGCAAACGCCGCCCCCCGCGCCGAAGCCCGTCGCGAATCCCGCGCCGGCCCCGACCGCGCCGCGCTACCTTTCCAGCGTTTCGTTCTGAGAGGACTCTCGCCATGACCGACCTGACCCCCGAACAGAAGCTGCAGCTTTTCGACGAAGTGACCAAGGATCGCGGCCTGTACCGCCAGATCGTCAAGAAGCTCGCGACCGACCATCCCGAGACCTACATCCCCGAAGTCGAACTCGGCAACGAGATCGAGCAGTTGCGCGCGACGCATGCCGAAGAACTGGGCAAGCTCAAGGCCGAAATGCAGGCCGAGCGCGATGCACGCGCAGCGTCCGAGCAGACGATCAAGGCCAAGCAAGAACTGGGGCTGGATGACAAGGGCTTGGAGGATGTGTCGAAGTTCATGCAGGACAACGGCATCACCGACATGGACGCGGGCTTGAAGTTCAAGCGCCTGTCCGATTCGGAATCGGCGCGGATGCAGGCGCGCGTGGAAGATCGCAGCACCATGCAACTGCCGGAAAACTTCAAGGAAGCACTCAAGAATCGTCGCGGTACGCGGCGCAAGAAGCTGTACGAAGGCATCGACGCGCTGCGCAAACAGCAGGCGCGTGCCGAACTTTTCGCAACCCACTGATTGAAGGACCCTTCCCATGCCCACCCTCGGCACAGGCATCATCCCCAGTGGCGCACTGGGCGCACAACTCTCCGCCGTCACCCGGCGCGGCATCACCGAAGATGCCATCGTTGCGCTCTATCAGGCGTCCCCGACCATGGCGTTGCTGTTCTCCAAGGCCAATGCGGCCTCGGGCGGCGTGTCCTCGGTCACGGTCCCCGTGCAGTTGAGTCCGATGACCTCGGGATCGTGGACGGACTTCGGCGGCGCGTTCCCGGCCCCGCAGGTACTGGCCGGCATGGTACCCGCCGAGTTCAACCTAAAGGGCCTCGTGGTCCCGGTGCCGCTGCTCGGCATGCAGACCATGGTGCAGGTGGACGAGACGGTCGTCTCGCTGCTGGAGGCCTCGATGGACGACGCCAGCAACCAGGCTGTGTCGCTCCTGACCACGGCGCTGTTCAACAACAGCAGCAACAACCAGCAGTTGATGGGCCTTCCGGCGGCGATCAGTGCGACCGGCACCTACGGCGGCATCGACCGCGCGACCTATCCGAACTGGGGTTCGATCGCGATTGCGGAAGGCACGGTTGCGCCGACCCGCGATTCGGTGCTGCTCGACATCATCAAGATCATCGCGGGCGTATCCGGTGGCCCCGGCGGCGAGCGTCCGACCTTCGGCGTGATGGGGCCGCTGACGTGGCACAAGCTGGCGACCGACTTCGCGGCGCAGGAACGCTACAACGTCAATCCGGGCGGCTCCTACGCGGACGACGAGTTCGGCGCGCAGGCGCTGTTCCAGGCGCTGTCGGTGGGCGGCGTGCCGATCTACCTCGACGCCAACATGACCGAAGGCGATGCGTACTACCTCAACGAGAACTATGTCTCGCTTTACTGCCATCAAGACGTGAGTTTCGGCTTCACGGGCTTCGAATCCACGCTGATCAACAACCAGATCGGCTTCGTCGGCGCGCTGCTGTCGCTGCTCGAGCTGGTCGTGAGCAAGCCCTCCACCTGCGGCGTGGCCACCGGTTACACCCATTCCTGAGGATCGAACGATGAGCCTGATTTCCAGCAAGATGATTCTCGCGAACAACTGGGTCGCCTTCGGCGGCGAAGGGTCGGCCTACACCGCCGAACAGTCGATCGTGTTCGCCAGCGCGGGCAACGCCCTGCTGCCGGCCGGCGACTGGTGGCTCGAGCCCAACGCCGACATCACCTTCGAGTATTCGAAGGATGGTTCGACGTGGAGCACGGGCATCGCGACCACGTACCTGCCCTTCATCCGCAGCGATGGGGTCTCGATCCGTCTGGTGGCGTCGGCCGCAACGACCGCACTGTTCTTCGGGCCGGCCTGAGCGGACCCGATGAATGAGCGTACCCGCGAGCTATTTTGGATCGAAGCGGGACTGGCTAGCTGATTACCTGCTCGACACCCGGCTGGTGCTGCACGACACGTCTGGAAACTATTTCCAGGACGCGGAGCTTGTCGCCTACATCAACGAAGCGCGCACCGCGGTCTGCATCGACACGGGTTGCCTGCGGCAACTGCTGACGATCTCGCTTCCGGGCGGCATCTACGCCTACCCGATCGGCGGCGTCTACCAGATCCCCGCGAACACCCCTCCGCCTGTCGGCGGGACGGCCCCGTACAGCCTCGTCTCGGGCGGCGGCGCAACGGCCACGGCCTCGGTCTCAACAGTTCCCGCGACGGTCACGGTCAATGCGGCTGGCCAATACTGGCAACCGCCGCTGGTGACGTTCGATGGCGGCAGTTCCATCGTCAACAACTCGATCTCCGGGCGCGCGGTGCTGGCCAGCGCGGGGGGCGGCGTCTCGTCGGTGTTCATCAACGCCGACACCGGCAGCTTCAAGAACGTGGGCATCACGCCCACGGTGATCTTCACGACCGTCGGCCTTCCGGCCTCGCTTGGCATCGACGGCAACGGCAATCTTGAACTGACGAGTTTCGGTTCGGGCCAGTCCGGCGGCGTGTTCATTCAGGACGCGGCCGGCGTCCTGACCAACCTCCCCGGCATCAGCATGTTGGATGCGCGGATTGCCGCGATCGACCAGGTGACGGTGATCTGGGGGAGCCAGCGCGTGCCGCTGCGCAATTACGCCTACAGCGACTTCAAGGTGCAGACCCAAGGTATCGTCGGCTTCCAGTCGGTGCCGGTCGCGTTCGCGATGATGGCGGACACGCTCTACATCGGGCCAACGCCGAACCAGACCTACACCTACGAACTCGACTGCATCCTGTATCCCGATTCGCTGCTCGATTTCAGCACCATGGGCCAGATCAGCGATCGCTCGGCCATCATGGCGGTCAAGTATTACGCGGCCTTCCGCGCGCGCATGAGCCAAGGCGACGAGCCGGCCGCGAGCGCGTTCTTCGCGCTCTATCAGGAACGGGTCGCGTGGAGCGCCAACCGCTTCACCACGCGCCTCAGCCAGTTGTGGCCCGACAACGAAAACCTGGAATGAGCCATGCCCACCCCGAACGGAACCGGCAATGGGCCTGTCGCCAAGACGCTGATCGAACCGGCGTTCGCGTCGGTCAACATTTCTGCCGCCCCGCAATCCATCCCTGACGGCCAAGCCGCGCAGCTTGAAAACCTGATGCCCTATGCACCGGGCAATCTCGCGGTGGTGCCCGCGCCAGCGCCCGTGACCTCGGTGCAGCTTGGCGGCAGCTTCATCATCCAGAGATTCTGGGCGTTCACCTTCAGCGGCACGCTGTATTTCATCGTGCAGGCGACCGATGGCGCGGTGTTCATGATGCCGTACAACGGCGTGTCGTGGACGGAAATTGCCACCCCCGGATCGACCACACCGAACGGCCTGCACATGGCCCGCTGGCAAGGCGTGGACGCGCAAGGCAAGCCAGACGCGGTGCTCTGGGTGGATACCTCGAAGGGCTACGGCTACATCACCCCCACCGCGCTCACGGTGATCGACGCGGCGCTGGTGGGGCAATGCCTCGCGGTGTATCAAGGCCGTGTCTGGATCGGCTCGGGCAACGAAATCATCGTCAGTGCGCCGGACGCCTACACCGACTTCGATGCCGCCGACTACGCGACCAGTTTCATGGTCAACGACCCGACCTTCAACGGCGCGGTGGTGGGGCTGCAGGTCACGCAGAACTGGCTCTACATCCTTGGCTCGGGGCTGATGGCGCTCAACAACGTGCAGGTGCAAAGCGTTGCAGGATCAAGCACGTTGGTCACGACGTACTACCTGACCGCCGTTTCAGCATCCATCGCGATCTCGAACGAACAGGCCGCCATCGTCATCGACAACACGCTGTTCATTTCATCGAACGGCGCGTTGTGGGCGTTTGCAGGGTTGAACGGCGAAGTCGTTTCCGATTCGATGGGCGACAATTTCAACGGCGAACAGTTCGTGATCGCGGCGACCATCTTCGGGCGCCTGTGCCTCGTCACGTCGGCCGGTTACGCGATGATGGTGCGCGAACACCGCTGGTTCACCATGGTCGGGGATGCCGAAACGTGGAACGCCTATGCCTGGGCGAACGGCAATCTCGGCGTCGGCAGCAACGCGACGATCATGGGCTTCGTCTGGAACACGAACCTCTCCGGTGCAACCTCGATCGACCAGATCGGTGCCGACACCACCGGCACGATCCGCAACGCCGTCCTGACGACCAAGCTCTACGACTGCGGCAATGCCAGCGTCAACAAGCAGTTCATCAAGATCGGTTGCGAGCTTTGGCCGAACAGCCTGACGACCTTCGAATTGCCGAGCGGCGGGTTCGGGACAACCCTGCAGGCGCTTGGCTTCAACGCCGTGTCCGAAACCTTTGACATGTTGCAGTGGCTGGTCAAGCCGGCCGCAGGCTTTGCGCCCGGCAACACGTATCTCCCGCGCAGCATCAATCTGGTGGATCGCTACATCGCCATGCGCGTGACGCTCACGCTCCCGGCGGGGATCAGCATCGGCACCGTCATGACGCAGTTCATCGACATGACCCCGTGGCCCGACGCGGCCAATGGCCTAAAAAAAAATTAACTGATTTCTATGCAACCAGCCTGCTCTATCCCATCCACACCGGCCCCGACGATCTCGCCATCGCCTCGGTTGCAACTTCGATGCGTTCGTTCCCGGTGCCGAACCCGCTCGATGGCATGTCCATTGCGAGCCTCGCGACCGGCGTGGAATTGTTGCCCACCATCATTTACATCAGCTACGCGATTCCGCCGGACGGCCTTCTCACCACGAGTGTTGCAACTGGCCTCGGCCTGCAGGTCGTCATCGATTACCTCACCTACGCGATCCCGCCGGATGGCATTCTCACCACCAGCGTTGCAACCGGCCTCGGCTTGCAGGTGGTCATCGAATACGTCACGTATGCGATTCCTGCGGACGGGCTTTCCTGCAACAGCGTTGCCACCGGCATCAGGCTCGGCCCATGAAAATTGATTTCAACATGCAGGTGGGGCTGAAAGGCCACTTCACGATCCGTGTCGCGCACGGCGATGGCAGCGTTGACGAATACAAATTCGACAACCTCATCACCGACAGCGGCATGGACAGCATTGGCAACAGCGCCTTTGCCCATACCATCAACAAGTATTCCGACGCCAACCAGCAATGCGCGGTGGGAACCGGCAACACTGCGCCCGCCTTCACCGATACCGCCTTGACGGCGTTCCTTGCGGGCACGGTGATAACAAACGTGGCCTCCGCCCTCACATCGACCTACGGATCGAACGTTTACACCTACGCCTTCGCGCAAGGCGCGGTCGTTGGCAACATCGCGGAAGTCGGTACTGGCACCACCGGCACCGGCGGCAATCTCGGCACGATGTTCAACCACGCCCTGATCCTCGACGGCGGCGGCCATCCCACGACCATCCCCGTGACCGCGGTCGACCAGTTGACCGTGACCTACGAAGTGGACGTGTATTGGCCGACGACCGACACCCTCGTCAACCTCACCGACAGCTACACGGGGGCGCACTACACCGTCACCTGCCGTGCCGCGCAAACGACCAGCGCGAACTGGTGGGGGGGATGGGGAATCAACGTGTATTCAGGCAACAACCAGGTTTTCTACACGATTACGGGCTACACCGGCGCACTGGGGCCGATCACCGGACAACCGGCGAGCCAGATCAACTCCGGCGCGAGCTACACACAGGGGAGCTACACCACCGGCACCTATACGCGCAGCGACACGGTGACGATCCCCTACACGACATGGAACGGCAACCTGACCGCGTTCATGTGGACGAATGCGCTGGGCGCTTTCCAGTTCGGATTCTCGCCCTACATCCCCAAGACCAACACGCAAACCCTGACGTTGACCCGATCGATCACGTGGGCGCGCTATCCATGAGCATCGCCGCCCTCACCCTGACGCCCAACCCCATGCCGGGGACGTTCCTCTACACGGTACGGGCCGAACGCGATCAACTGATCGACTTCGAACAAGGCGGCATCGCCTTGAATGACGGGTCGCAAGGGACCGACGTGCAGTTGTGGAGCGGCATCTACCTCGACGGTGGCTTCCAGCTTTCCGCGCCCACGGTTCCCCCCACCATCGTCTATTCGACGCCCAACGTCACGCGCTTCGCGTTCTCGTTCGACCAGAACATGCAGCCGGTGCTGGCGTGGCAGGACCCGAGCGGCGCACACGTGCGGTTCTACGCCAACACCGGCCACTTCCAGATACAGGATCTTGAAGCGGGGGCCGTGAACGTCTGCATGTCGGCGGATACCAACAACCCGCTGGATGTCAACATCCGCAATGTGATCCTCGCCTACAATGTCGGCAACAGCCTCAACGCGCGCGTGCAGGTCGAGTCCTACGCCGACGCGCACGTTCTGGACGGCGCGTTTCCTTATGCCATGACCGCATGCGGGCCCGGCACGAATTACCGCTACCGCTATCGCGGAACCAATTTCGGTTGAGCCATGGCCACCATCACCGACAACAACAGCCACCCGGAACAACGCGATGCCACCCGCGCGCTGCGGGACGAGCTTGCCAATCTCTCGCTCGGCGGCGTTGCGGACTCCATGCGCGCATCGCGCTACGCCGTGTCGGCGGTCGATGGAGGCAACGTGCCAACGCTGGTGGGCGCGCAGGTCGGTGGTAATACCGGCACAGGCGGTTTACCGCGGCCTGTGCAGATCGTCGGTCGCGATTCCGTGCAGGTCGCCCAGACCGCCAACCTTGCGACGGTGCAACTGGTGGGCGATTCCGCGACGCCCGCCAAAGGCGCGATCTATGGCGCTTCCACCGCTGGCGCACTCGGGTATCAGGCGATTTCCACCTTGGTAAGCGCGGGCACGAACATCACCGTTACGGCCAACGCGGACGGAAGCATCACCATCAGTTCCAGCGGTGGCGGGGGTGGAAGCTCCAATTACCTCGTCCCGCCCTTTGCCGATGTCTCGTCGCTGCTGCATTTCAACGGAACCAATGGCTCGACGACTTTCACTGATCAGGTTGCCGGCAATACATGGACGGCGAACAACGCGACCATCAGCACAGCACAATCTCTCTTTGGCGGTGGTTCGGGCTTGTTCACCGGCGCATCAAACTCAGCGATCGTGATGCCAACTAGCAGCAAGTTCAATGTAGGCACGAATCCCTGGACGCTTGAGTTCAGCATCTACCCGAATGGCACACACCAAGTTTCGGCCAGACTCTTTCAAACACGCAATGGAGACTTTTATGGCGCGATTGCCGTACTCTATGTTTCGGGACAAACTTTTTCCGTGTATCAGTCCACCAACGGTTCAAGTTGGGCAGTTAGCAATGCGGCCGCTTTTACGCTCACCCTCGGCCAGTGGAACAGAGTTTTAATTCAATTCACAGGGACGGCCATACAATCGTATGTGAACGGTTTTTTGGTAGGAACTTATAACGTAACGGGGCTGACCCCTTATTACAATTCCGCAGACAGCATTATCATCGGTGGACAAACTGTGGGAACGTCGAGGTCGATCAACGCCTACGTTGATGAGTTCAGGTTCACCAACGGACTTGCCTTGGTCTCAGTCTATCCGCCATTAACATCCGAGTTCCCGAATTCGTGAGCACGCCGCCCATGAAGCGATCCAAAAACAACGCCGGAGCCTTGGAGCAACTGAACGATATGTCGAACAGCATAGGGGGGCGTGTGCTTTGGAAGATCGGGGAGATCGTGATCGCGTGCATGGTCACGGCGCTCGCCTACAACATCTCGAACAAGATGAATGCGTTTGCGACGTTCACCGCCACGCAGGAAAGCGCCGACGCCAAACGCGACCAAAACATCGCGTTGATGCAGGCGCAGGTGGAAGGGATGCAGAAGATCAGCGATGCGACGGTGCAAAGCGTGCAGCAGATCGGCAACCAAGTCACGCACAACGCCGACAACATCAGCGAACTGCAGAACGAAAACAACGAACGGATGCTGCTGGGACAAGGGCACGGACGATGAAAGATGAAGGCGTTTCTGGCCAGTCTTTTCAAGCAGGCCAACGGCACATGGGATTTGTCGCGCATCCTGATGGCCATGATGGCCGTTTCCTTCATCGGCCAGAGCGCCTACGCCCTGTGGCGCGGCCAACACTTCGACTGGCAATCCTTCGGGATCGGGGCCGGGGCAATCACGGGCGGCGGCGGGGCCGGCGTCTGGATGCACGGCAGGAGTCCGCAATGAGGAAGCTGGACGACATGGAACTCATGCTCCGGGCCGACGAAATCCGCGCCATCGGGGAGGCCGTGCATGCGCGGTCCGATCGGATGCCCAAGGGCGACGAACTGTTCGCGCAAGCCCTGAACGGCATCCTGCATGTGTGGGATCACGAAGGGACGCTGGTGCTGGTGCAGGTGCATGTCCGCGGACGCCGCAGCGTGGCGACGCTCTGCTACGGAGCGGGCACGTTGCAACCCCTGCTCGATTGGTACGCGGCTTGGGAGGAAGAATGCCGGCGCTACCATGTCGATGAAATCCGCATCGGGGGCCGCAAAGGCTGGTATCGTGTGCAACAACGCCTCGGCCTGGGCGGTGAGCGCGAATCCGACAACTGGATCAGCAAGAGGCTGCACTGATGGGCGGTAGTTCTTCATCCGAGCCGAGTCAAACGCCTGCTGAAGCCATGGCGTACCGGCAGGCGCAGCCGTTCCTGCAGGAATACAACTCGGGAAAACTGAACGCGGCCGATCAGGCTACGGTCAATCTCGCGGACACCAACAAGACCGCGAGCACGCTGCAACAGTTCGCTTCCAGCGGGATGCTGGGCGACAGCCAGTTGGCCAACCTCGTCGGCATCGTCAAGAAAGGCGGCGCCACGGGCGGCATGCAGGCGGGCGCGGGCAGCGAGATCGACCTGTCCAAGCTCTCGCTGACCCAAGCCACGTTGCAAAACGACCTCAACGTCGGCATGGCATATCTGCAGATTTCGAGCGGACAGGCCGCTGACCTTGCCTCGGTGCAGGCCGAACAGAGCGCGGCGCTTGCCAATGCGCTCGGCTCGGCGGCCAATTCGGCGGCCGGCATCCTCGCCACGTCCTCGCAAACCCCGCAGCCGGGCACCGACCTCACCAGCAACTACAGCGACGCGCAATCGGTGGGCGACCTGTGGGCCACCGGGGGCGCCTCCGATGTTGAACCGGGAATGGGCACCGCATGACCACGACCGCAACCCCCTTGCCTTCGGGCACCGTGCATCCGGCCGTCGCGGGCACGCTGGCCAAGTTCGCGACGCCCAAGCCCGCGGCCGCGTCCGCCACCACGGGCGGCTTCGTGCCAGAAACCGGCACGCCACGCGATACGGCGACCTCGATTCCGACCGGATTGCCGACGCAGCAGTCCTCGATGCTGCACGATCTGGCCTCCCTGTCGCTCGGCTTCGCCAATCCGGTGGCACCGGGGCAGGTGACGTCGCAACAGCAGCAGGTGCTGTCAGCGTGGCGCGAGAACGCCTCCTCCGATTACAGTCAATACATGGCCGCGCACGGCTTCGCCGCGATCGCGAACAACCCGGACGCCCTGTTCAACGAAGAAGAACTGGTCGCGCAATCGTCGTGGTCGATGATGGATACCAAGGGCGCGCTCGAGGCGCTCAACGTCTCGGCCAAGGACTACGATGCGTGGATGAAGCTCGAAGCCGAGAAGAAGAAGGAGAAAGGAGCCTTGATCGGCAAAGTGGTAGGCATCGCCGGCGCGATCGTCGGGTTCTACTTCGGCGGGCCGGCCGGTGCAGCCGCCGGTTACTCCATCGGAAGCGCAGCCGGTGGCGCCATCGGCGGCGCGATGTAGGGCTGATCTCCCTCAACAGGACTTTCGAACATGGCAACGCAAACCCAAGCACAACCTGCAACGTCGGCCCCGGCCAGCGCCATGCCATCGTCGTACATGGGCGGCTTCGGCGCCATCGCCGCGGTGTATGACCGCCAACGCCAGCAAATCGCGTCGCAAGGCGACGCCATGAAGGGGCAGATCGAGCCGATCCTCTCCGAAATCGATGCCGACGCCAAGCACAATCGCGCACTGGAAAACCACCTGCTCGGCCAGTATCAGGACGAGATGCAGCGGGTGAACATGCTGCAACAGCGCCAGCGCCTGATTACCATGCACCGCGCGCAGGCTCTGCGCAAAGCCCTTCCCATCATCGGCATATTCGCCCTGATCGGCGGCGCGCTGGATGGCGTCACAGGCGCGATGACGGCGCTCGGCGGCGGCTTGGCCGGCCTCTCGCAAGGCATGAACAAGAAATACCAGGAGGCGTGGAGCGAATACGACGGGCAGGTCAAGACCATGCTCGACCAAGCCAAGGATACGCAGTCGATGTTGAAGTCGATCATTGCCGACGACAGCAAGCCGCTCACCGAAAAACTGGCCCTGCTGCGGGTCGAGTCCGCGCACATGCCGGTGTACAACCAGATCAACAACAGCGAGGCGAACGCCTATGCTCGCTGGGTGACGGAAACCTCGATGATGGACAAGCGCATCCAGTTGGCCGAAACCGTCCACAAAAAGACCGCCGACCTCAACAAGCCGGTCTCGGCCGGCCACGTCGAGGATGCGATGAGCTTCGCGTTCCCGTTCACGCCGCCCGATCTTTCCAACAGCGCGGGCATCAACGACAGTGCCGTCCTCTCCGCCGCCGAAAAGACGTGGAAGCAGCAACACCGCATGGCGGCAATGCAGGTGGCCACGATCGCCTCGGACTACATGCACAAGACCGGATCGGACTGGCCGAGCGCCCTGCGCTATACCGTGAGCTGGCTGCACGCCCATCACCAGATGGACACGCTTTCCCAAGGGAGCCTGAGTGATGAGTCGGTTGAAACCGACATGGCGGCCGGCGGTGCGCCTGCGGCCAACGTCAAGATCGTGATGGCCCCCGGAACTCCGGCATCGGTCGCGCAGGCCGCGCGTGCCGCTGCTGCCGCCAATGCGCACAAGGACGCGAGCGCCGCAAAAGGCGGCTACGCCGATTCCAACGGCAATACCTACTCCGCCGCGGCAGTGGCGCAGGCCGCAGCCAAGGTGGGCATGAGCGTTGCGGCATTCGTCAAGAGCCGTAAACTGACCGCGGTGCAGGCGTATTGATGGCCGAAGCCCAGGCCAAGGCGGCCGCGCCCGATGGCGTGGCGCAGTTGTTGGCGCTGCCGGTGGCCGCGTCGAGCGCGTCTGCGCCTGCCGCTGCGGCTTCCAAACCGGAAGGCAACGTCTCGCAACTGCTGGCGCTGCCCTCGGATGAAGCGCCTGCCGACCTGCCCGCGTGGACGCCCAAGCCGGAAGGTAACGCGCTGGAACGCTTCGCGGATGTAGGTCGGGTCAATCTCGGCATGGCCGCGCACCTGTTTGGAGCCGCCGCGCCGACGCCGACCACCAAGGAAGGGTTGCAGACCGAACGCTTCGAAACCCGCTACGCGCACGACCTCGCGCAAACCGAGATCGACACCCCGAAGGCGATCTGGGCCGGCGCATCGCCGCTCAAGGCGCCTGTGCGCAACCTGTGGGAACTCGCGGCCACGCCCATCGAAGGGCTGGCCCACGGCGCGACCTCGATCGTCGGCTGGGTCGTCGGCGCCTACGATGTCGCCAGCGGCCAAGCCGCCAAGGCCAAAGGCGACGAAGCCTTCTACGCGGGACAGGCGCCTGCGCCGCAGCCCTCCACCATGGCGGGACGCGCGTGGAATGCGTTTGGCATGGTGTTTGCCCCCGTCACCAGCGCCACCCAAGCGGCCGGGGAGGAACTCGAAAGCGAACCGGGCGGTGTGCGTCCTTGGATGCACCTCGCGCTGGAAGCGGCCAGCTTCGGCGGACAGGTGCTGGGCGCCAAGGGGCTGGGCGAACTCGGCGGCATGTTGCGCAGCGGGGAGGCTGGCGAGACCGCAGCGGAAGCGCCTACGGCGTTCTCCACCAAGCGCGCGGCCCCAGCCAAGGTCAAGGTGCCCGAACGTCCCGGTGCTCCGGCAACGCCTGCGGAAGCCGAAGCGGGCCAACCCGCGCAAGCTGGCAACGATCTGTTCGAAGGTGATGAGGAACGCCGCGCCGATGTGCTTGGGCGCCGCTCGGATACCTTGCAGGCCCGGCGCGAAGGCGCGGCCGCGGATGTCGCGCATGAGGACGACGCGACGTTCGAAAACTGGTTCCGGGGCAGTCACGCCCGCGATGAGCAGGGCCAGCCGCTGACGCTGTACCACGGCACCAACGGCGATTTCACGACCTTCGAGCCGGGACAGGAAAGCCCCTTCGACTACGGCCACGGCGACGGCCGGGGCAGCGAAGCCATTTGGTTCAGCCGCGATCCGGCCTATGCGTCGGGCTACACCGACGCCCGGATTCCGGGGGCCAACGTGCGCCCGGTGCATCTCCAGATTCGGCGTCCGTTCAACGCCCCGGACACCTTCAACCTGAAAGATCAGGAAGCCATGGTCAACCGCGCCAAGGCGGAAGGCTATGACGGCGTGGTGTTCCCGAACGGCGAATACGCGGTGTTCCGTCCTTCGCAGATTCGCAGCATCTTCGCGCCCAGCGACTTCGACCGGCTGGCTGACGCCCAGGCCGACTCGATCGAGGACTACCAGCGCACGGTGCTGGGGGCGGCGAAGGCGTGGCAGGACAACGCCGATTTCGACGCGGCACAGACGGCGGAAGAGCGCGTGGACCAGGTGCTGCGCGGGGGCGGTCCGGGCCATGCGGGGGCGGTTCCGGGCGCGCTGGATACCTCGTGGCACCACTCGCTCCGGCAACTCGCGACCTTGGCCGGGATCGATCCTTCGGGGCTGTTCTTTTCCGCGCGTGAGCCGGAAACACTGGGCTTGCCAGAAGCCGAAGATACGCTCGCGCTCGCTGCCGACTTCGAGAAGAACCCGGAAACGGGCTACCCGAAGCCCTCGCCGCGGCTGCAACGCCACCTCGACCAGATGCGCGCGAACCGCACCTTGCGCGCGCAAGCCGCGCAGTTGATGCGCGATGCGGCGCTCAAGCTGAAACGGCTGTTCCCGAAGAACGCAGGCAACGCCTCCGAAGCCCACATTGCGCACGTTGCGCAGACGATGGTCACGGGCGCGATGGAACGGCAGCGTGCCGAAAGCGTGAACATTGGCCTGCGGCGTTTGTTCGCGCGCATGAATACCGATCAGCAACTGGCGTGGTGGCGCTGGTACCAGAAGGGCACCGCGATGCCGGCCGACATGGGCGACATGGCGAACTGGGAATCGATCAAGACGTTCTACAAGGACCTGTTCGAGCGCGGGCGGCAGGAAGCCGAAATCGCAGGCACCCCGATCGAGCCGATGCACCAAGCCGAATACTTCCCGCAGTTCGCCAAGCCGAAGGACTGGACGGAGCGCGAAGCCCTCGGCAACCCGCAGCGCGCCCGCGCGTTCCCGACCATGGACAACCTGCTCGATGCGGGGGTTGAACCGCTGTCGATGAACCCGGCCGTCCACGTCCAATACTGGCTGCGCGGGCTGGAACGCACCATCGCGCGCGGCGAGTTCGACTGGCAGCGCCAGAACGGCGGCCTCAGGATCGTGCCCAAAGGGTACGTGCCTGCCCCGGACGAAGCGACCATGGAAGGGCTGGACGGGTTCAAGTACGCGGGCAAGGCGCACCTGATCGCGCACCTGCAAAACACGGTGTTGGCCAAGCCCTTCATGGGCTTCGAAGCCTCGTTCATGAATGCGCTCAAGAACTTCGGCATCGTGAAGAATGCGACGCAATCGATCGCGTTCGGCCTCAACGCCTTCCACGGTTTCAACATCGGCGTGTTCGTGCGCCCGATCCACGCGCTCACCGAATCCTTGGCCCTGATCGACCATCCGCTCAGCCCTTCGGGCGTGGTGGACATGGCCAAGGCCGTCACCCAAGCCTACACGACCGGCGATCGGCCAAGGGTTCGCGGCACCAAGATCAGCGCGCGCCGGATGCGCCGGATTGCCTCGGGCAAGGAAGGCGGCCCCCGCTGGAACCCGAAAACCGGAACCGTGGAAACGCCGCCCGGTGGCGATCCGTTCCTCGACGTGATCGACGTCGTGCGGCACGGGGCCGATCCATCGATCCTCGACACGCCCGGCAAGGAACTGCTGCGCCGCGCGATGGTGGCCGGATTCGAAATCCACAACCCGGAATGGACCAACCAGGCGCTTGCCAAGCTCACCGAGTCGTTGCAGGAGAAAACCCTGAGCGGGTACATGCGTGCGGGCGGCTGGATCGTGCCCACGTTCCTGCGCTCGATCGGCTACCCGATGATGGATCAGTTCGTCCCGCTGTTGAAGCTGCGCGCGTTCGCCGCCGACACCGAACGCTGGGTCGCAGCCAATCCGACGGTCGAAGCTGGCTCCGACGCCGAGCGCATCGCCTTTTCGCGCCTGCGCCGCGAGAACGATCAGCGATTCGGGGAAATGAACACCAAACTGCTCGGCTGGAACCCGATGCTTTCAGCCGCCTTTCACGGCTCGATGGTCTCGTTCGGCTGGAACTTCGGGCTGCTCAGCCAATTCGGCGGCGGCGCCAAGGATGCCGTGGGCGCCGCGTTCGACGCCGCGACCGGCAAGAAGCGCGCCGCGATGCGCTCGCGTGCGCTGTATGCCTCGCTGTACGCCGGTTACGTGTGCGCGATGGGCGCGCTGGTGATGAAGGGCTTTTCCGGGCAAGACCCGAAAACGCTGGGCGATTGCATCTATCCGGTGGTCGGCAAGGACAAGGACGGCAAGGAAATCCGCGTCCGGTTGCCTTCGATGATGCAGGACTTCGGAGCCGAAGCCTACAACGTGCGCGACAAGGGGCTTCTCGCTGGCACCAAGGCCGTTGCGATGAACAAGGCCGCGCCGATCTTCTCGATGCTGGACGAACTCTGGACCGGCAAGAACTGGAAGGATCAGGAAATCCGCGACCCCTACGCGCCCTTCCTGCAGCAGACCGCGCAGAGTTTCAAGGCGGTCATGGAGAACGATGAGCCGTGGTCGATCACCCAGATGACCCGCAAGGTGCCCTCCGAAACGCCCGAACAACAGCGCGACCTCTCGATCGCCGCCGGCTTCGGCATCAACCGCGCGCCGGGCTACGTCACGACTCCGGCCCCGGTCGAACAAATCTACCGGCTGGGGGCGCTGGCCGCCGGCACGCACTCATGGGCCGCGGCGCAGCTTTACCAGGCCGAACACCAGGCGCAGCTTCCCGAGCTATTCCACGAAGGACGCCGCAGCGGCAACTTCGGCAAGTACCGGCTGGCCGAGCGGCAGTTCTTCAAGAACTGGAACGCCACGCACCCCGAAGCGCCCGTGACGTCCAAGGCGATCATGAACGAGCGCATGCGCCTGCTCGCGCCGCCGGCTGCGTTCACATTGCGCGACCTCGGGCCGGAGGATCAGGAATTCATCTGGCACAGCATGCTGAACGAAGGCGATCACATGCAGATGCTGGCGCAGTATTTCCACTACTTCCACAACACCGTGCGCGCCTACGAGTTCCCGAAACTCACCCCGGAACAGCACGCCGAACTGACCGCCGCGCGGCGCGCGCTCAACGCTCCGCCCAAGCCAGCAACATCTGCGCCACAAGGCTGAACACCGCAAACCCGCCAGCTACGGCGAGGCGCAGGAAACTCGGTTGCCACATGGCCCAACAGGCCAGCGCAAACACCAGCGCCACGCTTACGACCGACACCGCGCGCCCTGAGAGCACGCGCAAGGCAACCCGCATCATCGTAGCCTCTTGGGCCGCGAGGGGCGCCACGGGCCGGGGAGTGGCATCTTGGGGCATTTCGTCAGTCATCTTCGGGTGGGTCCTGAAAGAAAGAGGCGGATTTTTCGTTCGCGGCACGCTTGGCCGTGGCCTTTTGCCAGTCCACGCCGAGCTTCAAGGCATCTAGCCGCAAGGCCGGTTCCATGGTCGCGGCCTCATCGACCATGCGCCTGATCTCGCGTTCCATGAGCTTTTCGAACGGCAATACGCGCGCCATGGGAAACCTTCAAGGTGCAGAAAAGTACCGATTAAACCGGATCGCCGGATACTCGATCCGTACAAGCCATTGAATCATCAGGCCACGGGTGTACTCGGTGCGCCCGCGTCCGCCTCCGGTGGCCATTGTCCGGTTTCGAGCATCACGGCCAACCGTTCATAGCGGTTCGGGAGCTCCCGATAAGCCTTCGTCTGGCGAAGGTCAGCCGCAGCTTCCTTGAAACGATCCTGCGCCATGAAGGACAGGAACATCGTGAAGTTCTGCAACCCCGCATAGCCGAGGTTGAAGCCCATGTCGGCCAACACTGCCTGCCGCACGGGGTCGAGGTCGGCCCACCACGGCATGGCTGCAAGCTGCGAATCGATCGACTCCACATCGACCTGGAATTGCAGATCCACCGCCTGCTGCAGCAATGCGCGCACGGCGGGGGTGATGGGCGACGCATCGAGGTTGTGACCAATGCCCCATGTACGATGCCCCATCGTGTCGGTGTAGGGCCAGATCAAGCGCCCTTCGTCATCTTCAAGCAACATCTTGACATTCTGGATCATGACCCAGCCCTCCGCGTTTCAATCCACTGTTTTATCCACACGAGCGCTTGACCGTTCGTCACCTGCGCCGCCGTGACCGGCATCACAGAATAGCCGCGCGCCACCGCCATTGACGTTTTCTCGCAGTCGCGCGTGATGCCCATGCCCGACGTGTGGCCCGAGTTGCCGCGTGCAAACACGCCGCCCTGGACTTCGACCAGCAGCATGCCGATCTGGAAGTCGAACCGGAACCGGCGATCCGCAATCGGCTTGTACTCGCGCAGGAACGTGATCCCGGCCTCGCGTAGCTGTAGCGCCAAGGTTTCCTCGGGCACGCTCTTGGCGAGCTTGCCGACCTTGCGGGCGAGACTCGCGCGGTCAGTGCGAGGACGGCGGCGACGTGCCAGAGAGGCGTTCGAGGTCATGGATTTGGCCATTGCAGACAGAAAGGGCGACCCGCGTAGCCTGATAGGCCATCCAGAGGTCGGCATTGGTTTCGAGCGGCCCCGCGGGCGGCAAGCACGGGAGCA
>DATFGT010000081.1:0-5373 GCA_035249175.1 Rhodanobacteraceae bacterium
GGCGGTGTGGTGTCCAAGGTAGTCTGCAAAGCCGGAACGCCACGCCGGCATGCGACTGGCCTCCCGCGGTCGCTTGCCGGCGACCGCGAAGCATTGCTGGAAGGTCATGGTGAAAGTGGCGAGTGGATGCGCGTCGAAGCGATCGCGTTTCCTTGTTGATCGAGCCCGCGCGGTTCAGGCCGCGCGCGCGTTCTCCAGACCCAAGCCAAGGTCCGCCGAATTCTGCAAATCTTCGGCGCGGATCCTGGCCGTCATGAAGTCGATGAACACGCGCATGCGCGAGGGCATGTGCTGCCGGCTCAGATAACAGATGTAATGGCCGCGATCCTCGGGCGCGTACTGCATCAGGCACGGAACCAGCGCGCCAGACCGCAGCGGGTCGCAGGCCAGGTAACCCGCCATCTGAGCGACGCCCTGCCCATTTAGCACGGCCTGCAACACCAGTTCCGGATCGTTGTAGGAGAGTTTGGCGCGAGGCAGCACCTTGCGGACCTTGCCATCAACCTTGAATTCCCAGTCCACGGGCCGTCCCGCGCTGCTGCAAAAGTTGATGCATTCGTGCGTCGCCAGATCCTCGATCGCAGCGGGCAATCCATGCGCCTGCTTATAGGCGGGCGAGCAGCAGGCCAGCATCTGCATCGGGATGATCTGCTTGGCGATGATGTCGGCGTCTTCCATGCGTCCATTGCGGAATGTCACGTCCACGCGATCGGACGTGAAATCCGTCGGCTTGTCGCGCAACAGCAGATCGACCGTCACGCCGGGATACGTGGCCTGGAAGTCATACAGCAGCGGCGCGATCACCTTGCGGCCGAAGCCGACCGTCGAGCTGACGCGAAGATGGCCGCGGGGCGGCCCGTTGCGCAGATCCATCATCTCCTCGACCGCCTGGACGATCCGATCGATGCCCGAGTGGCAACTCGCATAAAACTGGTCGCCTTCGCGGGTGAGGGCGGTGCGCCGCGTGGTGCGCTGGAACAGGCGAACCTTCAACTGGTCCTCCAGCCGCTGCACATTCCGGCTCACCGCGGAACGCCCGATGCCGAGCCTGTCCGCCGCGCGGGCGAAATTGCCCTCGGTGGCGACGGCGATGAAGGCGACGACGCCTGCGTAGGTCGTGGCAAAGCTGGCGGCCAGCGGATTCGATAGGGAGACGGCATCAACGGGCGTTGAAAAGTTCATGGACGTGCCTTCGAAATTGAAGGGGGGAGGCAGGGAGTTCGATCTCAAAGGACGAACCACCTCTGCACTGTGTCCCCTCGTACGTGTCTGAGCCAGTTAATGCATGTCAAAGCTTGTTATCGGAGACATTAAGCGACTCACCTGCGTATCGCGGGGAGGCCGACCGCTCCGCAGCTCCTCCGTGCTTCGCATAACCACTTGGTGAGTTCGCACAACGTGTCACCCGCCGCGCGCGGTTCCTGGTTTCTTCACGCGAGTCTCGCGGAAGGCTGCGTCGACCGTCGCCGGGCGCGCGATTTCCTTGCGCAATCCTTCGGCTTGCGTGATCGCCGGATTGCCGGTGCCTGATACGGCAGCGTTGTTCCCGAAGGTGTCATCGAGCAATTGCATGGCTTGTTGCGGCTGGCCGTGGCGGGACCACATGCGGGCCAGGCTCAATGCGGCGCGTTGTTCCCATGCCTTCGCGCCTTGTTGGCGCGCGGTTTCAAGCGCGCGGCGGTAGAACTGTTCGGCTTCATCGAACTTGCCCCCGCGTTCGCTGCGTTTGCCGGCAGCGCGCCATACTTCGGCCGCACTCCACAGGCCTTCTCCGGAGGCGACACGCGCAATCATCGCGTTGTCGACCCAGTCGGTGGAGAAGGTCACGAGCATTTCCTTGCGTGGTGCGTCGTACGTGGAGATCTGGTCCAGCACCTTGCGGGCGTGCGCGCCTGTTTCATCGTCGATGCTGAGCTTGAGCCCCTGGGCGAACCATTCGGCATAGTGCAGCCAGCGCACCAGTCCCGTGCGTCGCGCTTCCCCAGTCATCAATCCGACCCAGGTTTCGGCGAGCTTGAACTCGCCGGACCACAGGGCAACGGAACAACCGCCGTAGAGCGCGACACACAGGGAAACGGCATGCCCGATCGATTCCGCGCGATGCACAGCGTTGCGAGCGGTCTTCAGCGCCCTCGCGGATTCTCCCCGAATCCACAGCACCAGCGAGAGCAGGGTGAGTGCCGACACGGTGGGCTCCACACCTACCATGTGGGCGCGCGTGCGCCTGAGGGTGCGGCTTATGCGAAGGGACTCCACGCAGTGCTTCCGGGCCGCATCGAATTTGCCGCAGTAAAAACCTGCATAGGCGTGCATGCGGTGGGCCAGATGCAGCGAAGCGGGATCGGCAGGCCAGGATTGCACGACTTCGAGCAGGACCTCCGATTGCCGCAATGCTGCTGCGTATTGCCCGCGGTAGACGTTGTACATGCACTGCCCCCAACGGGCCTGCAGTTCCAGAACGCGTGACTTGCTCGCAATCGCGCCGGCGATGGCTTGATCACAGGCGGCATCCAGATTTGCATCCAAGGCCGTGTGTGGCAGCGCAATGATCAGCTTGGTGAGCAGCGAAGCGGTCGCTTTCGGATCGGGCTCGGGTTGCCTTTTGACCAACTCCAAGGCTTTCTCCACGCTTTCACAGTACTCGACGACCTGCGAGAGGATGAACCACAGTGGAGCGGATGCCATGATCAGCCCCACCGCGATCTTTGCGTCGGGCTGTTCCGCAAGGCAAATCTTGAGCGCGAAGCGCACGTCGTTCAGGTAATAGGTGTAACGGTCACTCCATTCCTGCCGCCCCAGGTTCGGCAATTGCACGGTTGCGGTTTTCATCAGCTCCAGCACCAGCACTACGTAGCGCCGAACCAGCGCCGGACGCTCGCCGCTTTCTGCAAGGAGTGCCGCGGCATGGCTTCTGGTGGTGTCGAGCAGGCGGTAAGGCGCAACGCTGTCGTTGCCGTCGAAAGACACCAGCGACTTGTTGGCGAGCGAAATCAGTGCATCGAATACCGCGTCCGGGTCCATGTCGCCGGTGCTGACGGCGATGGCGGAATCGACGTCGAATCGACCGCGGAACAACGACAGCCTGCGAAAGGTCCGCAGCTCTTCGTTGCTGAGCAGCGCGATGCTCCAGTCCAGCGCCGCCGCGAGCGATTTGTGCCGCTCGACCGCGGTCCGGTTGCCCAGCGAAAGCAGCCGCTCGTCCAGCCTGAGCGTGAGGTCGTCGACCGACTGGACACCCAGGCGCGCGGCAACCAGTTCGATCGCGAGTGGGATGCCGTCGAGTTGCCGCGACAGCTTGGCCAGGGCAGGGCAGTCGGATTCACTGAAAGTTCCCGCCCCGGCGTCCTTGGCGCGCTCGACGAGCAGCTTGACGGATGTAAAGTCAAGCGCTTGCCTGAGCGTGAGGCGCTCCGCATCGGGAACCTCCAACGACGCGAGGCGCAGAACGTATTCCCCCGGGACGCGCAAGGGTTCGCGGCTGGTGGCAAGGATGCGCAGGCCCGGAATGGCGGTCAGCAAACGGATAATCGGCGACGCGAGCGAATCGAGCACGTGTTCGCAGTTGTCGATGAGCAAGCCTGCGTCGTTCCCGGCCAGCTGCTGCGTGATGACGTCGATCGGATCGGGCAGGTCCGCAGCGACGCCCACCGAACGCGCGATGGCGCCGACCACGTGATCCGGCGAGATCAACGGAGCGAGGTCCGTGAAAGCCATTCTCACGGCAGGCTTCAGTTCCTGGCGCCGCCCGGCCGCCGCGATGGCCACGCTGGTCTTCCCGATACCGCCCGGCCCCACGATCGTGACCAGCCGATGGTTTCCGAATGCCTCGATGACCTTGGCGATATCGGCATCGCGGCCCACGAGTTCGGTCATTCGCACCGGCAGTCTTGCGAAACGCATTTCTGGCGAAGGCGCGACGCTCGTTGCATCATCCGGTTGCTCGCAAACGATCTTTCCGTTGAACCGGTAGCCGCGCTGGGGAATGGTGGTAATCCATTCCCGGCAGCCGTCGCCCGCGCCGGGTTTGCCGAGAGCCTTGCGCAGCAGTGACATGTGGACGCGCACGCTGCCTTCCTCGACCACCAGTCCGGTCCAGACGGCGGCGAGCAGTTCATCCTTGCTGACCAGCTCGCCCGCGTGCTTCACCAGATGCAGCAGCAGATCGAACGAGCGCGCTCCCAGCCGCACCGTTTCTCCCTCCCGCTCAAGGCGACGCTCGGCTTCCCACAGGCTGAACGAGCCGAAGCGCAAACGCCCGCCGTCACCTGCGAACGATGCGCCGCGAGGGAACGAAGCGGGGGTGGACGATTCCTGGGAGCGTGCCTGCATGGGGGCTCGGTCCGCGAATCGAGCGGAGCGCCGATCCAACCGCGAAAGCGTACACCCGATGCGCGGTGGATGCACACGCGGCGGGCGAACCGGCGGTTCAACGCGGATCGCTGCACGCGGGGGAGATGCAGCGCGGCACATTGGTGCATGCAAAGCAACACGACGAGTCCGGTGCAGCACCTACCGGCCGTGCACGGCCATGCCTACGCTTCCGGTCGCAGGCAAATGAGCCCCGCGCCTGCCCAAACCCTTTTGAGGACCCAGCATGTCCCAGCGTGTCGATTACATGAAGCAATCCCCCGAGTTGTGCAAGAAGTTCGTCGAGTTCACCTTCGCCGCCGAGAAATCATCGATCGAACCGGCGCTCCACGACTTGGTCGTGATCCGTGCGTCGCAGGTCAACGGCTGCGCGTTCTGCGTCGACATGCACGTCAAGCAGGCCACGATTCGTGGCGAACGCCCGCTGCGGCTGTATCACATTGCCATCTGGCGTGAATCGCCGCTGTTCAATCCGCGCGAGCGCGCCGCGCTGGAGTGGGCCGAAGTCCTGACCAGAATCCCTGAGCACGGCGTTGCCGATGAGGTGTATCAGCGCGTCCGCGCGCAGTTGTCCGAAAAGGAGCTTTCCGACCTCACATTCGTGGTGATGTCGATCAACGCCTGGAACCGGATCAACGTCGGCTTCACCGTCGTGCCCGGCACCTACGACAAGGTCTATGGCCTGGACAAGTCGGGCCTGGCGTGACGCCTGCACGGCGCCGGCGCCCCGACAGCACACGTCTTCAACGCATCCACCATCACCCGGAGTCAACCATGAACATCCTCAAACCCATTCTGGCTTTGTTGTTGCTCGCGGCGGCTACCACCACGGCTATGGCGCAGCCCGCTTCATCGACCACGCCACCCCATGCCATCGTGAAAACCTTGATGACCAAGCCGCTGGCCCAGCATCCCGGCGAGGAGCTGGTGATGATCAGCGTCGAGTATCCGCCCGGGTCGGTCGATCCCGTGCATCGCCACAACGCCAACGCGCTTGTATACGTG
>DATFGT010000082.1:0-3238 GCA_035249175.1 Rhodanobacteraceae bacterium
TGCGCGCAGCATCGAAAGGTGTTTCGATTGCGCCAGCTCGCCCAGTTTTTCCAGCGTGGTCGCGCCGATCTCGCGGCGCGGCACGTTCACCACACGCAGGAACGCCGCATCGTCGTCGGGATTGGCGACGAGCCGCAGGTACGCCAGCACATCCTTGACTTCGGCGCGGTCGAGGAAACTCAATGCACCGGTCAAGTGGTACGGAATGCGGCTCAGTTGCAGCGCCTTTTCCAGCGCGCGCGACTGGTGATTGCCGCGGTACAGCACCGCACAGTCCGACCACGCGAGTTGGTGTTTGTCCCGCAGATACATGAGTTGCGAGGCGACGCGCTCGGCCTCATGTTCGGCGTCGCGGCACTCCAGCACCCGGATGAGCTCGCCGTCCCCGTGCGCGCTCCACAATTTCTTGGGATGCGCGTGCGGATTGTGGGCGATCAGCGCATTGGCCGCGCGCAGCACGCGCTGCGCGCAGCGGTAGTTCTGCTCCAGCTTCACGACGCGCAGCTTCGGGTAATCCTGCGACAGCTTGTCGAGGTTGCCGGGGTCGGCGCCGCGCCACGCGTAGATGGATTGATCATCGTCGCCCACGCAGGTGAACGCGCCGCGCTCGCCGGCCAGCAGTTTCAGGAACGCGTACTGCGCGGCGTTGGTGTCCTGGCATTCGTCCACCAGCAGGTAGCGGATGCGTTCGCGCCACGCCGTGCGCACTTCCTCGTCGCGCTCCAATACCGCGACCGGCAGCCGGATCAAATCATCGAAATCCACCGCGTTGAACGCGGCCAGCCGCTTCTGGTACGCGGCATAAAGTTGCGCGGCTTCCAGTTCGCGCGGCGCGCGTGCGGCATCGAGCGCCTCATCGGGCGTCAGGCCGTCGCTTTTCAGGCGCGACAGCAGCGAGCGCAACTGGAACAGCTTGTCCGATTTCACCGCCGCGCCGGCCAATTCCTTCACCAGTCCCGCGCTGTCGTCGGCGTCCAGTATCGAAAAGCCGCGCCGCAACCCGGCGCGCGCATGTTCGATCTGCAGGAACTTCAGACCCAGTGCGTGGAACGTGCACACGCTCAAATCCTCGGCGGCGTCGCCCCTGATGCGCCTGGCGACGCGCTCGCGCATCTCGCGCGCGGCCTTGTTGGTGAAGGTGATCGCGGCGATCTTCGCGGCCGGCACCAGCCCCCGTTCGATCAGGTGCGCGATTTTTTCGGTGATCACGCGCGTCTTGCCCGAGCCTGCGCCGGCCAGCACCAGCAGGGGGCCGTCGACGTACTCTACGGCGGCGCGTTGTGGGGGGTTGAGCATGGGTTGGGTCCGAACGACAACCGACAATGTTACCGTGTCGGCTTTCGTCCTTGAGGACCCCGATCCATGGCTGCACCCGACTGGACGCGCCCACACTGGAGCCGCGACGAGGCCACGGCCATGCTGGTCTATTTCGTGTTCGGCGAATTTCCCGCGGAGCCGAAGCTCGACCTCAGCGCGCACGGCAGCCACGGTTTGCCGCAAGGTGTCGAAATCCTGCGCATTCCGAAGGACAGGCTGGCCCATTGGCAAGGGCATCCGCTGCGCGGCGCGCTGGGCGAAATCCTGCGCGAAGGCAACCCCGACGCGTTCGGGTTCGCGCGCAAGGCGCCCGAGTGTCTGATGCTGCGCGGCGAATTGACCGATGCCGATTCGCTCGGGTATTTGCGCGACACGCTGGGCGTCGTTGCCGCACTGCTGGACGCGGGCGGTGTCGCGGTGGTCGATCCGCAGATCCTGGAAATGTTCTCCGCCGACGACTGGCGCGCACGCCATGCGGACGACGCGATCGCCGCGCCGCGCAACCACGTGCTGGTGCTGTGTCAGGACGACACGAACGACACGGCGTGGATCAAGACCCGCGGCATGCGCAAGTTCGCGCGCCCCGACGTCAGCATCCGCCGCGTGCCGCAATCCGAAGTGCAGCGCGCGGGCGCGGTCGCGGCGCAGCTCGTCGAACTGCAGGCGCGCGGGATGCGCTTCGGCGACAGTTCGACTGTCGACGTCGAAGGTTTGCCGGGCGGCTTGAAGATCAAGCGCGGCGGTTCGCTGGACGATCCCGAGTTCAACAATACGCATCTCGAATTATCTTGGCCGAAGGCGTAGCGAAACTCTTTTGCTCGTCATGACCCAGTGACGTATCAGATTGCGGGAAAGACACTGGATTCCGGCCTGCGCCGGGATGACGAGAATGGTGGGTGGCGATTGCCCGGCGCAGTTGCTTCGTGAATCGTCTAACCTTGCAGCATGCGCATCTCGTCCTCCATCGACATCCCCGAATCGGAATTGACCGAGCGCTTCCTGCGCGCGGACGGTCCGGGCGGGCAGCACGTCAACCGCACCGAAAGCGCGGTGGAACTGCGCTTCGATGTCGCGCATTCCCCGTCGCTGCCGGAACCGGTGCGTGCGCGCATGCTGTCGCGCCACGATCGTCGGCTGACCGATGAAGGCATGATGGTGATCCAGGCACGGCGCTTTCGCGATCAGGCGCGCAATCGCGACGACGCGCGCGAACGCCTGATCGAAATCATCCGTGCTTCGCTTACGCCCCCGAAAAAGCGCGTGGCGACCAGGCCGACGCGCGCCTCGAAAGAACGCCGTCTCGCCGGCAAGAAGCAGCGCGGCACCGTGAAGCGCAATCGTGGTCGCCCCTGGAGCGAGGATTGAATACCGGCGCGTCGCAACCATCGCTGCCCGCAACATTGTCGCCGTCGGTACCGCAGTTCCCCGACGGCGCGTGGCGTCACGCGTTTCGGACATGGGTGAAGGCAAGCGGTTGGCGATTGGAAGGCGATCTGCCCGACGTTGCGAAGCTGGTGCTGATCGTCGCACCGCATTCCTCGTGGTGGGACGGTATCTGGGGATTGCTGTTCAAAGTTGCATTGGGCGTGGACATCAGCTTCATGGCCAAGCGCGAGTTGTTCCGCTGGCCATTGGGCCCATTGCTGCGCAGCCTGGGCGGCGTGCCGATCGCGCGCGGCGAAGCGGCCGACGTGGTGGGGCAGATGGTCGAACGGTTCCGTGCCAGCGAACGCCTGTGGCTGGGGATCGAGCCCGAAGGCACCCGCAAGGCCGTGACAAGGTGGAAATCCGGCTTCTGGCACATCGCGCGGCAGGCCGGCGTGCCGATCCTGCCAGGCTATTTCGACTATCCGCGCAAGGTGATCGGATTGGGCCCGTTGTTCCAGCCCTCCGATGACAAGGAAGCCGACCTCGCGGCGTT
>DATFGT010000083.1:0-39607 GCA_035249175.1 Rhodanobacteraceae bacterium
GGGGTGCTGGTGTCGTTGTCGGCGCATATCGTGATCACCGCGCCCGGGAACTTCGCCCGCAACCCCCGCGCGACGGGTTCCAGATTGCCGGCGTCGAATGCCACTGCAACCGCCTTGCCGGTGGACTCGTGGATGCTCGCCGCCGTGGCGAACCCTTCAGCGATGCAGAGCTCGCCGTGATCAGGATCCACGTGGCCGATGCTGAAGTAGCAGCCGCGCTTGCGGCCGCCGCCCAGGAATCGCTTGGAGCCGTCGTGATGGATGTACTCGATCGACCACAACTTGCCGTCAGCATCGCGCAGCGGGATCACGAGTTTGTCGTTCAGCTGTCGAATGCCGTGTGCCTTGATCCTCTTCCGGACCAAGTACGGGTGCGCGGGGTCAGGTTGGGCAGCTTGCGACCACAGTTTCACGGCGCGTGCAGCGGCTTGTTCTGCGGCCCGCGCGCGTTCGGCTTCACGCTGGCGCATGGCCTTGGCCGTCGCCTCGCGAAGGCGCGCGCGCTCGGCCTCGGTGAGCCTGCCGCGGCCCATGCTCCATGTCCCCGACGCGCCGCTTTTCCAGTGCCCGAACGAAGCGGCTACCCCGGCGGCATCGTCAAAAAGCACCGCCCACCCGTTGCGCGATCCGTGCCGATCGCCTTCAACGTGGAACCGGATGAGCTTTCCATCAGCGACGATGCGCTCGGGCTCGTTGATTGCGATGCCCGCGTCACGGATTGCGGCCACGAGGGCCAAGCAAGGATCAGTGTTCATAGAGGTCGTGTCATAGCCGCCACGCCGACCCTCAACAACCCTTGCGTCGAGGGGGGATGAGGGGTGTGCGCTCATGACCAACCTCGCTGTCGTAGCTCGCAGATCAACCGGCCGGCGCCGACCAGCAGCGCGTCCGCGTTCGTGAGCGTTTGCGCGTCGAAATGCTCAGCGCCGATCAGTTCGGCAAGGGCGGCCAGGTGACCACTCGCGGCGTGCAGATCCCGTGCGATGGCCGCGGGATCGCCGGGCGAGGGTAGTGCGGGCGATCGGGTCGCGCCGCGGTATCCGGCGCGTGCAGTGCGCTCCGCATCGCCGTACAATTGCCGGGCAAAGCCAATTTGCTGATCGACTTCGAAGCTCGCGCCGCCACGCGGGCTTCGTCGTATCTGGGGGCCGTCCATTACGCCGCTGCCTGTTGCTGGGGTGCCAGGGACTCGGCGAACTTCAGCACGTCGGCTTCGCGCCACACGGTGCAGCCCGGGGAAAGCTTGATCGGTGACGGGGCCTTGCCGGTCTTCACCCATGCCCACCATGTCGAAGCAGTGACCGGCAGCAAGCCCGGTTTGCCGGTGCGACGGTTGCGGGTGATGTCAGAAACGCGCAGATAGGCGCGCGGTGCAGTTGCTTCGGTTTCCATACGACCGCCTCTGTTGAATCAGGACAGTCATGGACATTAAGCACATGGGGCGCGCGAATCTTCCCCGTTAACCCCTAGCGGATAGGTTTTGGAGTTCCGATCAGCGCATTGCGCGCAGCCTTCCGGGAAACACCGATGTGCTCATACACGTCGTCGGCGCACTTCTCCCGGCTTTTGTACTTGCCCGACGCCCACGCCTTCCGCACTTCATCGGCGAGGTCGCGACTGCCACCTGGCGCAGCGTGGCGCTTATTGACGTTGGCTTTGCCCTTGTCGCCAGCGATGACCTGTTGCGCACGGATGACAGCAATGGCCGTCACCAAGTGCCACGCCGGTGGTGCAGCTACTAGTTTCTCTGGCCCACCCGTATACACACAGTGGCGCAACGTCATGTTTATGACTCCAGCAATCTTGAGGATCTCGGGAGGAAGATCCTTTTTCTTCCTGACGGGTTTCTTTGTCCGTACGTCTATCCACTGCGGGTCCCATTCCATCGGATCGCGGATATGAATCGGCATCGTGCACCCTCACGCCCCTGTAGAGACACCACGGCAACGCGGCAGGGTGACCGCGCTTTCGGCTGGCCGGCCTAGCCGTGGCGTGATCGACTATGCCGCGGTCGGACGTAGCGGGGTGCGGTCCTTCAGCAAGGTGCCACAGTTCGGCACAAGGCGAAGCGCCGGTGGTGTACGCGCGCTCTCGGCGCCTTTCGATCGCTGCATCAGGCGACAGTTTCCACCACATTGGCATTGCGCGCGGACAGCGCGCAGAAACTCGTCAGTAACCCATTCTTTCACTGGTATTCCCCTTTGTAGATTGGTGGCGTGCGCCTCGGTCGCCGCAAAGGGGCAAGCCGTGGCGTGTTCTGGCGTTACCGATCTCCACGCAGGTAGCGCTCGCGAAGTTCAGACCTCGACGGAGGGTACTGCCCCTGTGCCGTCGCGGTGCGGTACTGCTGGGCACACCAAGTGCGGAAAGCAGGGTCAAGATCGATGTTCTCCTCGACGTGCTTCTCGAGGTTCTGCGCATTCGTCATCAGATGCGTGCGCCGGACTACTTCAATCGCATCGATAAACGCGAGCACGGCTTCACGCTTCAACCGCCCGTCAATAGCCAGCGGACGCAGGATGTTTAGCAACTTGACGCAAGCCAGTAGCAGAGCTTTGGAAGACACTATGAGTCGCGCGTCGGCTTCACTGTACACGTCGGCTACTACATCGTTGCGGCCGTCCCATACATTCCACATTCCGGATTTGCGGCGGAATTCTTTCGCTGCGCGGAGCCGCCATGCACCCGCGCTAAAGCTGCTGGTGGCCGCTACGAACGGCTCCGCGAACGGCAAGCGGTCGTCTGGCGGCGATGCTGCGGATAAACTTTCCGTTGATGTTCCCACTTCATGCTCCTTGCGCTACGGATGCGTGGTCGAGGGCCTGCAGCACCTCCGCCAGCCACTCGTTGACGGCGCCGACCGTGGTGGACACAGCGTCGCAAAAGCCGTCCTCGTGACGCCCCGCCGCCTCGATCACCTCCAAGGCCGCGATCGCGCGGTCGATCTTCTGCGATGCCGCATCACGTTCAGTGCCGCTCAGCACGTAGTCCGGGATATGCGGAGATTCCGTTGTTATGCTTTCGATTTCCAAGATGTCACCCTTCGTCAGCGCATAGTCCGGAAGCTCCGGGGATTCTGTTGCTACACTTTCGATTGCCATGATTGACCTCCTAAATAGGTCGGTTGTGGAAGGTCTGTCGGCGTGGGCAAACACGCCGGCAGGCCGCTTAGCCGGCTCTAGCCGGATTCCTGAACGGGACAACTTTGGTTGTTGAAAACGCCGCCCTTCGACGGCATACTCTGCCCACCGAGCTCCCCCTGGCCGAATCGTCTCCGGAGGGTGCGCTTGCCGGGCAATCGCCCGACTAGGCAGGGGCAGCGACAGAAAGAGCGGCAACCCCGCTCTTTTTTGTTGCTCAGCGGAAATCCCATACGTCTCCCAAGCGCCCTGCGCGACGCAATTGCTGACGCCAGCGCCACGCACGCTTCCTGTCGTCGATACGGTAGGAGCGAAGGATCGCGCCGGCCACCATGTCCGCCAACTGGATGAGGTCATCACGCTTGGAATCGGCGAACTTGAATTTCTTGACTTGTCCGTCGCGCAATTGCTGACGCAGGTAAGCCGTCATCGCATTGCGGAAACCTTTGCTCCCACTCCCATCGAGCTTGATGGTCGCGCTTTGCAAGAGCCCGCTGTCGTGGTCCAGCAACTGCCTGAGAAAGTAGTTGTAGAACCGCTCCGTGTCCGTGCGGAGTGCATCGCTGTACACGCGCGCCTTCTCGACGACCAAAGCTCTGGCGGTAAATTTGAAGCCGCACACTTCGCTGAAGAACGAATCCCGTACGACGTCGGCACACTTCGCGAACTTGAACTCGGGTTTTACCCTGAGCCGCTTGCGCAAGTCGGCAATAGCCGCCGATGCGCGTTCGGCTTCCTTGAAATCCTGAAATGCCACGAGCGCGGCTACGAAATGCGTAGTCGATCCGCGCGCGATCTTGAATGCGGGATCACCGCTTTCATCGATCAGCACCAGCACGTCAACTGGCCTTGTGCTTGATCGATACCACGCTCGCGCCCGCACGCAATCCGTCCAGGTAGTCCGCCCATGCCTGCATCATCTTGCGGCGCTCGGGCAGATACTCGGCATGGTTGTACGCAGCCTTGACCCTGTTGCGTTCGGCATGCGCCAGTTGGCGCTCGATCACGTCGGTGTTCCAACCCTGCTCGTGCAACATGGTGCTGGCCATGCTGCGGAACCCGTGACCGGTCATTTCGTCACCGGAGTAGCCAAGGCGGCGCAGTGCCGCGGTGATGGTGTTCTCGGACATCGGATCGCGCGGGCTGCGGATTGACGGGAACACGTAGCGGCCGTGCCCGGTGAGGGGCTGCAATTCCCGCAAGATTGCTACGGCCTGCTCGGACAGCGGCACGATGTGCATCTCGCGCATCTTCATCCGCTCGGCCGGGATGCGCCACTCGGCGTTGTCCAAGTCGAACTCGCCCCACTCGGCCTTGCGCAGCTCGCCGGGTCGCACGAACACCAGCGGTGCGAATTTCAGCGCGCTGGCCACGACCAGGCTTCCCGAGAATCCCTCGATCGCACGCAGCAACTCGCCGACCTTCGCCGGGTCGGTGATGCTCGCATGGTGGCGGGTCTTCTTGGTCTTGAGCGCGCCGCGCAAGTCCGCGGCCGGATCGCGCTCGGCGCGGCCGGTGGCGATGGCGTAGCGAAATACCTGCCCGCAGACCTGTTTCAGGCGTTGGGCGGTCTCGAGCTTGTCCAGCGATTCGAGCCGGCGCAGCACGGCCAGCAGTTCGGGAGCCGTGACCTCCCCGACCGGTCGCTTGCCGATCCACGGGAACACATGGGTTTCCAGCATCCACTCGGTCTTCGCCCGGGTCGATTCGGCCAGCTTGCCGCGGCCGGCCAGCCACTCGCGCGCGACCGGCTCGAAGGCGTTCACCACGGCAAACTGCGCCGTGAGCTTGTCCTGTCGGCGCTGCGCGCTGGGATCGATGCCGCAACCGAGCAACCGGCGCGCGTCTTCCAGCCGCTCCCGGGCGTCGGCCAGGCTCACCTCGGGGTACACGCCCAAGCTGAGCATTTTGGCCTTTCCAGCATGGCGATACCGGAAGCGCCAGTAGCGCGCGCCGCTCGGGTGGACCTCGATGCACAGCCCTGCGGCGTCGGCGCGCCTGTAGAGCTTCCCACGCGGTTTCAGGGCCCTGAGCTTGGTATCCGTCAACATAGGAGTAACTCACAATCTGGCAGAATTTTCCGCCGAGTCACTCACTAAGTTACTCTCACATCCCGCTGGATGCAATGGGACAACATCGGACGGCATGCAACAAAAAACCCGCGTGGTTAGCGGGTTTCACGAGGTTTTCTGGATTGGGTGAGATGGCACTGGACGGGTATTTGGTGCCGACAGTCTGATTTGAACAGACGACCTACCGCTTACAAGGCGGTTGCTCTACCAACTGAGCTATGCCGGCGCTTCATGGACATTATTGCAGCAACGTCCACGTGACGCTCCCGTTCTCGATCCACCCTTATCGATTTTCGTTCGCTCGCCAGCGCCCACGAAACCGCAACCGAGCCATGCCGGCCTGCCCTGAAGATTTTCGCAACAGCCGCGAATCGCAGCGGGTGGCACGCATGGCCATCAAAAGCAATCGACCGGTTTCGATTTCAGGTCATTGCGACCGGGTAGCCACGCCTGCCAACCGAAGTTGCCGCCGGCCGGCACGGCGTAATCGACCCAATACGCAGGTTCGGTATCGACCCGTTGCTCGACTTTGGCGGCAAAACCCAGCGCCTGCAGTTGCGCGAGCCGACCCTGCGCGTTCAACTGGTCATTGAACAAGCCCAGCGAAATCGTGTTCTGCGAATCGCCCGCGGTCACCACGTAGTAATCGTGGATGCCCTTGGCGGCGAGCTGGCGCGCCTCGTCCAGCGCCTTTTCGCGGCTGGACGCGGCCGGCAGATAGACCCAGTACCCGTGCGAGCGACGCATCTGTTCCTCTCGGTACTGGATGCGTGGAACGTGCGGCGACAGCGTTTGCAACGCCGCGCGCATGTCGATCGCGGTCATGAAAGGACCAAGCGTACTGCACGTTTCGTGGGCCTTCGGCGCGTCCGGTCCAATCGCGGAAGGCTTCGCAAGAGGCGCGCCGTGCCGCGCCTTGGACAGCAATTGCAATTCGGGCACGCCCGGGTCGGTTGCCGGCGGCGGGGGCGATTGCGGCGTGCGCCCGAACAACAGCCACGCGCCCGCGCCGAGATTCAACGCCACCAGCAGCAGGAACAGCAAGCGAACGAACATGGTTTTCCGGTTTCAACGCTTCGTCCGAAGCGGCTCATGTGAGAAGTCAGGGCACGGTAGCCGTTCTGGAATTCACAGGGCCGAATCTACAAGGATTCGATGGCGTTCAACGTAGCCGCGATCAAGGATGACCGCAAAACTGAAAAGTCAGTCCGGGAAGGGGCGTTCTGGTCTTCATGTACCTGGACCTGGACGCCGCCCGGTCAGGCAAGGTGGCGATCACGGACGGTCGCACCACAACGCAAGGCCATGCAGCACCGCGTCTTCGAACAATTGCGCCTTGAACCCGTCGCGCGCAAGCCATGCCTGCAGGCGCCCGGCCCAGCCGCCATGCAACCATACCGGCGCTTCGCCACGTGCAATACCTTGACGGGCGACGAACCACTCGACCAGTGCGCCCGCGGCAGCCCAGCAACCCGCCTGCAATGCCGCGGCGGTGTCGTCACCGCCCTCGTCATCGAATGCATCCGGATTGGCGGCGGCGATCGCGGTTCCGCTGCGCAACGCTTCGACCATCCGGCCGGGTGACAGCGCGATCAAGCCCGCCGCATGTTCGCCGTCCGCGGCAACGGCATCCAAAGTCAATGCCGTCCCGCAACCGATCACGATGCCCGCGCCACCCATGCGGGCGCGCACGGCCACCATCGACAGGAAACGGTCGATGCCAAGGCGTTCCGGTTTTGCATAGCGGTTGCCGACGCCGCACGCACGCCTCGGCGTGCGCAGCCATTCGGTTGCGGTGGCCACGCCGCTCGGCAGCAGCGCGCGGATGCGATCGGCAAACGCGGCGGGTGCTACCGAAGCGACGAGGACACGCGCGGGCTGCGGCCAGGCCCCGACAAGGTCTCGCACGCACGCCGCGAAGTCCGGCCGCAACCAGTCCAGCGCGGTGGCATCCGCGGGTGCGCCGTGCTCCAGCCGGGCCAGCTTGGCCCGAGAATTGCCGAGATCGAGCAACCATGTTTCGCCGGCGCGCGCGTTCACTCCGGCCGCACCGTGACTTCAGCGCTGTCGATCACGCGCATCCCTTCATGCGTGCGCACCTGCAGTGCACCACGCGCATCCACGTTCGCCGCGATGCCGTCGAACGTGCCATGCGCGCCTTCGACGCGAACCCTGCGCCCCGCGAGCGCGTCGCGCCCTGCCCACGCTTGCGTGAAGGCGGCGAAACCCGCGGCATCGAACGCATCGAGCGCATCCACCAGGCGGGCGATCAACGCAGATGCCAATGCATTGCGGGATGGCGCCATTCCACCGGGCAGGCTCGTCAAATCCGCGCATGGACGGCCCAGCGCCGCGCGCACCGTATCGGACAGGTGCACGTTGATGCCGATGCCGATGATCGCGTGGCAAGGCCCCATGAACTCGCCGCCCAATTCGACCAGGATGCCACCGAGTTTCGCATCGTCGTGGACCAGATCGTTGGGCCACTTCAGGGCGATCCCGCGCACGCCACAATCTTCCAGCGCCTGCGCCGCGGCGATACCCGCCGCAAGTGACAGGCCCGACAGCGCAGAGTAGCCGCTCGCAAAGCGCTTCAAACAGGAAAACTGCAGATTGGTCGCTGGCGGCGACAGCCATTGCCGGCCGCGACGGCCGCGCCCGGCCTGCTGCCAATCGGCAAACACGAAAGACAAGTCCGGCAGATCCGCCGCGCGGCGCGCCAGTTCACTGGAAGTCGAATCCAGCCGCCAATGGTTCTCCAGCACCCCGATGCGGCGTCGCGCCCCGGTGGGCAAGTCGGCCCGGATTCGATCGGCATGCAACGGCTCCAGCCGATACGGGATGCGATAACCATGTGCACCCGAATCGATCTCGAGCCCGGCGCTGCGCCAGGCTTCGATCTGCTTCCATACCGCGGCACGTGAAATCCCGAGTTTCGAGGCCAGGTCCGGCCCGGTCAGCGCGTCGCCGGATGCCAGCAAAACGAGCATCCGCGGCATGTCCGAATCCGCCGTCCGGCCCTGTTTCCCGTTCGCTGGCGACCGGGATTCGGATGTGTCAAGATGGGGGTTCGACATGCACTGATTCCGAGGGCTGTCATGAAACACGCGGCGGTGTGGGTAACGGTATTGTTGCTGGGTGGCGTGCCGCTCACCGCGGCAGCGTTCGATTATGGCCCGAATCGCCCGTTGCTGGCTGCCGAAAACGGTGCTCCCCAGTTACCCGTGTTGCAACAGCGCGATGCGCCGACCGGCGCCACGTCCAAGCCCGACGTGATGACTGCTGCCCCCGTCGAAACTCCTGACTCTTCGCCCGCCGTGCCGCGCATGACGCCGTCGGCCGCCGCGTCGCCCCCGCACGCTGCGCAAGGCAACCACGGCCCGACGGCCAGCGCCAAACCGCGCAATCCCGCTCCGATCCAATCGGCGGCCGAGCCCGGCCCGGCTACCTGGCAGTCGTTGCTGCCGGGCTCCATTCAGTAGTGCGATCATCCGTGATCGCCGTATTCGGTGGTTTTCGCCAGCGAACGGTTGGCGGGATTTGCGGAACACCACAACGGCCATCCGTGGCCTGACTTTTCACAACAGCCGCTTCGACGGAGTTGACTGAATCATTTACGGCTTGTCTCCCTTCGCGGACCTCACGTCTCCGCAAAGCTGACGTGGAAACACGCCCCGCCTAGTTCGGGGGAACGGTCTACTTCCATCGTGCCGCGATACGCGCGAACGATGTCTTCGACGATCGCGAGTCCGATGCCGTGCCCCTGCACGCGCTCGTCGCCGCGCACGCCGCGCTGCAGCACGCGTTCCAGCTGCTCAGCGGGAATGCCGGGGCCATCGTCTTCCACCCGGACGTCCAGCCCCGTCCGCCACGCCTTGGGATTGCCCGGCGCGATGCTTTTCACTCTCAACAGCACGCGGTGGTTCGCCCATTTGAACGCGTTCTCCAGCAGGTTGCCGAGCAGTTCCAGCAGGTCGCCTTCCTCGCCATAGAAGCGCGCGTTTTCATCGAGGTCGAACTCGCACAGGATGTTCTTGCTGGCGTAGACGCGCTCCAGGCTGCGCACCACCGCCTCGGCGTGGTTCTGCACCGCGATCGGCGCCGCGAACGTCGAATGCCCCGAGGTCTTGGCCCTCGCCAATTGATAGGCGACGATCTGGTCCATGTGCTGGACCTGCGCCAGCAACCCGGATCGCAGGTCTGCCTCGGAATCGTCGGATTCCAGCCGCGAGCGCGCCACCGCCAACGGCGTCTTGAGACTGTGCGCCAGGTCATCCAGGGTATTGCGGTAGCGTGTCAAGTGTTCACGCTCGCTTTCGATGAAGCGGTTCAAGCCGCGCGTCAGCGCCGAAACCTCCCGCGGATAAGGCCCGACCAAGCGTTCGGCGCCGCCGCGCTCGATGCGCGCGATGTCCCGCGCCACCCGACGCAGCGGCGAGAAACTCCAGCGCAACAGGATCTGCTGCAGCACCAGCAGCGCCAGGCCCAGCGCCGCCAGCCAGCTGAACAGGGTGCGGCGGTACGCGGTCAGTCCGGTCTGGTACAAGCCTTCGTTTTCCGCAATGTAAACGGTGAGCCGGTAGCTTTTGTTGTTGCTGTTGTTGGGCGGAATCAATTCGACGCCTTGGCTCAGTACGTATAACTCCCCCGCCGAGGTCGCGACCGGGCCTTCGAAACGCGTGACGCCGGTCGGCAGCAAGGCGTGGAAGGGCAGGTCACGGCCCAACGCGGAATTTGCGGCCCAGTGAAAGTCGTTCTCGCCAATGATCACCGCGTACAGGCCCGATCCGGGCCGCAAGAAATCCGGGTTCGGAGGTGCCATGTCCGGCGGGTAGGCGCGATCGGAACGGCTGCCGATATCGACGCCCGCGAGGTAGGCATACGCGTAGCTTTGCAATCGCCCGCGCAAACCCGCCAGCGCCGCGTGCGCATAGGCGCGATCCAGTGCGAAGCCGGTGATGCCGAGAAACCCGATCAGCACCAGCAGCGTGGCGATGGTCGATCGCGAGACCAGCGACAGCGGTCGGCGCGATGCCGTGCCTTCGGAAACCGAAACCATCCGGCCCTGATCCTGGCGCGGTCCGTGCGAACCGCGATCGCCTGCATCATCGCCCTGGACGGCTTGGGCGTGCAACTGCAATCGTGCGGCTATTGCTCGGTTACCGTTTCATCGCGCGGGATCGCAAATCGGTAGCCGCGACCACGCACGGTTTCGATCGGTTTCATGCTGCTTTCCGGATCGAGCTTGCGGCGCAAGCGGCCGATGAACACTTCCAGCACGTTCGAATCGCGATCGAAGTCCTGCTGGTAGATGTGTTCGGTCAGGTCGGCCTTGGACACCAGCTCACCCGCGTGCAGCATCAAGTATTCCAGCACCTTGTACTCGTAGCTGGTGAGGTCGGTGGGCCGACCTTCCACGGTCACGGTCTGGGCGGTGGTGTCGAGGCGGATTGGTCCGCACGACAGCACCGGCTTGGCCCATCCCGACGCACGTCGTACCAGCGCGTTGATCCGCGCCAGCAATTCCTCGACGTGGAACGGCTTCACCAGGTAATCGTCGGCGCCGAATTTCAGGCCTTCCACCTTGTCCTGCCACGACGAACGCGCGGTGAGGATCAGGATCGGATAGCTGTGGCCTTCCTTGCGCAGGATCTCCACCAGTTCCATGCCGGACAGCTTGGGCAGGCCGAGATCCACGATCGCAAGATCGAACGGCACTTCGCGCCCGAGATACAGACCTTCCTCGCCATCCGCGGCGGCATCCACCGCAAACCCGTCACGTTTCAGGCGCGCGGCCAGGGTTTCACGCAGCGGCGCCTCGTCTTCCACCAACAGGATGCGCATCAGTGCCCTCCTTGATCAGAATCAGATTTACCAGAGCCGGATTTGCCCGGATCGGATTGCGTCCGCGCGTTTGAATGCATCTGCACCACTCGCACCTGCCCCTGCGGCGTCAAGACCTTGATGCGATACACGTTGGCCTTGCCGCGCGTCACCGTGTCGGCTGCGAGGATATGTCCGCGGGTCTGGTGTTGCACCTGCTTGACCGCCTGCTCCAGCGTCACCGGCTGCGAAGCCCGCGCGGCCGGTGCCGAATGCGGCGGCGGTTTGCGCGCAGCAAGCGCCGTCCCGGCGAGCAGCATGCCCGTCAGCGCGATCGCAAGATTGCGGTATTTCATGGCCATCGGCACCCGGTTCGCGGATCTCAAGGCAACGATCATCCCGCAGCCCATTGAATTCGTGCTGAACATCGGCGGGATACCGGCCGAACCCCCGCCCGGCCCCGTTCTGGGTGCCATCAGGCGACTGCGCGCACGACGCGGCCATCGACCTGCGCGATCGCCGCTTCGACCGATTCCCACCCCGCGTCCGCGGCCCGCGAGCGCTCGGATAGCACGCGTCGAAACGCCTTTCCGCCAGGTTCGCCGTGATACAGGCTCAGCACGTGGCGGGTGATCGATGCCAGCCGCACGCCACGTGCACATTCGGCCTCGATATACGGCCGCATGCGTCGAAGCACGGCCTCTCGCGCCGGTGGTTCACCGCCATGCAGCGCAGCGTCGATGCGCGCCAGCGCGTACGGACCGTGGTACGCCAATCGCCCCAGCATTACGCCATCGACATGGCAAAGATGATCGCGTACTGCGGGCAACCCATCGATGCCGCCATTGATGATTACCCGGAGATCGGGAATCTCCTGTTTCAACCGGTATACGCGCGGATAGTTGAGCGGGGGCACCTCGCGGTTCTGCCTGGGCGACAAGCCCTGCAGCCACGCCTTGCGTGCGTGCACGACCAGCACCCGCACGCCGGCATCGAACAGGCGCGCGGCGATCGCGAACAAATCCGCATCGTCGTCCTGATCGTCGACGCCGATCCGGCACTTCACCGTCACCGGCACCCGAACCGCCTGGCGCATCGCGTGCACGCACTCGGCCACCAATTCGGGCTCGCGCATCAGGCACGCACCGAAGCGTCCCGACTGCACGCGATCGGATGGGCAACCCACGTTGAGGTTGATCTCGTCGTAGCCGGCTTCCTCGCCATGACGCGCGGCCTGGGCAAGCTCGACCGGGTCGGCGCCACCCAACTGCAGCGCCACCGGATGTTCCTCAGGATTGTAGGCAAGCAGATGCGTGCGATCGCCACGCACCAGCGCCGCAGCGGTCACCATCTCGGTGTAGAGGCGCGCATGCGGACTGAGCAAACGATGGAAGTACCGGCAGTGCCTGTCGGTCCAATCCATCATCGGCGCCACGCACAGGTGCCAAGGATTCGAAGACCTGTCCATTTGCAAATGATAGGGAATCCAGCTTGCGAAATGTCAGGCGCGATGGCCATTCTGACGGCAGGCACGCGAGGGAATTGGCACGCACGGCAGCAATCTGCGCGGCCATCACGGGCCATCGCAAAGCTCAATTGCCAAGCAAATGCTTAACGTCGAGCCACCTAGACTCGCCCTGGTTTCCGCCGGGCAAACCAATGAGATCGTTCACCCCAATCTGCCTGATCGCCGCACTGGCCGCCATGACGCTGGCGGCGTGCCAGCAACCCCAGGAAAGCAATGCTGCCACGACAGCCATTGCGCCGGCTTCGACCCCCGGCGCTGCCGCACCCGTGATCCCGCCAGCCGCACCGGCAAACGCGTCCACCGTGGGGCTGCCGGGCGACCATGCAACGACCAGGCACTACAAGATCGCGGTCATGTTGCCTGCCTTGCCGGCCAACGAAAAGCCGCTCGCCGACGCAATGCGCGCCACCGCCGACAACGCCAAGCGTGAATTCATGCAGGCGATGCCCGACCCGACCCAGATGCCGGAATTCGCCAATCGACGATTCGAAATGCTGCTGGATTTCAAGATCGCGGCAACGACGCCAGCTTTCACCAGCGTGCGCGAGTCCGGCATGCAGGACACCGGCGGCGCGCATCCCATCCCCGTCGAGGCGGCGTTCGTCTTCGATCGCAAGGCCGGCAAGCTGATCACGCTGGATGACTTGTTCGTCGATCCCGATGCGGCACGCAAGGCGCTGGCCAATTTCGCGCACGACGCGCTGCTGAAGAAATTCATGGCGGATGCGCCCAAGCCCGGCGAGGGCTCGCCCACGGCAATCCGCGGCTGGAAATCCAACATGCTGCAGATGCTCGCCGATGGCACCAAGCCCACCCGCGTCAATTACTCCGTGTTCGCGGTGCGTCCCGGCAACGCGCCGAATGCGCCGAGTCCGGGTCTCATGCTGATTTTCCCGCCGTACCAAGTCGCGGCTTACGTATATGGGACTCAAACCGTGGATGTTCCCGCGAGCGTGTTCGCGAAGTTCCTGAAGGCAAACTACTCAAAAGCTTTCGTGCCCTGACCTCTCAGTCGTCGGCCAGATGCGCGACCGCAGCCGTCGCGGCATCGCGATGGGCATCATCGAAGGGCGGCAACCACTGGCAGTTCGCCAGCACGTCGTCATCGAGGCAACGCGCATTGATGCTGTAACCGTGCGGGTGCGAGCGCGGCACATAGAATGATTTCACTCCGCAATGCTTGCAGAACAAGTGTCGCGCCACGCCGGTGTTGAACCGGTATTCGGTCAGCGCGTCGGCACCACGGTTCAGCCGAAATCGGGACGCGGGCACGGTAAGGTGCACGTAGCCCGTCATCCTGCAGATGGAACAGGTGCATGTCTGCACCAGCGGTTTCGGCGCCGCCTCGATTTCAAAACGCACGGCGCCGCAGTGGCAGCCGCCGGCGCGCACGACCAACCCGGGACCGGACAAAGGCATTCCTCTGGCGCAGGCAAATCGCGATTGTAGCGAGCGCTTGCCGCTGACTTTCGGCCCATCCCGCGGGCCGAACAAGCGTGTTAGTGTCCATGGACTCCAGCGGAGATCCATCATGTTCCAGCGAACTGTTGCCACCGTTGCTGCCTTTGTGCTCACCGCACCGGTTGCGCTCGCCGCGCCGCCCTCTTCTGCCAAACCGGACCTGCGTCCCGACAGCGCGCCCGTGCCGCCGCCCGCATGGGTCGCGCAGAGCAACGCTTACGCGCAGGTACTGCTGAAAACCCTCGCCGAATTCAATCCGGAATTCGCTTCGCGGTTCGGCCTGCCGGGCTACGACGGCAAAGTCATCGACCTCAAGCCCAATGTCGAGGTGCGTTCACGGGAGGCGCTCACCAGGGCACGTGACACGCTGCAGGCCGACGTTGCGAAAACCACCGATGCGAATGTCCGCGAAGACCTGGAAATCATGATCCACGCAGCCGACCGCTTCATCGAAAGCAGCAAGCTGCAGGACCAGTACATGCTGCCCTACACCGATGTCGGCCAGACGATCTTCCAGGGCGAGTTCGTCCTGCTGCAGGACCAGGTCGCCGCCGCGCGCCGTCCGCATGCGCTGGCGCGCCTGAAGTGCTACGTCGGCATGACCCCAGGCTGCACGCCGGTCACCAAGGAAGCCGAAGCACTGTTCGAAGCCAAGGCCGGCAACAACAAACTGCTGGGCCCGTACAAGGCAGAAGTGGAGCAGAACCTCGCCAATACACAGCGCTATATGGACGGCATTCGCAAGCTCTACGCGAAATACAAGATCAATGGCGCGGGACCGGCGCTGGACACGCTGCAAAAGCAGCTCGACACTTACAGCGCTTGGGTGAAGTCGACGGTGTTGCCCCGCGCGCGCACCGACGCGCGCCTGCCCGAGCCGATCTACGCGGACAATTTGAAGAACGTCGGCATCGACATTCCGCCACAGGAACTGATCAAGCAGGCCGAACAGTCCTTCATGGAAATCCAGTCGGAGATGGAAACGCTGGCGCCCTATGTCGCCAAGGCGGAAGGCTTCGCGCCCACCACCGATTACCGCGCCGTCATCAAGGATCTCAAGAAACAGCAGCTCGACCGCAACAACATCGAGCCTTATTACCAGACCGTCATCGACAAGATCGAGGCGATCATCCGCGACCAACACATCGTCACGCTGCCCAAGCGCAAGATGATCATGCGCCTGGCGTCCGAAGCCGAAAGCGCCGCGCAACCCGCGCCGCACATGGACCCGCCGCCGCTGATCAACAATCATGGCGAGCGTGGTGCGTTTGTACTTCCGCTCGGCAACCCGCCGTCGGGCAACGGCAAGAACGAAGCGTATGACGACTTCACCTGCAAGGCCTGCGCGTGGACGCTGACCGCGCACGAAGGCCGTCCGGGGCACGAACTGCAGTTCTCCGCGATGGTCGAGCACGGCGTGTCGCTGGCGCGCTCGCTGTTCGCGTTCAACAGCGTGAACGTCGAGGGCTGGGCGCTGTACGCGGAATGGATGATGGTGCCGCACGAACCCGCGGGCGGGCAGATGATCGCGCTGCAGTTGCGCCTGTTGCGCGCCGCGCGTGCATTCCTCGATCCGATGTTGAACCTGGGCCTGATCGATCGCCAACGCGCGCACGACATCCTGGTCAACGACGTCGGCATCTCTGAAGCCTTCGCGCGCGAGGAGCTGGACCGTTTCATGTTTCGCTCGCCGGGACAGGCCACCGCGTATTTCTATGGCTACTCGCGCATCCTGCAGTTGCGCGCCCATACCGAAATCGCACTGGGCGGCAAATTCAACCTGCAGCAGTTCAACGACTTCATCCTGTCGCAGGGCTTGCTGCCACCGGATCAGCTTGCAGAAGCGGTGGACAAGCAGTTCATCCCGGCCCATCAGCCACATTGATCAGGTGCTGCGCTGGAAGTCCCGCTCGAAGCCGCTTTTATGAAAAGTCAGGCCAAGGAAGGCCGTTCCGATATCTAAAATGCTATCTGCCCCAAGGTTGCCCGATGCTGGTCGGGGCAGCGTTCATGGACGAACGCATTCGCACGTGAAAAGTCAGGCCAAGGAACGCCGTTCTGGTGTCCCATGACCAGAACGACCGATTCACCCGCGATCTTCCGGAAACGCTGCGCTCTAGGGACGATCGCACGGTTATCTACTGATGGTGAACTTGCCGAAATCGACGCCCAGGTTCCAGCCCTTGCCGGTGCCGCTCAAGGCCAGCGAGACGTTGCCCTTGGTCATCACGGTAGCGCGCGATGACGCGGCGGCGCCGGCGTGAGCCTCGCCCGTGACGTAGGTGCCCAGGATCTCCTCGATCCTGAAGATGCCCGAAAACTTGCCGATGCCTTCGACACTGGACTTGCCGAAGGTCAGGCCACCGCCCTTGCTGCGCAGGTGCACGGTCATGTGCTGGCCATTGCTGCAGGTGACATTGCCGCTGCCGCTGGAGGTCTTGTAGAACGCCGACCAACCGTGAATTTCGAAACTCATCCGGCAGCTGATTTCCCCGCCCGCGGCGTGCGCGGTGCCGGCGTACAACAATGGCGCGCCAGCCAGCAGCGCGGCGAGAACGAAGTTGCGTGCAATGGGCATGATGGCCTCCTGTGGGGCTGTACCGAAGTCGCGGGAAGCATTGTTGCTTGGCAGCCTGAACGAAACCACAGAGGTTCGCGGCGGCCGTTCAGCTTTCTTTTACCCCAAAGCCTGGCCGAATTGCCGCCTGAATTCCTCCGCGAACCCCGCCGCATCGAAACGATGATTCTGGGTGCCGGGGTGCGCGATTTTCAGGGCACCCATCAGCGACGCGATCCGTCCCACGACCGGCCAATCGAGTCCGTGCAGGATGCCGTGGATCAGCCCTGCGCGATAGGCATCGCCGCAGCCGGTCGGGTCGACGACGCTGCGCGGCCTGGCAGCGGGAATCTCATGGGTCGCGCCGCCTGCGTGGATCACCGAACCCTCCGCGCCATGGGTGACGATATAAGCCTCGACCCTTTGGGCGATGCCTGCTTCAGACCAGCCGGTGCGTTCCGACAGCAGGCTGGCTTCGTAACTGTTCACGGCTACGTAGCTGGCCTTGTCGATGCAGGCGCGGAATTCCTCACCCGAAAACAGCGGCATCGCCTGGCCCGGATCGAAGATGAAAGGCGTGCCGCGCGCGGCGAACCCGGCCGCATGCTGCAGCATGCCGTCCCGGCCATCCGGCGCCACGATGCCGAGCTCGGCATCGGCCACGTCGCCGACACGGTTCAACTGACTTTGCATCATCGCGCCAGGGTGAAACGCGGTGATCTGGTTGTTGTCCTGGTCGGTGGTGATGAAGGCCTGCGCGGTAAAGGTATCCGGTACCTCGCGTACCTGGTCCAGGCGAATGCCTTGTTGTTTGAACCACTCCCGGTACGGCGCGAAATCCTGCCCCACCGTCGCCATCGGCACGGGTTCTTCGCCCAGCAACTTCAGGTTGTAGGCGATGTTGCCGGCGCAGCCGCCGAACTCGCGGCGCATTCGCGGCACCAGGAAGGACACGTTCAACATGTGCACCTTGTCCGGCAGGATGTGGTTCTTGAAGCGATCCTCGAACACCATGATGGTGTCGTAGGCCATGGAGCCGCAGATCAGCGCAACCGGCATCGATGGATTCCTTAGTCTCGCGAACAGAGCCGTCGATGCTAACGGGTCCCGTCACCGGATTCGACCCGAGCCGCGCCAGGTGTGACTTTGCGCCGGTTTTTGCCCTTGCGGAGCCATATCTGTATGACTAGACTGGCGCGTTCTTTCCCTCCTGCCTGACGCTCAGGCCCGCACCCTGGCGGTTCGCGCATGTTCAAACTGTTTCGCGGCATCTTTTCCAACGACCTTTCCATCGATCTTGGCACCGCGAACACGCTGATTTACGTGCGCGACCAGGGCATCGTGCTCAACGAGCCTTCGGTGGTCGCGATCCGCCAGGATCGCGGCGCGGGGGGCCCGCGCTCGGTGGCGGCGGTCGGCAACGAAGCCAAGATGATGCTGGGCCGCACCCCCGGCAACATCGTCACGGTGCGGCCGATGAAGGATGGCGTGATCGCCGACTTCACCATGACCGAGGCGATGCTGCAGCACTTCATCAAGCAGGTGCACAAGAGCCGTTTCCTGCGCCCCAGCCCGCGTGTGCTGGTGTGCGTGCCGTGCGGTTCCACGCAAGTGGAGCGCCGCGCGATCAAGGAATCGGCCGAAGGCGCGGGCGCGCGCGACGTGTTCCTGATCGAGGAACCGATGGCCGCCGCGATCGGCGCCGGCATCCCCGTGCACGAGGCGCGCGGCTCGATGGTGCTGGACATCGGCGGCGGCACCTCCGAGGTCGCGGTGATGAGCCTCAACGGCATCGTGTATTCGCAGTCGGTGCGGATCGGCGGCGACCGCTTCGACGAAGCCATCATCAATTACGTGCGCCGCAGCAACGGTACCCTGATCGGCGATCCCACCGCCGAGCGCATCAAGATCGAGATCGGCTGCGCCTACCCCCAAAAGGAAGTGCGCGAGATGGAAGTCTCCGGCCGCAACCTCGCCGAGGGCGTGCCGCGCATGTTCACCATCAATTCCAACGACGTGCTGGAAGCGCTGCGCGAGCCGCTGCACGGTATTGTCGCGGCGGTGAAGGCCGCGCTGGAACAGACCCCGCCGGAATTGTGCTCGGACGTGCACGAGCGCGGGATCGTGCTGACCGGCGGCGGCGCGCTGCTGCGCGACCTTGACAAGCTGATCAGCGAGGAAACGGGCCTGTACGTGCAGGTCGCCGAAGATCCGCTGACCTGTGTCGCGCGTGGCGGCGGACGCGCGCTGGAGTTGATCGACATGCATGGCAGCGATTTTTTTGCCAGCGAATAATTGCGTTCGTCCATGAACGCTGCGTCGAACGGCACGTCGCACACCTGAAGACATCAGTGTCTTCAGCTCCAGAACGGCCTTCCATGGCCTGACTTTTCACAACACCCGCTCCGATCCGAAGATTCGGAAAAGCGCACATAACCCATTCCGGAGCCGGATCCCGGGTCCCGGGCCCCGCGCAAAGCATGACACAATGCCGCATCGCGGCCATCTACGCTCGCCACACTCGTCTGTAGTCTTCCTCTCCACGCTTTGCCATGGCGCTTCCGCAAAAGGAATCCACTCCGATCTTCTCGGATGCGACCGCGGGCACATTGCGCCTGATCGCCTATCTCGCGCTGGCCGCGGTGCTGATGGTGCTGGACCATCGCAACGGCTGGCTGCACCGGGCGCGCTACGCCACGGCCGCCGCGATCGTGCCGATCTACAAGATCGCCGCGGCGCCGGCCGACTGGGTCCACCAGGCCGGCACCGCGTTCGCCCAGCGCAGCAAGTTGATCGACGAGAATCGGCAACTCCGCGAAGCGCTGTTGCTGGCCGAGGCGCGCCTCAATCGCATGCACGCGGTTACCCGGCAGAACGCGCGCCTGAAGCAATTGCTCGACACCCAGCAATTGCTCGGCATGCACGCGCAGTTGGCGCGGTTGATCGACGTGCAACTCGGCCCCACGCGCGATCGGGTGATGTTGAACGTCGGCGCCGACGAAGGCGTGCACGTAGGCCAGACGGTGATCGATTCACACGGCGTCATGGGCCAGATCATCGAGACCCTGCCGCATGCATCGGTGGCAATGCTGGTGATCGATCCCGACCATGCGGTGCCGGTGACGATCGCGCGAACCGGGCTGCGCGGCATCGCGCACGGCACCGGCGACACGGCGCAACTGGTGGTGCCGAACCTGCCATTGTCCTCGGACGTGAAAGTCGGCGACCAACTCGTGACATCGGGATTGGGCGGACGCTTTCCCGCGGGCTTTCCGGTGGGCACCGTTGCGCAATTGAAGCGCGACGCGTCCGGCATGTTCATGGAAGCGCTGGCGAAGCCCGCAGCAGAACTGGAGCGCAGCGGCGAGGTACTGCTGCTGCGCGACCAGCCCGACCCGATCGGTCCACCCGCGCCGGCGCCTGAGGTCGGACCGCCGGCTTCGCTGGCGCCGACCGCCCGGGCGCGATCGCAAGGCCAACCGGCCGAGCCCGCCGGAGCCGTCCGGTGAATCGCGTGCGCGCACAAGGCTGGGCCTTCTGGATCGGCATCGCGCTGGCGCTGTTGCTGATGCTGATGCCGCTGCCCGCACTGATCCAGCCCTTGAAGCCGTACTGGCCGGCGCTGGTGCTCATCTACTGGTCGCTGGAGGCAACCGATCGCGTGAGCGTCGGTCTGGCATTCGGTGTTGGCCTCGCGGCCGACCTTCTGAATGGTGCGCTGCTGGGCGACCAGGCGCTGCGACTTGCGGTGCTGGTGTTCATCGTGCTGCGCTTCCGCTCGCGTTTGCGCTTCTTTCCCATGTGGCAGCAGGCGCTGGCGGTGTGGCTGCTGCTGCTCAACAACCATGTGTTGCAGGCGCTGATCCGCGCGTTCGCGGGTGACGCACCAATGCCCGCGCTGTCCTGGCTGGCGCCGGCGGTGGGCGCCGCCGTCTGGCCGTTCGTGTTCCTGTTGCTGGACGACGTGAACACCCGCCTGCGCGGAAAGGGCGCGAAGGCGACATGAACGCGCGCAGCGAACTGCCGGACGAACGCGCCAAACGCGCGCGCTTCGGGCGCCGTGCGCTGGCTGGTTTCGCGATCATGCTGGTGATGTTGCTGGGCGTGGCCGGCCGTTTCGTGTACCTGCAGATATTCGAGCACACCGAATACTCCACGCGCGCCAAGGCCAACCGGGTGCGGCTGAAACACCTGCCGCCGCCGCGCGGCCTGATCTACGACCGCGAAGGCCGGCTGCTGGCCGACAACGTGCCCGCCTTCCGGCTGGATGTGATCCCGGACAAGGTCAAGCATATGGACGACATGCTGCAGCGGCTGTCCGCGATCGTGCCGTTGACGCAGGATGACATCCAGCGCTTCAAGCAAAGCCTCAAACAGCACCGCGCGTTCGAGCAGGTGCCGCTGAAATTCCGTGTGACCGAAAGCGACCGTGATCGTTTCGCGATCAACCAATGGCAGTTCCCGGGCGTCAGCATCAATCCGTACCTGACGCGCAACTATCCCTACGGGGACGAATTCGCGCACGTCATCGGCTATGTGGGCCGCATCGACGAGAAGGAACAGCAACGCCTCGATCCCGACCGCTACGCCGGCACCACGCACATCGGCAAGACCGGACTCGAAAAGGAATACGAGAATCTGCTCCACGGCACGCCGGGATACGAGCTGGTCGAGGTGAACGCCAACCAACGTCCGTTGCGGGTGCTGCAGCGGGTGGCCGCGAAGCCCGGCAAGAATCTCTATCTCACCATCGACGAACGCCTGCAGAGGGCCGCCATCGCCGCGCTCGGCGGGCAGACCGGCGCTGCGGTCGCGATCGATCCGCGCAACGGCAACGTGCTGGCGATGGTGACCATACCGAGTTTCGATCCCAACCTGTTCGTCAATGGCATCAGCCAAGCCGATTACTCCGCATTGCTGGAAGATCCGGAAAAGCCGCTGCTCAACCGCGCAATGCGCGGAGGTTATCCACCAGGCTCCACGGTCAAACCGTTTATCGGTTTGGGCGGCCTCGAACTCGGCCTGCGCAAAGCAACCGACACGGTGTTGTCGACCGGCACGTATTACATTCCCGGTTCGTCACGCGGGTATCGTGACGACACGCGTTACGGTGCCGGCCGCGTGGACCTGGTGCAGGCCATCACCCAGTCGGTGAATACGTATTTCTATTCGCTGGCGTACCAGATGGGCATCCAACGCTTCGACCAGTGGATGGCCAAATTCGGATTCGGCAGCCCTACCGGCATCGACCTGCCCGACGAAACCGGCGGCGTGCTGCCTTCGCCGGAATGGAAGCGCAAGACCTTCAAGCAGCCGTGGTATCCGGGTGAAACCGTGATCGCCGGTATCGGTCAGGGTTACTGGATGGTGACGCCACTGCAACTTGCGCACGCGCTGGCCACCCTGTCCGGCGGTGGGCTTTCGCATACCCCGCATCTGCTTGCCGCGACCAGTGATGGCTTGAAAGCGCCGGAGGTTGCCTATCCACAACCGCAGCCCGTGCAGATCACCCACGATCCCGCCGATCTCGCAGCGGTCAGGCAGGGCATGCTGGGCGTGGTATACAGCCCGCTCGGCACCGCCTACCAAGCGGGTGTCGGCAAGGACTTTCCTTACCTGATCGCCGGCAAGACTGGCACCGCCGAGCGCTATTCGCGCACCACCAACGCCTACAACACCAACAAGAATCTCGAGTACCTCGCCGAGCGCCACCGCGCGTGGTTCATCTGCTATGCGCCCGCGGATCATCCGCAAATCGCGATCGCGGTGGCGCTGGAACACGGCGCATGGGGCGGCAGCGCGGCGGCGCCGATCGCGCGCAAGATGTTGAACCAGTGGCTGGCCGACACACCGCCGTCCGAACGCCCGCCGGTGCCGGTTACCGCGATCGCTACGCAACCGGGCGCGCAAGGGCCCAGCACGCCATGAATGAACTGGTCGCCAGCTTCAGCGGACGTGCGCTCCGGATCGGGCGGCGCATATTTTCGCGTCCGCGGATCGATCTGCCGCTCGCGATCGGATTGCTGGTGCTGGCGCTGATCGGACTGACCGTGTTGTACAGCGCCAGCAACCTCGACCGATCGATGGTGCTGGGCCAGGCCGCGCGCTTTGTCGCGGGCGCGCTGCTGCTGCTGGCCGTGTCGCGCATCCCGCCGACGCTGCTGCGCGCGTGGACGCCGTGGTTCTACCTTCTGAGCAGTTTCCTGCTGATCGTTCTGATGGTGCTCGGTGAAGGCCGGGGCGCCGATCGCTGGCTGGATCTCGGCGTGATCCGCTTCCAGCCTTCCGAACTCATGAAGCTGGCGATGCCGATGATGGCGGCGTGGTATTTGCACCCGCGCCCGCTGCCGCCGCGCTGGCGCGACATCATCGCGATCGGCGTGCTGATCGGCATCCCCGCAATCCTGGTCGGGAAGCAACCCGACCTCGGTACGGCATTGTTGATCGCGGCATCCGGCTTGTTCGTGCTGTTCCTCGCCGGCCTTCAGTGGTGGAAGATCGGTGCGATGCTGGCCGGGATCACCGCCGTCGCGCCGGTCGCGTGGCATTTCATGCACGACTACCAGCGCGAACGGGTGATGACGTTCCTGCATCCCGAGAACGATCCGCTGGGCACCGGCTGGCACATCATCCAGTCGATGATCGCGGTAGGCTCCGGCGGTGTGCTCGGCAAGGGCTTCAACCAGGGCACGCAATCCAAGCTGGAATTCCTGCCGGAACACACCACCGACTTCATCTTCGCGGTACTGGGCGAGGAATTCGGGCTCGTCGGCGTGCTGGTGCTGCTGGTGGTGTACGCGTTCATCGTCGGGCGCTGCCTGTGGATCGCCGCCAACGCACGCGACACGTATTCGCGACTCGTCGCTGGCTCCTTCGGACTGGCATTCATGGTGTACGTGATCGTCAACGGCGGCATGATCTCGGGCCTCTTGCCCGTGGTCGGCGTACCGCTGCCATTGGTCAGCTACGGCGGCACTTCGGCGATCACCCTCCTGACCGGGTTTGGCGTGGTGATGTCGATCCACGCCCATCGCAAATGGACGCCGTAGGCAACTCGCGCCCGACGCGCTAACTTCGCCGTTCCCGTCTTGATTCCGCGCGCAGTCCTTGCGCGTGGGACGTGCCCGGAAAAGACAGGAATGTCATTTCCCTGTCCACAAGCACACGCGCCGCGTCGCTAGAATGCGGGTTTGCCTTGCAAACCGCGCTGGGCGCGGAACCCGGGACCATGTGATGGACAAGAGTTTCGACCCGAAAGAGATCGAATCGAAGTGGTACGCGCGGTGGGAAGAGGCCGGCTGTTTCAAGCCGTCCGGCAAGGGCGAGCCGTATTCGATCCTGCTGCCACCACCGAACGTCACCGGCACGCTGCACATGGGGCATGCGTTCCAGCAGACCGTGATGGACGCATTGATCCGGCACGCGCGAATGTCCGGAAAGAATACGTTGTGGCAGGGCGGCACCGACCACGCCGGCATCGCAACCCAGAAGATCGTCGAGAATCAACTTGCGGCAGAAGGCAAGACGCGCCACGACTTGGGGCGCGAGCAATTCGTTGAACGGGTGTGGCAGTGGAAGCAGGAATCGGGTTCCACCATCACGCGGCAGATGCATCGCATGGGTGCGTCGGTGGACTGGTCGCGCGAGCGTTTCACCATGGACGAAGGCCTGTCCGCCGCCGTGCGCAAAGTCTTCGTCGATTGGTATCGCGCGGGCCTGATCTATCGCGGCAACCGGCTGGTCAATTGGGATCCGGTGCTGATGACCGCGGTGTCGGACCTCGAAGTCAACAACGTTGAGCGTGATGGATTCCTGTGGTCGATCCGTTATGACGTGATCGGCACGACGGCTGACGCACCGGATCACGTCGTAATCGCGACCACGCGTCCGGAAACCATGCTGGGCGACGTCGCCGTCGCAGTGCACCCCGAGGACGAACGCTACAAGGCGCTCGTCGGCAAGCGCCTGCGCCTGCCGCTCGCGAATCGCGGAATCCCGGTGATCGCCGACGATTACGTCGATCGCGAATTCGGCACCGGCTGCGTGAAGATCACGCCGGCGCACGACTTCAATGATTACGCGATCGGACAGAGGCACAAGTTGGATTCAATCAATATCCTGACACTGGATGCGAAGGTCAACGGCAATGCGCCGGAAAAATATCGCGGCCTCGACCGCTACGAAGCACGCAAGCGCATCCTTGCCGACCTTGAAGCCGAAGGCCGGCTGGTCGAAAGCAAACCGCACAAGCTGCAGGTTCCGGTCAGCCAGCGCTCGGACGCGGTGATCGAGCCTATGCTCACGGACCAATGGTTCGTGGACCTCACGTCTGACAAGGGGCGCGCCGCGATCACGCAGCCGGCGCTGGATGCGGTGCGCAATGGTGACATCAAATTCGTCCCGGAAAACTGGGCGACCACGTACACGCAATGGCTCGACAACATCCAGGACTGGTGCATCAGCCGCCAGCTCTGGTGGGGCCACCGTATCCCCGCGTGGTATGACGACGCGGGCAACATCTTCGTCGGGGAAGATGAAGCGGATTTGCTGACGCACTACCCGGAGTTGCGCGGCGAAAACGGCGGGTTGAACCCCGCCGTACGGCAGGACAGCGACGTACTTGATACGTGGTTTTCGTCGGCGCTATGGCCGTTCTCGACGTTGGGCTGGCCATCCGATCAATCGGTGAAGAATGACCGCGGCGAAGCCGTCGCGAACTGGCAAACCGACAAGATCTTCCTGCCGAGCGCGGTGCTGGTCACCGGTTTTGACATCATCTTCTTCTGGGTCGCGCGGATGGTGATGACGACCCTGTATTTCACCAAGCAGGTGCCGTTCCGCGAAGTCTACATCAACGCGATCGTGCGCGACGCCGAAGGCCAGAAAATGTCGAAGTCCAAGGGCAACACCCTGGACCCGCTGGACCTGATCGACGGCATCACGCTGCCTGCGCTGGTCGAAAAATCCACGAAGTCGTTGTTGATTCCGCAGGTGCGCGAAAAGGTCGAGAAACGCATCCGCAAGGATTATCCCGACGGGATCGCGGCGATCGGCACCGATGCCCTGCGCTTCACTTTCGCCGCGCTGGCGAGTTACAGCCGCACCATCAACTTCGACCTGAAGCGCGCCGAAGGCTACAAGGCGTTCTGCAACAAGCTGTGGAACGCGGCGCGGTTCGTGCTGATGAATATTGAACCCCTCCCCCCCCTGGAGAGGGGCAGGGGTGAGGATCCGGAACTCGCAAGGAGCCGCGAACCCTCATCCGGCGCTTCGCGCCACTTTCTGCCGGAAGGAGAAGGGACAGCAAAAACGGAAGCCGAGCGCTGGATTCTCACCCGCCTGCACGCAACACTCGCGGAAGTCGAACAACATTTCGCGACGTACCGCTTCGACCATCTTGCGCAGGCGTTGTACGAATTCGTGTGGAATGAATACTGCGACTGGTTCCTCGAGCTGTCGAAGCCCGCATTGAACGGCAACGACGCGGAAGCCGCGGCGTCCACGCGCCACACGTTGCTGGTGGTGCTGGAAACCGTCCTGCGTGCACTGCACCCGATCATCCCGTTCATCACCGAGGAAATCTGGCAATCCGTGGCGCCGCAACTCGACCTGGAAGAATCCAGCATCCTCGAACGCGTGTATCCGCGCGCGGACGAATTCGCCGTCGACGAACCGGCCAGTGCCGAGATCGAGTGGTTCAAGGCCCTGCTGACCGGCGTGCGCAAGATCCGTTCGGAAATGAACATCGCGCCGGGCAAGACCATCCCGCTGCTGCTGGCCGACGGCGATGCGGAAGATCGGCGTCGCGTGGCGAAATTTGCCAGCCAGATCGAATTTCTGGCGCGCTGCCAAGCGCCGCGCTGGCTTGGGCCCAACGACGCGGAACCCGCGGCCGCAGCCGCCGTCGTGGGCAACCTGCGCATTTTGATTCCGCTTGCGGGCCTGATCGACGTTGACGCCGAACGTGCGCGATTGGCCAAGGAAATTGCGCGCATTGCGGGCGAGATCAAGAAATGTGAAGGCAAGCTCGGCAACGCGAACTTCGTCGATCACGCGCCTGCAGCGGTGGTCGAGCAGGAACGCAACCGGCTCACGGACTGGAACGTCCAACTCGACGCGCTACGCGGACAGGCGGGGAAACTGAGCGCCTGACACGGCACGCGGCGCGCATCATTCGAGCTGGCCGGCTTCCTCGGGAAACAGTACATCGATGAAACCGAACTTCGAAAAGTCGGTGATGCGCGAGGGATACAGCCGCCCGATCAGGTGATCGCACTCGTGCTGCACCACCCGCGCATGGAAACCTTCGGCCGTGCGGTCGACTGGCGTGCCGCTCGGGTCCACGCCCTGGTAGCGGATCAACGAATGCCGGCCCACCACCCCGCGCAGACCCGGCACCGACAGACAACCTTCCCAGCCTTCTTCCATGTCGCGCGACAGCGCCGTGACCAACGGATTCAAGAGGATCGTGCGCGGCACTTCTGGTGCGTCCGGGTAGCGGTCGGAATGCTCGAAGCCGAACACCACCAGTTGAAGGTCCACGCCGATCTGCGGTGCAGCCAGACCCACGCCGTCGGCGGCCTGCATGGTTTCGAACATGTCGGTGATCAGATCGTTCAATTCGGCGGTACCGAACATCGTCGACGGCACCAGGGGAGCCACGCGCAGCAGGCGCGGATCGCCCATTTTCAGGATTTCGCGGATCATGCTTGCTTCCGATGCGATGTCATGGGCGGTTGGCGCGGCGCAGCCACAGAAACGGTGCCGTTGAGAGAAAGTGCGCCGTGATGCCGCTGGCGACCAGCGCGCGCGTCAGTGGCTTGCGCGCGGCCGGATCGAATTTGCGAAACCAGCGCCACATGCCACGATGCTTATGGTAGCTGACGAACACCGGACGATGCGCGCTGGAACCCCCCTTCGCATGGCGCACGCGCACCTCTCCGGCCAGCAGAACCTTGTAACCCGCATCGCGCGCGCGCCGGCACAGGTCCAGGTCCTCGCAATGAAGGAAGTAACCGTCGTCGAACCCGCGCAGCCGCTCGAATGCCGCGCGCGGCAGCAGCATCAACGCACCGGACACGTTTTCGACTTCCACCGTTGCCTCGGGAATCACTCCGGGCACGTCGACACCTTCAAAACGCGCATTCTCCAACTCGCGCTTCGCACGCCCCGTCATTTCATTCCACGACCGAAGCAGCAACGGGTCGCGCCGCCGCGACGCCGGGTCGGGCGCGCCGTCCGCATCGCACACGACCGCGCCGACCACACCAGCATCGGGGTGCGCGTGCAGAACATCCAGCATCCGCGCCAGCGTGTCGGGTTCCAGCATGCAATCGGGATTCAACACCAGCAAGGCATCGCCATGCGCCTGTCGCGCACCCACGTTCACCGCCGGCCCGAATCCGAGGTTGGCATGGTTGTAGACGACGTGCACGCGATCGTCGTGGTCATATGCGCGCGCAATCGCCTGCGGCACGCTGTCGCGCGAACCATTGTCCACAAGCATCAGCTCGACTGGCACGCTCGAACCCAGCGCGCGCGCAATGCATTCGCGCAACGTGGCGCCACTGTCGGCTGCGACGATGATGATGGATGTCAGCGATGAGGGCATCCGCGCAGTCTAGCGACATCAGCAACCCCAACCGGGCTGCGGTACAAGACCGTCACCTGGAGCCGCGTTGCTTGCGCCAGTGGATCAGGAATGCGCATGGCCGTCGGTCAATGCCGTCTTCAACACAAATCGTGTGTCCCGGATAAAGGGGAAACCCGCTCCGGCAATCGCGTCGGAGCCGCCACCCGCAGCGTCGTCCGCAGCCGCCCACGGAATGTCCTGCACGGGCCCCGGAATATAGGCGTTCCACTCGCCGTAATGACGGGCGGGCGCCAAACCCGGCCACCCGATCCAGTAGGTGACCGGCACCTGCACGGCCCAATGGTCCTTTGCAGCTTCCGGACCGGTGGTCGGAATATTGAAATGCCACCGGCGCGCCGCACGCAGCGACGCATCTGCCAGCACCTTGCGGTAGTGCGCCGATTGGCCGGTCGCGGTATACAAATTGACCTGCCGTGCAGCGGCTTGCGAGACATGCCCGTTCCTGTCGATCCGCAGAACGAGAAACACCTCGCCACCCACCCGTGCCTGCAAGGCGTCCATTGGATAATCCGGTGGTCGCCGCTGAGCATACGACACGGACGAGCCTTTCGGACATTCATCGGGCAGCAGCGTACGCGCAGATCCCGCCTCGCAACCGAATGCGGCGCTGGCCACGCGGATCCTGGCATGCGTCCCGTCGATCATGTCGGCCACGATCCGCAGCGACATGCCCGCTTCCGCCGCAACGGCTTTGCCATTCGTCATGATGGGCACGAACTGCCAACCCGGCACCGTCGCCTGGACAATCTGGCGCGCCGCAGGCGGCAACTTGTCCAGCTCATGCACGGTGTAGCTCTGGACGCTGCCATCCGGATTCACGGTGATCGCGCCGGTAACCACCATGCTTGCCTGGACGTGCGGTTCCGCAGCGCAGGCAGCAGCCGCAACGAGCATGCTCAGCAACAAACAGGCGACGCCTTTCATCGCAATGCCTCCTTGTCGAGGCTGATGTTACGTTGCCGCCCACGGCCGCACGACCAACATGCCACGATATGCAATCTGTCGACAATGAATGAATGCGCGCAGGCGCTTGGCGGCCGAGGCTATCGATCTTGGGCGAAGCCCTGCTTCAGCCCTGCCCCGGCGCTGTTTCCGGCGAAGGCCTCGACCGGCTGTCCGTACCGAGCGCCGTCAGCAACACGAAACGCGTATCCGCGACGAACGGAACACCATTGTCCGGAACGGCATCGGCACCCCTTTTCGAAGCAACCTGTCCACGTTGCGCTTCTGCCCACGGTATCGAATTCACCGGGCCCGGCACGTAGACGTCCCACTGCCCGTATCCGGGCTCACCGATTGTCTTCCTCTCCCCCGGAATACCGATGCTGTAGTTGACCGGAACGGTCACGACCCAATGATCCTGGCCGGCCTCAATGCCGGTCCGCGGAATCTGAAACGTCCATTTGCGCGCAGCCTCCATCGAGACACGGCCCAATTCACGCCGCCATCGACCGAGCGTCGTCTCGTCTGCAAGCCGGCGCAAGTCGACCTGTTCGACCGCCACCTGCGCGACTTTTCCCTGCCGATCGACCTCGACCGCGAGATAGACCGTGCCGCTCACCAGATTCTGGACGAGACTGACCGGATAACTGGGCGACCGTTTTTCGAGATAAGCCAGGCACGCGCCATTGGCACACTCCGAAGTCGTGTGGGACTGGGCCGTTTCCGTCCCGAATGCCGCGCTCTCGATGCTGATCGCATCGTGTTCGGCATCGAGCTGCTTTGCGACGATGCGCAACGACATCGATGCCTTGGCCAAGACCGCCTTGCCATCGAGCTTGACCGGCGTGAACTTCCAGTGGGGTAGCGCCTCGCCGATCAGTTTGATGATCGGCGCCGGCAACTTGTCGCGATGATCCAGCGAATAGCCGTACACGCTGCCGTCTGAATTCACCGCAATCTCACCGGTGACCAGCATGCTCGCTTCGACGCTGCGCTTCGCGGCATCCATCCCGCCGTGCGCGCCGCCCAGGGCCGGCAACAACAAGCAAGCCAGCCACAACCACGCCACGCGTTTCATGACGGCCATGACGGCCTCCTTGCAACCGCAACGGATCGACCGCGTCCATCCTACTCTTGCGCGTCCGCCGGCGCCGGCGCACCCTCAGCTCCCGGAGCCAGCCTGGATCGTGATCCGCAGGTCTGGATCGAACATTCGCAGTTTTTCGCGCGCTTCCTCCGCAGCGGCGCGGCTGGGGAACGGCCCCACGTGCACGCGCGTAACGGACTTGCCTTCCCAGGTTCCATCGGTACCGGTGGCGGGATAGCCCCGGGCGCGGGCGCGCGCCATCAGCCGGTCGGCATTCGCACGAACCGCATAAGCGCCGAGATCGAGCGAATAACCGGTAGCGGCGACCGGCGCCGCAACGGGTGTGCCGGCAGGCGATGGCGCCGTGGCGGGCGCCGGGGTCTCCGGCGCGGGGAGGGGCTGGGCGGGGACCTGCGGCGGCACCGGGTTCTGCGAGCCGCTGTCCGCAGCCGGCGATGACGGCAGGATCGGTTTCAGCGATTCGAACTGGGTCTGGTATTCGTCGGTGATGCGCCGCGCATCCTCCGGGTTGCGGATGATGCGCGGCGTAATCAAGACGATCAGTTCGGTGCGGCTGCGGTTGCGATCGGTGGTGCCGAACAGCCGACCCAGCACCGGGATGCGGTTGAGGAACGGCACGCCGTTGTCCTGGGTCGTGTCGGTTTGCTGGATCAGGCCGCCCAGCAATACGGTCTGCCCGCTTTGCACGGCGACTTCGGTGCTGAGCGCGCGATTGGTGATGGTGTAGTTCCCGAATTTGTCCTGGGTCGTGGGCTTGCTGACGACCTGCTGGATATCCATGTACACCAGTCCGCCCGGGCTGACGCGCGGCACCACATCCAGCAGCACGCCGGTATCGATGTACTGCACCTGCCCGGCATTGAAGTTGTCGGCGGTGGAGCCGGTGCCGACGCCCGGCACCAGGTAGGTCTGCACCACCGGGATCTTTTCGCCCACCTTGAAGGTGGTTTCCTGGTTGTTGAGCACCACAGTGGACGGCGCCGACAGCACCTTGGCATCGCCGCTGCTTTCCATCGCGCTGATCGCGAACTGCAACTTGTTGCCCGCGAACGAGTAGAACAGCGCATCACTGGCGTTGTATTGCACGCCACCCAGGCCCACCGCGCCCTGATGGCGGTGATACGACTCATTGGTGTTGGGCGGCGATCCCGGCTGGGTGCCTATCAGGCCGCCGAGGTAGTACTGCACGCCGAACTGGAATTCCCCGGTCAACGTGACTTCCAGCACCTTGGTCTCGATCTGCACCTGCAACGGCTTCTCATCCAGCCGCTCGATGACCGGCAAAAGCTTTTCCCACTGACCGGGCGTGGCGCGGATCAGCAACTGGTTGTTCTCGTTGACCGCGGCAATGCGCACGCCTTCGCTGGTGGTGAACGCGAATGCGCCTTGCCCCGCGGTTTGCTGGCGCCGGGTCTGGGTAGCACCCGAGACCATCCCCGCACCGAAGCTTCCGCCGCCGAGGTCGTCACCGCCATTGCTGCCAAGTCCGCCCGAGAAATTGCCGCCGTCGGGCGAGAAGCTTCCGAAGCCCTGTTGCGAACCGAGGCTGCCGGGCGCCGACTGTTCCAGCGGCGAAAAGCCCGGTGCCACCGCGCCGGCCGGATTCTGCTGGTTGCCGGTGCTGTTGCCGAACAATTCGTTGAGATGCTTGGCGAGATCCGAAGCCTTTACGTTCAGCACGTTGTAGACGTACAGGCCCGACGCATTGCCCGCGCCGTTGTCGATGGTGGTGACGAGCCTGCGCACCTCGTCGAGGTACGACGGCTGCGGCGTGATCACCACCAGCGAGTTGCTCTGCTTCAGCGGGATCAGCCGCACCATGCCGGAAAGATTCTCCGAGCGTGGCGCCACCATGTTCATCGCGTTGCCGGAAGTGTTGCCGGTCGTCGGCGCGGAACCGCCGGCCTGCTCGCTGAACAGCGTCTGGAGCTGGTTGACCAGATCTTCGGCCTGCACGTGCTGCAGCGGGATCACCGCCACTGACATGCCCCGCAACCAGTCCACGTCGAAGGTTCGGACGATGCGCTGGTAATTGGCAAGCTCGTCGGGCGTGCCGCCCATCACCAGCAGGTTGCGCACCGGATCGACCAGCAGGAACGCCTTGGGGTCGGCGAATGGCTTCAGGAGCTTCTGCATCGCCTCCGCGGACACGTAGTGCAGCGGGAACAACTGCGCCGCATAACCCGTGCCGGGCGCCACCGCGCCGAGGCCGGGCACCAGGTTGCCGGGTGCGGCCTGCTCCACCGGCACCACGAGATAGCCGCCATTCTGCTGGACCAGCGCGTTGCCGGTCCACGACAGCAGCATCTGCAGGATCGGCAGCACCTCGGCTTCGGTGACCGGCTGCGAGGTGGCGAAGGTCACGGTGCCCTTCACGTTGGGCGAAATCGAATAGTTCGCGTGCAGCACGTCGCCCAGGATCGCCTTGACCGCGGCCTGCACCGGCTGGTTGTCGAAGTTGAAGGTGATGGTGCCGCCTTCGTTGGTGCCCGCACCCGGCCTGGCTTGGCTCGGCGGATTGATGAACACGCCGGTGCCGTAATGGTTTTCCTGCGCGGTGGCGTTGGCGAGGGTCTGGTTCTGCTGTTCCGTGCCGACGTTCAGCGGTTCGGGTACCGGCTTGTGGGTACCCGCGATCGCCTCGCGCTGCAACCTGTAGTCGTTGTCCTGGCGGATCTGCGGCGCGCAACCCGCCAGCAGCGCGGCAGCGAAGGCGATCCCCAGCACGGCAAGCTTTCTGTACACGTCATGCACTCCACAACCGGTCTGCGTCAGCCGCCGCCATGATGCGCCGCCCTTCGCCGTTGCGCATCGATGCGCGCCTTCAGCGCCCGGGCGCGCGCCTCGGCAGATGTCGAACCCGTCGCCAGCTTCGGCGACCGGCTCGTGGGCTGCCCGCCCGAACCCGGTATTCCGCGGCGGGTGACCATAGCAGATGCGCCGCTTCCCGCGCTGGGGGCCTCCTGCTCCGGCTCGCCGGGATTGGGGAAGCCATTCGCGGCGGGCGCGCTCGAATCCGGCGCGGGTCCCGGAATCAATTGCAACTGTTGGCGCGACCCGGAGACCTCGACCACCGCACTGCGCGGGTGCAATTCCACCAGCACCGGCCCGTCGCGCGAGGGTTGGCCCTCGACCACGCGGTAATCCCTGCCGTTGCTCTTGTCGTGCAGGATCGCCATCTTGAGGTGCGGCAGCATGATCACGCCGGTCAACTCCAGATCGCCGCTGGAGCCGCCCTCGCCGATCGCGGCCGCCTCGGGCGTCCGGGTGGGACTGAACAGCGGGTGTTGCCACACCTCCGCGAATTGATCCAGCGGCGGTACCGCCGGTGCCGGCGCGGCGGTCCCCACCGATGGCAGTCGCGACGGCGCGGCATTGCCGTGCCAATGGGCGCCACGGCCCAGGCCCGCCCACAAGGCGATCAACAGCAGCAGCAGGATCGCTGCGACGATGCCGAAGGTCGGCGTGAGGCGGCGGCGGTCGGCGGCGTTCACGGCGTCGCGGGCCTCAAGTAGCCGGACAAGGTGAGTTGCGCCTGCAGACGGCTGCTGGGCGAACGCGCCACCGTCAGGTTGTCCACGAACAGGTACGGCAGGCCGCGATCGAAATCGTGCAACACCGCGGCCAGCGGCTGCACGCCGCAATCAAGCGTGATGCTGACGCTGACGCGCCGGAACGGTTCGCTGCCGGTGTCCTGCTCGATCGGCATCTTGGATGGCATGCTGCAACCTGCACCTTCGCGGGCATGCGCCGAGACCACGTCGGTGGCGCGCTGGATAAGGTTCGCGGCCGCCGCACTGGGATCGTTTCCGGACAGGAACGCGTCCACCGATGCGCCGCCTTGTGCCAGCTTCGCCACACGTTTTTGCAGTTCCGGTTGTTCGGCGATCGCGGCCGCGTACTTTGCGTGGATCTGCTGCAAATCCTGCATCTGACCGTCCACGCTGATCAGCGGCGCGACGAACCACCAGTGCAGCAGCAGGAAATACGCAATCGCCAAGGCGACCAGCGCCAGCACGATCGCGGCGAGGCGCGACTGCGCGGGCGAAAGACGCCGCGCCATCCGGCGTTTCACGTCAATGGCCATCGGCGCCACCTTGCTGGCGCACGCGCGCGACCAGTTCGAAGCGCTCCTTGCCGGTGGCGGGATCGGGCTGGATCACGCCTTGCAGCTTGGGTTCCTGCAGCAGCCTGGAACTGCTCAACGTATCGACCAGCGCCGCCGCCTTGGCAGCTTCGCCCTTGATGTCGAGTCCGCCGGAATCGTCCAGTGTCAGCGCGTCCAGCCACGCAGTGGAAGGCAGGCGCCGGGTCAGGTCGTCCAGCACCGCCAGCGCGGACGGGTTTTCCGATTTGCGCTTCACCAGGAACTTCGACGCCGCCAGCGCGCCGGTCAGTTGCGCGCGCAGTTGTTCCGATTGCATGGCCTTGGCGCGCATCGCCTGCACTTCGTCCTGCATGTCCGCGAGCGCCGCACGGCGATTGGCGAGCCATTGCGACAGCACCAGCACCGCCAGCAAGATGCAGACCAGGCCAAGGATGAGGTTGGCGCGAAAACGGCGATCCACCCGGCGCGGCCGCTGCGCCGGCGGCATCAGGTCGATACCGGCCAGCGTACCGTCGGCAGCCTGCACATCCACCGCGTCGGGATGCACGCCGATCGCGTCGAAGCGCTCCAGCAACGGATCGATTTGCGCCTTGGGCGCGGCGTACAGATCCAGTGCCACCTGCCCCACCGGTGCCGCATCGGCACTCACGCCCACGTCGTAGTACACCTGCTCGGGCTTGAACGGCGTCTGCCGATCCAGCTCATATCCCACGACGCGGCGGGGATCGGCCGCGGCGGCGGCGGGCATCACCAGCCGCCGATACAGCACTTGGGATGCCGGCACCACCAGCAACAGGCGCCGATCGTCCGGGTCGATCCCTGCACAGGCCTGCGCAAATTCGGTGCGCTGGACGTCCAAGGGCAGCGCCGGCGCAATCGCGGCCAATGTCGCTCCGGTGCGCGCCCGCCAAACCGTCACCGCCGCCCCGGAAACCTCCCTGAGCCACAGCACGTCCGGCCCGCGCCGCACCCACGCACGCCATCGCGCAGGCAGCATTGCGGTCAATTCACCGCCCCACCAGCGCAGGAAGCCGGGCACCGGCGAACGCCGCCAAGTCAGCTTTGCGCGTTCCAGGGATTGTGCGCCTGCTGTCGTCATCATGGGAACCGTTTCAGGGCGTCGCCCAGTCGGCGCGCCAGTCCAACACTTTGTACGGGCGCGCCTGGGTCCCCGTCAACGCCAAGCGCAAGGTGACATCCAGTCCCACCCGTGTCCCATCGGGCATGGTCGCGGTGCTGAAGACGCGTTCGACCACGCCGCCATACCCCGCGACCAGAGGGCCGTTGGCGACCCCGCCGAAGGTACGTCCATTGCCGGCGCCGCGCTGCGCCGGGCGGGTGCGACGTTGCTCGACCATGGCGCGCGCCTGGTTTTCGCCCGTGCCCTTCAGGGCCGCCAGCGGCAACGGCGACGCGTACGACGCATCGGGGAAATTGCGTCCGGAAAAGACCGTCACCGCACTTTCGACCCTGGAGAACAGATCGGCATTCATGCCCGGCAACCGCGCCAACTGCTCGATCGCGCGGAAGGGACCGCGCGACTGGATGTTCCCGCCACGGTTGCGCGAAGCAAGAGGCAGTCCACCTCCCTGACCGTTCGGCGAATCGCCACGCCAGTCGACCATCGTGTTCGCGAGTTGGTCGGCGCGCGTGCGATCCAGGCCGGCCGCCTCGAACAGATCCCGCAGCAGATCGGGCGCGCTCGCGTTGAGGTCGACCAGCCCGCTCACGTCCACCACCTGCACCACGACCTTGGCGCCGTCGAAGTCGAAGCTGTACTTCCGGCCATCCGGCACCCACTGACCAGGAAGATCGGGTGCGCGCAAGCCCGCAACCGCGTGCGCAAGTCCAGCCTCGGCTGCCAACTCCGCACGGACGCGTTCGGTCCCATAGAGCGAAGCCTGGCTCTGGCTGCGCGATGCGGCGGCGACACCGATCAACAGCGCGGCCAGGAGTATCGTGACCCACAGGACGAGCAGCAAGGCGGTGCCGCGCTGGTGCCCGGTCATGGCTCACCGCCCATCTGTACCCCGAAGCCTTCGCCGGTGCGCAGCGGAATCACCATGTCGGGGAACGGCACCCGTGCGCGCCACCCGGCATCAAGGTGGATGCGCACCGCCAGTGGCAAACCGTTCACCGCCTGCCAGTCGTCGCGCCACGCCGCCGGCTTGCCGAACGCCGCGGCCGCGAGGTACTGGAACTTGCCGCCCCGCAGTTCCGACAGCAGAAGATGCGTCACGGGGTTCGCCGTTTCCGGCGCGTCGGCCGTGTAAGGCTGGTACGCGAGTTCGAGCGACAGGCCGCCCGAGGGGTTCTTCTGAAGGCTGATCGTCTGCACATACAACCCTGCATGGCCCGACTGCATGGGCAGTGGCGCGACGTAGTGCATCGACGTCGCGTCGCCTGCAAACATCCGCGCACGTGTGTCGCCTTCAGCAAGGTACGGCTGCAATTGCGCGGCGGAAACATAGCGGCGCAGGAACTGTTGAACGGTGCGCACGTTTTCGCTGCGCGCCATCACCGCATCCGCGGCATGGGTGATGCGGGTGGCGCTGGCCATCGCACCCCAAACACTCAGCATCACCAGCGCCAGCAGCGCCAGCGCCAGCAGGATTTCCAGCAACGTGAAACCGGCGTGCCGGACGCGCCTCATTGCGGGCTCGGTGGCGCGGCCTGCGCGCGCTGGGTGGAAAGCCGCAGCGTGCGACCCACACCGTACTGCACCGCGATATCGAGCTGGTAGAGATCGATGCCGGGCGCCTGCGCAAGCATCACGTTGCCCTGTTGCAGCGCCACCCCACCGGCCGCACCCGAAGATGGCGGCGAGCTTGGCAGCCCATGCACCTTCAAGGTCCAGCGCATGCCGTCGGCGAAGATCCCGGAACGCGTTTCATTTTTGAGCGGCGCTTCCAGCCCCTGCTCCGACAACAGGCTTTGCGCGCGCTCGACCGCGGTATCGAGCGCCGCGCTGTGGGCGGCGTTGTGGGCGGATTTGCCCAGCGCACCCAGCCCGACCGCGAACGCGATGGCCAGCAATGCGATTGCCGCCAGCACTTCGATGAGGGTAAAACCCCGACTCACGGTGATGTCCCATTGCGCGCGACAGTCACCGCGCCGGTGAGCCAATCGACGTCCACGCGCACGCTGCGCCGGTTGTCGCTCAGCACGATGTTGCCGCCGCTGGAACTGCCGTCCGGGAAATAGCGGATGCGCGCGATGCCGGCCCTGTCCGCCTCTTCCGCCGCCGAGGTCACGCGCACGTTCGCGTCGGCGGGAAACGCGCGCGGATCACGCCCCGGCGCGGCCCACGCATGTTCGCGGAGATCGATGGTGAACCACTGCGGTCTGCCGCTCGCCATGGCACGGGTGCGGGTGTCGCGCAGATCCGCCGCCACCCGTTGCGCGGACGCTTCCAGTTGCCCACGCGAGCGGCCGCGCAGCGAAACTGCCGTGGCCGTGACGGCGATCGCGATCAGCACGATCACCGCCAGCATTTCGATCAGGGTGAAACCGGCCGCGCGTGGCGCGCGCGATCGCACCACCCTATTGCCAATTGCCGTAATCACGGTCGATGCCCTCGCCGCCGGGCTTGCCGTCGCGGCCGTAGAACATGATGTCGTACTGGCCGTGCTTGCCGGGATAGACGTATCCATACGGATGTCGGAATGGATCGTTGAGGTCCGCGGGTTTCGCATACGGGCCGTTCCACGACGGCGCGTTGAGGGGCTTGGTAATCAGGTCGTCCAGTGCCTTCGGCGGCGACCCGTTGTCGAGCGCGTAGGCCTGCACATCCTGGTCGAGCTTGGTGACGCCGATCTTGCCGGCGTCCCATTTTCCGGTATCGACGCGGCCTGATACCGAGCGCGCCACGATCACGCCAACGATGCCCAGCAGCACGATCACGGCGAGCATTTCGAGCAACGTGAAGCCGCGTTTGCATTGCGATCCGTTTGAAGGATGGATGACCATCATGGAACGTCCTCGTATGAGCTTGGCGATTTTCCGCCTCCTTGAGTCAAGGGGGCAGCTGCGCAACGCGCAGCGGGGGTTGTGGGGACATGATCATTCAATGAAACGACAATATTTCAAGCTCGGCGATGCCCCCTCATTGAATGCTTCCCGTCAGGCTCAGCAACGGCAGCAGGATGGACAGCATGATGCCTGCCACCAGCAGCGCCATCACGATCGTGAGCACGGGCACCAGCGCGGACAGCATCTTGTCGATGGCGCTTTTCACCTCGCCGTCGTAAGTGTCGGCCGCGCGCAACAGCATGTCGTCCAGCGTGCCCGATTCCTCGCCCACCAGGGTGATCTGGATCGCGAGCTTCGGGAAACTGGTATGCGTGGACAGCGCGTGCGAAAGCGAATCGCCGCCCTTGACCGCTTCGATTGCCGGTTCCAGTTGTTCCGACAATTCGTGGTTGGAGACCACTTGGCGCGCGATGCCCAACGCGGCCAGCAGCGACACCCCATTCTTCAGCAGCGAACCCAGCGTGCGCATCAGGCGCGCGGTGTCGACTTTCAGCAACAGCGAGCCCAGCACCCGCGCGCGCAGCAATCGCGCATCGAACGCCCGTCGGGTTTCGGGGTCGCGCATCCGCGCGGACGCCCAAAAGCCCGCGATCACGACCGCGGCCAGCACCAGCAATCCCCAATCGTGCAGGAACGTGCCGACAGCCATCAGCACCCGCGTGATCAGCGGGATCTGCACGTTCATGTCGTGGAAGATCGGCACGAACTGCGGCAGCACGTAAGCCAGCAACAGAACCAGCGAGCCCAGCACGCCGAACAGCAGGAACGCGGGGTACACCAGCGCGCCGATCACGCTTTCGCGCAGCTTGCGCGCGCGTTCCAGGTAATCGGCCAACCGCAGCAACGCTGCATCCAGCGCACCGCCGGCTTCGCCCGCGCGCACCATGCTGAGGTACAACTTCGGGAACACGCCGTGTTGTTCTTCCATCGCGCGCGACAGCGAGGCGCCGCCGCGCACGCGATCGCGGACGCGCTCGACCACGTGACGCGCGCGTTCGCCCTCAGGCAATTCCAGCAGCATCTGCAACGCGCGATCCAGCGGCAGTCCGGCGTGCAGGAGAATGCCGAGTTGCGAAGTGAACTCGACCAAGGCGCTGCCGGCGAGCGATTTTCTTCGCAACCCCCCGAGCAGCGAACCACCGCCGGCAGCGTCGCCCGCTTCCAGCGGCACGTTGCCCTGTTC
>DATFGT010000084.1:0-5454 GCA_035249175.1 Rhodanobacteraceae bacterium
AGCCTAGTTGTCAGGCGCCGCCGACTGATCGATGCCCCAAACAAGAAAAGCCCGCCGAAGCGGGCTTTTCTTTTAATCATCAGGCGAATCCGGTCGCGGCCATGGGCCGCTCCTACTGCTTCGGCGGCTCCAACCCGCGACCCTTCTTCATCGCGTCGATGTTGGGTGCGCGGCCGCGCCAGGCGGCATACATCTTGGCGAGGTCTTCGGTGTTGCCGCGCGACAGCACCATCTGGCGGAAGCGGTCGCCGTTGGCGCGGGTCAGGCCGCCGTGCTCCTCGAACCAGCCGTAGGCATCGTCGGCCAGCATCTGGGTCCACAGATACGCGTAATACCCGGCCGAGTAGCCGCTGCCCCAGATGTGCGAGAAGTAGCTGGAACGGTAGCGCGGCGGCACGTAGCTCAAGTCGACGTGGTTGTCCTTGAGCGCCTTGGCTTCGAACGCGTCCACGTCGCTCACCTTGGGTGCGCTGGGCGAAATGGTGTGCCAGGACATGTCGAGCAGTGCTGCCGAGATCAGCTCGGTCATGTCGTAGCCCTTGTTGAAGAGCTGCGAGTTCTTGAGCTTGTCGACCAGTGCCTTCGGCATCGGTGCGCCGGTCTTGTAGTTCTTGGCGTAGTGCGCGAACACGGTCGGGTACAGCGCCCAGTGTTCGTTGAACTGCGAGGGGAACTCGACGAAGTCGCGCTGCGGCACGGTGCCCGACAGGCTCGGGTATTCCTGGTCGGCGAACATCCCGTTCAGGGCGTGGCCGAACTCGTGGAACATCGTGATCACGTCGTCGAACGACAGCAGCGCGGGCTGGCCCGGGGCGGGCTTGGTGAAGTTGGCGACGTTGTAGATCACCGGCATCTTGTTCAGCAGTTTCGACTGCGTGACGAGGTTGCTCATCCACGCGCCGCCGCTCTTGTTGTCGCGCTTGAAATAGTCGCAGTAGAACAGCGCCAGCGGCTTGCCGTTCGAGTCATACACTTCGAACACGCGCACGCTCGGCTCCCATACCGGGATGTCCTTGCGTTCCTTGAAGGTCAGGCCGTAGAGCTGGTTGGCGGCGTAGAACACGCCGTTCTCCAGCACGTTGTTCAACTCGAAGTACGGCTTCACCTGCGATTCGTCGAAGTCGTACTTGGCCTTGCGCACCTGCTCGCCGTAGTAATCCCAATCCCACGCGGCCAGCTTGAAGTCGGGCTTGCCCGCCTTGTTCTGGTCCTTGTCGATCATGGCCTGGCGATCCTTGCCCTCGGCCTCGGCACGCGCTACCGCGGGCGGCGCCAATTGATCGAGGAAGCTCATGACCGCGGACGACGTCTTGGCCATCTGGTTTTCGAGTTTCCACGCGGCGAAGGTGTCGAAGCCGAGCAGCTTGGCCTTTTGCGCGCGCAGGTGCGCCATTTGCTCGATGGTGGCGCGGGTGTCGTTGGCGTCGCCCTTCTCGGCGCGGGTCCACGAATGTTCGAACAGCGCTTGGCGGACGTCGCGGTTGTCCAGCGAGCCGAGTGCCGGCTGCTGGGTGGTGTTCTGCAGCGGGATCACCCACTTGCCATTGAGTTTGCGCGCCTTGGCGGCCTGCGCGGCGGCGTCGATTTCACCGGGCGACAAACCGTCGAGCCTGGCCTTGTCGTTCACCACCAGCGCGCCAGCCTTGTCCGCGGCCAGCAGCTTGTTCTGGAATTGCGCCGACAGCGTCGAGAGTTGTTCGTTGTAGTGCTTCAGCTTGGCCTTGTCGGCGCTGGAAAGCTTGGCGCCGTTGTGCACGAACTGCTGATAGTCGTATTCGAGCAGGCGCGCGGATTCCGGATCGAGCTTCAGCGTGGCGCGCTGGTCGTAGAGCTTCTGGATGCGGGCGAAAAGTTTCGGGTTCAGGAAGATCGCGTCCTGGTGCGCGGCCAGCTTGGGCGCTTCGACTTCCTGCACCTTCTGCAGCGTCGGGTTGGTGTCTGCGCCGGCCAGCAACTCGAACACAGCCATCACCCGGTTCAACATCGCGCCGGTTTTTTCCATCGCGACGATGGTGTTCTCGAACGTGGGTGCCGCCGGGTTGTCGGCGATCTTTTCGACTTCCGCGCGCTGCAGCTTCATGCCCGCCTCGATGGCGGGCTGGAAATCCGAATTCTCGATCTTGCTGAAGTCGGCCGTTTCGAACGGCAGTGTCGAAGCCTTGGAGAACGGGTTGGCGGTGGTGGCGCTGGCCGCGTGCACGGCGGCGTGTGCGGTCACGCCGACGGTTCCGGCGAGCAGGGCACAGCAGGCGAGCGCGAGGGTTCGATGGTGAAGCGATGGCATGGCAAAACTCCTGGCACAGCAGAGGGGAGCGGATCAGGCGGCTGCGACGTCGCGCAACTGCCAGTTGGGGCCGATCAGGATGAACAGGCGATGGCGCAACACGAAGTGGGTCAGGCTGGTGACCACTTGCACGTCGATGTGCAGGTCATCGAGTTCGGCGGTGACGGTGGCGGCGGGATCGACCGGCGCAAGCGATTGATCGACTTCGTCGGGATCGGGCTGCTTCGCTTTCCAGCTCTGGAACAGGACCTGCTGGCGCAGCGCGGATTGCAGGGCTTCGGCGAAACTCTGCGGCGACGATCCGTGGAACGACAGGTCGGGGTCGGGGCCGCGCGCCTGAGCGAGGTTGGCGATCGTGAGATAGAACCGTTGGGCTTGACTCAAGTTCGGGCTCCGGGAGCGCACGAGGGCGGGGGAGAGCGGGCCATCAATGATGCCTTGATTGCGCGGAGGGTGCCATCCGTGCCGCAAGTCATGGCGTCTGGTGGCTGGCAGAGCATCACTTGAAAAGGCCTGATCAACACCTTTCCACTTTCGCCATTCCGGCGCAAGCCGGAGTGCGTTTGCAATCCTGCAAATACAGGCCGGTTATCGCTTCGCGACCCCCGGATGGCGAGCAAAACAGACCTCCTTTGACTTCGATGGGGGAAATCTTCATCGGCAATTTGGATTGGGCTGACCATGACTCCCCGCAGTGGCGCGCGGCCGGGAATCCCGGTATAGCAGGCCATTCAACGCCACGACACGAGGGGCGCAACATGTCATCCACGATTCGCAAGTCCGTTCTGGCGGTATGCGCGCTGTTGGCCGGCGCGGGATTGGTGGCCTGCTCGCAATCTCCTTCGCCTTCTGCCGGGTCGAACGAGGCATCGGCGCCTGTGTCATCCGCCAGTGCCACGGCGGTCACGCCGCCTGCGACGGCGGCAACTGCCGCTCCGGCAACCGCGTCCGCGAATGTCGAGGGCACGCGCCTGTTGCGCTTCCCCGATGTGTGCGGCGATCGCGTGGTGTTCACCTATGCGGGTGACCTGTGGACCGCGTCGACGCAAGGCGGCGTCGCGACGCGCCTGACCGCGGGGCCGGGCCTGGAAATGGCTGCCCGCTTCTCGCCCGACTGCAGGCAGATCGCGTTCAGCGGCCAGTACGGCGGCGACAGTCAGGTGTATGTGGTGCCCGCGGGCGGCGGCGAACCGATCCAGTTGACCTTTTATCCGGCGATGGGGCCGCTGCCGCAGCGTTGGGGCTTCGACAACCAGGTATACGGCTGGACCCCCGACGGGAAATCCGTGCTGTTCCGTTCGTGGCGGGATTCGCGCAACATCTCCGATCCACGCGTGTTCACGGTGGCCGTCACCGGCGGCCTGCCGAGTGTGCTGCCGATGCCGCAATCGGGCACCGCGCGGTTTTCGCCGGACGGCAAGCAGATGGTGTATTCGCCCAAGTTCCGCGACTTCCGCGACTGGGACCGCTACAAGGGCGGCTGGGCGCAGGATCTCTTCATTTACGACCTTGCCTCGAAGTCGGCGAAGAACATCACCAACGATCCCAACACCGACCGTGACCCGGTGTGGATCGGCAAGGACATCTATTTCCTGTCCGATCGCGGTCCGCATTTGAATCTGTATCGCTACGACACCAGCGACGGCAAGACCACGCAACTGACGGATTACAAAACCGACGACGCGCGCTGGGCCAGCGGCGATGCCGCCGGGCAGATCGTGTACGAGGTCACCGGCGCGTTGCATGTTTTCGACACCCGCAACAACACCGACCGCGCGCTGACCATTCACGTTCCGAGCGACCTCGTCGCCTCGCGTGCCTCCGAGCGCAGCGTCAAGAAATTCATCGAGGATTACGCGCTCAGCCCCAACGGCAAGCGTGCGGCGTTCACCGCGCGCGGCGACGTCTTCAGCATGCCGCTGGAACACGGCATCACGCTCGATCTCACCCACACGCCGGGGGCGCACGAACGCGAAGTGTCCTGGTCGCCCGATGGCAAGCGCGTTGCCTACATCTCCGATGAAAGTGGCGAGGAAGAAGTGTGGGCGCGTGATGCCGACGGCACCGATCCGGTGATGTTGACGAAGGGCGTGATCGGCCGCCTGTACAACACGCAATGGTCGCCCGACGGCAAGCATCTCGCATTCGTGGATTCGGGCAACCGCATCCACGTGATCGGCACTTCGGCCAATGCAAACGACCAGGTGGTCGCGCAGGATCCCGGTGTGTCGAGGCGCGACTACGCGTGGTCGCCGGGGGGGCATTACCTTGCGTATTCCCTGACCGACAAGGACACGCAGTTGTCGCGGCTGTACGTGTACGAGCTCGGCTCCGGAAAAGCCGTCAAGCTCGGACGCGAATACGCCGACGCGATGGCGCCGGCCTTCTCGCCTGACGGCAAATACCTGTACTTCCTTGGCGACCGCGAATGGTCGCCGCAGTTCTCCAGCGTGGAACTGGATTACGCGACCAACCGCACCACCCAGATCCTTGCCTATGCGCTGCGCAAGGATGTCAAGAATCCGTTCGCGCCGCGCAACGACAGCGCCGCGGGTGATGAAGGCGCACCGGATTCTTCCGCGCCAGCAAGCAAGGGCGAGGGCGAACACGGCAAGCAGGCCAAGCCGAAACCGGCGGCGCAGGTCAACGACAAAATCGACTTCGACGGCCTCGAGCAACGCCTGGTGCGTGCGCCGATCGACCCCGAAAACGTCCAGTGGCTCGCGATCACGCCCAAGGCGATCCTTTACGCGACCGCCGGCGCGCCGTTCCTCGGCCGCGAAAGTGCGCTGCCGTTGAAGGTGCATGCGTGGTCGTTCAAGGATCGGAAAGACAGCGACGTGTACACGTACAAGCCGCAAGGTGGCGCGGGCGGCGAAGGCGGTGGCGGCGCGGCGCCGCTGGCGTTGTCGGCCGATGGTTCCACGCTGCTGGTGCACGACGGCGACGATTACAAGCGGATCGATCTCGACGCGCCCAAGCCGAAACCCGAGGACGTGAAGCTGGACGGCCTGTTCATGCGGGTCGACCCCAAGGCCGAGTACGCCGAAATCTTCAACGACGTGTGGCGGCGCTATCGCGACTACTTCTACGTCACCAGCATGAATGGTTACGACTGGAACGCGTTGCGCGCCAAGTACCAGCCGCTGCTGAAGTACGTCGGCGACCGC
>DATFGT010000085.1:0-13905 GCA_035249175.1 Rhodanobacteraceae bacterium
TGATGTGCTCGGCGAGATTCGCGTGGCTGAGCACGCCGCCACGCAACCACAGGTAGGTCACGATGGATACGGCAAAGCTCGCACCGACGGTACGCAGGAAGGTGGCGGAACCCGATCCTTCCGCGATTTCATGGCCCTGGAGATCCGACAACAGGATCGTCAGGATCGGCATGAAGAACAGCGCAATGCCGAGGCCCAGTATCAATTCCGTCAGCGCCACGGACCAGAAGTCGACCTCCGTGTTGAAACTGGCGAAACGGAAACAGACGAAGCCCATCACCGCGAACGAGAACGCGGTCAGCCAGCGCAAGTCGAACTTGTGTGCGTATTTCCCGACCCAGAACGTCAGCAGGATCGGGATCACGCCGATCGGCGCCGCCGCGAGACCCGACCACAGCGCGGTATAACCCAGCACGTTCTGCAACCACAGCGGCAGCAGCAGCGAGATCGAGAAGAACAGCGCGAACGCGAGGATCAGCGCCAGCGTGCCCGCCGCGAAATTGCGGTGCCGGAACAGGCGCAAGTCCACCAGCGGCTCGTCGTCGGTCAGCTCCCAGATCACCCACACCGAAAGGGAGATCGTCGCGACGATGGCCAGAACGATGATGGTGGTGGAATGGAACCAGTCGAGATCGTTGCCCTTGTCCAGCAGGATCTGCAACGAACCGACGCCGAGGATCAGCGTGACCACGCCCACCCAGTCGATGCGTGCGCGACGCAACTGCTCGACGCGCTTGCCCATCTGCACCGCGACGAGGCCGCACGCGACGATGCCGATCGGCACGTTGATGAAGAAAATCCATCGCCATGAATACGAGTCCGTGATCCAGCCACCCGCCACCGGCCCGACGATCGGCGCCACCACCGTGATCATTGCGATGATCGCCAGCGCCATGCCGCGTTTTTCGCGCGGATAGATCGACACCATCAGGCTTTGCGTGAGCGGATACATCGGCCCCGCGACCGCGCCCTGCAAGGCGCGGAACAGCACCAGTTCGCCCATGCTGGTCGCGAAACCGCAGGCCAGCGAACAAATCGAGAACAGCGCAGTCGCCCACACGAACAATTTCACTTCACCGAAGCGCCGTGAAAGAAACCCCGTCAGCGGCAACGCGATCGCGTTGGACACCGCGAACGAGGTGATCACCCAGGTCGATTGCGTGAGGCTGGCGCCGAGATTGCCGGCGATGGTCGGCAGCGACACGTTGGCGATGGTGATGTCCAGCACCTGCATGAACGTCGCCAACGACAATCCGAGCGTCGCCAGCGGCAGGCTGGCGGGACGGAATTCGCCGAAACTGCCGGCTGCCGCGGTGGCTGCGGTAGAGGCCATGGAATCCTAGCGTTGCGATATCAGGGACGATCGCATCAATGTCTCGCGATCGCGGCGCCCTTGGCCTCGGCGCTGTCGGCGATCGGACCACTGTTGGCGTGGATGATCTTCGCGATCAGCGCGTTCGCTTCGGCGCGATCCTGCGCGTACACGTCGGTGCTGAACACCGGATGCTGCGGCGCATTCTTCGCCAGCATGGGGCCCTTCTGGTTGTGCAGGTTCACCGAAACGTCCATGGACAAGCCGATCCGCAACGGATACTTGTCCAGATCCTTGGCGTCCAGTTCGATGCGCACCGGCAGGCGCTGCACGATCTTGATCCAGTTGCCCGACGCGTTCTGCGCCGGCAGCAGCGAGAACGCGCTGCCCGTGCCGATGCCGAGGCCGGCCACGCGACCGTGATAGGTCACTCCGCCGCCGTACACGTCGGACGTCAGCGTCACCGGCTGGCCGATGCGCATGTCCTGCAACTGGGTTTCCTTGAAATTCGCGTCCACCCAGACCTGATGCAGCGGCACCACCGCCATCAAGGGCGTGCCGGGTTGCACGCGCTGGCCGACCTGCACGGTGCGCTTGGCGACGTAGCCGGAAACCGGCGCCACCAGCGTGGTGCGCTGATCGTTCAACCATGCCGCGCGCACCGCGGCGGCCGCGGCCTTCACGTCCGGATGGGTGGCGATTTTGGTATCGGACACCAGCGCGTTGGTGGTGGCGAGTTGCGCCTGCGCGGCGGCAAGTGCGCTCTGGGCGGTGGTCAGCGCGTCGCGTGCATGCGCCAGTTCCTCGGCCGAGATCGCGCCCGAGTCCGCCAGCCCCTTGCGGCGCTTGTAGTCGGCCTGGGCCTGCTGCACCGCCGATTCGCGCGCGGCGACGTCGGCCTTGGACGTGTGCACGGTGCTGTACAGGCCACGCACCTTGCGCACCGCCTGCGCCAGCGCTGCTTCGGCCTGCGCCAGCGCGACATCGGCGTCGGAGGGATCCAGCTTCACCAGCGTCTGGCCTTCGCGCACATAATCGTTGTCGTCGGCGCCGATGCTGATCACGGTACCCGGCACCTGCGGCGTGATCTGCACTACGTTGCCGTCGACGTAAGCGTCGTCGGTGCCTTCGTACCAGCGTCCCACCAGGAAGTGATACAGCGCCCAGCCGATGCCGACGATGACGATCACGCCGATCAGGCCGCGCAGCAGCCAGCGCCGCTTGCGCAAACGCTTGGCCTTCAGTTGCGCCGCGGTGTCGTCTTCGGTGACGGGGTTGGGATTGATGGGAGAAGTCATCGATGTGCCTGGGGTTGATGTGCCGGGGATTGATGCGCGTGAAGGTCGGATGCCGGTCGGGGTGCGGCAGCCAGCGACGGCGCGTCAGCGGCCGGCCGGAAGCCGCCGCCGAGCGCCTCGTTGAGCGTGGCCCATGCGCCGACGCGACGGGTCTGCAAGCTGGCCAGTTGCTGTTCGGCGGTGATCAGGTCCTGTCGCACACTCAACGCTTCGAGATAGTTGCCCACGCCAGCGCGATAGCGCTTCATCGCCAGCGCGTAGGCATCGTTGGCGCTTGCGCGCGCGTTCTCCGCATCCTGCACCTGCGCCGACAGCGATTGCAGATCATCGACTTGGCCCGCAACCTCGTTGATCGCATGCACCAGCGTCTGGTTGTACTGGGCGACCGCGATGTCGCGCGCGGCGTCCTTGCCGGCGAGATTGGCGCGCAACGCACCACCCTCGAAGATCGGCAGGCTCAACGCCGGCGAAATCGTGTAGAAGCGGTTCTGCAGCGAGAACAGGTTCATCGACGAGGGCGCGAGCAAGCCGGCCAGCGAACTGATGCTGATGTTCGGCAGGAACTTCGTTTTCGCGACCTTGATGTCTTTCCCCGCTGCCTCCACGCGCCAGCGGGCAGCCACCACGTCCGGGCGACGGCCCAGGAGATCAGCTGGCAAATCGCTGGGCAGCGCGAGGGCGGGAATCGCCGGCAGCGCGGGACGCTCGATCGACAACGCCCGATCCGGACCCGCGCCCAGCAGGGCCGCCAACATCAGGCCGGCAGTGCGCGCGGCGTTGTCGGCGGCTTCAAGGCGCGCGCGATCGCTCGCGCTCTCGGCCTCGATGCGCGCCAGCGAGAACTTGCTGTCGATGCCGCTGGCGACACGCTTGTGGGTGAGCTTCAGGAAATCGTTGGCGCGTTGCAGCTCTTCATTGGCGAGATCCCGCTGCGCGTAGGCGCCCGCCAACGCGAAATACGCCTGCACCACGTCGGCGGAAAGTTTCAGGCGCGCCGCCTGCGCGTCCACTTCCGCGGCACGCGCATTGCCGACCGCGGCCTGCCACGCGGCGCGCTTGCCGCCCCACAAATCCAGATCCCACTTGAAACTCAAATAGCCGTAACGGATCACCCCGAAATGACCAGACGCCAGCGGCGGCAGAATCGGCGGCACACGCGCACCGGCGATACTGGCGCCACCATTCAACGTCGGCTTGCGGGCGGCGTCGGCGGCACCGGCGGCGGCCAGCGCTGCCTGGACGCGCGCATCCACCAGCGTCATGTCGGGATTGTCGGCCAGCGCCTCGTCGATTAGCTTGTCGAGCTGCGCGTCGCCCAGCACCTTCCACCAGTCCTGCTGCGGCCACGCCGCGTTGTCCGTTTTCACGCCCGAGAAAGAGCGCTGCGCGGCGAGCGAAGCGGGATTCGTGGGCGTCGCGGTCGGGTGCAATCCGCCGGTGCTGGCACAGCCGGCCAGCAACGCGGTGGCAAAGACCGCGGCGGCAAAATTGCCGCGGCGTGTCGGAATGTTCAAGGGCATTGCTCGTGGGTTGGGAACAAGCGCGCATGTTTCAAGCGTCGCGCGCGGGTGGACAAGGGATTGCCTGAATGGATGAGACTGGATACTTCTGGATCGGTACAGCTTCGCCACACCATGGCGCTCCAAAAAGATGACGTTCGAACAGCGCAGATTTTTACGCGACCTGGCCGGATGCACTTATTCGCGCCGTGCGCGAATCCCGTCCAGCACCCGGCTCAGCACATCGTGCAACTGCTCGCGCTCGCGGACCGTGGTGCCCTCGAAAGTGCGACCGGCGACGGCATCGCAGTACCCGATCACGCGCTTGCGCAGGGCCTTGCCTTGCGTCGTCAACTCGAGCCGCAGCGCGCGACGGTCGACCGGGTCCGGCACCCGCTTCAGGTAACCGCGCTGCTCCAGCTTGTCCAGCAAGCGCGTGAGGGCGCCGGGGTTGTAATGCAGCGCACGCGCCAGCTCGACCGGCGTCATCGGTTCCTCATGCCCGAGCAGCTTGAGCGCGACGAACTGCGTGAAGTTGAGTTCGACGCCCTGGCGCCCCATCTCCTGTTCGACCTCCGTGACGAACTCCGCGCGCAGCCGGCCGATCAGCCGGCACAACTGGAACGAGCGGTCGGAGGAAGTTTCAGCGCGATTCATGCCGAGGATGATACTGTCTCGGCTTTAATTGTCAAGGCAATAATTTCTGCGGCAATCATACGTTGTTCAGGCGGGTCGTCCGTTTTCTTATAAAAGCGGACAAAGGCGCACGACAATGGATGTCCTCCGCGGCGGACGGGTGACCTTCGGCGGCAAGAATCTCGGCGAGACGATGCTCCTGGCGGGTATCAGGTTCCAGCGAAACCGCAGGGCAAGCCGTAGGGCGGGAGCAGCCTCGCAGCGGCGTATCCCGCCTGCACAAGCCAGACCGAACCGGCGGGATTCGCTTCGCTACCCCCTACACCTCAGTCGCCCGTGGCAACGGGTCGTGACGGATCGCTGACCCACCCGCTCCACGACGGCGCGAACAGGCGCGAGCCGTGCAGGCCGGCAGCTTCCATCGCCAGCAGGTTGTGGCAGGCGGTGACGCCTGAACCGCACATGTGCACGACATCGCCCGGGCGATGCTCGCCCAGCAATGCGTTGAACTGTTCGCGAAGCGTCTGTGGCGACTTGAACCGCCCATTCGCCGCGAGATTCTCGGAGAATGGCCGATTGCGCGCACCGGGCACGTGTCCTGCCGCACGATCAAGGGGTTCGGTTTCACCTCGAAAACGCGGCGCCGCGCGCGCATCCAGCATCAACGTCGATGGCTTTTCCCGGCGTGCTTCCAATTCCTCGTAATACACCACGCGCGCGGGATCGAAATGCAACGGGACGGACGTCGCCTCACGCGGCGCGGCGGCGCCATGTTCGACCGGAAAACCCGCTGCCGTCCATGCCTGCCATCCGCCATCCAGCACGCAAGCCACGATGCCGACGCTGTCCAGCATCCACCACAGCCGCGCCGCGGCAAGCGCACCGCCCGCATCGTCGTACGCGACCACGCGTTGCGTTTTGCGCCACCCCCACTGCGACAGCGTCCGCGCAAAGACTTCGATATCCGGAAGCGGATGCCTTCCCAGCCCCTGCTTCGACAGATCGGAAAGATCGCGATCGAGGCTCGCGTACACCGCACCCGGAATGTGCGCCTCGAGAAAATCCCGTTCGCCCTTGCCGGGATCAGCCAACCCGAATCGGCAATCCACGATCAGCACGTCTTGCGGCGGGAGGGCCGCCAGCGCCTTTGCATCGATCAACACGTCGTGTGCTTTCATGTCATGACACCCATTCGCCGCATCAAATTCACCAGCATCGCGGCCGTCGCACCCCAAATGCGCGGCTCGACACCCACATATTCATACACCTTCCGCGCTTCGCCGTGCGAGCCGAATTCGAACTGGTGAAGATTCGCTGGATCGAGCAAGAACGGCAGCGGCACTTCGAATATTTTTGCGACTTCATCAGGATGCGGCACCAACATCGCGTCGGCGGACAGCCGCGCCACCACCGGCGTCACGCAAAAGCCGCTGATGGTTTCAAGGCAATCCAGGAAGCCCAGCGGCTCGGCGGCGTTCGGATCCAGTCCGACTTCCTCGCGGCTTTCGCGCAACGCAGTCTCGATGGCGCCCGAATCGCCCTGGTCGGTGCGTCCGCCGGGAAAGCTCACCTGCCCCGCGTGCCGTACCAGATCGCCACGGCGCAACGTGAACACCACCCGCGGTTCCGGTACATCGCGGATTCCCATCAGCACCGCGGCATCCGCTCGCGGGCCTTCGCCGACCAGGTCGAGCAGGTAATCGTGATTCCACGCGGGTAGCGCGGGCGGTGCTTCCAGCGGGTGCAACGCACGCGTGACGGCCTCGAACCAGTCCGTCATGGCCGCGACGGCGGCCGCAGCGGCTGCACCTCACGCACCCAGTGTCGACGATCATCCTGGCTCATCGTGCCCCAGCGGGCGATCTCGGCCAGCGTGCGTCGGCAGCCGATGCACAAACCGTTCGCATCCATCCGGCACACCCCGATGCACGGCGTGATCGGCGTCGCCTCGTCATGGCTTGCTTCGATCGGCATGCGCCAAGCGTAGCGCAGTCCGATGAATGCGACTGCGAACTTCGCCCCGTAACCGAGCAGCCATGACCACCCCCGCGCGCTTTTCAACCCTCTTGAATCACCGGAGCGTCCTTGCACGCACACTCAGGGCGCGCAAGACCGGAGTTGTGGAGGCATGGCGCGGCGCGCCCGCCGAAGCGCCCAGCAACCATTTCGCCTCAGGGTTTGACGCCCAAAAGGTGTATGTCAAACACCAGGGCTTCGTTCGGCCCGATGCGCGGTGGAGAACCCCGGATTCCGTAAGCCTGGTCGGGCGGAATGAACACCTGCCAGTGATCGCCGACGTGCATGCGCGTGATGATCTCGCGCCAGCCCGGAATCATCTGATTCACCGGAAACACCACGGGTTTGCCGCGGTCCTCGGTATTGTCGAACACAGTGCCATCCAGAAACTCGCCGCGATATTGCAGCGTGACTTCGCTGTCGAGTGTCGGGCTCTTGTCGCCCTTGCCGCCATCGAGCACCTTGTACTGCACGCCGGACGGCAGCGTGACCATGCCCTGCTTCTTGCCGTTCTCGACGAAGAACGTGTGCGCCTTTTTCAGATTCGCGGTCGCGATCTTTTCGTAAGCGGCACGGGCCTCGGCCACCATCTTGCGCTGCATGGTCTGGATGACTTGCTGCATCACCTGCGGCGAATACTCGGGCTTCTTGCGCGAGTAACCATCCTGCACGCCGCGCAACACAGTGGCGATGTCGATGTCGAGGTTGCGCTGCCCGAGATCGAGACCCGCCTCGTAGCCGAGCGCGTAGGAAAGTTCCGCGCGATTTGCCACAGGCGCGGCCGACGACTTCGGTGGCTGTGCGGGCGCGCGGTCGAGCGGCCACAGCGCGCCCGCAACCAGCACCATCACGATGACAACCCTGTTCATGCCGATTCCAGATCCGCTATCCGTTTCGCGCAGCCGTGGCCCGCACACTGTCTCGACGCCTGCTCTCGATGACCGGAGCTTTGAGTCACCGGGCCCTGAAAGGTTCCCGAATACTAAGGGGTTTTGCGGTATTTGAGCTCGCCCGCCGTCACTCGTACGTCCAATCGGTTTTCCGGCGGTGCCAGCGGACAGGTTGCAAACGGGGTGAACGCGCAGGGCGGATTGTAGGCTTTGTTGAAATCCAGCACGATCTTGCCGTCGCGCGGCATGTCGGCATACAGGAACCGTGCCGCGCCGTAAGTCTCCTTGCCCGAGGTCGCGTCGGCGAAGATCAGGAACAGTTGCGTGTCGCCGGGCACCTCAATCACCGGATACAACTCGAACCGCCGCCCTTCGCGCTCGAAAACCGCTTTTCCCGGCGCCGGATAATTTTCGATGGTGCCGATCACGGTGCCGGTGGCGAGCTGGAATAGCGGGTCCAGCGGCAGCCAGTCCGCGACGACACGCCACGTGCTGTCGACGGGAAACCGCTCGATGCCGGCAAATTGCGTGCGCGTGGCGGCTTTGCTGTCGCGCACACGCAGCCCTTTGCGGCCGCCGCGATCGATCGCAATGAAGTTCACCGAACCGAACGCAACGGTGGTCGGATGGGCATGGCTGTCGTCCACCAACCCCGCATTCTTTTGCGCGACGCCATCGATGGTCACGCCGTCGACCGCATCGAGCACGATCGACAATGCGTCGTCGGACCATTCGATCGTGCCGAGATGCGCCGGCGCCTTCACCAGCACGATGTCGTTGTCCGCCGCGCTGCCGATCCGGTTCGCGCCCGGCTTCAGCCATTCCAGACCGATCAGGCTCAACCAGCCATCCGGCGCGGCCAGGCGTTTGATGCGCGCCGCGTGCCAGCGCTCGATTTCCTGCCTGTACTCGCGATCCGTATCCATGTCGGTTACCGCCCACGCAAAAACAATTTGTCCAGCTCCACTACCGAGAGCTGCGTCCATGTCGGTCGCCCGTGATTGCACTGCCCGGACCGTTCGGTGGCTTCCATTTCACGCAGCAGCGCATTCATTTCGGGAATCGTCAGGCGCCGATGCGCGCGCACCGAACCGTGGCAGGCCATCGTCGACAGCAATTCGTTCTGAAGCTCTTCCAGCCGGCGCGAACTGCCGTGCTCGGCGAGTTCGCCCAGCACGTCGCGCGCGAGTTGCGCCACGTCGGCGCCGTCCAGCAACGCGGGGATCCGGCGCGCGGTGACTTGCCGCGGGCCGCTGCGATCGAGCTCGAGTCCGCACTCGGCCAGCGTGGCCGCATGTTCTTCCGCAGCCGCCGCTTCGCGTTCGCTGACCGCGATCGCTTGCGGCACCAGCAACTGCTGCGCGCGAACCTGATGCGCGTCGCGCGAGGCCTTCAGTTTCTCGTAGGTAACACGCTCGTGTGCGGCGTGCATGTCCACCAGCACCAGTCCCTGGGCGTTCTCGGCGAGGATGTAGATGCCCGCAAGCTGCGCCAATGCGTAACCCAGCGGCGGCGCTTCACCCGCTGCAGTTTCCGGCAACGGCGCATGCGCAATGGGCGTGGCGTCGCGCTGGCCGAGCAGCACGGCGTAGGGATCGGCATGCGCTTCACGCACGCCCAGTCCGAATTGCTGCGGTGGCGCCACGGCATACGCGAGCGACGCGCCACTGGTTCGCGCAGGAGCAAATGCAGGCGCTGGCGAAGGTGACGCTGCCACAATCTGTTCGCCCGCGCGCGTGTGCGCCACCGCATCGTGCAATGCATGGAAAAGGAAATCGTGCACCAGACGCGCATCGCGAAAGCGCACCTCGCGCTTGGCCGGATGCACGTTGACATCCACTGCAGCCGGATCGAGCTCCAGGAACAGCACGAACGCAGGATGCCGGCCGTGGTACAGCACGTCCTCGTAGGCCTGCCGCACCGCGTGCGCAACGCTGCGATCGCGCACCAGTCGTCCGTTGACGTGGAAATACTGCTGGTCGGCCTGCGCACGCGACGCCGTCGGCAAGCCGATCCATCCGGTCAGCCGCAAACCCGCCGCGGCATGTTCGATGTGCAAACAATTTTGCGCGAAGGTGTCGCCCAGCAGTTCCCCTGCGCGTTGCAGTTGCGCGGATTCATCCGGCGCTGGCTTCAGCATCCGCACCGGCTTACCGTTGTGGACCAGCCGGAATTCCACATCCGGTCGCGCCAAGGCGAGCGAGCGGATCAATTCGTCGACGTGCCCGAATTCGGTGCGCTCGGCACGCAGGAACTTGCGCCGCGCGGGCACCGCGTGGAACAGGTCGCGCACCTCGATGGTGGTACCGATGGGATGCGCGGCGGGCTGCGGAGCGGCATTGCCGTATCCGTCGAGGCGCGTGCCGTGGCCGTCGTTCGCACGCCGTGATGTCAGGCTCATCCGCGACACCGACGCAATCGACGCCAGCGCCTCGCCGCGAAAACCCATGCTGGCGACGCGCGTCAAATCGTCGAACGTCGCGATCTTGCTGGTCGCATGCGGCGCCAGCGCCAGCGGCAGTTCATCCGGTGCAATGCCGGCGCCGTCGTCGCGCACCCGGATCAGCCGCATTCCGCCTTGTTCGATCTCCACATCGATGCGACGCGCGCCGGCATCGAGGCTGTTCTCGGCCAGTTCCTTCACCACCGATGCGGGGCGTTCGATGACTTCGCCCGCGGCGATCTGGTTGACGAGTTCGGGTGAAAGCGGACGAATCGACGGCATCGGCGAAGTATGACGGACCACGGCGACGATCGCATCACGGTGAAGATCATCAATCCATCGATGTCCGATCCAGTGCCTTGCGATTCCAGTGCGCGAGGTCCGCGGCGCGCGCGTAGGTGCTGTCAATGAAGGCGTGGATCATCGCGTCCGGAGAGTCGGCCTGCCGCACCGCTCCGTACGGCAGGATGAACTCACCGAGGCCTTGGTGGTAATACGCCGCACCCGGTTGCACCTGCGCGTCCTTCAACCCGGCCGGTTGCGGCACGGCATAGGCGTAGAACGCCGGTTCCAGCACCGGCCCGCTGCCCGGCCAGAAACCGTGGCTGATCACTTCGTGCGAATACGCGTCACGCTCGAACGCCGCTCCGTCGCGCGGCGGTGCCCGTCGCCCGGAAAACCGCGTCACCGCCAGGTCGAAACTGCCCCAGAAGAAATTCACCGGGCTGCACTTGCCGACGAACGTGCACTGCGAGTCGGTGAACACACGATCCACCTGCACCAGGATGCGGCGCAAGCGGTCGGCGTATTCGCGGTCGTAGCTGTGATGCTCCGTGTCGCGGTCCAGCCGGATCGGTTCGGGCAGTTCCGTCGATGTCGGCCGGATCTTCACCGGCAAGCCCATGTCGTCCAGCGTGTCCAATAACGCGCGATAAAAATCGGCGACGCTGCGTGGCTTCAGTTCCAGCGTGCGCGTCTCGGCATCCGACGTGCAAACCCGCAACTGGTGATCGATGAAATCGAACTGGATCGTGAAGGTGCGCGTATCGTGCGGCAGCGGGCGCGTGGTCAGGCCACGCGGCGTGACCCGCAACGCCACGGCCCAGCAGTGATCGAGCGGGGCGGCGAGCGCCAAGGCGATCTTGCCCACCACCTGCGACCACAGGTGCAACGTGGCGTAGGTGTCCTTCCACGCCTCATACGGCAGCGCAGGCCAGCAGGCGTCGTTGTCCGGTCTCATGGTCGCCGCCCTCCTCTGGTGAAGGTCGACCATCGTAGCGCGGTAGGACGGGAGAAGCCGCGCAGCCGTGCATCCCGCCGTTTCATATGTAGCGCGGCGGGATGCGCTTCGCTACTCCCGCCCTACGGCGGCTGGAGCGCGGTAGGGCGGGAGTAGCCGCGTAGCGGCGCATCCCGCCGACCGCCATGCCATCGTTCGTCATGCGGCGCGCAGCGCCGCCTTGTCTTTTGCGTAGCCGGAATCCCGCGTCTTCGCTTCCATTTTGCTTCGATTGGTTTCGCTTCCGGAACGATGCACACTATTCGCATGTCGCCAATCGGAGCGAGCCCATGATCACCTTGCGTCCCGCCAATGAACGTGGCCACGCCGAGCACGGCTGGCTGGAGTCCTGGCACAGTTTCTCGTTCGCCGACTACCAAGATCCCCGGCACGTGCACTGGGGACCGCTTCGCGTGATCAACGAAGACCGCGTACAGCCGGGCCAAGGCTTCGGCACCCACAGCCATCGCGACATGGAGATCATCAGCTACGTGATCGATGGTGCACTCGGTCACAAGGACTCGATGGGCAATGGCGCATCGATCGTCCCCGGCGAGGTGCAGCGCATGAGCGCGGGCAGTGGCGTCACGCATTCCGAGTACAACCATGACAGCAAGCGCTTGACCCATTTTCTGCAGATCTGGATCATCCCCAAGTTCACCGGCATCGCGCCCAGCTACGAACAGAAAACGTTCCCGGATTCGGAGAAGCGCGGCCGCCTGCGGCTGGTGGCCAGCCCGGATGGCGCCGACGAATCGGTCACCATCCACCAGGACGCGAAGATGTATTCCGGTTTGTTCGACGGCGACGAGACCGCCACGCTGCCGCTCGCGCCGGGCCGCCTCGGCTACGTGCACGTGGTCAAGGGATCGGCAACGATCAACGGCCACGCCGTGTCCGCCGGCGATGCGCTGCTGTACGCCGACGAAGACGCAGTGCGCATCGAGCGCGGCAGCGGCGCCGAATTGCTGGTGTTCGACCTGCCGCAGATGGAGTGAGCCGGCGAAGACGAACGAAGCGAACGGCGCCAGGTTCACTTGTCCACTTGCCGAAGTGAACCCGGCCTCGTTTTGAAGACGGCCGGCCGCGCCATTCACTCCACGATTTCCGCGTTTCACGCCGCTGGCCGGCACCCTCGTCGCATGCCGCTTTCTCCGCCGTAGCAGGCCGCTATGCTTCGGCCCGACGCTTCGGGAGCAAGCCGCCATGTTCAAAGGGATCTTCTTCGTCTTGCGCATCGCCATCGCCTGGACGCTGCTGTTCATCGCGCTGTTGATCATCCTGCTGAACGCGATCGATGCGACCGACGACTCCGGACCGTTCGTGCTGGCCGCGTTCATCCTCGGCGCGCTGGTCATCGCCGGTGCGGTGTCGCACGTACGCCGGGTGCGCCTGATCGCGGGCCGCGTCGACGAGGGCACGCTGCGCAGCCGTCAGCGGCGGCAGATCGAAATTCCGTTCGAAGCCGGCGAAGCCTTCGACATGCTCGATGCAGCCGTCCGCGAACTGCCGCGCAGCCAGGAAATCGAAAGCGCACGCGACAGCCTGCAATTGCGCGCCAAGGTCGGGCGGCCGTACGTGTACGGGCACAGCCGCCTTGCGCGTCTGAATCCGGCCAACTGGTTCGGCAGCTCGCGCAACCAGGTGACCGCCACCATCACGCCCGGCGACGGCACCGGCAGCGTCACGTTGATCTGCGAGCCGGAAGCCGCCGCGTGGTCCGACTGGTTCCGCGTCGATGACGGCACCAATTTCGAGAATGCCGAGGCGATCACCCGCGCGATAGCGCGACGGATTGCCGAGCGCCGCCGCAACGAACAACGCGCCGCCGAGCAGACCGCGACGGAAAAGGAACTCTCGGTCGCGCGCCTCAACCTGCTGCACGCCCAGATCGAACCGCACTTCCTCTACAACACCTTGGCCAATGCGCAGGTGCTGACGCGCAGCGAGCCGCAGCAGGCCGATCGCATGCTCGGACATTTGATCCAGTACCTGCGGCATTCGCTGCCCAGCACGGACGGCGCGATGTCCACGCTCGGCGACGAACTGGAACGCACCCGCGCCTACCTCGAGATCCTGCGCATCCGAATGGGACCGCGGCTGGCGCTGGAAGTGGACGTGCCGGACGCGCTGCGCGCGATCCAGATGCCGTCGATGATGCTGCAGACGCTCGTCGAGAACGCGATCAAGCACGGACTCGAGCCCAAGCCGGACGGCGGCAAGCTCGAGATCGCCGCCGAGGTCGCCGACGGGCAACTCGCCGTCCACGTGCGGGATACGGGGATGGGGTTCATGCCGAAAGCGGAATCGGGGGTCGGGCTCGCCAACATCCGCGAGCGGCTGGCCGCGTTGTACGGCGGGCGCGCCGAATTGATCATCTCCGTGCCGCCGACCGGGGGCACGTGCGCTACCATCAAGGTGCCCTACGAGATCGCCGCTGCGCGGCCCGACCCGTCGCCGCCCTCGGAAAGCCGACCCGACAAGTCCTGACCGTGCCCCCCCAACCTTCCGCGGCGCCGACCGCCATCGTCG
>DATFGT010000086.1:0-7368 GCA_035249175.1 Rhodanobacteraceae bacterium
GGTTTGTTCCCAATACATGATGCCGCCGAGATGGTGCGCCTACCTGCTCGCGAATTGCTCAACCGGTGCAATCATCGGTCGCGGGCATGGCCCGCTCCTACACGCAGCGCGTGTTTGTAGGAGCGCGCCGTGCGCGCGAATTGTCGGCCGCGGCGCGACGAATTGTTCCGCCTTGGCGCAGCCATCGGTCGCGGGCATGGCCCGCTCCTACACAAAGCGCGTGTTGTAGGAGCGCGCCATGCGCGCGACGGAATGGTCAGCTGCGTTGGTCGAACAAGGCGCGCACGTCTTGGACGAACATCGCATCGCTGGCCGCGCGCGCGTAGAACATGTGGCCGCCCGGATATTCCTTCACCTCGACGCGGGTCGGGTCGCCCATCGCTGGCATCTGGTCGACCGCCAGCACCGACACCATGAACGGGCACGACAGGTCATCCCAGCCGTGCGCGATCAGCACGCGCAGGTTCGAATCGTTGGCGACCGCTTCGCGCAACTGTTTCACCGAGCCATCGTTCGCGTCATCGTCGTCGTGCCACAACCGGTTCACGTCGTAGCTCAGGGTGTTGTAGCGCCCGTCGTATTTCCAGCCGACGGTTTGCGTCACGAATTGAACCATCGCCGTCGTGGTCGGCGCGATGATGCCGTTGAGGATCGGATCGCCCGAGCGCTGGTGTGGCGCGTACGGGAACGGATCCCACGCGGTGAAGTTGGAATCGTAGCGGCTGCCGAGCTTGCCTTCGGAGCGATACACCTCGCGCAGGTACGCCTGTGTTTCGAGGCGCCCGCCGGAACGCTTCACGAATACGGGATCGAGCCCCGTCAGTTCCGTCACCTTCTTGATCATCGCGTCGTAGCCGGCCGGATCGCTGCGACCCTTCATCAAAGCCTGCGCGTATTCGCCGCGGGTGTAGGCGATGATCGGCGCCATGTTAGCGGCATCGAGCTTGCCTTCGCGCTCAAGGTGCGCGGCGGCGATAGAGGGCAGGGTGGTCATCCAAGCCATCGGCGAAATGAACTCGTCGCCCCACGCCAGTGGGTCGAGGTACGGCGACAACAACACCATGCCGTTCATGGCCACGCCGAGGCGCGTCTGCAGATAGGAGGTGATGCGCGGGCCGCGGAACCCGCCATAGCTTTCGCCGGTGATGTATTTCGGCGACGCCATCCGACCGTTTTTCACCAGCCAGTCATAGACGATTCGCGACAGATACGCGATGTCGGCGTCGGTGGAATAGAAATCCTTGGTCGACTGCTTGTCGTCTACCAATGAACGGCTGTAACCGGTGCCGACGGGATCGATGAACACCAGGTCGGTGAAGGGCAGCCAGGTGCTCGGGTTGTCGTGCAGGCGCGCGGGTTCCGACGGCGAATCGCCGTTGACGCCGAAGCTGACGATCTTTGGTCCGATCGCACCCATGTTGAGGAACACCGACGCCGCGCCCGGGCCGCCGTTGAACGCGAACGTCACCGGACGATCCTTGCCCGCGGCGGTGTAGGCCGTATAGACGACCTGCGCGATGGTCTTGCCCTTGTCGTCGCGCACCGGCAGCCAGCCGACGGTGACGGTGTAGTTCAGCGTGTGCCCGTCGACGACGATGCTCTGCGCCTTGCTCGCGGCGGCGGGCAGCGGCGGCAACTGGAAATCCGCGCCGTTGTCGGTCTTGCCCTTGGCGGATTCGGCGTGCGCCGGCGGCGGAGTCGCGCAGGCGAAGCAGGCGGTGACGGCGAACACCGTCGCGAGAAAAGGCTTGTGCATCGACAGGTTCCCCGTGGAAAGCCTGCGAGCTTAGCGAGCGGTACGCGTGCGCGACTGTGCTGAAAGACACGGTCGCGCGGCGTTTCCCTGGGCCGGCTTTGCGCAGTCAGTTGTGTGCGCTGCCTGCTTCAGCCGGCGCTGCGGTGGCTGAAGCAGCCGTCGCGGGCGTCGGCGGCGCGGTCGTGCCTGCAGTGGCGGGCGGGGTGTTGCCCTGCGGGTAGTGGCCGATTTGCAGGGCGTAGCCTGCCTTGGCGCCGGGCGGAACCGCCGCGGGATCGGCGTAAACACTGACCGTGTAAGTCGCTGCCGCTTCGACCGGCGTGGACCAAGTCGTGGCACTGCTGGTTGCGCTGTCGATCAGTGTCGTGCCGGTGGCCTGGTCCTGGACCTTGAAGTAGACCTTGGGATTGCGCGTCACGAGATTGACCGCCAGCGTCTGGCCGGCCGCAATCGCGACCGCGTAGTCGCGCGCCGTGGCCTGGGAATCGAGCGTGCCCACCGTTTGCACCCATGGCTTGTTTTCCTCGAAGGTCACCGTGGTGGTCGGCGCGCGCATGTCCGATTGCCCGTATTGGCCGATCTGCAATGCATAGTCCGCGACTTCGCCGCGCTGCATGGCATCGGGCTGGACGTAGACATGAATCGTGTAGGTGGCCGCGTCCGTGTTGGGCGTCGACCAGGTGGTCGCGCCGGTATTGAGCGTGTCGATCAGATCCTTGCGTTGGCTGTCGTTGCGCACCTTGAAGAACACGTTCGGATCACGCGTGACCAGGTTGATCTGCAAGGTCTTGCCCGCCGCGATCGCGACTGTGTAGTCGTGTGAATCGTCCATGCGGCTGACATTGCCCACTTCCTGCGTCCACGGGTTGTTGGGTTGGAAGGTCACCGTGACGGACGAATCGGCGAAAGCCGGCAGGGCTGCACCGGTGGCGGCGATCGCGATTGCGACGATGAGGGAGCGGGAAATAAGGGAGGGCGACATGAAGAATCCTCGGACGGTTGAGTGGGACGTTCTTGCATGGCGACACGCGACGCACTCCGGCGCCGGGTGCCCCCATCGCGCCCTCCAGCATACTACCTTGGTGGCGACGATCGTCGCACGCGCGGCGACCGTCGCACCCGGTGTCGATCAGTGCGCGTGTCCGCGGCAGGCGGTGCCATCCTTCACCTGCGTTACCGCGCCCGTGACGGCGGCGACCGTGCGGCTGTAGCAAGAACCATGCGAGTCGTTGAATTGGTAATCCTGCGAGCCTTGCTGGCCCGTCGGTCCCGTGAAGTTGCCGCTCGCGTCGAAGTTCAGGGTGTCGGCCGCGTCGTCCGACTGGTTGCGGGTGGACGCGTAGTGGCCGCCCGGGCCGGCTTCGCTGTACTGGCGCGAATAGTTCTGGGCGACCGTGGTGGCCTGGGTTTCGCTGCCGTTCGAGGCGACCTGCACCTTGATGTCCATGTCCAGCGGGAATGACCAGTTCGTGGTGGCATTCGCCGGACCGCCATACGGACGTCCAAAGGAACGTTGCAGCACCGTGCTGGTCTGGGTGATGTCCTGCTCGAACTGGGTATCGTTGCTGACGATCTGTTGCTGGTTGCTGAAGCGAACATCCTGCACGAAGTTGGAGAACGCCCGGCCGTTCCGCGTATCCAGATATCCGCGCGTCACCAAGCTGTGCCGCGAGGTCACGCCGAAGGCGTAATGCACGCCGTCGGGATTGACGGTGTTGGTCTGGACAGGATGCACGCCGGAATCGATATCCTGGCTCAGTGCGCCAGTCAGGTGCGTGGCGTGGCGATCCTGATACAGCAGTAGCGTCGCCGCGGTGTCGAAGCGCTGGCTGTTGTTCTGGAAGGTCGGATCGCCGGTCACCACGCTTACGGAAATCGTGTGCGGCGTGCCGTTGTCGAGCAGGCCAGCGAACGGTGTGATGTCGATGCGATACGGCTCGAAGTTCAGGGTCTGCACGCCGGGAATCGGTCGCCACAGGTAAGGATCGACGCCGCCGGTGTACACCCAGCCCGAGATCGGCACGATCCCGGCCATTTTGCCGTCGATCGTGACCTCGGCCTCGCGGAACGCGGTGCCGCCGCAGCCGGTCAGGTCGATGTACGCGTCCGGGCCGCACGAGTACCAGAACTCGTCACCCGATTGCGGTTCTGCCGTGACTTCCAGATAGGCGCGATCGACATTGGTTGGCAATGTGAAGGTGCGCGACATCGGCGTCTGGTCCGTGTAGATCGAAACCGTATTGCCGGCCGGATCGCTGCCCAGCGACAACACTTGGTCGGGTACGCGCCGCGCGGGGAATTCCGGGGTGGCGGGGTAAAAGTCCAGTTCCGCGCTGCCGGTGATCGAGCCGTTGTAGGTGCTGTTGTAGATGTTGTAGACGACCGCATTGCCCGGGTGCGGTGCCATCAGCAACGCGGAAAGGTCGGTGATATCGCGTTCCACGTGCCAGCTCGGGCTGCGTGACGCCGAGGGTTCCTGGGTAGTGCCGAAATAGACGTCGACGCCACCAACCCACACGCTCGCGGTGCGGTCGAATTGACGGCCCGTGCTGACGTTGAAGTCGGCCTTGAACACCACCTTGTTCCACGGTCCCTTGCAGCCGGCCGGCGGCGTGTAGTCGAAACCGTGCGCGGAGTAATCGTCGAAGGTGCCGGTGGGCGAACCGGCGGTATAGAGCTTGACGATGCAGGGTGTTTCCGGGGGCACCGGCACCAGCGGATCGGCAACGGCCGCGCCGGTTTCGCCGATCGCGATGGGCGGTCCGACGATGGGTTCCGGCGCCATCGCGGCAGCGGCGCCGATGGCGGCCAGAAGGCCCGCCGTTAGTATCACGACTCTGCGTGGCAATCCATTACGGGGCGAAGCGTGCATGGTGACCTCCTCCGGGTTGGTCGATGGCCCCCTGGACAATCTGTGCAGCCTACCACCAAAAATCGCGAAAGTTACACATGTGGCATACAGATTTACTTGTGAAATCGATCTCCTGATGACTACCCGAAGCGAATCGACATGATCCTCACACTCGCCATCGTCGCCGTCACCTGCATCGTCTCCTGGGCCGCCTTCAAGGACGGCAAGTTGATGCAGCGCCTCGTGCTGTGGCCACCCGCGATCGAGAAGAAACACGAATATTGGCGCTTGCTCAGCTATGGACTGGTCCACGCAGATTTCCAGCACCTGCTGTTCAACATGATCACGCTGTTCTTTTTCGGGCGTGCGATGGAAGGGCTGTACGCGCGTCATCTCGGGACGCTCGGGTTCCTGTGGTTCTACCTGGGCGGCCTGCTGGTATCGATCCTGCCGAGCTATATCCAGAACCGTCGCAACCCGAACTACCACAGCCTTGGCGCATCGGGCGCGGTATCGGCGGTGTTATTCGCCTTCATCCTGCTGTCGCCGTGGTCGATGATCCTGGTGTTCTTCTTTCCGGTTCCCGCGATCCTGTACGCGGTGGCGTTTGTCGCATATTCCATCTGGATGGATCATCGCGGCGGCAGCTACATCAACCACAGTGCGCACTTGCTGGGCGCCGCCTACGGCATCGCGTTCACGGTGATCATGGAGCCACGGGTGATTCCGTTTTTCCTGCAGCAGTTGCGGAATCCACATTTCGGAATGTAAGGCACGGGCCACTACAATAGGCGGCTGAAACGCGACGCTGGGTGTCGCGATCAGAGTACGGAATTTCGATGAGCGAATCCGCTGACAAGCTTCGCCCGCTGCCCGGCAGCAAGTTCACCAGCCCGCAAGGCACGCGCGCGGTCAAGGACGGCATTCGTCCAAGTGCGCTGAGCCGCATGCCCGATGCGGCACGCAAGCCGCCGTGGCTGCGCGTGAAGCTGCCAGCCGGCGCCAAGTACGAGGAAATCCGCGACATAGTGCGGACACACAAGCTGTCGACGGTATGCGCGGAATCGAAATGTCCCAACATAGCCGAGTGCTGGGGCCGCGGCACGGCCACCTTGATGCTGATGGGTTCGGTGTGCACGCGCGCCTGCAAGTTCTGTTCGGTGTCCACCGGCAACCCGCACGGGTGGCTGGATCCGATGGAACCCGCCAGCGTCGCCGATGCCGTCGCGCTGATGAACCTCAAATACGTCGTGCTGACTTCGGTTGACCGTGATGACCTGCCGGACGGTGGTGCGGGGCATTACGCGGAGTGCATCCGCGCGATCCATGGCCGCATGCCGGAGACGGCGGTGGAAGCACTGACGCCGGATTTCGCCGGACGCCACCAGGACGTGGCTACCGTTCTCGAGGCCGGGTTGGCGACTTATGCGCAGAACATCGAAACGGTCGAGCGCCTGACCCATCCGGTGCGCGACGCGCGCGCGGGGTACCGGCAAACGCTGGACATCCTGAAATTCGCGAAGGGCCATGCGCCACAGACCGTCACCAAGACCAGCATGATGCTGGGCCTCGGCGAAACCGACGACGAGATCGAGCGCACGCTGGCCGACATCCGCGCGGCCGACGTGGACGTGGTCACGATGGGCCAGTACATGCGCCCGACCCAGAACCATTTGCCGGTCGAACGCTTCGTGACGCCCGAGCAGTTCCAGCAATACCGCGAGCTGGCGCTGGGCATGGGCTTCCTGGAAGTGGTGTCTGGGCCGCTGGTGCGTTCCAGCTATCGCGCCGAACAAGTGCTCGAACGCAACAATGTCGGCCTTGACCCAGCAGTCGCCGACGGTATCCGCGAGACGGCTGCCCTGCGGTGCTGACACCGGAAACAAGGGCCTGCTGGTGCGCGGCTCGTCCGTTCGCATGGCTGGGTATTGCTGCAATCATCACCGGCGGGCTGGTGGCGGCGGCGGTGGCGCATCGTCCGATGCAACCACTGGTATGGATGTCGGCCTACCTGGTGTTGATCGTGGGCATCGCCCAGATCGTGTTCGGAGCGGGGCAGGCATGGTTGTCGGAGCGGCCTCCTTCAGACTACTGGATCGCCGGCGAATGGATCGCGCTCAACCTCGGCAACGCGGGGGTGATCGCGGGCACCCTGCTCGGATCGTTCGGGATGATACTCACAGGTACTGCGCTGTTCGCGGCCGGAATCGCGCTGTTCCTCATCGGAACCCGCGGACCGGTGCGTGGCTGGTTGATCGGTTACCGCGTCCTGCTTGGCCTGATCTTCGCAAGTTCGCTGGTCGGGCTGGCGCTGTCCGCCAAAAACCGCTGACGGCGCTCCTGTTCAGCTCCCCCGGTAACGTCCGAATGGGGCTTTGGCTGCGGGTAAATCCGCGGCGAAAATTCATTCGCTATTCTCCGGAATCGCATGTATTATTAGCGCAACTGTGTTTGCCGGGTCACGGTAAATTGTGGCCCGATGCGCTCGATCTCGCGATCCCGCCCATCGTTCTGTCCCGCTTGCTCCCCTGCAAATCAGTTCGAGCCGCCGCCAATGTGGCGACGGCATTCCCAATGTTGCAAGGAGTAATCCATGTCGGATCGTAAAACTGGAACCGTGAAATGGTTCAATGACGCCAAGGGCTTCGGCTTCATCAGCCAGGAAGGTGGCGAGGACGTGTTCGTGCATTTTCGCGCGATCGAAGGCAGCGGTTTCAAGTCGCTGCAGGAAGGCCAGAAGGTCAGCTTCGTGGTGACCAAG
>DATFGT010000087.1:0-3409 GCA_035249175.1 Rhodanobacteraceae bacterium
TGCGATCGCGACGGCTTGCTGCCTAATAGCAAGAGGCAGGCTATCGTCACGGGCAAGTTCGATCAGAAAGTCTTCCACCCACAACATCGCCGGTGTCCTTTCAACTGGTACGGTCGCGGAAAACCTCCCGCTGTTCGAGCGAGACAGTATCCTTCGTGCGACCCGAAGCTGGCCGTGGCAACTGCCCGTTTTCATGAAGGGCGGTCACCTGTCAACCTTGACCCGCGATTGCACGAAACTATTTGAGCGGTACTCGGCCTGTAGCCGGACGGCTGCAGCGAAATGTACGCGCTGGATGGCAATGGCTTCCGTGAGGGTGCGGCTGGCTGCACCGCACCCGCGTTTGCCCCGAACTCGCTGGCGGCTAGAAATTCTGCTTGAAACGAATGCCGATCGTGCGCGGATTGATGAAGCCCGTATACACATGTCCGTCCGGATACGTCGTGGAAACGCCGTGCGCGGCACAAGTCTCAGGTTTGCATTCGCTGTACTTGTAAAGCTCTCCACGCGTGTCGAAGGCGTTGTTGACGAACACATCCAGCGACCAGTTGTTTTTCTGCACGCCGGCGGAAAGATCTACCGAGTTGTAGGAAGGCAGGTCTCCCAACAGACTGCGCGGGACGAGGCGCAGGTCGGTGGTGCGCTGGCCGACATGCACCCATGCCGCCTGGACGTACGCGTCGTTGTCGCCGAGGTTGAACGAGTAATGCGCGATCAGGTTGCCCTTGAAGTGGGGCGTGATCGGCAAGCGCGTGCCGGCCGGGGCCTCCGGCCCGTCCACCACGGCGCCGGTCTGGGGGTTGATGGTGCCGGGCGGACAATCGCTCACCGGATTGCCGTTGCTGTCGGAGAAACCGCAATAGTTGGAGGTCAAACGCGCCTTGTAGAACCCCACGCCTGCGCTGAGGTTCAGGTTGTAGGTAGCCTGCCAGTCCAGTTGCGATTCCAGTCCGTCGATTCGCGCCGAGTTCACGTTGCGGATGATGGTCAGGCCGGGCGGCACCAGGATGTTGTACTGGAAGTTGTCCCAGTTCTCGCGGAACAGCGCGCCGTTGAACGACATCCGGTTGTCGAGCCAGGTGGTCTTCCAGCCCAGCTCGACGTTGGTCAGGAAATCGGCGTGGTACGGGACCGCGCCGGCCGCGCGATTGACGCCGCCCGGCCGGAAGCCTTCCGAACGCGTGACGTACACCATCGCGGTCGGCGAGATGTTCCAGGTCAGGTTGATCTTGTGCAGCGAGCCGCTGTCGCGGGTGTTCTTGTCGAAGTCCAGGCACGGTGCGCCGAAGAACGACGCTTGCGAGACGCAGCCCGCCTCGCCGTACGCGGAACCGGAAGAATAGCCCTTGCTGAACCCGTAGTATCCGAGCAGGTGGTCGCGGCTGCGGTAGTAGCGTTCGCCAAGTGTGAGGGTGAGCTTGTCGGGAAGGATGTCGTACGACACCTCGCCGAACAGGGCCTTGTTGCTGTCGAAGCGCATCTCGCGGGTCAGCCAGATGGTGTCGCGCCATCCGGTGACCGACAGTGAATCCGCGAGACCATCGATCTGGTAGTCCTGCAGGATGTCGTGTTTCTGGTTTTGCGTGAATGCGCCGGCGACGAAGCGCAACCGGTTTTCCGCGGGCGAGGCAATCCGCAATTCGTTGCTGTTGAAGTTGTACCCGTCGCGGCCGCTGATGTGCTGGGCCGGGTTGATCAGCGCACCGCTGTTGTCCGTAAAGTACTGGCCATATTGCACCAGGGTGTCGTACCAGTACCCGTAGTCGGTGTAGTCGGAGTGTTGTTCCTGGTTGCGGCGCAGGTGCCCGTAGGCGTAGGTCACGTCGAAATTGCCGATCTTGCCCTGCACGGTCAAGGCCGCCTGCCACCAACGATCGTTCACGTCTTCCGGATAGAAGTGGCTCAAGGCGAGGTCGCCGACCACGGGGTCGCTCGCGAAGTTGCCGTGGGCGATCGTCTGCTGGCCCATCAGTGTTGGACTGATCGACCAGTTGTCGTTGAGGTCGATCTTCAGCTCGGCGCGCGCGCCTTTGGTGGTGACGTCGTTGTAGCGATCGTGTGCGCGGCTGGGCGAGCACACGAACTTCGGGGCAGGCGTGCAGTCATCGGCATTGCTCAGCGTGATGCCCGAGCTGGGAAACGTGACGGTGCCGGGTTTGTTGTCGATGTAGCCGGCGTCGTGCTCCCGCCACCCGACCAGCCGGATCGCAGCGCGATCGCTAATCGGAATGTTGAGCATGCCTTCGAAGGTATCGCCGATGCCGCCGTGCGCCACCTGGTTGGCGCTAAGGGTGTAGTTCGCCGCGAATCCGGAGGGATCTGGCTTGTTGGTGATGATGCGCAGCGCGCCGGCCTCGGCGCTGGCGCCATACAACGTTCCCTGTGGCCCCTTCAGGACTTCAACGCGCGCGATGTCGTACATGTGGATGTCGACCGGGCCCTGGATCGTGGTGACTGGCTGGTCATTGAGGTACACGCCCACGGTCGGCTGGGATCCGGAGTGATTCCGGTTGCTGCCGTCCGTCACGCCGCGCATGTAGACCGCGGCGAAGCCCGGGCCTGCCTGCACGCCACCGCCGCCCGACTGGAACGTCACTCCGGGCAGGTACTGCACATAGTCCTTGAAATCCTGTACATGCAGGGCCTCCAGCTGATCGTTGGCCAGCACGTTCATGCTGATCGGCACCTTCTGCAGATTCTCGGTTCGCTTCTGCGCCGTCACCACCACCGTGCCGAGCGTCTTGACCTTTTCCGCCCTGGGGTTCGAAGCCTGCGCCGAGGCGGACGCCTGCGGCTGCCTGGCGGTGGCCTCGCGGTCGGGTTCTGCGCTTCGCGCCAGGGTTGGCGTCGCCAGCGCCATGCAGATGGCCGCCGTCAAAGGCAACCTGGTCCAGCTTGCCGAATGAGTCCCCACACCACGTCCAAATCTGCTCATGTGCACAACCCCCAAAAGTGGATGTTCCGGTCCTTCGCCGTGTTTACTCCCGTTCGAGCGCCGCGGGGTACCCCTGCAATATCGGCCCCAAGGCTGCCTCCAGCGGCTGTAACCAGGCCGCATAACGACGCCAGTGATCTACTGCATTGCGGTAGATTGGCTGGCGTACTTGCTCCGAACTCGCCGTGCGTACGGGCCTGCGGTTATCGAAGAACCGCAGGCAGCCCGCTTCAAACTCCAGGCCGCAATAATCCAGGATGCGGCGTACCTCGGCTTCGGTGTCCACGACCAGGCGTTCGTATTGGACACGGCAGACGCGCCCGGGTAGCACGGCATCGAAGTGCGCCATGAGTTCGACATAATCCCGGTAGTAACGTCCGATGTCGTCGAGGCTGTAGCTGAAATCCTGTCCACGCGCAAAATGCTGCTTGAAGATCGAAAATCCACACGCCATCGGGTGGCGTCGGGCATCGA
>DATFGT010000088.1:0-3798 GCA_035249175.1 Rhodanobacteraceae bacterium
CGCGGTGGGCGAGGACGGTCCGACCCACGAACCCGTCGAACAACTGGCCGGTTTGCGTTCGGTGCCGAACCTCGACGTGATCCGTCCGGGCGATGCGAATGAAACCGCCGTCGCGTGGAAGGTCGCGATCGAATCAGCCAAAAATCCGACCGCGATCATCCTGTCGCGCCAGAACGTGCCGACGCTGGACCGCACGAAGTTCGCGAGCGCGGAAGGTGTGCGCCGCGGCGCGTACGTATTGCTCGATGCGCCCGGCGGATCGCCGGAACTCATCGTGATCGGCACCGGTGCAGAAACCGATCTTGCCGCGAAAGCGGTCGAGAAGCTGCAGGCCGAAGGCATCAAGGCACGCGCGGTGTCGATGCCGAGCTGGGAACTGTTCGCGGAGCAGGATCAGGCCTACCGCGATTCCGTGTTGCCGCCGAACGTGCACGCCCGTCTCGCCGTGGAAGCCGGTTGCCGCGAAGGCTGGGAACGCTGGGTCGGCGATCGCGGTTCGGGCCTCGGCGTGAACCGCTACGGCGCCTCGGCGCCCGGTGAACTGGTGCTGGAAAAGTACGGCTTCACCGTCGACAACGTGATCGCGAAGGCGAGAGCCCTGCTGGGTCGCTGACGCACTGCGACGCCCGGAAGAGCGGCAGCGGATGCCGCCCTTTGAACTGTGTTCGAGAATCTGATTGGCCACTTTCGTCATCCTTGCGAAAGCGGGAGTCCGTCGCCTTCCATGTGAGTCGTCGCGAGCCGGGGGCTCTGGATTCCGGTTGTCGCAGCGTTCCGGAACGGCGGGCACATCACGGTTGCGTTATTTCGCGCGCCCGGCTCGCGCCCGGCGAGAGCTTGCTGGAGGCATGTCGGATTCTGCATTTGTCGGCCCTTGGTTCAGTGCCACGGTTCCCGGGATGTACCGTTTTCCCCAGCGCACGAAGGCGCTCAGCACGTCGCCCAACGCTCGGCCCTTGGGGGTAAGCGAATACGCGTAGCGCGTGGGGTGCTCCTGATACGGAGCGCTGGCGACGATGCCGGCATTTTCCAGGCGCTTGAGCCGCTCGGCCAGGATGTTGGTTGGAATGCGTTCCGGCGACTTCGCGAGATCGCCATAGGTGCGCTTGCCGTGCAGCAGGTCCCGCACGACCAGCAGCGACCACTTGTCGCCCACGATGTCGAGCGAGCTGGCCACCGCGCAGGGGGAACGCCTGAAATGCTTGTCGGTGCTCATCGTGGTCTGTCCCATGTCTCCTGTGGATAATTGACTTGCAGAATGCAAGTGATGATGCTACCTTTGCCAGTAACTTGCAAAGCGCAAGTAACAAGAGGAAGGCATGCATGTCAGCCACTGTTGTTTCCCGCCCGGCCGGATCGCAGCCCGTCGGCGACAGCATTGTTCGATTGGGCGCCTGCGTCGCCCTGATTGCCTGGTTCGTCCTGGTCGTGGGGTTGGGCGTACGCGGCGCATTCATCGGCCGGTCCGGCACGCCGCCGGTCGCGATGGCCGTGGGGTTTGCAGCACCGTTGCTGTTGTTCTTCGCCGGGCTTGGGATTTCGCGGCCGTTTCGCCAGTTCGTGCTTTCGCTCGACCTGCGCCTGATCGCGGGAGTGCAGGCTTGGCGTTGCGCCGGTTTTGGATTTCTTGCGCTGTACGCGCACGCGATCCTGCCGGGCACGTTCGCCCTGCCTGCGGGACTGGGGGACATCGCGATCGGGTTCGCCGCACCGTGGATCGTTCTGGCTCTGGTGCGTCGCCCCGGTTTTGCCGCCAGCCGCTGGTTCGTTGGTTGGAACGTACTCGGGGTACTCGACCTTGCGGTTGCCGTCATCCTCGGCGCCGTGGGCGCGGCCTTGACGACGGGAGCGCCCGGTGAAATCAGCACCGCACCATTGGCAACATTGCCGCTGCTGCTGATCCCGGCGTACTTCGTGCCGCTGTTCATCATGCTGCATGCGGCTGCATTGATGCAGAGCCGGCGGGTCAGCCGCGGCCAGGCAGGGTAGGTCTGCGCACGCCGCGCGTTCTGTCTACTCCTTGATGGTCACGTTCTTCAACAGCCAATCCAGCTTCTGCTTCATCTCGGTCTGCGGCTGCGTGCCGGGCTGATAGACGTAGGCGGTGTAGAGCACCGACGGCTTCGCATCGCCCCTGGAAGGCGGCACCACCGCATTGATCTTGCTGGTGTCGCCGTCGCTGTAGCCCAATCCGTCGTAGGGGTGCTGCCGCCCGAAAACTTTCTTCCAGAAGCTCTGGTAGCTGTCGTCGAGATCGGTAGGCGGCGCCTGGTTGCGCAGCAGGCTGATCCAGTGATGGTCGTGGTTGTCCTGGGCCAGCCACACCTGGCCGACGTCCCAGACGATCTTGCCAGTGCGGTCGGGAAAGAAAGTGAAGCCAAGCGCCAACATGCTGTTGGTGTCGATCTTCTGCACATCCGACGTGAATGAGAACGAAAGGCGCTCCGAGTCGTAACTGAAACGCTTGCCGTAGTCGAACGCCAGATGGATATTTTTGAACACGTCGGGCAGCAGCTTCGGATCGGCAAGGAATTCCTTCCATTGCGCGAGCGTGCCGTCAAAGGGCAGGCTCACGAAATCGGTGAGCGCCTGCAGGTTGATCGCGGTGTCGTGGCGGGTGGTGGCGGGTTCGAAGCGCATCAGCATCGCGTAACCGTCGGGCGTCGGCAGTGCGAACACGCTGACGTAGCCATCCGCGTACGGCACTGGCCATGTCCAGACTTGCCAATGACGACCCCAGCGATCGCTCCAGCTTCCGGTGGTGCCGGGATCTCCCAGCGAGGTCACCAGGATCCTTTCCGGGCCGACTCCGCGTTTCAGGAAACCGGTCTTCAACAACATGTCCATCACGCGCTTGGGGTCGTGGTGGAAGCCGGCGTCGGGAATGTTGTCGGGCTTGCGCAGATGAAACAGGATGTTGTGGTTGGCCACCCCACCCGCGATGTAGCCGTTGGCCGGCAGGGTGATCTTGATGGCCGAACGGCCCGCGGTGCCCCACACCCCGTCGCTGTTGCGCGTGACGAGTTGCGGGAAATCGTCCATGGTCGGGCCGCTGTACAGCATCTGGTGCGAGCCGTCACCGTTGGGGAACAGGTTGGCCGATTGCTGGTCCAGCAGCGCCTTGAGCTGCGAATCGAGGTACGGATGGAACGCCTTCGCGTAGGCCGCGAAGAAATCGGCAATCGAAAGCGGCAGCTTGAACCCGCCCTTGAAGGTGCCGCTCAGGGTAGAGTTGAACACGTCGAACTGATACGCCATGCGCTTGTCGAAACGCGCGAGATCCTTCGGCGCGTCGACCACGTCACGCATGGGCAGCGCATAGTTGAGGTTCTCGTTCGGCGATTTCATCAATACCACGCCGATCACCTTGCCGTTCTGGTCCAGCAGCGGACCGCCGCTGTTGCCGGGCGAAGCCGCGGCCGAGAAACGAATCCACTTCCACTCGCCGTCCTGCGCTTCGGGCGTGTCGGACGTGTACAGGCCGTTGCGGATCACCACGCCGGTGCCGAGCGCGTTGCCCACCGAGTAGACGACCTGGTTCAAGCCGGGCTTGGTGTCGAGCGCGAGCGGCGTGATCTTCGGCGGGTCCTTCAATGAGAACACCACGAAGTCGCGGCGCAGCGCGAACTTCTCGATCTTGTCGATCGCATACACCTTGCCCGCAGCGTCGCGCAATTCCGGCAGTCCCCACAGGCTCTGGTAACCGACCATCAGCACGTGCGCGGCCGTGACGTAGGTGTTCGGGCCGATCGCGAACGCGGTGCCGATGGAGTAGTACTTGTCGGTACGCTCCTGGTA
>DATFGT010000089.1:0-12638 GCA_035249175.1 Rhodanobacteraceae bacterium
GCATCCCAGGTCCACCAGGTGCCCCACATCGGCTTGCCCCAAAGCGAGCCGGTGACCAGTGTGATGAAAGTAAACGCGGCGCCGGTCGGCGCGCATTCCATCGCGATCACTTCGGCCAGCTTCACTCGCCACACCAGCGCGACAAGTCCCGCCACCGCCATCGTGGCGTAGATGAACAGGCTCATCCAAGCGCTCGGCACGTGGACGAAGATGATCCGGTAGGCGTCACCTTGCTGGTAATCCGGCGGCGCCAGCACCAGCCCGCCGTACAACCCGATCACCGCGCTGACCAATGCAACGGCCATCAACCACGGGCGAAGCGCACCCGCGAACCGGTAGAAGTTCGGCGGCGAGCCCAGCCAATGAACCCAATGCGGGAGGTACGAACGAGACATCTACGACTCAACCGCGATCTTGAGGGCCGCTGCACATGCAAGCGGCGCCAGCACAATTGCCAAAACCAGAGCCGCCGCCAGCCACGTCAGGGGAGCAATGAACGGCATGCCCGACTGCGCCGCTGCGATGGCGCCGGCGGCGAAAATCACCACCGGGACCGCCAGTGGCAGCAGCATCAATGCCATCAGGATACCAGAGCGGCGTGCGCCCGCCGCCAATGCCGACAACACCGATCCGAGCAACACCAGCAGCGGGGTCGCCAACAGCAGGGCCACGACCAGCACCGGCAGCACTTTCACGGGAAGATTCAGCAGGGCGCCAAGCAACGGCATCACGATGATCAAGGGTAGGACGGTGGTCAGCCAGTGTGCGATGACCCGGGTCAAGGCCAGCAACGCCAGCGGCTGGGGCGCGAGCAGCCATTGCTCCAGCGTGCCGTCCTCAAGATCGGCGCGGAACATCGATTCCAGCGCCGGCAGCATCGCCAGCACCACGATCACCAACAGCACGCCGCCGGCGATGCGCACCAACAATTCCGGATCGGGCCCCAGCGCGAACGGAAACAATGCGGCCACGATCACCGCGTACAGGAGCGGCAGAAACAATTCCCCGCGGCGGCGCCACGCCAGCACGAAATCGCGACGCAACAACGCTCCGCAGGCGCCCAACGTGCTTGCGTGTTCCACCCTGGTCACGGCGGTTCCGTCGACGATCGATTGCGCGGTGCTGGCCATCGTTCAGGCGACAAGACGGATATGCCGCGCACGCGAATCGGCGAAGCGTACTGCGCCGTGGCTGGTGACCAGCGCGGCACCGCCATCCGCGCAGTGCTCTGCGATCAGGGCGTTGACGAGTTCGATGCCGTGGCGATCGAGATTGGCGTACGGCTCGTCCAGCAGCCAGACGTCCCCCGGCATGAGCAGCAGTCGCGCAAGGCCGACGCGCTTCTTCTGGCCGGCGGAAAGCGCGCGCAGCGGCTCGTCGATCCAGCCCGCGATTCCGACCCGCTCCATTGCCGACTCTGCCGTTGCGCCGGGGCGCACGCCATACAAGCCGGCGAGGAATTCCAGATTCTCGCGCGCGCTCAGTGATTCGTTCATTCCGGATCGATGGCCCAACCACAGCACGCGACCATTGCGGCTGTCGCGCGAAGCGGGTTGCCCGTCCAAATGGATTTCGCCCTCGCCGGGTGGCAGCATTCCGGCCAGCACCCGCAGCAGGGTGGTCTTGCCTGAGCCGTTGTCCCCTTCGACCAGCAAGGTCTCGCCGCGGCCCAGGCTGAAGTCCAGCGGTCCGAACACGGGCTCGTCGTTGCGCGAGAACGCGAGCCGACGCGCCGACAGCAGCGGCGCGGCAGGGGCGGGAGGCGTGGTCATGGCAGGCAGTCACGTATTGTCCCAGCGCGGCGACGCACCGTCCACAAGGGGTGGGTGCAGGGTCCTCAGTCGATCATCCGCGATTTCATGATTGGTTCCGGACTGAGACATGGCCGATGCCGTTCGCCCACGCCCCGTGTAGTAAAACGTGACATCGTGATCCTCGCCTTGTGGCCGATGTCGCGTGCTCCTGTCCTTACTTTCGCGAATTGGCCGCATCCTGGTGCGACATTCGTCAGCGGGATTGTGGTTCGCCGCGATGTGGCAGCGATTTCAGGAATTGAACCAGGTCCGACCTTTGCTGCACCGTGAGTTTCAGGTTCAGCTTGCTGTTGTAGGCGTTCACGACATCCCACAGCGTGGCGGCTGATCCATCGTGGAAGTAGGGCGGGTGCTGCCACACCCCCGCAAGCGGCGACGTCCGCCACTTGCCCGTTGCGCTGAGCAACACGTAATCCGTGTTCCGCGCCGCCGAAGCGGATTGCGGGTGCAGGCGGATGTTGGCGTCCGTGAATTTTTGACCGCTGTGGCAGACCGCACACTGCCCCTGTCCGTAGAAGACTTGTCTGCCGCGCGCAGCCGCCGAGGGGTTGTACGACCCCAGCGGTGGTCGTGGCGCAGCGAGCGAGAGCTGATAGGCCTGCAGGGCCGGCAACGCGGGCGTCACCAGATCCGGCAAGGTGCCGCCGCGGGTGTTGTCGACGGGCACGGCTGCTCCCATCGCAACCAGGCGTGGATCGGAGAAAGCGCCCTGCCCACCCATCTGCGTGACCGCGACATAGCGGTTCCAGTACGCGACCGGCCCGACGGGCTCGTGTTGGATGTCGCCGTCGCCCGTGTAGATTTCCTTGTCGATTCCCATCAAGCCGTACGCCGGGGGGATCTCCACGGCAAACTTGTCGTGCGGGGGATTCTGGCCGTCCGTGAAGAACGCAACGCCTTTTGATTGCACGAACAGGTTGAATCGCGCGTCGTATTTGCCCGGCCCCCACGAGTTGTACACGGCCTTGTAGCTGTCGGGAATCTCGGGAGAGAGCGCGATGATCGCACCGGGATTCAAGTCGCGGTTGGGCCAGCCGTCGAGGCGATGTCCGATGCCCGACGCGAAGGCGTTGTCCACCGTTGAGTGGCAAAGCGCGCAGGTAACCCCCACCCGGGTGAGCGTCTCCTTGCCGTCGACGTCTTGCACCGTTCCCTTGAGTCCCACCACGGCGTTGAGCTTCAGCAGCGCCAGGGTCGTGGCCGGGTCGTCCAGGTTGATGGTGCCGTTTTGGATCCCTTGCTTGACGGCCGCAGGCAGTGCGTCGACGTCCACCTTCAACCCCACCGCCAGCGCCACCTTGGGACTTACCTCCATCTGGATGACATCGTTCATCTTCAGCTTGTCGGTCCAGAAACTCTCGTCCCCGAAGGTGTCGTATCGAAAAATGTGCTTGCCCTCGGCAACGAGCGCGCGCTGGTGATGGGCCTGTTCGGCGGCAGCTGCCCGATGTTCGGTCGCCGTGGATTGGCTCGCGTATGCATTGCCGCCGCACCCGGCAAGCGCCATCGCGCTCCCGGTCAGCACCAGCGCCACGGCGCTTGCCAGCAGCTTGCGGACCACGCGGTGCTCGTGGTGCAACGGTGACGTGACCCCTGCGCGGACACGAACTGCCAGATACGTGCACATGGTGCTTTCCTCTTGCGTGTGTTCGGGTTCTGCGCATTAGTGCCCGGGAGCGCCGCGATTGCGAGTCGACCATGTGCAAAGCTGTCTTGGGGACAGGTGGTTCGTCGAGGCCATCGTCCTCGTCAGTGGGTTTGGCCGGCACGAAGCCGCTGCGGGCCGGACGGTGTCTTCGCGTTTCGGAAACGACCCATTCTTGCGCGAGCGCAGGCAGGTTGCGGGGATGGCGCCCAATGCCTGCCGACGTTATGGGCAACCGCCGTCGAGCGCTGCCGCGTCAGCTTTGCCCTTCGTTGCGAACGGCAACCGGCGATCACATCAGTTCGTGCAATTCCGCCAACCCCGCGCCGGTTCCGCGCACCACGCCGAGCTGGCCGAAGCGTCGTGCCATCGCATCGATTTGCGCGTAGGTCATGCCGGGCACGAACAGGCTGGGTTCGCGCCAATTGCTCGGGCCGACGCCGATGCCGCCGAAGTAGCGCTGGCGATCGCCTTTCAGTTCGTCGCGCAGTCGGCGTTGGCGGATCTTGTTGGCAGCGAGCGGCAAGCGCACGCCGGCGGGGTTCCAGGCCGTGATGTAACCCCACGGATCGTCGGCGTGACGCAGCAGGGCCAGAAGCTGCGAGGGTAGGGGTCGGCCGCACCTGATGCTCACGAAGCCACCGTGTGGCACCCGCACCCGGTAGTCGGTTTCCGTCCACGCGCGCCTGATCGATTCGGGCAGGGGCATGTGATCAGGCGCCCACGGGCAGCGGCGGCAGCGAGGCGCGCAACTGCGCAGACGCAGCGTCGAGATCGATGCCCGCAAGGCTGTCGTGCCCGGACAGGACCGTTTCCATCCATTCGGTTTGTGCACGATCACGCGCAACGCAGGTCGCGTAGGGAATCGACGTGAAGCTGACCATCCGGTAACGCGACATGAAATGCCGCGGCGCGCGTTCGGTCAGCGCCGCCGCCAGTTCGCGCTTCAGCAGATAGTGTGGATCGGCGACGCCGTCGCGCATCTCGATGTAGTTGGCCAGCGACATCGCGGCGATCGCGTCGGCGTTGGGTTTGCGTCGTGCTTCGAATTCGGCGGCGACCGCGGCGAAATCGTTCGGCTGTTCCTGCAGCAGAGTGGCAAGCTCGGCGGCATCCTCGAAGCCCGCGTTCATGCCTTGGCCGTGGAAGGGCACGATCGCGTGCGCGGCATCGCCCAGCAGCAGCGCGCGACCCTCGACATGCCAGCGATCGAGATACAGCGTCGCCAGTTGCCCGACGGGGTTTGCCGCCCAGTCTTCATCGAAGCTCGGCATCAATGCCAGCGCATCCGGGAACTGCCGTTCGAAGAAAGCACGCGACCCGGCAACATCAGGCAGCGTCGCGAAACTTGGATAAGGGCCGTCGGTCGGAAGAAACAACGTGACCGTGAAGTTGCCGTCGGTGTTGGGCAGTGCGATGCACATGTAATGGCCGCGCGGCCAGATGTGCAGGGCGTGAGGTTCCAGCGCGAATCGTTCCCTCGTCATCCCGGCCAGGGAATGGCCGGGACCCAGTGCCACGGATGGCAAATTCGGTGACGGGATTTCCAGTTCCTTGTAGCCGTGCCCCAAGGATTCCACGCGTTCACCGAGGTGGGTGGTTTTTGCCATGGCAGCGCGCAAGGCGGAACCAGCGCCGTCACAACCCAGCAGCAGCCCTGCGCGATGCGTGCGCGTCGTCTTGTCAGGACCCTCCAGCGTGATGGTCCCCTTTGCGAACTCGGCGCCCGTGAGCGCCGAATCGAAGTGAAGATTCGCGCCCGCATGTTCTGCAGCGTCCAGCAGCAGGACGTTCAAGCCGCCGCGCGATACCGAGCGGATCACTTCCGAATCATCGAGGCCATAACGCTGCAGGTTGGTGGCGCCGTCCAGCGCATGCACCATCCGTCCGCGCATCATCACAGCTTGCGCGAGCACGTCATCGGCCAAGCCGGCCTTGCGCAAGGCATCGAGGCCACGCTCGGCCAGCGCAAGATTGATGGAGCGTCCGCCGAGAAAGCCGCGCTCGCGGGGATCGGGGCGGCGTTCGAAGACCTCGACATTGAAGTCGCGTTGTGCGAGCAGCGTTGCCAGCAGTGCGCCCACCAATCCGGCGCCGATGATGGTGATCGATGGTTTCGCGTTCGTGTTCATCGAATCAACGCATGTCGCGCCACGTGCGCACCGCTTCCGCGTAGCGCAGGCAGTCGGCAAACGTGTTGTAGAGCGGCGCCGGCGCAACGCGCATCACGTCGGGTTCGCGCCAGTCGCCCAGCACACCTTGCGCGACCAGATGCCCGAACAGGGATTTGCCCGCCTCGCGGCCGGCGCGCACGCGCACCGAAAGCTGGGCGCCGCGGCGGGCAGGTTCGACGGGCGTGAGGATTTCCAGGGTGTCGTGCAGTTGCGATTCGATCAGCCACTCCAGATAGCCCGTGAGTCGCCGCGACTTCTCGCGCAGGCGGAACATGTCCGCGCGATGGAACAGGTCCAGCGAAACCCGCAGCGGCGCCAGTGCAAGGATCGGCGGATTGGACAGTTGCCAGCCATCCGCGCCCGGTGCGGCGTCGAATTCGGGACGCATCTCGAAACGCGTGGACTCCTTGCGGCCCCACCAGCCCTCGAATCGCGGCAGCCGTGCACGTGCGTGCCGCGCATGCACGAACGCGCCCGCCACCGCGCCGGGGCCGGAGTTCAGGTATTTGTATGAACACCAGGCCGCGAAATCACAGTCGCTGTCGTGCAGGCGCAAAGGGACATTGCCGATCGCGTGCGCACAATCGAAGCCGGCGATGCAGCCGTGCGCGTGCGCCAGCTTCGTGATCGCCGCCAGATCGAAGGCTTGCCCGGTGAGATACTGGACGCCGGGCAGCAACACCAGCGCCGTTCGCTTGCCATGCTCGGCAAGCGCGCGCTCGATCGCTTCCATTGAAAGCGCACCACCCGGTTGATCCGCATCCAGTTCGATCAGCGCTTCCTGGGGATCGTAACCATGAAAGCGGATTTGCGAGGCCGCCAAATCACGGTCGGAGGGAAACGCATTGCGTTCGATCAGGATCGCGTGGCGTTCCGGCGTCGGACGGTAGAAGCCCACCAGCAACAAGTGCAGGTTCACCGTCAGCGAATTCATCGCAACCACTTCGACGGGTTCGGCTCCGACCAGTTCCGCCAGGTGGTCGCGAACTTCCGCGTGGTACGGCAGCCATGGGTGGCGCGCGTTCAGATGGCCTTCCACACCCAGCCGCGCCCAGTCATCCAGCTCGTCGAGGAGTGCCCGGCGGACGTCGCGCGGTTGCAGGCCCAGCGAGTTGCCGACCAGGTAGGTTTGTTCGCCATCGCCGTGGGGTGGGATCAGGAATTCGTTGCGAAAGCCACGCAGTGGATCGCCATCGTCCTGCGTGCGCGTCCACTCGGGGTCCGCGCGAAAATCTGAGGAATGCGACATGGTGAGAACGTGAGCCTTTGGCCGCGATCGCAGCGGCTGTCGTGAAAAGTCAGGGCATGGATGCCGTTCTGTTGCTGTTTCGGGGCGGCAGTTTTCCTACCGGCGTGGTAGATATCGCTTCGCCGCGACCATCGACGAATCGCAGAAGCTATTTTTCCACTGCGCTCACGATCGACTGGCATCCCACGTCGAATGTCGCGCGCCAATTGCCCGGCGCGCCAGCTGGGCGGATGCAGCGTACCTGGATCGCGAGGTTGGAACGGTACGCGTAAACCTCGGTGTATGCATTCTTCTCGTGATTCTCGCTGGCGGTGTAACGCAGGCTGGACGAATCGCCGAGCGAGTTCGCGGCCACGTAACCCGGCAATTTCCGCGCACGCGCGGTGCCGTCGTTGAGGAATTTCTGGAAGCCCTGCATGCCGTCGACCTGTTCGGCCGTGACCGTGATGCGTGCCAGTGCATTGGCATCGCCCGGACTTTTCACCTGCAGTGCGACGAATTGGCGTGGGCCGTCCAGCTTCTCCATCAGCATCGGCCATGCATCGGGTGCTGAAAATTTCACCACGCCATTGGCCAGCGAATAATCGGCCGCGGATGCGGTGGGTGCGGTCGCCAGCGCGCACGCGCCAAACAATGCCAACAGCGAACCTGTGTTGCGATTCATGGAACCTCCGGGGCGGCGAATCGTTGTTTGGGCAATCCAAGCCATTCCAGCGCGGCGCCGTGGAATACGCGGTCGCGCTGTCGCGGTTGCAATTTGAGCGCGTCGATGCCGCTGCCGGGCTGCTGCTCGCCCAGCGGAAACGGATAGTCCGTGCCCAGCATCACTCGGTCTTCCCCGACCACGTCGAGAAGATAGCGCAGCACCTGCGGGTCGTGCACGCAGGAATCGAAAAACAGCCGCCCGAAATATTCGCGCGGCGCGCGCGCGTTGTCGGTGGCGACGAGATCCGGACGCATCCGGTAACCATGCTCGATGCGGCCGATGGTGAAGGGGAACGATCCGCCGCCGTGTGCGAACCCAATGCGCAGGCTCGGCAGGCGTTCCAGCACGCCGCCGAAAATCAGGCAGCACGCCGCGCGCGATTGCTCGGCCGGCATCCCGACCAGCCACGGCAGCCAGTATTTTGGCATCGTGTCCTTGCCCATCATGTCCCACGGATGGACCAGGATGGCGGCGCCGAGATCGGCAGCGGCCTCGAAGAAGGGAAACAGTTCCTGCGCGTCGAGGTTCCAGTCGTTGACGTGCGAACCAATCTGCACGCCCTGCAGGCCGAGCTGCTCGATGCAGTGCTCCATTTCCTCGATCGCCAGGCGCGGCGATTGCAGCGGCACGGTGCCAATGCCTGCGTAGTGCCGTGGGTGATCGCGGCAGATTTCCGCGGTGTGGGCGTTCAAGTGCCGGTGCAGTTCGCGCGCCTGGTTCGGCTTCGCCCAGTAGGAAAACAGCACCGGCACGGTGGAGATCACCTGCACGTCCAAACCGAGCTTCCGGCATTCCTCGATCCGGAATTCGGCGTCGAACGAGTTCTGCCATACCTCGCGGAAGAACTTGTTGCCGCGATAGATGCGGTGATGCCCGCCCGCGTTCACCATCACCGGAAACCGCGGATCGCCATATTTTTCGGCGAGATTGGGCCAGTCCGGCGGCAGGATATGCGAATGGACGTCGATCTTCAGCATGCGGCAAGTATAGGTCAGGCGCGCAAGTTGGCCGCGCTGCGCTTGTTCCCGGACCGCGCCATTTCGTGACGGAATGCCGCATCGTGTGCAAATTGCGGCATCATGGCGGATGGCGCGCGGTTGGGGATCAGGGTGGACAGCGCATTCTGGGTGGGGTTGAAGCAACGCAAGCTGGTGCAATGGGCGTTGGCCTATGTCGCCGCGGCGTTTGCGTTCGTGCAGGGACTGGACGTGGTGGCGCAGCGCTTCGGTTGGCCGGAGCGCATCGAGCAAGTCGTCATCCTGGCGTTGGCGATCGGTTTCTTCGTCGCGCTGGTGCTGGCGTGGTATCACGGCGAGCGCGGCGTGCAGCGGGTCGGCGGCGCCGAATTGTTGATCATCGCGCTGTTGCTCGCGATCGGAGGTGGCGCGTTGTGGGCCTATACGCGCTTGCCGCAGGCAACGGCGAAGCCGGCGGTGGCCGCCGCGCCGGAACCGTTGGTACCGAAAGCTGTCGCCGCAACCTTGGCTGTTCCGTCGCGAACGTCCATTCCGGAAAAATCCGTCGCGGTGCTGCCGTTCGCCAATGAAAGCGGCAACAAGGACGAGCAATTTTTTTCCGATGGCCTGTCCGACGATTTGATCACCGCGTTGTCGCAATTCGATGGCCTCAAGGTCATTAGCCGCAATTCGGCGTTCCAGTTCCGCGACAGCAGCGACAGCAGCAAGGTCATCGCCGAAAAGCTCGGCGTGGCGCACCTGCTGGAGGGTTCGGTGCAGCGCGCGGGCGACGAGGTGCGCATTACCGCCACGCTGGTAAACGCATCCGACGGCAGCATCCTGTGGTCGCAGCGTTACGACAAACCGTACAAGGATTTGTTCGCCCTGCAGGACGCCATCACGCAAGCCGTAGCCGATGCGTTGAAGGCGAAACTGTTGTCCGCACCTGGCGTGGTGGTGCAGAGCGACCGGCCGCCCAGCGGCAATCTGGATGCTTACATGGCGTATCAGCGCGGCGTCGCAGATTACTCCCGCGCGGACGAACCCGGCGTGCGCCAAGCCATCGACGAATATCGGCGCGCAGTCGCGACAGACCCGCATTACGCAGCGGCTTGGGCGGGACTGTCGCGGGCATGGACGCGCTTGGGTGGAACGTACCAAGGTGGCGAGGCACAAAAACAGACATTCGCGCAGGCGCGCCGCGCGATCGACAGGGCGTTGCAGCTTGCGCCCAACCTGGCGGCTGTACACAGCTCCGGCAGTTATCTGGCCTATTTCGAATCCAATTGGCGCGAAGCGCAGGCCGAAATTCAACGCGCCTTGCAATTGGCGCCCAACGACGGCGATGCGAAGTATCTGTATGGCGCGGTGCTCGCCACCCTTGGCCAATGCGCAAGCGCGGTCGACCTCGTGCAACAGGCGTTGCGGACCGATCCCCGCAACGATGGGTGGTATTACGCGCTGTCGCAATATCTTGCCTGCGACGGTCGCATGGCCGACGCACAACAGGCGATGCATACCGCGATAGCGTTGCAACCACGTGGCGTGGCCTACCATCAGTGGTTGGCGATCCTGGCGATCCTGCGCAATGACGCCAAGGCAGCACTGGCCGCCGCACAACAGGAGCCGCCCAGTCCTTGGCGTGACATCGCAGTGGCGCTGGCGCTGCAGGTCGGCCCTGATCGCGCGGGGGCCGACGCCGCACTGAAGGCGCTGGTCACCAAATATTCCGACACCGGGCCGTACCAGATCGCGGAAGCCTATGCGATACGCAAGGACCCGGACGCGATGTTCAAATGGCTGGATCGCGCCGCTGACGTTCACGATCCTGGCGTCAGCATGCTGCTGTACGATCCTTTGATCCTGCGCTACCGCAACGACCCGCGTTTCGCGGCGTTCTGCAGGAAAATCGACCTGCCCACTATCACCGATGCGGTGGCGGTAAAATAGTCTGCAATCGGTTTTTCTGCTCGTCATTCCCGCGCAGGCAGAATTCCAGCGGGTCGGTCGTGTCCCGCGCGGGAATCAACGGTTGCCTGATGGCGCAATTTCGCGTGGCTGTGCCAGCACGTGCAGTAGGCTGTCGATGGCGTCCACGATGCGGTCGCTGGCGTCGCGCAGCGTCACCGCAACAGCGTCCGTGTCTTCTCCCAGCGACGCGACCAGCGCACCTTGCTCCGAACGCAAATGGAACCTGCCTTGCGGGGCGCGCGCTTCGCGCAAGGCCTCTGCAGCTTCGCGCATGGCGGCACCGCAGGCGCCTGCGAATTGGTCCATCTGCGGAGCGCGAGCACCGTCGGTATCGCCGCGTGCCGCTTCCAGCATCATTGCCGCGCGGACCACGCGATTGGCCTGCGCGACCAGCGCTTCGGCGCGCGGCGCATGGGCACGGCTGGCCGGTTCACTGCGCAGCCGGTCCAGCGATGCCTGCGCGTCGCTGCGCGCGGCACGCGCGTCGATGCGGGTGCCGTGGCGGGCCTGCTTGCTGCCGCGCAAGGTCGCGATCAGGTAGTCGCGATACGCATCCAGCATGTGCGCCACCACTTCGCGTTCGCGGCCACGTTCCCACGTCGGCCACAGCAGGTAGGCCAGCAGTGCCAGCGCGCTGCCGAGGGCGGTGTCGATGCTGCGCGCGAGCACCGAATCCGCCGCCGGAATGCCATAGAACGAAAGCAGGATCACCACCAAGCCGGTCAGGCACACCACCGCGATGCCGTAATGCACGCTCGCGAGTTCGCGGAAGGCGAAGCACAGCACCGCCATCAATGCGAGCGCCATCCAGAAACCGCCGAGTCCGCCGAAGTGCAGCACGGCCGTGGTGAGCAACAGTCCACCGAGCGTGCCGGCCACGCGCAGCAAACCATAGCGCCAGGTGGCGCCGAAATCGGGCTTCAACACGATGGCCACCGTCATCGGCATCCAGTAACCGCGCGACAGCGGCAGCACGTGCGACAGCGCGAGCGCGATCGCGACGCACGCGCCGCAGCGGATCGCATGCCGAAAAGCCGGCGACGAAAGTCGCAGGTTGGCGCGCAGGGTGGAGAACGGATTGGTCGATTGCAATGCACGCGGCAGCCGGAATTCCGAACGCAGCGCGCGGATCTCGCCGCGGCTGCCGGCGGTGTCGGTGTTGCGGACGGCGGCGCGCAATTGCCCGCCCAACGCTGCGATGCGGGCATTCGCGATTTCGGCTTCGACCGCGGCGGGCGCCGATTCAATGCGCGCGATCGCCTGCGCATAGGCCTCGAGCGCCGCCGTGGAGGCGGGTGGCACCGCCTGTTCCAGCGCATTCGCGATGGTGGTCAACACCTCTGCCGCGGCGCTGCGCGCGCTTGCCAGGATGGCGCGCATCTCCGCCTGTTCGCATGCGGCTTGTTGAGTTGCAAGCGCAAACAACTCCAACCGGATCCGCTCCGACAATTCCGCAAGCACGCGGAACGCCTCGACCGCGCGGCCGCGCGCGCGACCGGCGCCGAACAACAGCGCCTGCAGATCGTTGAGCGATGGGGGCAGCGCGGTTGCAACGTCGTCACCGACGTCGGCGCGTGCGAAATCCGCGAGCCCGCGGAAGCCTTGCGCGAGCGCCAGACGCTCGGGCCGGTAGCGTTGCAGCGGCCATGCCGCGATCGCGAACAACGTCTGCAGCAGGCCGCCGGCGAAAATCAGCAGACCTTCCGGGATCGCGTTGGCCAGCGTCTGCGGTTCCGCGCCCAGTACCACCAGCAGGATCAAGCTGGTCAGACCCACGCGCGTCAGGTGCGCATCCACGGCCACCAGCAACGCGGCGCCGAAACCCCACAACGTCGCGGCGACCAGCAGCGCCACCGGCCATTGGCCGAGCACCGCGCCGGCGAATGCGGCGATGCCGGCCGCGGCCGCGGTCAACAGCATGCGTCGCAGACGCAACCGGTAAGGCCCCGGCTGATCGGCGAACATGGTGTTGAGCGCGCCGGCCGAAACGCCGAGACCTGCGAACAGGTGATCGGTCAGCGCGCCGACGAGCAACGGCAACACGATGGCCGCGGTGTTGCGCAGCGCGACCGTCACCGGCACGTCGCGCTTGCCGGTGTGCAGCAACGTCTTCAGCAGTGGGT
>DATFGT010000090.1:0-3799 GCA_035249175.1 Rhodanobacteraceae bacterium
CCGAATCTGTGGAGTTCGTTCCATGTGATCGGCGGCATCTTCGACAAGGTCTATCCCGGCGGCGATGCTGCCGATGCGATCAGCGGCGTTTCCACCTACAGCGTCGGGCCGGGTGCCGGCGCGATCTTCGACATCACGCTGGACCAGCCCGGCAACTACGTGTTCGTCGACCACGACATGGCGCACGCCATCATTGGCGCGCAGGGCGTGCTGCAGGTGGGCGATGCCGCCGCGATCGCTGCCGAGAAGCCGCCGATCGCATCCGCGCCGACGCCGACCGTCGCGACCACCGTGGCGCCGGCCATGGGTACGCCGCCGAACGCTTCGGCGCCCGCGGGTCCTTACAAGTTCGATCCCGCGAACGGTGCATCGAAATACGCCAGCACCTGCGCGGCATGCCATCAGGCTACTGGCATGGGCTTGCCAGGTGCGTTCCCGCCGCTGAAGAACGACCCGGTGGTCATGAATCCGGACCCGACCGAGCAGATCGACACGATCCTGCATGGCGCCCACGGGCGGACCATCGGAGGTACGACCTATCCGAGCGCGATGCCTGGATTCGGTTCAGTGTTGAACGATCACGATATCGCCGACATCGCGAACCACGAACGCACCTCGTGGGGTAACCAGGGCAAGCTGGTCTCGGCCGATCAGGTGAAGGCGGTGCGCGCCAAGGGGCCGGGAAAACCATGATTGCACGCTGCGGGGAGCACCGCCTGGTGCTTCCCGCATTTCCTTGCCCGCGCGTTGACGCGGCGCCGGGCCTGCATTAAGTTTGCAATCGTGCTGACAAGGGTGGCTTGCAGGAAACTGCCAGCCGAGTGTGCGACATGGCAACTACTACCTTTTGATCCGATCCGTGCGCGGCTCCGCAAGGACGCCTCGCGCGTCCTTTTTTATGCCCGCAATTCGGGAACCCGGGATGACGAAGAGGTTGTTGCGCTTCCGATCCCGGTCACGATTCCATACGTTTTCCACGGCCCATGATTACGATCACGCTCCCCGACAACAGCACCAAATCCTTCGACGCGCCCCCCACGGTGCGCGATGTCGCCGCATCCATCGGCGCCGGACTCGCCAAGGCCGCGCTGGCCGGCAAGGTCGACGGCAAGCTGGTGGACCTTTCGCGCACCGTCGACCGCGACGCGCGGGTCGAGATCGTCACCGAGAAATCGCCCGAGGCTTTGGAGGTCATCCGCCACTCGACCGCGCATCTGTTGGCGCAGGCGGTGCAGCGGCTGTATCCCGGCACCCAGGTGACGATCGGGCCTGTGATCGAGGACGGCTTCTATTACGACTTCGCGCCCAGGGGCGAGCCGTTCAAACCCGAAGACCTGCCCGCGATCGAGGCCGAGATGCACAGGATCGCCAAGGAATCGCTGCCGTTGTCGCGCAGCGTGAAATCGCGCGACGACGCGGTGAAGTTCTTCCGCGGCATCGGCGAGGCCTACAAGGCCGAGATCATCGAATCGATCCCGTCCAACGAGGAACTGTCGCTGTATTCGCAGGGCGAGTTCACCGACCTCTGCCGTGGGCCGCACGTGCCGGATACCGGGCGGCTGAAGTCATTCAAGCTGATGAAGACCGCGGGCGCCTATTGGCGCGGCGATTCCGACAACGCGATGTTGTCGCGCATCTACGGGACCGCCTGGCTGAACGACAAGGATCTGAAAGCCTACCTCACGCGCATCGAGGAAGCCGAGAAGCGCGACCACCGCAAGCTCGGCAAACAGCTCGATCTGTTCCACATGCAGGAAGAGGCGCCGGGCATGGCGTTCTGGCACGCCAGGGGCTGGACGCTGTGGCAGCAGGTCGAGCAATACATGCGCGGCGTGTACCGCGAATCGGGGTACCAGGAAGTCAAATGCCCGTCGATCCTCGACGTGTCCCTGTGGAAGAAGTCCGGCCACTGGGACAACTACAAGGACCACATGTTCTTCACCGAGTCGGAAAAGCGCACCTACGCGGTAAAGCCGATGAACTGCCCCGGCCATGTGCAGATCTACAACGACGGCCTGCACAGCTACCGCGACCTTCCGATCCGCTACGGCGAATTCGGCTCCTGCACCCGCAACGAACCGTCCGGTGCACTGCACGGCCTGCTGCGCGTGCGGGCCTTCACGCAGGACGATGGCCACGTGTTCTGCACCGAGGACCAGATCGAATCCGAGGTGGTGGATTTCCATCGCCAGGCGCTGAAGGTGTACAAGGATTTCGGCTTCAAGGATGTGGAATTGATGCTGGCGCTGCGCCCGGATGCGCGGATTGGCGACGACGCCATCTGGGACAAGGCCGAGGGCGCGCTGCGCTCGGCGTTGCGGACGGCTGGCGCCGAATGGACGGAGCTGCCGGGTGAAGGCGCCTTCTACGGCCCCAAGATCGAGTACCACCTGCGCGACGCGATCGGCCGGGACTGGCAGCTCGGCACCATGCAGGTCGATTTCTCGATGCCGGGCCGGCTGGGCGCCGAATACGTGGGCGAGGACTCCCAGCGCCACGTACCGGTGATGCTGCACCGGGCCATTGTGGGCTCGATGGAAAGGTTCATTGGCATCCTGATCGAACACCACGCCGGCAACTTCCCGACCTGGCTGGCGCCGGTCCAGGCCGTGGTGCTGAACATCACCGACGCCCAGGCCGATTACGCCCGGCAGGTCGCCGCCGACCTGAACGAGGCGGGTTTCCGGGCCCACGCCGATTTGCGCAACGAGAAAATCGGCTATAAAATCCGCGAGCATACGTTGCAAAAGGTGCCTTGGCTCCTCGTGATCGGCGATCGCGAGAAGGAGAAGGGCGCCATTTCCGTACGTACACGGTCGGGGGAAGACCTTGGCAGCATGCCGCTGCAGGCCTTCATCGAGCGTTTGCGAGCCGAGTCCGGCCCGCACTGACGGAATGCACGCCAGGCATCGCTGGCGAACTTGAGCAGGAGAAGACGGTATCGCTACCGAAAACAAAGGCAATCGGCGCAACAACGAAATCCGGGTACCGCGTGTACGGGTCATCGGCGCCGATGGCGAGCAGGTTGGAGTCCTCGAACGCGACGAGGCACTGGCGATGGCCGAGGAAGCGGGCCTGGATCTGGTCGAAATCCAGCCGACCGCCGAGCCGCCCGTCTGCCGGATCATGGATTTCGGCAAGTTCAAGTTCGAGCAGCAGAAGAAGGCTGCGGCGCAGCGCAAGAAGTCGAAGCAGGTCGAGATCAAGGAACTGAAGTTCCGCCCGACCACGGACATCGGCGACTACAACATCAAGCTGCGCAACATGCAGCGGTTCCTCGAGGAAGGCGACAAGGTCAAGGTGAACATCCGCTTCCGCGGTCGCGAAATGTCGCACCAGGAATTGGGTATCGAACTGGCCCGGCGCATTCAGGCTGACATCGCCGAAACCGGGGTGGTGGATCAGTTCCCGCGCATGGAAGGGCGCCAGATGACCATGATGATCAGCCCCAAAAAGAAGTAACGGGGCAACCCATCCGCCGCGGACCGGCGGATGGTCAAGACGGCAACTTGCAACACCGGTTGCCGCACAACAAGCCGGCAAGGGCATGGATGGAAAGCGTGATCGAGAGATCGCCGCCCGCGCCAGTCACGAAAACCAAAACGGAGTGGCATATGCCAAAGATCAAGACCAACCGGGCCGCTGCCAAGCGGTTCCGCAAGACCGCGTCCGGCAAGTTCAAGGCCGGTCACGCGTTCAAGTCGCACATCCTCACCAAGAAGTCGACCAAGCGCAAACGCGGCCTGCGCGCCCCCAACCACGTGCATGAGTCCGACACCAAGCGTGTCGCGCGCATGCT
>DATFGT010000091.1:0-4535 GCA_035249175.1 Rhodanobacteraceae bacterium
TGTCCAACATGACCCGTGCGCAAATCCTGCAGCAGGCCGGTACCTCGGTCCTCGCCCAGGCCAACCAGGTCCCGCAGACCGTCCTCAAGCTGCTCGGCTAAAAACGTCCCGGGTGGGTCCTCCCCCTCCCACACGCCCACCTGGGCGTCCTCAAGGCCCCGCGAAAGCGGGGCCTTTTTTGTCCCACCCATGAAACGCAGCCTGGCTTGTTCTTGAAACGGCACCACCACATGCAACATCAATCCGGGACCCATGCACCTGCTACCGTTTGCCGGAGCCGTCTCCCAAACGACCGAACAAGGGCATGGGAGGTGGGGTATTCCGCCGTTACCCATGGGGGCCGAGTGTCTATCGTTGCGGTACGCGAGAGCGCCTTTCGACGCGAACGTCCGCTGCAGGCATGGCATGAACGCAGATTTGCATCAGGATAACGACCCATCTCCACTGGCTGCGCCCGCCTTCGAATGGGAATACGAGGGACGCATCGTCGTGCTCGACAACGGCGCGCGGATGCCCACCATGCCCGCGTTCGACCGGCTGATGGCGCTGAACGCGTTCGCCGTGGTGGTGCTCGACCCCGCGAGCATCCTGCACGCCAACAAGAACATCAAGGAACTGCCCGAGTTCCAGGTCTTCGGCCACGCCACGCTCGGCAGCGGCGAAGACGCCGTGCTGTATGCCTGCATGGATCCGCTGGAGAGCGCGACGCTCGAACCCGTTATTGCCGGCGACCTCTCCGAGCGAACCCGCCTGCGCCGCAAGGTCGTCGCGCAACTCCCCATCAGCACCTTGCGGCTCGACGCCATCGAGGGGCTCGACCATATCGACTGGCTGCTGCTGGACGACCGCAACGACATCCTGGCCGCGTTGGAGCACGGCACCCGTGCCTTGGCCCATACCTCGCTGGTGGATATCCGCATCCCCTTCCGTGATGCATACGCGGGACAGTCGCGATTCCTGCAGGCGATTCCATGGATGCAGGCGCACGGCTTCTCCTTCCACGGCTTTGCCAACGTCGGCCACAAGAGCCTACTTCCGGAAGGCAAGTTTTTCGCGAAGAACAAAGCCACCCGCTGGGAGTGGGCCGATGCCATCTTCCTGCCGGATGCCGCACGACTGGCCGGCATGGATAACGGGCGCACAACCAAGCTCGCCTGCGTGGTCGACCTCGCCTACGGCATGCACGACCTGGCCGCCGAGCTGCTTGGGCGGCTGGATTCCGACACTGCCTCGCGGTACCTCGACGCGCGCGGCTACGTCAGTCCGTATTTCAAGGAGCCCGACACGTTCACGCTCACCGTCGCGAATGCGCCGGTTCCGTGGCAAGACTTGAAGATCGATAATCCCCTTCCGCACGCCGAAGGGGAACCGGCATGAGCAAACGTCGCCCCGCCCACGGCAAGCCTTCGGCCGCGATCACGAAACGGCCAGTCTCGCCCGCCGCACGCAACCACCTCAAGGAAGCCGAAAGGCTGCTCGGTGCCGGCCACGCGCAGGCGGCCACGGCGCAATTCCAGCGAGCCGTCAATGCCGACCCCACCAACGCGGATCTGCGCTACAAGTTCGGCAAACACCTTTTGAACCAGCACGAACAGGAGCTCGGCATCCTCCAGCTCGAACGGGCGGTGCGGCTCGATGACCGCGCCGCCGCTCCGTTGCTCGAACTCGGCCAAGCCTATACCGCGACGAACCGGTTCGCCGATGCACAGGGTCTGCTGGACAAGGCGCTCGAACTCGCGGCCAACGCCTCGCAAACGCACCTCATCTACGGCACGTTCCTGCACAAGCAGGGGAAGCTTCCGGACGCGGTCGCACACTTCCGCACGGCCTTGACGCTGATGCTGGAACACCCCGCCAAGGCGACGGTACCGAAACGCAAGGAGGATTTCGACAAGCCGGAAATCGAACGCCTGCTGTGGACCACGTTGAGCCAGCTTGCGTTGGCCGGCGTGCACGCGTTTGCCGCGTTCGGAACCCTGCTCGGCATCGTGCGCGAGGGCGGCTTGCTGCCGTTCGACAAGGATATCGACATCGGCGTGCCGCATGGCGAGCTCGAGCTTGCAACCAATTGCCTAGTGGCCAATGGATGGGCCGAAGTCCCGCACGCCTTCGCGGTGAACCCCCGCAGCTTCCTGCACCTCAAGCTGCAAGTGACCATCGATGTCACCGGTTTTGCGGTCGACCCCCAATCCGGCGCCACCTACGAAGGCATCTGGATCGAAGGGATTCCCGCCGAATGGAATCGCTTGACGCGCTGGGACACCATTGCGCTCGTGAAGGCCAACTCCCCGGACGGAAGCCCCATCTGGACGCTGCAGGATGCTGAGGGCTGGCTGCGTACGCTTTACGGTGACTGGCGCACCCCGGACCCCGATTTCGATACGATCATCGCGGCGAAGAATCTTTGCGGTTTCTCGTTGATGACGCAGTGCTATGCCTTGGGGCGGATCTATGCCCGGTGGGAAGCGGGCAACCTGCGCAAGGCCTTGGCTGCAGCGCGGCACAGTCTTCACCACCTGCCCGGCGACACCCTGCTGCGGGAGGTCGAACGGCGCCTGTCCGAAATGGTGGAAGAACCGCCGCAGCGACGGGTGACGGCGGCATGAGCAAGTGCATCGCGATCATCCTGGCCGGCGGCGGCGGCAGCCGCTCGGGTTTCACGCAGCCGAAGCAGCTCGCCAAGCTGGCCGGGCAACCGCTGATCGCGCACACGCTCGAACGATTCCAGACGCACTCCGGCATCGATGAAATCACGATCGTCACCAGCAGCGCCTGCGCCGACCGGATCGAATCGCTGGTGTGCAGCAGCCGCTTCGACAAGGTGCGCCGGGTGCTGCTGGGCGGCGCGGAACGCCACGAGTCGTCGCTGGCGGCGATCCGCGCATACGAGGAAGACGCGCGCAACGGACCGTTGAAGCTGCTCTTCCACGACGCCGTGCGTCCGCTGATCAGCCACCGCATCATCAGCGACGTGATTGCGGCGCTCGACCATTACAACGCGGTGGACACGGCAATCCGGGCCACCGACACCGTGCTGATCGCCAATCCCGACACCGACAACCTCGAGTCGATTCCTGACCGGCGCACAGTGAGGCTGGGGCAGACGCCGCAAGGCTTCCGTTACGAGACCATCCGGAAAGCCTACGAACTGGCGGCGCGCGATCCGCAATTCCACACCACCGACGATTGCGGCGTGGTGCTGAAGTACCTGCCTGAAGAACGCATCCACGCGGTGGACGGTTCGTTCTCGAACATGAAGCTGACCTACGCCGAAGATCTTCTGCTGCTGGACAAGTTGATGCAGACGTCTGCCGGCAAACGGCTCGATGCGCAACCGGAAAACCTGCGGCTGTCGGAGCTGGCGAAACGCAGCATCGTCATCATCGGCGGGACCAGCGGCATCGGTGCGGCCATGGCGCGGCTGGCCACGGCCTATGGCGCCCACGTGCATGCCGTCGGGCGATCGACGGGCGTGGACGTTACGCGCAGCGAGTCGTTGCGCGCAGCTTTCGAGCAGGCCAACCACGCGCACGGCCGCATCGATGCCGTGGTGAATGCCGCGGCGATACTCGACCGCAAGCCGCTGATCAACATGTCGGACGAAGACATCAGCGCGAGCGTCAATACCAACATCACCGGCGCGATCAATGTTGCACGACTCGCGTTCGAACACCTGCGCGCGACGCGCGGGCACCTGATGATGTTCACCTCCAGCTCGTACACCTATGGCCGCGCGTTCTATTCGACCTATAGTTCTTCCAAGGCGGCGGTCGTGAATCTCACGCAGGCGCTTTCCGACGAGTGGTCCGACGCAGGGATCAAAGTCAACTGCATCAATCCCGGACGTACGGCGACGCCGATGCGCACGCAGGCGTTCGGCATCGAGAGCCCGGACTCGCTGCTGGATCCCGACGATGTCGCGCGGCGCGCGCTGGGTGTGCTGGTAGGCGAGACCAGCGGTCTCGTGTACGACGTCATCCAGCGCTGATCGATTCGACCCCGGTTCTGTAACCTCCCGTTTTCCGCCTGCCCTTCATCCGGAGCGAGTCGTCCCTCCGGCACGGGCAGCGTTGGGACGTGCGGCCCCCAAACGCGGCACTCGTTGTCGACCCTTCCTTCGTGCGTTTCCGCGGCAAGAACCGGGTGCGCACAAGCGCGACCGTGGTCGCAGTCCGGGCATACGTCGGCGTGACCGCCTAAAGAAATCTTCCGTCGCGCCGAAAAACATTCACGAAGGCTGGCAGCGCGGTGATTCCGCTTGAAGCTAAGACCCGCACCGACCTTTTGAGGAATGCCGCCAGAGCGGCTCTCAATCCAACCACCACACGAAAGGATAATGTCATGGCAGTCATCAACACCAACATTACCGCTCTGATCGGCCAGCAAAACCTGAACCGCTCCCAGGGCGCCCTGCAGACCGCGATGGAACGTCTGTCGTCGGGCCTGCGCATCAACTCCGCCGCCGACGACGCCGCCGGCCAGGCCATCGCCAACCGCATGGGCTCGCAGATCACCGGCCTGTCCCAGGCCCAGCG
>DATFGT010000092.1:0-26666 GCA_035249175.1 Rhodanobacteraceae bacterium
GAGCAGGGTGTCGATTTCGGCCATGCTGTAGCGCGCTTCCTGCGGCGTCGGCGCACGCATTTCGCGACGATCCGGAAACAGGCCCACGCCCGCCAGCAGGCTGTACCACGACATGATCGGATAGCCGCGCCCGAACGTGCCTTTCGCGATACCCGCAGTGATCGGCTTGCTTGCCAACCAGGTACGCAGCAGTTGCTGCAGCGGTGCGGACAAATGTGTGTTGGCCGCGTTGGCACGCCAGTAGTCGGTATCGCTGCGGGTGTTGGTCTTGAAGTGGGTGACGATGTAATCGCGCGTGCCCTCGACACGACCGTTCAGCGCGTCGTTGAATTCCTTGCACGTGGCTTCACCCAAATCACCTTTTTCCAGCGCCGCGACCAGCATCTCCGCGGTGCGCTGCACGAACAGCAGCGTGGTGGCTTCCAGGGGCTCGATGAAGCTCTGCGCCAAACCGTTGGCGACGCAGTTGCGGTGCCAGGGTTCCGCCACCCTGCCGGGACGAAACCTCAGGTGGCGCGCCGGGATGTCGGCATCCAGCAAGCCGAGGTGCCCACGCAATTCCCGTTCGGCTTTTTCCGGCGTGCAGAAATCCGAGCTGTAGACGTAGCCGTAGCCGTACCGCGTCGTCAGCGGGATCTTCCACACCCAGCCATGGCCCAGCGCGGTCGAGATCGTCTTCGGCATGATCGCGCCGTCGTGCGGCTTGGTGATCGCGATGGCGGCATCGTTGAACAGGTTGTCCTTGAACGAGACGAAAGGCGTGTCGAGCGCCTTGCCCGTCAAAAGAGACGCAAAGCCCGTGCAATCGACGTAGAAATCGCCGGCCAGCGTGCCGCCATCCTGCAGCGTGAGCGATGCGATGTCGCCGGATTCGTTCAGGTGCACGTCGATGACGTGGCCGGCGACATGCCGCACGCCACGTTCGACGGATTTCTTTTGCAGGAATTTCCCCAGCAGCACCGAATCGAAATGGAAGCCGTACCACACGTCGAATGGAAAACTTTGCTGCGGTCGCGGCGCCTTGCAATCGCGCGCCAACCGCGCGGAAATGAAAAACCGGTCCGGGTGCGCGTACACGTCGGCGCGATCGAGTCGCGCGTGCACGTTGTCGATGAAGGGCGCCATCGTCATGTTGTCGAGCATCGACGCGAACGAATGGAAATAGCTTTCATGGCCCGGCCGCGTGGACCATCCATCGAAGCTGATGCCGGCCTTGTAGGTGGCGTGGCATTCGGGCATCCATTCGGATTCCTCGATGCCGAGGCTTTCGAAGAATCCGCGGAGCCAAGGCGTGGACCCTTCGCCCACCCCGATCACGCCGACCTGCGGCGATTCCAGCACCGTCACCTTGAGCCGCGCGCCGTACGCGGAGTTGGCCAGCAGCAGCGCCGTCATCCAGCCGGCGGTACCGCCGCCCACCACCACGACGTGCTTGACCGGCGGTTCGGCATCGGTGCGTGCACCCGGCTGCTGCGCGACGACGTTGTGGTTGAAGACAGTGGCGGTGGCATCGGACATGGAACACCCTTGTAACCGCGCGGGCGACCGTGGCTCGATGGTCGGGCGTGGGCGTGGACGTGCAAGCGCGAACGATAGCACCGCCGAGATGGGCGTCGACGGCGGAGCGTGATTGCGGGGCGCCGAAACGAAAACGGGACAGCTTGCGCTGCCCCGTCGATCACATCCGTCGAACCAGTTAGTCCGGCAGCGGCTCGGGCCGCGGCAGCACTTCGATGTCGCCGGCGTCGTCGCTGCGTTCGGCGTGGTGGTCCTGGCCGAGCAGCAAGTACATCGCCGGCACCACGAACAGGGTGAACAAGGTGCCGATCGAGATGCCGGTGAAAATCACCAGGCCGATGCTGTGGCGGCCGGCCGCGCCTGCGCCCGCGGCGATCACCAGCGGAATCACGCCCAGCACCATCGCGAACGTGGTCATCAGGATCGGGCGCAATCGCACCGCGGCGGCTTCCTCGATCGCATCGCGCTTGCTGAAACCGTGCAGGCGCTGCGCGTCGTTGGCGAACTGCACCATCAGGATGCCGTGCTTGCTGATCAGGCCGATCAGGGTCACCAGGCCCACTTCGGTGTAGATGTTGAGCGTCGAGAGCCCGAGGTTGATGAACAGCAACGCGCCGAAGATCGCCATCGGTACCGACACCAGGATCACGATCGGGTCGCGGAAGCTCTCGAACTGCGCCGACAGCGCCAGGAACACGATGATGATCGAAAACATCAGCGTGAACAGGAAGCCGCCGGATTCCTGCATGAACTGGCGCGACTGGCCCGCGTAGTCGGCGGCATAGCCGGTTGGCGCGACCTGCTGCAAGGTGTCGCGCATGAACTGCAACGCCTGTCCCAGCGAGACGCTCGGGCCAATCACCCCGCCGATCGTCGCCGAGTTCAATTGCTGGAAGTGGTTGATCGACTCCGGCACCGTCTGGTACGTCAGGTGAGCCACGGTCGAGGCCGGGATCATCCCGCCCGAAGGTGTCTTGATGTAGTAATTGTCGAGCTGCGTGGGGTTCAGGCGATCGGCCTGCGCGACCTGCGAGATCACGCGGTAGGCGCGTCCCGAGATCGAGAAGTAATTGACGTAGTTGCCGCCCAGTGCCGCCGACAGTGCCGCGCCGACGCTCTGCTGGGTCATGCCCAGCGCCGCGACCTTGCTGCGATCGAGCGTCAGCGTCGCCTGCGGCTGGTCGATCTTCAGATCGGAATCGACGTAGAAGAACATGCCCGACGCCTTGGCCTTTGCCACGACCTGCTGCGCGACGTCGTCGAGGTTCTGCAGCGGCTCGGTGGTCTTGACCACGAATTGCACCGGGAAGCCGAATGCACCCGGCAGCGACGGGAACTGGAACACCGCGATGTTCGCGCCGGCGATCTGGCCGACCTTCTGCTGCACCTCCTGCTGGACCTGGTCGGCGCCGCGGCCGCGCTCGCCCCACGGCTTCAGCATGATGCCGGCGAACGCACTGTTGACACCCTGCGCGCCATCGACCTGGAAGATGTGGGTGTATTCGGGCAGCGATTTGGCGATGTCGAACACCTGCTTCGAATACATCGCCATCTGGGTGATGGTGGCATTCGGGGGGCCCTGGGTGTTGGTCAACACGATGCCCTGGTCTTCCTGCGGCGCCAGTTCCGACTTGGCAGTCTTGAACAGATACACATTGCCCAAGAGGATCAGCGCACCGAACACGATCGCCACGATCCAGGTATCCAGCGAGGAATGCAGGATCCGGCGGTAACGGTCGCGTACCGCATCGGCCACCCTGTCGATGCGCTTGACGAACGGTTTGTCATGGTCGGCTTCGCGCAGGAAGCGCGAACACATCATTGGCGACAGCGTCAGCGCCACGATCGCCGAGATCGCCACCGCGCCGGCCAGCGTGAACGCGAATTCGGTGAACAGCGCGCCAGTCAACCCACCCTGGAAACCGACGGGGACGTACACCGCGACCAGCACGACCGCCATCGCCACGATCGGGCCGCCCAGCTCGCGTGCGGCCAGCAGCGCAGCCTGCAGTGGCGGCTGGTGATCCTTCATATGGCGATCGACGTTCTCGACCACGATGATCGCGTCATCCACCACCAGGCCAATCGCCAGTACCAGCGCCAGCAGGGTGAGAAGGTTGATCGAATAGCCCAGCAACAGCATCACCAGGAACGCACCGATCAACGATAACGGCATCGCGATCACCGGGATCAACACCGATCGCAGGGTCCCGAGGAACAGGAAGATCACCGCCGTCACGATGATCAGCGTTTCGGCGAGGGTCTTCACCACCTCGTTGATCGAAGTCCGGATGTAGTCGGTGCCGTCGAACACGATCCGTGCGGTGATGCCGGTCGGCATCTGCGCCTGGATCGACGGGAATACCTGGCGCACGCGGTCGATCACGTCCAGCACGTTGGCGTCCGGCGCCGCGTTGATGCCCATGAATACCGAGCGATTGCCGTCGAAGGCCACGTTGAAGTCGTAGTTTTCCGCGCCGAGGGTGACATCGGCGACGTTTTTCAGGCGCACGATGTCGTTGCCGTTGGCCTTCACCACCAGATTCTTGAACTCGTCGACCGTGTGCAGGTCGGTGGCCGCGGTCAGGTTGACGCTGACCATCTGGCCCTTGGTGGTACCGATCGCGGAAAGGTAATTGTTGGCAGCCAGGGCCTGGTTGACGTCGCTGGCGGTGACGCCGTGCGCGGCCATCTTCACCGGATCCAGCCAGGCACGCAGCGCGAAGGTGCGGCCACCCAGGATCTGGGCGTTCTGCACGCCCTCCACCGCGTTCAACTGCGGCTGCACCACGCGCGTCAGGTAATCGGTGATCTTGTTGGTGGGCAGCTTGTCGGAATAGAAGCCGAGGTACATCGACGCGACCTGCTGGCCGGTCTGCAGGGTGATCACCGGTTGCTGCGCCTGCTGGGGCAACTGGTTCTTCACCGAATTGACCAGCGCGGAGATCTCGGTGAGCGCCTTGTTGCCGTCGTAGTTCAGGCGAAGCGTCGCGGTGATGAACGACACGCCGGGCGTGCTGGACGAGGACATGTAGTCGATGCCCTGCGCCTGTGCGATCGCCTGCTCCAGCGGCTGGGTGATGAAGCCCGCCATGGTCTGGGCGTCGGCGCCGTAGTACACGGTCTGCACCGTGATCGTCGCGTTTTCCGTCTTGGGATACTGGCGGATCGGCAGCGAGGTCACGGCGCGCAAGCCCAGCACCAGGATCAGCAGGCTGACCGTGGCGGCGAGGACCGGGCGCTTGATGAAAAGATCGGTGAATTTCATGTTTTGGATTCTTCGCTTCGACCGGCTGATGCACGCCGACTGATTTGACCCGTTCGTCCTGAGCGTCGGGCCGAAGGCCCGAAGTCGAAGGGCGGTTGGGCTTCGACTTCGCCCGGCTGCGCCGGGCTACGCTCAGCCCGAACGGATGGGAAAATCACTGTTCCACCGGATTCGGATTCGGGTTGAACGCCGGCTGCACCTTGTTGTTGATGTTCACCGGAGTGCCATTCTTGAGTTTCAACTGGCCACTGGTGACGATCACGTCGCCTTGCTTGATGCCGCCCTCGATCGCGACCTGGTCACCGCGGGTCTGCCCGACCGTCACGACCACCTGCTGCACATAATGAGAAGGACCCTTGTTGTCCTTGGAGGCCTTGCCCTGGGAAGCACTTGCTTCCGCGGAGGACCTGGCCTTCACGGGCTGCCCGTTGGCGTCGGTTTCGGGCGGTGCGCCCTCGTGCACCACGAACACGGTGTCACCGTAAGGCGCGTACGAAATCGCGGTCTGCGGCAGCGTCAGATACCGCTGCGTAGCGCCCGAATCCACCGCCACCTTGGTGAACATGCCCGGCACCAGCAACTTGTCGGGATTGGACACCGTCGCCTCGACACCGACGTTGCGGGTGGACAGGTCGATCTTCGGGTCGGTCGCGGAAACGTTGCCCCTGAAGGTCTTGTCCTTGAAGGCATCGGCCGTGACCTCGACCTTGCCGCCGACCTGCAGATCATTCAGCGACGACTGCGGCACCGTGAAATCCACGTACACCGGGTCGAGCTGCTGCAGCGTCACTACTGTGTTGCCGACATTGACGTACTGGCCCGGGTTCGCGGTGATGATGCCGATGCGGCCCGCGAACGGCGCGCGCAGCGTCTTCTTGTCGACCAGTGCCTGTTGCGCGGCAGCGTTTGCCTGCGCACTTTTCAGGTTGGCCATGTCGGTGTCGTACTGCGCCTTGCTGATCGCCTGCACCGCGAGCTGTTGCTTCGAGCGATCGGCGGTCAGCTTCGCGAGCTGCGCGCTGGCCTTGAGCGCTTCCAGCTTGGCGCGGTCATCGGCGTCCACCAGCTTGACCAGCACCTGGCCTTTCTTCACGTCGGCGCCGGACTTCACGTCCACGCCCTCGACCAGGCCCGCGACGTCAAACGCGAGATCCGCGCCATGCACCGCGCGCACGTTGCCGACCGCCTGCACGTGCGGCTGCCAGTCCTGGTATCCGACGATCATGGTGCTGACTGTTTGCGGCGGATTGCCCATGGACTTCATGAACTTGCCGATCATGATGCCCTTGAAGGTGTTGAAGCCGATCAGCAGGCCGAACAGGATCGCTACCGCGACGATCACGATGATCAGGCGCTTGCGCTGCTTGGGACGCGCGGAGGATACGTAGGTATTCATGGAGTCGTCTCGTTGTTTGCGCTTTATTTTTGCGATCGTCCTTGATCGCTGCTCTCAGGGTGGCGAACGGTGGTGGAAAATGTCTGCGCCGATGCAGCACCAGAACGCCCATCCATGGGCTGACTTTCCGAGGAAGCTTCCCATCCACCACCGAGGGCGGCATACAGCGCGGCGGTGTCGGCGAGCCGCGACGCGCGCGCGGCGATTTCGGCGATGCGCGCCTGCTGATACTGGCGCTCGGCGGACAGCAGGGTCAGGTAATCGACCGCGCCGACGCGATACTGGGCGCGCGTCAGCGACAGCAGTTTTTCCGCATCGCGTTCGGAGATGCTCTGCGCCCTCAGTGATTGCGCGTCGTAATCGAGCGCCTGCAGCGCGTCGGCCACGTTCTGGAACGCCACCAGCACCGTCTGCTGCCAATCCGCCAGCGCCGCGTCCATGCCCGCTTGGGCGGCACGCTTCTGGTGCAGCAACTGGCCGCCATGGAACAACGGCTGCAGCAAGCCGAGCCCGATCGACCAGCCACCGCTGCCGGCGGCGAACAGGCCCGATTCGGTGAGCGACTGGGTGGTCAGGCTGCCGTTCAAGCTGAGCTTGGGCAGCATGTCGGCGGTGGCGACGCCGACCGCGGCGGTCGCGGCATGCAATTGTGCCGAGGCGGCACGGATGTCGGGCCGCTGCGCGACCACCGTCGAAGGCAGGCTGACCGGAATACCGGTGGGCAGCGTGACGTCGGCGAGCGTCACCGGTTGCAACTTCAGTTGCGCCGGCGTGACGCCAAGGTAGGTGGCGAGCTGGTTCTGCGTGGCCGAGAGCTGCTTCTCCAGCGGCGGCAAGGTCGCTTCGGTCGCCGCCAGTTGCGAGCGCACGGCGAGCGTGTCGGCCAATGACTTCGCGCCGATCGCCTGCTGCTTCTGCGCGATGTCGAGCTCCTGCTTCAGCGAATCGACGATCTCGTGCGTGGCCTTCACCTGCTCGCGCAGGGACGCCTCCTGCAGCGATGCGGTGATGACGTTGGCCGCGAGCGTCAGATACGTTGCGTCAAGTTGCGCGCGACTGACGTCGGCCTGCGCCTGCTGCGCCTCGATGCCGCGTCGCACGCCGCCGAAAATGTCGAATACATAGCCGACACTGACGCCTGCGTTGTAGATGGTGAAAGGTTTGGAGGCGATAGGGCCACCTCCCAGGCCGGCGAACTGGGCGCCGGACTGCTTCTGGCGGGTGGCACCGACATTCGCGTCCAGCGAGGGAAACAGGCTGCCGCGCGCGGCCTTGGCGGTTTCCTCGGCCTGGCGCAACGCGGCCTGCGCGGCCGCGATCGACGGGCTATGCTGGAAAGCCTGCAGCACCCGGCGGTCCAGCTCGGTATTGCCGAACGTGGTCCACCAACGCTGCGGCACATTCTCGCCTTCAAGGAAACGCTGTGCGTCACCGCCCGCCGTGTCGGCGGAGGCGGTGGACTTGGGCAGCGACGTCGCGGTGTAGCGATCGACCTGCGGCGATGCCGGCTCGCGGAAATTCGGACCGACGGCGCAACCGGCCAGCGCGAGCGCGGCCAACAAAACAGGGGCCATCGCCACCGCGGTCCGCTCGAAGCCGGACTTCAATTGGGTCTTGGGAAAGGTCATTCAGGCTGACAACGGTCTGATGCGCGTTGGAAGGCGCCGCAAGGGCGATTCATATAACTGAACTGCGCGGTATTGTATTTAGGCCAATCCCGCATTGCAACATTCTTGTGGAGCACGAACCGGGTGCATGAAGCGGAATCGTCATCGACCCGCCACGGCGCTTCGTGCCGGCCGACCCTGCCTCACCCATCGACACGCACGTGCCTCGATGCGGATGATGCGTATTTCAAACCGGAACGATGGCTGTTGGGTAGAGTCGAAAGTCGTGCTTTTCAACATGACAATCGTCAGGTGAAGGACGCCGATGCCCTTTCGACGATCGACACTGCAGGTTTTCGACAGACACGCCCGGTTGCGACACAGGGGTCGCGTGAAGCGGCCGCTCCTTCCGGGCTGAACCCCGCGCAGACCGAGTGATGAACAGCCATGATTTGCATGCGGACGCGGACGATCGCCCCGCAACCAGGATCAGTCGGGTGGTGCGTCAGACGCGGCGCCGGGGCGATGCGCCTCGGCAAGATATTCACGGCTCTGCATCTCGATCAGCCGGCTGATCGTGCGCGCGAATTCCAGGCGCAAGCGCTTGCCGTCGTACAGTTCCACTACCGGCGCCTGCGCGGTGACGGCCAATTTCACGCGCCGGTCGTACAACTCGTCGATCAGGTGCACGAAACGTTGCGCGGCGTCCTCATTGAACGGCGTGAACTGCGGCAGGCCCGAAATCAGGATCGCCGGGTACGTCCGCGCCAGTTCGATGTAATCGGCAGAACCGTACGGTCCGTCGCACAAGGCCGCGAAATCGAACCAGGCCGCCTGCGCGCAAACGCGACGCACGCTGAATGCGCGATCGTTGAGTTGCAGTTTCCCGTTTTCCCGCACCGGTCCTTGCACCAGTTCTTCGAAAAGCCGCGCCAGCGCAGCCTCCGTGCGCGCATCGTCGGGCGTCAAGTACACGGGCGCCCGGGTCAGGGCGCGCAAACGCCAGTCGTGAGGCGAGGCCAGTTCCAGCACTTCGCAGCGCTGCTCCAGCAACGTGATCGCAGGCAGGAATCGCGCGCGCTGCAAGCCCTCCTTGTAGAGATTGTCCGGTGGCGTGTTGGAGGTCACGACCAGTGCGACGCCGCGGTCGAACAGCGCGCTCAGCAAGCCATGCAGGATCATCGCGTCGCCGATGTCGGTGACCATGAACTCATCCAGGCACAACACCCGCGTGCGTGCCGCGATGCCCGCCGCGACGCGTGGCAGTGGATCGCGCACCGCGCCGAGTCTGCGCAACGCGGCCTGCACGTCGAGCATGAAGCGGTGGAAATGCACGCGCAGCGCAATGTCATCCGGCAGCGACGCCACGAACTGGTCCACCAACATGGTCTTGCCGCGCCCGACTGCGCCCCACAGGTACAGGCCGCGCACGCCCGTGGCGTGTCCCGCCACGCGCGCGCGCCATCGCGCAAGCGGGCCGGGCGACGGCGCCGACAGGCCGGCGTGGATGCGGTCCAAGGCGACCAGCGCGGCGCGTTGCGCGGGATCGTCCTGCCAGCGTCCCGCAGTGACCCCTCGCGCGTAATGCGTGGAGGGCGAATCAATACCGTCAGGCATCGATGAGTCCGTTACCGATGAGTGCATTGAAGCCGCCGCGAGTACAAGGCACGAGACGCCAAGGCAGCGCTTGACAGGAACCTCGATCGAAGCGGCCGTCATGGACAGTCAGGCCCTGGAAGGCCGTTCTGGTCTTCACGCTCCGGGAGTCGTTCCTAAAAACAGCCATCCAGCGAGGCGGCGATCAGGAATGATCGCACATCAAGGTGGCAACCAGGCCCGCACCGCATTCTTTACCGCGCCGCGCAAATCCATCAGGCGCCGATGGAAGAAGTGTCCGGTTTCGGGCATGCGGATCAGGGTCGGCTTCGGGTCCAGCGTTTCGATCCAGTCGAACACGCCCTGCGGGTCGACTACTTCGTCGTCCTCGCCCTGGATGACGAGCCATGGGCAGGTCGGCATCGCCAGTTCCGCGAACTCGTAGCGGCCGACTGGCGGCGCCACGGTGATCAGCGCGTCCGCACCCAGCGACCGTGCGCAGCGCAGCGCAATGTAGCTGCCGAACGAAAAACCGGCCAGCCACAAGGCGTCGCCCGGACGCGCCTGACGCACCCATTGCGCCACCGCAACCAGGTCACCGCTTTCGCCGTCGCCGTTGTCGAACACGCCCGTGGAGGCGCCGGTGCCGCGAAAATTGAAACGCACCGTCGCGAGCCCGGATTCGCGCAGCGAACGCTCCAGCATCGTGATCACCTTGTTGCGCATCGTGCCGCCCTGTTGCGGGTTCGGATGGCAGATCACCACCGTTCCCGCGCGGGCATGGCCCGCTTCCGGCACCGCGGTCGCGACTTCCAGCGTCCCGGCAGGACCGGCCAGCGCAAACGTGGCGGGGGCGTCTGGAAAGCCGGGCGGGGCCGGCGGCAGGGCGTCACTCATGGGTGGATGATAATTGATATTGGCGATCGTCCATGGTCGCTGCCCCGCCGAGCGCTGCGCCGAACCGGAACGTCCATCGTTATGAACACCAAACTGCCATCCATGGCCTGGCTGGAACGTGCGATCGTCCCTGATCCCCTCCTCGCTGAGCGCACTTGTAAACCGGAATGTTCTCCCTCCATGAATACCAGAACGACCATCCATGGCGAAATTGTGCGATCGTCCATGATCGCCGCTTCGCCCGGTGTACTGGTAACCCGAAAACGTTCCATTCCATGAACACCAGAACGGCCTTCCATGGCCTGACTATCCACAACAGCGGCTTCGTTCGGCACGTCGAACCATGAACCACCTGGCCCATGCGCTGCTTGCGGATGCCGGAGGTATCGAGTTTGCGCTGGGCAGCGCGCTGGGCGATTTCGTGCATGGCCACCCCGATCCCGCGTGGCCGGCCGCGCGACGCGCGGGCCTGCTTTTCCATCGCGCGATCGACGGCTACACCGATGCGCATCCCGAGGTCGTCGCCGCACGCAACCTGTTCAGGCCGCCGATGCGCCGTTACGCGGGCATCGTGCTGGACGTCTGGTTCGACCATCTGCTGGTGCTGGAGTGGGACAGATATCCGTCGAACGAATCGCTCGCGCGGTTTTCACGGCGCTGGCTGGCGCTGCTGGACGCCCATGTCGACGATTTGCCGGCATCGCTGCGCGTGTTTCTCGGCTGGATGCACGCGCACGGACTGCCCGCGGCCTACGGCGACGAGGAGACTCTCGACGCGGTATTTCACGCACTCGCGCTGCGGCTGTCGCGCCCCTCGCCGATTGCCGAAGCATTGCCCGTGCTGTACGCCCGCTCCGGCACGCTGCAACGGCACTTCAACGCGTTCTTTCCGGAGCTTGTCGACTACGCGTGCGATTTGCGCGCCCGCTTGCTGGCGTGAGGTCATTCGCCCGCGCCGCGTGCGGCTGCCTGCCAGGACTGCACGCGGCTCGCCACTACCGCGCGCCAGCCGAACCATCCGGCCAAAGCCGCGAACGCCGCGGACGCGAAGCCGATCCCGCCCAGCGTCGCGCCCAGCGCGCGCAGGCCATCCAGTGCGCTGGCGATCGCGACGTCGCCGAAACGCCATACCCCGGTTTCCACGAAATTCTTGCCCTTGTAGCGAACCTCGCGCGCGGCGCGGGTGTACAGCGCATCCGACGCCGGCTTGGTGACGCCGTACGCGAAGCTGCGCGTCACTACCAGCATCAGCGGGACCAGCGCCAGCGAAAAACCCGCGATTCCGAACTGCGTCGCACCGAACAGCGCGACGGCGAGCAGCATCAACACATTCACTACGGCCGGCAACACCAGCCCGGAGACAATGCCGAAACGCGCCAGCATCCAGCGCGTCAATCCCACCTGCAGCGCCATCTGCGTGATGTTCACCGCGAGATCGATGTGTCCATAGAACGCCGTGCGCGCAATCGCATCCGCGAAATGCGCCTTCGCGTAATCGGCCACCAATGCGTAGGCGAGCGTGCCGACGCCGTCGGAGCACAGCATCAACAGCGCCATCAGCCGCAGGAACGGATCGGCGAAGGTCGCGCGCAGCCCTGCCAACACCGAGCCGCCGATCGGTCCGGATGTCTGCGGCGCCGCATCCTGCTTCGACAGGTACGACATCAGGCCCAACGCGATCAGCAGCAGGACCGCCGAAACCACCAGCAGCGGCGCGACGCCGATCCGCCCCACCAGCAGCGACGTCAAGGCGGGACCGGCCAACGCGCCGAACGCGCCACCCAGTGCGATCAATGGAAACACCCGCCGCGCGCGTTTCCCGTCGAACAGATCCGCCATCAGGCTCCAGAACAACGACACCACGAACAGATTGAATACGCTGACCCAGATGAAGAATCCGATGCCGAGCACGCGCGCTCCGATCCGGGCCTGCGCTGCGAACAGCGGCACGAATGCGATGAGGCACGCGATGAAAAATCCGTAGCTCCAGCCGAGCAGGGCGCGCCGCGGAAAGCGCGCCGACAACCAGCCGAACACCGGCGCAATCGCCAGCGTCGCGACAAACGTGCCGGCGAAAAACCATGGCAATGCGACGGAACCGGTGGCGCCCGCGAGCTGGTCGCGTACCGGACGGATCACGTAATACGCAGCCAGCACGCAGAAGAATGCCAGCGCCGCCAGCCCGATCCGGCGTGCCTCTGCTGCGTGTTCGAGGCCGCTGTTGTGAAAAATCAGGGCAGGAGGCCCGTTCTGGTGTTCATGATTGCCGCATACTCCAATCCACCGACGCGTTCCGTGACGCAGCGATCATGGACGATCGCACAGATTGTCAGGGCAGGAGGCCCGTTCTGGTATTCATGACTGCTGGATGCTCCAGTCCACCGATGAATCCAGCGGTGCGGCAATCAGGGACGATCGCCAAGCAAAACCGGCAACGGACAGCCGAGCGCCGCGCACGTGACGCGCAGCAATTCCGATTCGGCTACCGTGACCCTGCCGTCGGCCGCGATCGCACGGGTCAACGCGTGTACGGCCAACTGCTTGCCTTCCGGCCGCAACCGCGACAACGTGCCGAACGAACGATCCAATGCCGACTGCCAGTCTTCAGGCAACGCATACATCACGCTCGCGTTCGGCAGCGCGTCCTGCATCGCCGCCTGGAACGCACGCCGGGCGGTGTCTTCGTCATCGTTGCCGAAGTGCGCCACCAGCGCTGCGAGATCGCGCAATTCGTCCTGCGCATCCGTGAGTTTCAGCGTGCCTGGTTTGAAACTCGCAGCCGGATCCAGCGCCGCGACCACCTGCGCCTGCACCAGCTTGGCGAGGCAGTATTCGTCGAGGTCCACGCGGCCATCGGCGTGGATCAGCGCATCCAGCGCCTTCACGAACGTATCGATTTCCGGCCGCGGCCGCCGCTTCAACGCAGGGAACGCAAGCTGCGCCAGCGGCAGGCGCAGCTTGGGATGCAGATCGCCCATCTGGGCGGAAAGCGTGCGAGTCGCGTCGGCCAGCGCCGCATCGAAGGCTTGCGCGACCGCCTGCACCTGTTGCGCCATGACGTCCGGATGTTCGGACATCGCGAGCGCGAATACCGTGGCAAGCGCACCACGCGGATCGCGCGCGGCCGTGGCCAGCGCGGCAGGAATCTGCGCGTGCAGGTCGGCGGCTGCGCGATAGTCGTCGGCGCCGGGCGAGGCGACCTGGCTCGCGACGGCCGCGGCGGTGATCGCAAGCTCGGCCCCGCGCACCGGCAACCCGCCGCCGATGGGGCCGCCACGGGGCGCTTCCGCCGGCGCGGTCGGCGCGCCGTGGATATCGACGTCGCCATCGGCGCGCGCGAAATCGTGAACCGCCTTTTCCCACGGCGGCTGCGTCGCATGCAATTCGATCGAATCCGGGTCGCCGCCCGACGCGAGCCACTGCTTGACATAGGCGTCCAGTTGCTCGGGCCTGAAGCCGGGTTCCAGTGCCTGGATGCGCTTGATGATGGGCGGATGCGTGGCGAACAACGAACTCGCCTCGGCGTCGCCGAACAGCATGTGGCGCACCTCGTCGCGGCGCGGCGCCTGCAATGCCGAACCTTCTTCGAACACCGCGATCTTCTTGAGCGCGTTGGCTATCCCTGCGGTCTGGCGGGTGAACTGCACCGCCGAGGCGTCCGCCAGCGATTCGCGCGAGCGCGACACCGCCGCCTGGATCAAGCGCCCGAAGAACAACCCGATCGCGCCGATCGCGAGCAAGGCAATACCCGCCAGCGCGACTTGACCACTGCTGCCGCCGCGGCGACGACCGCCGCCGTCGCCCACCCCGAAGTAACCGCCCCACATCAGGAAGCGGCCGATCACCCAGATCGCCATGATCCCGAACAGCAAGCCCATCAGGCGAATGTTGAGCCGCATATCGCCATTCAGCACGTGGCTGAATTCGTGCGCGATCACGCCCTGCAGTTCATCGCGGTTCAACTTGTCGAGGCAACCCTGCGTCACGCACACCGCGGCATCGGTGGGTGTGTAGCCCGCCGCGAACGCGTTGATGCCGGCCTCGTTCTGCATCACGTAGATCTCCGGCACCGGCACACCGGACGCGATCGCGACTTCCTCGATCACGTTGCGCAGGCGCTGCCATTGCGGATTGGTGGTATCGGCGGGAACCTCGGTGGCGTTCATCTCGTGCGCCACCGCCGCGCCGCCGCCGGCAAGGCTGGCGACGCGGTAGGCGGAACACAATCCGATCACCACGATCACCGCAACCGTGATGCCGATCAGCGCGCCGGGCCGGAAGCCCACGAGGAAGAACGCGCACACGAGGTCGACCGCGATCACGATCGCGAGCACCGCCAGGATGAACAGCCACACCAGCGTACGGCTGGAGCGACGGACCTTGGCTTGTTGGGCGAAGAAATCCATAAGATCGGTCAGTCGCTCGCTGCAAGTCGCGCCTGCGGCGCTGCAAAGAGTAAAACGTAAAGAGGAAAAGCCACCAACACGCTCTACTCTTTATAGGCGGGGCAGCCGTCGACTGACTCTTTGCAGGTCGCGCGAAGCGCGAGTGACTTGCGTCACGCGAAGCTCACCTTCGGCGCTTCCCTCTTCGCCGGATCATCGATCGCCAACTGCTCGGCCTGCGTGAACCCGAACGGCCCGGCCAAAAATGTCGAGGGGAAGACCTGCACCTTGTTGTTGTAGTTCATCACCGAATCGTTGTAGGCCTGCCGCGCGAACGCGACGCGGTTTTCGGTGGACGTGAGTTCTTCCGAAAGCTGCATCATGTTCTGGTTGGCTTTCAGGTCCGGGTACGCCTCGCTGACCGCAAACAGGCGCCCGAGCGCCTGGGTCAACTGGTTTTCGCTGCCCGCCAACTGTTTCATCGCGCCGGGATCGCCCGGTTGCGCCTTGGCGGCTGCCAGGCCGTTCACCGCGGCGGTACGCGCAGCCGTGACGGCTTCGAGCGTTTCGCGCTCGTGCGCGAGATAGCCCTTGGCCGTCTCGACCAGATTGGGAATCAGGTCGTGACGTCGGGTAAGCTGCACGTCGATTTGCGCGAACGCATTCTTGTAGGCGTTGCGGGAAGTAACCAGACCGTTGTAGATCGCGATCAGGTAAATCACAATGATGGCGATGATGATCAGGAAGATGATCAGACCCGTCATTGTTTTTCCTCCGTCGGAAGCTTTGTTTGAGCATAGCATGCGTTTATCCGCTTTCTGCGCAGCACTGACCTGTTTCGTTTTCTCGAGCGCGGCGCTTGCCGCGCAGCCCCCCAAAACGCACAGCAACCCGGTTCCGCCGGAACCCACGGTCGTGCACACAGGCACCGACCAGGCGACGCTGCCCGCGGCGCGCGTCGATGCGGCGCTGAAAAGTTACGACCATTGGCTGGATCAACTCGCCGCGGAAGGTCGCACCTCCGGACTCGCCACCGCGGTGGTGATCAACGACAAGGTGCGTTACGAGCGCACCCTCGGCTACGCCGATGCGAACACTGGCGCCAGGGTGGAACCCAACACCGTGTTCCGTCTGGCATCACTGTCCAAGGCCTTCGCCACGGCGCTCACCGGCATGCTGGTGCGCCAGGGTTTGGTGAACTGGGACACGCGGCTAGCCAGCGTGCTGCCGTTCTTCAAGCTGCGTGACGCCAACGCCTCGCAGGAGGCGACCGTGCGCGACATCCTGAGCCAGAGCATCGGGCTGCCGCACAACGCGTACGACAATCTTCTTTCGAGCGGCGTCTCATACCAGGAACTGGAGCGCAAGCTCGCCACGGTTCCGATGGCCTGCGATCCGGGCAGTTGCTATGGTTACCAGAACATCGCGTTCTCGTTGATCGGCGACGTGATCCACGCCAAAACCGGGCAGTTCTTCATCCAGCTGGTCGATCGCTATTTGTTCCTGCCGCTGGGCATGACCACCGCCAGCTACGGACGCGACGGCCTTGAAGGCAGCCACAGTTGGGCGCGCCCGCATTACAAGCGCGGCAAGCAGTGGACCGCGTACGAGCCCAACGAAAATTTCTACGTGCCGCCCGCTGCCGGGGTCAACGCCAGCATCCGCGACATGGAGCAATGGCTGATCGCGCAAATGGGCGGCCGCCCGATGGTGCTGTCCGACGCGCTGCTGGACGTCCTGCACGCGCCGGTCATCGAAACGCCCACCGAACGGATGTTCTCCAACTGGCGGCGCGCACGCGTCAAGAAAGCGTCGTACGCACTGGGTTGGCGCGTGTACGACTACGGCGGCGAAACGCTGATCTTCCACGCCGGCGCGGTGCAGGGCTACCGCTCGATGATCGGATTTTTCCCGAAATACCACGCCGGCGTCGTGGTGCTCTGGAACTGCGAGAGCAACACGCCAGCGGGTTTGATGCCGGAGATGCTGGACGCGCTGCTCGGTTTGCCGCACCAAGATTGGGCGGAACTCGACCGTGCCGAGCACCCGGTCAGGGCGAAGCCGCGCCATGCGCGTCGGGCGAAGCGCAAGCATTGAAATCGTCAGCGCGCTGCGGAGGCGGTGCGGTGCCATGACTGCACGCTTCGATGTCGCTGCGCGATGCAGCTCAAGCGAGCAGCCGTCCCTGGTGGGTTTGCACCGGTGCGACCGTCAAGGGCCATACTTGAAATCATGCAGCGCGTAATAGGAATTCATACAAGCACCCATCCTTGGTGCTGGGCGCCGGCCCGGACATCCATGTCCGGTCCTTCGAAGCGCCGCGCGATGCCACTGGCATAGCAAACGTCGCTTCTCATCCACCAAACTTGAAATCGATCCGACGGCGCACGACGCTGGCCACCGGCTGGCCATCCTTCATCGCGGGATCGAACTTCGACTGCTTCACGGCCTGGATCGCCGCGCTGTCGAACACGCGCCGTGGTGACGAATCCACGATGTGGGGGTTCTCGACTCCGCCGCTCGCGGAGACGGTGAACTCCACCACGGCGAAACCGGAGGTCTGATTGCGCGCGGCCTGCAACGGATAGCTGGGCGATGCGGCCTGCGTGACTTTGGCGACCCGGGTCTCGCCGGACGGCTTGGCCGCCGGCGGGGGTGCGACAGGCTTCGGCGGTGGCGCAACCTTGGGGGCAGCCGCCTGCTGCTCTGCCAGCTTCGCCGCCGCTTCCCTCTCCGCCGCAGCCTTCGCAGCCGCGGCCTGCTGGGCAGCGACGAGTTCGGCCGCCTTCTGCACCTTCAACTGCGCTTCCTGCTGCTGGCGCGCCTGCAGTTTCTTCTGCGCATCCAGCTTGGAGCGCAAAAGGGTCAGCGTGTAGTTGGTGGGATCGGCTTTCGAGAGCACGTCGATCTCGCGACCGGCTTCATCGAAATTGTTCTGCGCGATCGCCTTCTCGACTTCGGGCACGCTGAACGGGAAGGTTTCGCGCAGCGCATCCTTGGCGACCTGATTGTTCGGGTCCTTGGCCAGCACGGCTTCGTAATATTCCATCGCATTGTCGCCGGCCGGCGACACCAGGCGATGTTGCGCATAGGCTTCGCGCGCAGCGGTGAGCAGATCGGACACGCTCATCGTCGACAGCTTGGCCTTGGCTGCATCGACTGCGGCCTGCTGCGCTTGTGCCGCGCTCGCGGCAGCGGCCGGTGACTGCGCCGGCAATTCCGCAGGTGCGGACGCGGGCGCCGATGCCGTTACGGCTGCCGAGGTGGCGGGCTTGCTGCTTGCCGCAGGCACTGGCGTGTTGTTCTGACCCTGACCGCAACCCGTCAGCAGCAATGCCATGCCGGCCACAACCGCGGCGCCGCGCAAACCGGCTGCCAGCCCGAATGGTTGCCACCGGGAACGGAAGGATGATGCGAGAGTCATCGTGCGCCCACCTGTGTACGAGAAAGGAATTGCCCCCGGTGGACATGCACGAATCATTCCATTTTCCCCACCGGTCCGTTCGCGCCGGATGATTACCCGGCGACGAGCGAACAATGTGTGACACGCTCGACATTTGCGCCAGGCTGTCGCGCGTCGGACTGCAAAGGCCGCGGGGCTGTCATGGAAAGTCAGGCCAGAAAGGCCGTCTGGAGGTAATAGCGGCGACGCCGAATCAACCGCCAATGCGGTGATCATGCAGGGTCGCGCAGAAACGGAAAGCCCCGGTGGGGACCGGGGCCAACGCTAAAACTTTTGCCCACGATCTTCCCGCGCTGGGCGTCGCGGGAAGAGCAGGCTTGTGGTTATGAATGACGGTACGACGTTACCGCGTTGCAGCGGAATTACTTCTTCGCACGCTTGGTCTTGCTGGCGCGCGAGGTCTTGGCCATCACGGCCTTCTTGGCAGTACGCTTGCGAGCCGTCTTCTTGGCAGCGCGCTTGCGTGCCGGCTTCTTCGCAGCTTTCTTGGCCGTCTTGCGGACGGTCTTGCGCGCGGTCTTGCGCGCGGTGGAGGTTTTGGCTTTCGCCGACTTGCGGGCCGCCTTCTTGGCGGGTTTCCTTGCAGCTTTCTTCGTAGCCATGGTTCGTCTCAGCTCCTCATCAGTTGGCAGTGGTTGCCCAGTGAACGCATGCAGAAACGCCTCGCACAAAAGATCGCTGTTCGTGGCGTGCCGCAGGTTGGACACTTGACGACGTGTGCGCTCGTCGGAAAGCAGCCGGAGTACGTGGGTCGGAATCGAGACGGTTATTTTCCGAACCTTCTCGGACTTGTGACCGTGCTCGATGTACGGCTTGATGTACTTGGCAGTCGGCATGTTTCCGTCGTGCTACATGTCGTCGGGCGAAAAGCTAGCCCCATGCAATCGTGGTGTCAATCAATTTTTTACGGTGAATGAAGCTCTTGCAGATGACTCCCACGCAGCCGCGAGCCGCCGTTCCCGATCCAATTCATTACGTCCATTGCAATGTAGACGGACGTATGGACGTCCAATTCAAAATGCGTCACTTGCAGCACGGTTGCGCTGCAACCCGCATGCAGATTGACTTGCACGCGCACGAGCTCGTCGCGGCGCGACGAAACCGCGCAATGCGATCATCACTCGATGCACAGCCGATGCGCGCGTCGAGAACGCGCCGCAATCGGCTGAATGCTCCACAACCCCGCGCGAAAAATATTTTGCGAAACACCCGGAATTTTCGCGCTTGACCCGATGTGGACCGGCACGCTGCACGCATGAAGGGCCGATGGTCGAGCGTCAGTGCTCGTCGTTCTCGATCAGCTCGGCGTAGTCATCGGGCCCAAGCAATGCATCCAGTTCCTCTGCGTTGTCGGCCTTCACCACGAACAACCAACCGTCGCCGTACGCATCCTCGTTGATGGTCTCCGGCTTGTCGGCGAGCGCCTCGTTGATCGCCACCACTTCACCGCTGACCGGTGCATAGACATCCGACGCGGCCTTCACCGATTCCACCACCGCGCAACCTGCGCCGGCCTCGACCCTGTCGCCGACCTTGGGCAGTTCGACGTACACGAGGTCGCCAAGCAATCCCTGCGCATGATCGGAAATGCCTATGCGCACCTGGCCCGCGTCCTCGACGCGCGCCCACTCGTGCGATTTCTGGAACTTGAGGTCACCTGGAATCTCGCTCATGTTCGTGTCCTTGGATGTTCGGAAAAGAGATTCTAGCCAGATCGATGGTCCGCAAAAACATCAAATGACCCTTCACGAACCGCTGCAGAACCGTCGCAACTAAACCGGCAGGACTCCGGTTTGAGCGCCGCAGGCGGCCCGCAGGGCAAGCCACATGGACGTGGCGAATAGCGCCGCAGGTCACGCAGCGATTCAGATGCCTTCGCACGGCCCGCCGTCCCTGACGAAGGGATATTTCACGGCGCGCAGCGGAAGCTCGCGGCCTCGAATGTCCACCCGCAAATGTTCGCGTGCGCCCGCCGGCACCCGCGCAAACGCGATGGCCTTGCCGAGCGTCGGTGAAAAGATGCCGGACAGGATCTCGCCCTCGCCTGCGCTGGTGATCACGCGCTGGTCGTGGCGCAGCACGCCCTTGTCATCCAGCACCACGCCGATCAGTTCGCGCGGCACACCGTCGGCTTTCTGCTTTTCCAGCGCGGCGCGGCCGATGAACTCGCGGCCCTCATCCAGAGACACCGTCCAGGCAAGCCCCGCTTCCCACGGCGTGATGGCTTCGTCCATGTCCTGGCCATAAAGATTCATCCCGGCTTCGAGCCGCAACGTATCGCGCGCGCCCAAGCCCGCTGGATGGACGCCGGCCGCGGCCAGCGCGTTCCACAGCGCGACCGCTTGCTGCTCGGGCACGATGATTTCGAAACCATCCTCGCCGGTATAGCCGGTGCGCGCCACGAACAGCGGCATGCCGTCCGGGCCACGTGCCTCGGCGGCGGCAAAGCGGCCGAGCTTTTCCACGCGCTCGCGATCATCTGCGTCGAGCAGCGCCAGCACCTTCGCACGCGCGTTCGGACCCTGCACCGCGATCATCGCGAGCTCGGAGCGCTCGGCGACCTTCACCTCGAACGCCGCCGCCTGCTTTTCGATCCACGCAAGATCCTTGTCCCGGGTCGCGGCATTGACCACCATCCGGAAGAAATCTTCGCTGAGAAAATAGGTGATCAAGTCGTCGATCACGCCGCCGCGCTCGTTGAGCATGCACGAATACAGCGCCTTGCCCGCTTTCTTCAGCTTGCCGATGTCGTTGGCCAGCAGGTGCCGCAGGAATTCGCGGCAACGTGCGCCGTGCAGATCCACCACCGTCATGTGCGAGACGTCGAACATCCCGGCGTCGCGGCGCACCGCGTGGTGCTCTTCGATCTGCGAACCGTAATTGAGCGGCATGTCCCAGCCGCCGAAGTCCACCATTCGCGCGCCCGCGGCACGATGGGTGGCATTGAGGATGGTCTTCCTGGTCATGGCAAATTCCTTCGGCGGAAACCGCGCATTATCGCCGAAACCAACCCATGCTAAATTGCGGGAATGAACCGGCCCTCGACGACGCCCGGCATCGTGGAATGGCTGCCGCTGCCGGAAACCGGAGCGAACGTGCTGCGCTTCACCGGCGATTGGACCTTGCCGTACTTCGCCGACCTCGAATCACAACTCGACGCGCTGAGACCCCATCTGCCGGAAACGCCCGACGTCGATTTCAACGACATTGGCCGGATCGATACCGCGGGCGCCGGATTGATCGCGGTGGCGCTCGGCCCCAAATGCCTGCAATGGCTGGCCGAACATGACCGGGACGTGCCGCACGAATTGCGCGGCCTGCTCGATACCGTCAGCGAAGCCGTCGCGGAGATCTACGCGCACCGGCCGCCGCCGCCGCGCAACTTCGGTTTCGTCGATATGCTGGCCGACATCGGCGGCAATGTCATCCACGTCGGCAACCTCGGCGCCAAGCTGCTCGCCTTCATCGGCATGACGCTGGAGACGTTCGCCCGGATTGTCTGGCGCCCCAGGCGCTGGCGCGTCACGTCCCTGGTCGCGCACATGGAGCAAACCGGCTTCCATGCGGTGCCGATCGTGGTTCTGCTTTCATTCTTGATCGGCGCGGTCATCGCTTTCCTCGGCGCCACCGCGCTGCAGCGCTATGGCGCGACCGTATTCACCGTGGACCTGGTCTCATACGCGTTCCTGCGCGAACTCGGTGTGCTGCTCACCGCGATCATCCTGGCCGGCCGCACCGCCAGCGCATTCACCGCGCAGATCGGCTCGATGAAGGTCGGCGAGGAAGTCGACGCGATGCGCACCATGGGACTGGACCCGATGGAGCTGCTGGTGCTGCCGCGGGTGCTGGCGCTGATGATCGTGACCCCGATGCTGACATTCCTCGCGATCCTGGCTGGGGTGACCGGTGGCGCGCTGGTGTGCTGGTTCGCGCTCAACATCACGCCATCCATGTTCATCTCGGTGTTCCAGACCGACACCCCATTGCGTTATCTGTGGCTGGGGCTGGCCAAGGCGCCGATCTTCGCGTTCCTGATCGCGGTGATCGGGTGCCTCGAAGGCTTCAAGGTGCAGGGCAGCGCACAATCGGTGGGCGAACGCACCACGTCCAGCGTGGTGCAATCGATTTTCCTGGTGATCGTGGTGGACGCGATCGCGGCATTGTTCTTCATGGAGATGAACTGGTGACCGTCGCCGTGACCGCCAAACCGCGCGACACGCTGGTCGAGGTGCGCGGCCTGCGCAGCCAGTTCGGCGAACAGGTCGTGCACGACAACCTCGATCTCGACGTGTATCGCGGCGAAATCCTCGGCGTGGTGGGCGGCTCCGGCAGCGGCAAGTCGGTGCTGCTGCGCACGATCCTGGGCCTGCGGCGGCCCGATGCCGGCAGCGTGCGCTTGTTCGGCGAGAACCTGCACGACCTGCCGGAAGGCAAAAGGGTTGCCGTCGAAAGCCGCTGCGGTGTGCTGTTCCAGAATGGCGCGCTGTTTTCATCGCTCACCGTCAGCGAGAACGTGCGCGTGCCGCTGATGGAACACACCAAACTGTCGCTGCACGACGCATTGCGGGTGGCGGCGTTGAAGATCGCGCTGGCGGACCTGCCGCCGGAAGCCCGCCACAAGTTTCCCGCCGAACTTTCCGGCGGCATGGTCAAGCGCGCCGGATTGGCGCGCGCGTTGGCGCTGGACCCCGACATCGTGTTTCTCGACGAACCGACGTCCGGGCTCGATCCGATCGCCGCGGCGTCGTTCGACCAGTTGATCCGCACCCTTCGCGATGCGCTGGGGTTGACCGTCTTCATGATCACCCACGATCTCGATTCGCTGCACGCGATCTGCGACCGCGTCGCGGTGCTCGCGCACAAGCGCGTGATCGTGGCCGATTCGCTGGACAAGGTGGAACGCTTCGACGACCCTTGGATTCGCGAATATTTCCAGGGACCACGCGGCCGGGCGGCACAATCCGTCCAGGCGATCGCATGAGGTAGCGATATGGAAACCAGGGCTCATCACGTATTGATAGGCGCCTTCACCGTCGTGGTGGTGGCGCTGGTGGTGCTGTTCGCGCTGTGGCTGGGCAAGACCAGCCTCAACCGCCAATACCATTACTACGACATCGTGTTCACAGAATCCGTCACCGGGCTGTCGAAGGGCAGCCCGGTTCAATACAACGGCATCCAGATCGGCGAGGTCAGCCAGTTGAAACTGGATCCGAAGGATCCGCGCAAGGTGCTGGCGCAGATCCAGGTGGCCGCCGACACGCCGATCAAGGTCGACACACGCGCCAAGCTCGGCCTGCTCGGCCTTACCGGCGTCGCCTTCGTGCAGTTGACAGGCGGCGCGCCATCCAGCCAGCCATTGATGCCGACGCCCAGCAATCCGGTGCCGGAGATCAAGTCGGAAAGCTCGGCGCTGACCAAGTTGCTGGCGTCGGGCAGCGACGTGGTCACCTCGCTCAACCTCATCCTCGATCGGCTGGGCCATATCATTTCGCAGCAGAACGTCGATCGCATTTCCCATACGCTCGACAACATCGACAAGACCACGACCGCACTCGCGGCCGAACGCGAAGACCTGCGCGCGCTTATCCAGCAGGGCGCGGCCGCCGCCAAGGAACTCAACCAGACGCTGGCCGGCGCCAACCAACTGGTCAACGGCCCCGGACGCCAGACGCTGGATCGCGCGGCCGCCGCGATGGCCTCGTTGCAGAAGACCACGCAAACCTTGAATGAATTGCTCACCGAAAACCAGGGCTCGCTGCAATCCGGTTTGCGCGGCGTCGACCAGATCGGACCGACCCTGCGCGAATTGCGCTCGACAGTGCGCGACATCCACCAGATCACCAGCCAGTTGCAGGCCAACCCTGCCGGCTATCTCCTGGGTCGCGACCACACCACCGAATTCACGCCCAAGCACTAGGATTCTTGCAACCCAGTTGCAGCGGTCGTTCCAGGCTTTCGCCCCCGTGAGCGGAAGGGGCAGAAACCGTGCAATGGTTCCGGGGGTTGCGGAAGTATGACAATGCGAGCAGGAGCGAAACCTTGAAAAGCCCAATCAGACGTTCCCCGAAGGACGCACCCATGACCGCGCCCAAATCGTTCTCCGCCATGCGCACGCTACTCGCGTTGTGCGCCGCCACCGCGCTGCTCGCCGGCTGCTCGGTGTTGCCCAAAAGTGCACCGGTTCAGGTCTGGCAACCACAGGAATCCGCCGCACCTGCCACCAACACGGCAACCGCGGACTTCAGCCTGCGCGTGGACACACCGAATACAACAGGCGCACTTGACCAGGGCGGCATCACGGTGATGCCCGAACCCGGTCAGGTCAGCACCTACAAGGGCGCGCGCTGGAGCGAATCGCCGGCGCTGCTGGTCCGCCATCGACTGGTCGATGCATTCATGGCCGCGAAGCTGCCCGCCGTCACCACCGACGACGACCACTTCGCTTCCGACTACACCCTGAGCGGCGACCTGCGCGCGTTCCAGTCCGAATACCGGAACGACTCGCCGGTCGTGGTGGTGCGTTTCGACGCGCAACTTCGTCGCGGCGGCGCACGCAACCTGCTCGCGACCCGCAGTTTCGTGGTGACGCAGAATCCGTCGGGCGTGGACCTACCGCAGATCGTGGCTGCGTTCGGTGCGGCCGATGATGCACTGGCACAACAAGTGGTCGCGTGGACGCTCGACGTCGCCCATCGCGATCAGGCGGAGCATCCCGGCGAAGACGACAAACCCTCGCAGGGACGTTGAAGCCCGTGCGGATTGATTCGCTTTCGGCAAGCAAGGTGCTCGGGTACACCGAGCGCGCGTTAGGACAAACTGTAGGGTGGGAGTAGCGCAGCGACAAATTCGTCTGGAACGAATTTGGACGGCCACAGGCCGGCCCCGAGCGCGAGCGAGGGGTGAGCATCATGGATGATGCGAGCAATCCCGCCCGGTGATGTGCCCACGAAAGGCGGGTTGTCACCCGCCCTACCAGAGCAGGCCATGCGATTGCGATCATCGCGTGATCGCTCACGCCTCGACGGGATAGGCCGGCGCGGCATCCAGCGCCGACGCGCAGACTTCCGCCAGCTCCAGCAGGCGCAGGTCCGAACCGGGCGCGCCGACGAACTGCATCCCGATCGGCATGCCGTCGGGCAAGGTGCCCATCGGAATGCTCACGGCCGGACATGCGGAAAGACTTGCGAACGCAGTGAGATCGGCCTGCGACGCAGGTATCGGCGCATCGATCGGGAACGCGCCCTGCGGCGTGGTCGGCAACACCAGCACGTCCACCCGCGAGAACACCCGGCGCGCCTTCAGCACCGCAAAATCGAGGATGCGGTCGGCCAGCGCGTAATCGGCCGCGGATTTGCGCGCGGCGTAATCGAGCATCGCGTGGAAATTGTCGGAGACCGGATGCACCACGTCGGCAAGATCGTCGGCGAAAGTGTTTCGCATCTCGGCTTCCATCAACAGCAGTCCGGCGCGCCGCATTTTCTGGAATGACCAGTCGGAAAAATCCAGCGTCTGACGCTCGCCGAGCTCGCGTTCCAGCCGCGCCAGCGCCGCTTCGAACACCTCGACCACGGCCGGTTCCACGCCGATGTCGGCAAGATCGGGAAGGATGCCGCAACGCAGATGGTTGGGGTTCCAGTCCGGCGGTTGCAATGCGACGCGGCGCCGGCGCGAGCGTGGATCGTCGGCGTCGTAGCCCGCCAGCACCTGCAGCATCACCACGAGGTCGCCGACGCTGCGGCCCAGGACACCGACTGCATCCAGCCGCCGCGCCGCCGGCACCAGCCCGCGCGCGGAAATTTCGCCGTGGGTCGGCTTGAGCGCGAACACACCGCAATAACTCGCGGGGATGCGCACCGAACCCAGCGTGTCGGAACCGATCGCGACCGGCGCCAAGCCGGCGGCGACCGCGGCGGCGGAACCGCCGGACGAACCACCGGCCACGCGATTCAGGTCGAACGGATTGCGCGTGGTGCCGAAGTGCGGATTGCGGGTGGCGGCGCCGAGCGCGCCTTCATCCAGATTGGTCTTGCCGAGCAGCACCGCGCCGGCCGCGCGCAGGCGTGCGACGGCGTGGGCATCGTTGCGGGCGACATGATCTTCACGGGTGGGCAAGCCCGCGCGGGTCGGGTAACCCGCCACGTCGAAATTGTCCTTGATCGCGACCGGGATGCCGTCCAGCCGTCCGATCGGCCCTTCGCGCCGCCGACGCTGGGCGCTGGCGGCCTGGTCGCGCACGATGTCGGGCCGCACGTCGACGAACGCGTGCAGCGCCGGATCGCGACGTTCGATCGCGCCAAGGCAGGCTTCGACAAGCGCCTCGGAGGTGGTGCGCCCGGCCGCGAGCCAGTGCAGGCACTGCCACACGCCTCCGCGTTGCAGTCCCTCGGGGCCAAGCAGTTCTCCGTCTTCGAATGCGGTCATGCGTCCTCCGGTTGCCCGATTATGCGGGTTTGCCGCGTGCACGGGAACCCAAGACAATGGCGGATGCACGGAAAACTCATGAAGGAGCCGCCATGAGCGAGCGCGAAACGATGGA
>DATFGT010000093.1:0-53704 GCA_035249175.1 Rhodanobacteraceae bacterium
GCACCAGCACGGTGGCGACCGGGCCGCGACCCTTGTCGAGGCTGGACTCGATCACCACGCCCGAGGCGCGGCCATCCGGCACCGCCTGCAGCTCCATCACCTCGGCCTGCAGGCCGATCGCCTCCAGCAACGCATCGACGCCGTCGCCGGTCCTGGCCGAAACCGGCACGAACTGGGTGTCGCCGCCCCAGTCTTCCGGGATGACTTCGTGCTGGGCCAGGCCTTGGCGCACGTTGTCGGGATTGGCTTCCGGTTTGTCCATCTTGTTGACCGCGACGATCAGCGGCACCTTGGCCGCGCGCGCGTGCTGGATGGCTTCCACCGTCTGCGGCATCACGCCGTCGTCGGCCGCGACCACCAGCACCACGATGTCGGTGGACTGGGCGCCGCGTGCACGCATGGACGTGAACGCCGCGTGGCCGGGCGTGTCGAGGAAGGTGACGACGCCTTTCGACGTTTCGACGTGGTAGGCGCCAATGTGCTGGGTAATACCGCCGGCTTCGCCCGACGCGACTTTCGTGCGACGGATGTAGTCGAGCAGCGAAGTCTTGCCATGGTCGACGTGACCCATGATGGTGACCACGGGCGGACGCGGCGCCCTCTCGCCTTCGGCGGCATCGGTGACGACGTGCGCGGCCAGTGCGGTTTCGGCGGTGTTCTCCGCCGCGTCGACCGGCTTGTGGCCAAGCTCTTCCACCACCAGCGCGGCGGTATCGTGATCGATGGCCTGGTTGATGGTCACCATGGTGCCCATCTTGAACAACGCCTTGACCACTTCCGAACCCTTCACCGCCATCTTCTGCGCGAGGTCGGACACCACGATGGTTTGGCCGATCGGAATCTCGCGCATCACCGGGGCAACCGGCTTGGAGAACCCGTGTTGACCGGTGATTTCGGACAAATCGACCTTGGGCCGCGCGCGCTTGCGCGTGGAACGGCGAGCGCGTTCCGCATCGGTGAGGTGCAACTCGCCGCCCGAGTAGCGCGCGGCGCCCTCGTCTTCTTCATCGCGCATGCGATGCGAGCCGCGCGAACGCTTGGCCTTGTGAGACACCGCCTCCTTGCTCTCGCGCGCCGGCTTGGGCGCTTCGTGTCGGCGCGTCGCCGTGGATGTCGTTTCCGCTGAACCCTCGGTTCCCCCCGCTGCTCGCGCGGCAGCCGCCTCGGCTTCGGCGCGCGCACGATCTTCCGCCACGCGTTTGCGTTCGGCTTCGGCGGCATCGAGCTTCTGCTGCTCTTCCTTGCGACGGCGATCCTGCTCGGCCAGTTCGGCCAGCTCGCGCTCGTGCTGTTCCTGCGACTCCTTGAGTTTGCGCAACGCCTCTTCGCGCTCGCTGTCCACGATCTCATTGGTCGGCACCGTGGCACGCTTGACATAGGTGCGCCGGGCGCGCACTTCCACGTTCACCGTCTTCGCGCTGGCGCCACGCCCGCCCGCAACGGTGATCTCGCTGACCTTGCGCCGCTTCAGCGTGATCTGCCTTGGCGTCGCGGCAGCGGTCCCCGTCTGCTTGCCGTGGTTGTGGCGCAGGAAATCAAGCAGCTTGGTTTTTTCGCGGTTGCTGATGACCTGGTCCGGGCCGTCGAATTGCATGCCGGCCTCGGCAAGCTGTACCAGCAGCTTGTCCTCAGGCGTACCGACCATGCTCGCGAGTTGCTTGATTGTTATGTCTGACATCGTGTACCTCTCACGGGCCGCCTGCAGGATTTCCATGCAAGCTGCCCATTATCCGAGCCGCGCAAATGTTTCGCATTTGCCAGAAACTGTTCAACCTGCGTCCTGCTCCATGCGGGCGATCATGGGCGCGCGCGCGGCCATGATCAGCGCGCCGGCACGTTCCTCGTCCATGCCTTCGATGTCGATCAGGTCGTCCACGGCCTGATCGGCCAGATCGTCCGGCGTAATGATCTCGCGCTCGGCCAGCGCGTAGGCGGTTTCCTCATCCATGCCTTCCAGGGCCAGCAGTTCGTCCGAAGGCTTGTGCTCGTCGAGGTCTTCCTCGACCGCCAGCGCCTCGGTCAGCAGTGCATCCTTGGCGCGCGAACGCAGTTCCTCGACGATGTCCTCGTCGAAACCTTCCACCGCCAGCAGCTCGCCGGTCGGCACGTAGGCGATTTCCTCGACGGAGGAGAAACCTTCCTGCACCAGGATGTTGGCGATTTCCTGGTCCACTTCGAGCTTTTCCATGAACAACTGCCGCGCGGCTTCCTGTTCGGACTCGCTCTTGGCGGCGACCTGGTCCTGGGTCATCACCTTCAGGTCCCAGCCGGTCAGCTTGCTGGCAAGCCGCACGTTCTGGCCACCACGACCGATCGCCTGCGAGAGCTTGTCCTCGGCCACCGCGATGTCCATCGAGTGCTTGTCTTCGTCCACGATGATCGACTGCACCTCGGCCGGCGCCATCGCGTTGATCACGAACTGCGCGGGCGCGTCGTTCCACAACACGATATCGATGCGCTCGCCATTCAGCTCGTTGGACACTGCCTGCACGCGCGAACCGCGCATGCCGATGCAGGCCCCGATCGGATCGGTGCGCTTGTCGTGCGCCTCCACCGCGATCTTGGCGCGATCCCCGGCGTCACGCGCACAGGCGCGGATCTCGACGATGCCCTGGCCGACTTCCGGCACTTCCAGCTTGAACAGCTCCATCATGAATTCCGGCGCGGTGCGCGACACGAACAACTGCGGACCGCGCGGCTCCGACCGCACCTCGAACAGGTAGCCGCGCACCCGGTCGCCCACGCGCACCGCTTCGCGCGGAATCGCCTTGTCGCGCGGGATGAACGCCTCGGCGTTGCCGCCGAGATCCAGATAGATGTTGCCGCGCTCGACGCGCTTGGCGACCCCATTGATCAATTCGCCCACGCGGTCCTTGTAGGCATCGACCACCTGCGCGCGCTCGGCCTCGCGAATCCGCTGCACGATCACCTGCTTGGCGGCCTGCGCGGTGATGCGCCCGAACTCGGGGTTCTCGATCTGCTGCTCGATGTGCTCGCCGACTTGGGCACCCGGACGCTCGTCTTCCGCATCCATCAGGCGCAACTGCCAGTCGGGCGATTCCATTTCGCCGTCGTCCGCGATCACTTCCCAGCGGCGGAAGGTTTCGTAGTCGCCGGATTCCTGATCGATGGCGACGCGGATATCCGGCTCTTCCTCCGGATAGCGCTTCTTCGCGGCGGTCGCCAGTGCGGCTTCCAGCGCACCGAAAATCACGTCGCGCGGCACGGCTTTTTCGGCAGCCACGGTGTCCACGATCAACAACAAGTCGCGATTCATTTGATGTCTCCAAAAGACTCGCCGCTTCGTTGGCGAATCTCAATAACCTGCCGGTTCACGGCATCTCCAAATTCGTGAATGAGCATTTTCACTTCGCTCACCTCTGTCACCATTCCACAATCTCCGGCCCAGGCTTCGCTTCGCTCGACCTGGGTCTGCCCCCTTGACTCACAGGGACGGGAACAACTCCGTGCCACTACTTGCGCGCCTTGCCCGATTTGGTCGCGCCCTTGCCCGGCCTGGGCTTGGGCACATAACCCAGCGCCTCCCAGTCCGGCATCAGGTGCGCGCTTTCGATTTCATCCTCGCCAATGTCGATGCGCTTTCCGTCCACGTCCATGCCGATCTGTTCGCCATCCACCACCGCGATCTTTCCGCGCATCCGCCGGCGACCCTCGCGCGGCAACTTCAATGTCACCTTGGCCTCCGAGCCCGTGAAGCGCGCGAATTGTTCGGCGTTGAACAGCGGTCGCTCGATGCCCGGCGAGGAAACTTCCAGCACGTAATGCCCGGGGATCGGATCGTCCACGTCCAGCAGCGCGGAAATCTCGCGGCTGGCCGCCTCGCAATCATCCACGCTCACCGCGTTGGCGGCGTCGCCTTCGTGCTGCAGCGAATCGATGTACACGCGCAGCAGACCGCCGCCGTGGCCGGCGTTCCATTCCACGCCGAGGCATTCCAGGCCCAGTTCCGCAAGGGCCGGCGCCACCCGCGCCGCGATTGCTTCGGTCTCCATGTCGGCTCGCAAAATCCGAAAACAAAAAATGGGCACGAGGCCCATTCCTTAAGTTCGCCGGTTTTGGTCCTGAACCCGGCGTCCCGCATCCATGCGGTATACCACCTGCGCATCATCCGTGACAACACGACGAAAGGATCCATCCCTTCGCCAAACTGGTAGCGGGGGCAGGATTTGAACCTGCGACCTTCGGGTTATGAGCCCGACGAGCTGCCAGACTGCTCCACCCCGCAACAGGGAACGCCCAGTATAAGGGTCGAGCACTAAACACGCAACGTACTTGCGTCAAGTGCTTGTATGTTGCGAATTTCCGCCGAGGCGCGCCCAGCACGCAAATGCTCGATTCCGGAACGGCTGCTCGGGCCAGCGCCATTCTACCTTGCCATCCACCCGACCACGGTGACCGCGCACGCCCCTCAGTCGACCACCCGGTTTGCCGCATCACCGCGGCTCTTGACCAGGCTTGCAACGGTCGTCGCCGCAAGGATGCCGACGATGATGAGCAGCGACAGCCACGTCGGGATCGCGGGCACCAGGTGGATCGGGTTGCCGCCGTTGATGAATGCCAGGCTGTTTGTATGCATCGCCTCGATCACCAACTTCACGCCGATGAATCCGAGTACCAGCGCCAACCCGAAACTCAGGTACACCAGCTTCTTCAGCAAGCCACCGATCAAAAAGTAGAGCTCGACCAGTCCCAGGAGTGCGAAGGCGTTCGTGGCAAAAACGATGTAGGGCACATTGGTAAGGCCGTAGATGGCCGGAATCGAATCCAGCGCAAACAGGATGTCGGTCACCCCGATCGCGATCATGACCATCATCATCGGGGTGATATGGTGCTTGCCATTGACGAGCGTGAACACTTTCGCGCCGTCGTACTGATCCGTGACCGGCAGCAGACGCTTGGCGAGGCGGACGCTGAAGTTGGGCTCGTATGTCTCGTCCTCTTCGTGCTTCTCGAAGGCGAGTTTTATGCCGGTGACGATCAGGAACAGGCCAAACAGATAGAAGACCCAACTGAAATGGGCAATGGCGGCAGCGCCGACCAGGATGAATATCGTCCGGAGGACGAGCGCGATGACGATGCCGACCAGCAGCACCTTCTGCTGGTATGCGCGGGGCACGTCGAAGCTCGACATGATGATCACGAATACGAACAGGTTATCGATCGACAGGCTGTATTCGGTGATGTACCCCGCGAAGAATTCAATACCGTGGCCGGGGCCCCAGACCAGCGTCAGGCCGGCGCCGAACAGGATCGACAACGAAACGAAGAAAGCAGTCCACGCGCCGGCTTCTTTCATCGACGGCTCGTGCGCTTTGCGGATGTGGGCAAAGAAGCTCAGCGCCAGCAGCGCAACGACGCCGATCACCGTGGCCAGCCAGATCCAAAGTGGTACTTGCATTCACGGACCCTCTTCGGCTGCCTTGAGAACGGGTCACTCGACCCGCCACCCTTGCGGCTGTGCTCCAGACACAGGGGCCACTGGAGACGGGAACCCAAGCGCAGCATCGCATACCCGAAGCGGGGCCGCTCGGAGCTGGCGCACGCCGCGCACGCCATGGGACGGGCGGATCACTGGACGGTGGGTTGCGCTTCAGCCCAGCCGGATCGACAGCATGGAGATCGATCCGCCATCCATGCCCTCGGCTGGAAAGCTCACCGCGTCGCCTTCATCGCTGGCGCCGAGCACGTACAGCAGGGGCAGGTAATGCTCGGGCGTGGGAATCGATAGTTCAGCATCCGGTCCGAGCGACGGGTAGTCCACCAGTGTGCGGTGGTCGCCTTGCAGCACCCGATCGCGCACCAGTACTTCGAAACGCGCAGCCCAATCGAATGGCTGCACCGGGCGACGGCCCCAGGCGTAGGTATGCAGGTTGTGCACGACGTTGCCGCTGCCGATCAACAGGACACCTTCGTCGCGCAGCGGTGCCAGGCGTTCCCCCAATTCGTAGTGGAAAGCCGGCGCCCGGGTTTCATCAATGCTCAGTTGCACCACCGGCACGTCGGCCCCGGGAAAGACGTGGCGAAGCACGGACCACGTACCATGATCCAGTCCCCACGCAAGATCGGCGCGGATCGGCACGGGATTCAGCAACGCCTGCAAGCGTTGGACCAGCTCGGGATCGCCGGGCGCGGGATATTGCACCGCGAACAGCTCGCGCGGGAAGCCGCCGAAATCATGGATCGTGCGCGGCCGAGCCATCGCGGTGACCGCGCTTCCCGGCAAATACCAATGCGCGGAAATCGACAGCACCACGCGCGGCTTTGGCAAACGCCTTCCCAATGCAGCCCAGGCGCGCGACCAGTCCGAATCCTGCACGGCATTCATCGGGTTGCCATGTCCGAAGAAGATGGTCGGCATGCGATCAGTCATGTTTAGCCTCCGGATCCTTGGGCGTGGGGAAGGTGCCAACCATGGCGGATCGCCATGTAACGCAACGCGAAACAGGCCAGTCCACCGACGATCGCGGTAGGCACCGCGTGGATGCCGAGCACATGGCCGCCGACCACGATCGCCGCGCCGACCAGCGCGGCCAAGGCGTACAGGTCGGAACGCAGTACGGTCGGAATCTGCATCACCAGCACGTCGCGCAACATGCCGCCGCCGATGCCGGTCAGCATGCCAAGCAACGCCGCCATCACCGGGTTGAGTCCGTACAGCAGCGCCTTTTCCGCACCCGCCACCGCGAAGAACGCCAAGCCCACAGCATCGAACCACAGCACTGTATCGTTGTGCCGCGTCACTACCCGATCCCAGAAGAACACGATCAAGCCGGCGAGGAGGGAAACGCCGAGGTAGCTCAAGTGGGCGATCGCTGCCGGCGGTGTTGCACCGATCAGCAGGTCACGGGTGATGCCACCGATGTTGCCGGCCGAGAACGCCAGCACCATCACGCCGAAGATGTCCAGGCGATATTTGACCGCGGCCACCGCGCCGCTGATCGCGAACACGAAGGTGCCGCCGAGATCCAGCACTGTCAGCAGGATGTGGGTCATGGACGGGCGCCCTGTGCAGACAACGGTGGACTATACGCCCACACATGGGGTCGCCCGTCGCGGATTTGGTCAAGCCGCCAGCCACGCCCTCGAGGCCACGACCAGCGCCTCCACGCCCGTTTCCAGCGTTGGATGGATCACGGGCAGGAACCGCGGATTGTGGTTGGTCGGAATTTCGTTGATGCGGTTCGTGGCCTTTGCCTTTGCGTAAATGTCGGGATCAGTGCCGCCCACGAACCAGAACACCGAAGGCACGCCCCATTCGGCGCCGAACGACCCGAAGTCCTCGCTCGCCGACGCCGGCCCTGTTTCGTGGACGCGTTCCGGAGAGAAGTGCCGGCGGAACGCCTCCACCACGCGCTTGCTCGCCCCGGCATCGTTGACGGCGAGCGGGTAACGGTCCAGCGGCGTGATTTCCGGCGGTTTGGGCGCGCCCGACGCCGCCGCCTCGGCATTGACGATGCGCTCGATCGCCGCAAGCACGCGCTTGCGCACCCCCTCGTCGAACGTGCGCACGTTGAGCTTGATGATCGCCTCGTCCGGAATCACGTTCTCCTTGGTGCCGGCCTGCAGTGCGCCGACCGTGACCACCGCGGACTCGGCAGCCGCCACTTCGCGCGAGACGATCGTCTGCAGCCGCATCACGACCGCGGCCGCCATCACCACCGGATCGATGCTGGCTTGCGGCATCGATCCGTGCGCGCCGCGCCCGAACAGGCGGATCTGCAGGCTGTCGGCGGCCGAGGTGATGGCGCCGGTACGTCCACCCAGCACGCCGGCCGGTCCGACCATCACGTGCTGGCCGAGAATGACGTCTGGTTTTGGAAATCGCTTGAACAGCCCGTCATCGATCATCGCCTGCGCACCTGCCGCGGTTTCTTCGGCAGGCTGGAACACCGCCATCAATGTTCCATGCCAAGCATCGCGCGCGCTCGTCATCAAGGCCGCGGCGCCGGCGAGCCAGGTGACGTGCATGTCGTGGCCGCATGCGTGCATCACCGGCGTCGTCTTTCCGTCCGGGTCGGTCGCCTTGACCTTGCTCGCATAAGGCACGCCGGTCGCCTCTTCCACCGGCAGCGCGTCCATGTCCGCGCGCAGCATCACGGTCGGTCCATCACCATTGCGCAGCAGGCCGACGACGCCGGTGTTGCCGACGCCAGTCGTCACGTCGTATCCGGCGGCACGCAACCGGTCTGCAGCCAGAGCTGCCGTGCGTGTTTCCCGCATGGACAGCTCGGGATGCGAGTGAACGTCCTTGTACAGCGCCTCGAGTTCTGGAATGAGGCCGCCAAGATGTTCCAGAACTGGGCCTTGGGCAATCGACGCGGTTTTCATGCCAACCTCCCTCCTACGAACGTCGCCGCAAGAGTCAGCCCCGGTTTGGCTCACGCGCAGTGGGTCAATATACCGCTCGTGCGCGCGTCGCAACAGTCCCGCTCGACGCCCGGCGTGACGGTTCGGGCAGGGTCAGTGCCGGCCTGTCGCCCGCCGCCAATCACCGGAAACAGAAGAGGTTGATCCAGCCTGCGCGGATGGACTGCTCTAAACGCCGAACGCGTGCTGGCACCAGGCGAACAGCACGCCGGAGAAGCCTATCATCGCGATCAACCCCAGCGCGTTGATGGACAACAGCCAGCGCAGCGCGATGTCGGGCTTGGGTGCCAGGGGCTCGATGCCTTCGGCCGGCTGCTCGAAGTACATCACCCAGATCACGCGCAGGTAATAGAACAGGCCGATGATCGAGCAGATGATCGCGACGATCGCCAGCCACAGCATGCCGCCGTCGATCGCGGCTTTCAGCACCAGCACCTTCGCGGCGAAACCCCACAACGGCGGAATGCCGGCCAGCGAGAACATCGAGATGGCCATCATGCCCGCGAACCACGGCGAGCGCCGGTTCAGGCCCTTCAAATCGTCGATCATCTCGCACTCGAAACCCTTGCGCGCCAGCGCCAGGATCACGCCGAAGGCCACGGTTTCCATCAGCGCGAAGCACACCGCGTAGAACAGAGCCGACGAATAACCTTCCGGCGTCGGGTTGGCCAGCCCGAGGAACACGAAACCCATGTGCGAAATGGTCGAGTACGCCAGCATGCGCTTGAGGTTGGCCTGCGCGATCGCGACCACGTTGCCGACAATGAGCGACAACGCCGCCATGATCGCCAGCATCACCGTCCAGTCGCCCGCCAGCGGGCCCATGCCCACCTCGAGCAGACGATAAGCCAGCCCGACGGCCGCCAGTTTGGGCACCGCGCTGATGTACATCGCGATCGGCGTGGGCGCGCCTTCGTACACGTCCGGCAGCCACATGTGGAACGGCACCGCCCCGAACTCGAAGCCGATCCCGACCACCAGGAACACCAGCCCGAACTGCAGCAAGTGCAGATGCGGCGTGGTGCCGATCGAGGCGAAGATCGTGTGCAGATCAAGGCTGCCGGTGGCGCCATAGATCAGGGACATGCCGAACAGCAGCAGGCCCGAAGCCAGCGCACCCAGCACGAAGAACTTGACCGCAGCTTCCGACGCCAGCTTCGATTCGCGATTCAGCGCAACCAGTGCAAATGCAGGCAGCGAAAAAAGTTCGAGGCCCAGATACACCGTGATCAGGCTGCCGGCCGAGACCAGCAGCATGACCCCAAGCACCGAGAACATCGAAAGGGAATAGAACTCGCCCATGAAAAGCTTGCGGTCCTTCAGCCACGGGCGCGCCATCACGAACATCAGGATGGTGGCGATCAGTACCGTGACCTTCAGGATCTCGGCCATGTGGTCGCGCACGAACATGCCGCCGAACGCGGTGACGGTTTGCGGCGGCTGGCCATGGATCACGGTGAAGATCGCGACCAGCATGATCAGGATCGCCATCCAGTGGGTGGCGTCGCGCTGGTCGTCGTTGATGAACACGTCGAACAGCAGCACCAGGCACGCCGCGGCCGTGAGGAACAGCTCGGGCACGATTACCAGCAGGTCGTTGAGCGTAATCATGGGGTTTTAAACCTTGCTGGCCATCAAGTGGGTCACGAGTTGCGCGACCGAGGAATCCATCAGGTGCATCAGCGGCCACGGGTACACGCCCATCGCCAGCACCGCGACCGCGAATGCCGTCAGCACCCATGCCTCGCGCCCGTTCAATTTCGGCATCGCGGCGGCTTCCGGCGTGGGCGCGACGCCCCACACGATGCGCTTGATCAGCCATAGGGTGTAGGCGGCGCCGATGATCAACGAATACGCGGCGAACAACGCGATCCACGGATTCGCGGTGAAACTGGACAGGATCACCATGAATTCGCCCACGAAACCCGACGTGCCCGGCAGGCCGCAGTTGGCCATCGCGAACAGCACCCAGAACGCGGCGAACCACGGCATCACCTTGGCGAGTCCACCGTAGGCGGCGATCTCGCGTGTGTGCAGGCGGTCGTACATCACCCCGATGCAGGTGAACAGCGCGCCCGACACGAAGCCGTGCGAAATCATCTGCACCACGGCGCCCTGCACGCCCAGCTCGGCCATCTGGGTGTCGTGCTGGCCGCGCGCGAGCATGTACACGATGAACAGGCCCAACGTCACGAAGCCCATGTGCGCGATCGACGAATACGCCACCAGCTTCTTCATGTCCGGCTGCACCAGCGCGACGTAGCCAATGTAGATGATCGCGATGAGGCTGAGCACGATGATCAGCCACGCAAAATGTTGCGAGGCATCCGGGAGGATCGGCAGCGAGAAACGGATGAAGCCGTAGGTGCCAACCTTCAGCATGATGGCGGCCAGGATCACCGAACCGCCGGTCGGCGCCTCGACGTGCGCATCCGGCAACCAGGTGTGCACCGGCACCATCGGCGTCTTCACCGCGAACGCGATCAGGAACGAGAAGAACAGCCACGCCTGTTCCTTGAACGTCAGCGGCAGCGCCCACAGCGCCGGCAGGTCGAACGTGCCGGCGCGGTGGTACAGGTACAAAAGCCCGATCAGGAAAAAGATCGAACCGAAAAACGTGTAGATGAAGAACTTCAGCGTCGCGTACACGCGCCGCGGACCGCCCCAGATGCCGATCAGGAAGAACATCGGGATCAGGATCGCTTCAAAGAACAGATAGAACAGCAGCGCGTCCATCGCGCAGAACACGCCGATCAGCAGGCCTTCCAGCACCAGCATCGCAGCCATGTACTGGTGCACCTTGTCCTTGATCACCTGCCACGCCCCCGCGATCACCAGGATCGAGGTGAACGTGGTCAGCACGATCAACGCGACCGCGATGCCGTCCACGCCCAAGTGGTAGCTGGTGTTGATGCCGGGAATCCAGTGCAGGTTTTCCTGCAACTGGAAGCCGCCGGGGCCGATCTGGTACTGCGTCAGCATCACCAGGCTCAACGCGAAGGTGACGACGGTGAACGCCAGCGTCAGCCAACGCGCGACACGCGCACGCGCACTGCCCGCCAGCAGCACGACGATCGCGCCGAGGCACGGAAACCAGATCAGGACACTGAGAATGGGCCAGTTGCTCATGCCTGTTCCTTCGGAGACTCGGGACCAGCGACTCGGGATTGACTCATCGCAGCCCCCAATACCAGAGGCCACCTAGCAGCAGGATCAAACCCACGATCATCGCGAACGCGTAGTGATACAAAAACCCGGTCTGCAGGCGGCGGAACACCCGCGAGCTGCGTTCGACCACCGAGGCCGAACCGTCGACCATCATGCCGTCCAGCACCGCGCGATCCCCGCCCTTCCAGAACGCGCGGCCCAGCTTCACGCCACCGCGCGCGAACAGGTTGTAGTACACCTCGTCCACCCAGTACTTGCGGGTGAGCATCTTGAAAATCGGCAGGAACATCCGCGCCGCGCGATCGGCGACGGCGGGATTGAACAGGTACACGTAGGTCGCCACCACGAAGCCCGCGAACGCGATCCAGAACGGCGCACTCAGGAACGCGTGCCAGAACATCGGCACGGTCCCGTGGAATTCCTCGGCCATGTGCCCCAGCACGTCGTGGCCGGGCAGCACCCTGATCGCGCTGCCGAACCAGCCGCCGTACAGCAGCGGCTTGATCGTGACCCAGCCGATCATCACGGACGGAATCGCCAGCAACACCAGCGGCACCGTGATCACCCACGGGGATTCCTTGGGTGCGTGGGGCAATACACCCTGATGATGGTCGTGCGAATCGTGAGCCCCGTGCTCGATCTTGAACCGCTCCTTGCCGTGGAAGGTCATGTACAGCAGACGGAAGCTGTACAACGCGGTGACGAAAACGCCCAGCAACACGCACCAGTACGCGTAAGTGGCGCCGACGATGTGCGCCTCGCCGACCGCCTCGATGATCTGGTCCTTGGAGAAGAAACCCGAGAAGCCCGGCGTCGCGCACAAGGCCAGCGAGCCGAGCCACATTGTGATCCAGGTGATCGGCATGCGCTTGCGCAAGCCACCCATGTAGCGCATGTCCTGCTCGTGGTGCATGGCCACGATCACCGAACCCGCGCCGAGGAACAGCAACGCCTTGAAGAACGCGTGGGTCATCAGGTGGAAGATGCCGGCGGCATAGGCTGAAACGCCCAGCGCCACCACCATGTAGCCGAGCTGCGACAACGTGGAATACGCAATCACGCGCTTGATGTCGTTCTGCACGATGCCGACCAGGCCCATGAAGAACGCCGTGGTCGCGCCCACGATCAGCACCACCGACAGCGCGGTCGTGGACATTTCGTACAGCGGCGACATCCGCGCCACCATGAAGATGCCGGCGGTGACCATGGTCGCGGCGTGGATCAGCGCCGAGATCGGAGTCGGGCCTTCCATCGAATCGGGCAGCCAAACGTGCAACGGCACCTGCGCGGACTTGCCGCACGCACCCACGAACAGCAGCAGGCAGATCAGCGTGGCCAGCGACCATGGATGTCCACCGACAACGTCGATGGTTCGGCCCGTCAGCGTGTCGGCATTCGCGAACACCGTGCCGTAGTCAAGCGTATGGAACGCATACAGCACGCAGGCGATGCCGAGGATGAAACCGAAGTCGCCGACGCGGTTGACAATGAACGCCTTGAGCGCGGCGAAGCTCGCACTGGGCCGCTCGAACCAGAACCCGATCAGGAGGTACGACACCAGGCCGACCAGCTCCCAGCCCACGAACAACTGCAGGAAGTTGTTGGCCAGCACCAGCATCAGCATCGAGAAGGTGAACAGCGCGATGTAGGCGAAGAAGCGCTGGAAGCCCGGGTCGTCGCGCATGTACCCGATGGTGTAGATGTGCACCATCAGCGACACGAAGGTCACCGTCACCAGCATCAGCGCGGTGAGGCGATCGACCAGGAAGCCGATGCCGATCGTGAGCTTGCCGACTTCCAGCCAGGTGTAGACATCGGCGTTGAACACCGACGCGCCGCCCCAGACGAGTTGGTAAAACACCACGCACGACAGCGCGAACGAAATCGCCACCGACACGATCGCGATGGCCGCCGCACCCGCGCGGCCGACCTGGCTGCGCAGCAGGCCCGCGATCAGCGCACCGACCAGCGGCGCCATGGCAAGCACTATCAGGAGATTCTGGCTGATCACGCTTGCACCTCGAAAATGTTTTCCCGGCTGGCCGCGTCGGAGGAGGCGCGGCATCGTACGGAGCGATGTGGCATCCGGCGTCTCCCTAGTAACGCAGCGAATCGATTTCGTCGACGTTGATCGTGCGACGGTTGCGGAACATCAACACGACGATGGCAAGCCCAATGGCTGATTCGGCCGCCGCCACCGTGAGGATGAAGAACACGAACACCTGTCCCGACGGATTGCCCAGGAAGCGCGAAAACGCGACGAAATTGGTGTTGACGGCGAGCAGCATCAGTTCGATGCACATCAGCAGCACGATCACGTTCTTGCGGTTGATGAAGATGCCCGCGATCGAGATGCAGAACAGCACCGTCGCGAACACGATGTACCAGGAAAGGGGGATGCTCACGCCTGCGGCTCCTCCCGGACGGGTTCTACAGCCGCGGATTTCACGGTGGCCATCTTGACCATGCGTACGCGTCCCGGCGCGCGCACCGCCGATTGCGCAGCCGGATTCTGGCGCTTGGAGAAGCTGCGCACGCGCAGCGCCAGCACTACCGCCGCGACCAGGCCGACCGTCAGGATCAGTGCCGCGATCTCGAACGGCAGCAGGAAATGCGTGAACAGCGCGGTGCCCAGCCACTCGATGTTGGAGACGCCCGCGGGATTGGGGCCGGCCTGCACGTCGAATGCCTTGATGCCGATGATGCCCAGCATCTCGACCAGCATGATCACCGCGGCACCGATGCCGATCGGCAGGTACTTGATGAAACCTTCGCGGATCGGCTCGAACTCGATGTCCAGCATCATCACCACGAACAGGAACAGCACCATCACCGCGCCGACGTACACCACCACCAAGGCCAGCGCGAGGAATTCGGCCTCGGCGAGCATCCACAGGCAGGCGGTCGAGAAGAATGTCAGCACCAGCGCCAGCACGCCGTGCACGGTGTTCTTCACCGACACCACCGCCAGCGCGGCACCCACCGCGACCACGGCGAAGGCGATGAAGCAGACCATCTGGAAGATCGAATGATTCATGGCGTCACCGATAGGCCGCGTCTTGCGCGCGATTGGCCGCGATGGACTTCTCGAAACGGTCGCCCATCGCGAGCAGTTGCGGCTTGGTGATGATGTTTTCGCCGCGACGTTCCATGTGGTACTCCAGGATATCGGTCAGCACGATCGAATCGACCGGGCAGCTTTCCTCGCAGAAGCCGCAATAGATGCACTTGAACAGGTCTATGTCGTAGCGCGTGGTGCGGCGCTGGCCATCCGACGCGCGCGGCGCGGAATCGATGGTGATCGCGAGCGCCGGGCACACCGCTTCGCACAATTTGCAGGCGATGCAGCGTTCCTCGCCGTTCGGATAGCGGCGCAGCGCGTGCAGGCCGCGGAAACGCACCGAACGCGGGATGGTTTCCATCGGGAAGCGCAGCGTGTACTTGGGCTTGAACAGGTACTTCAGCGTCACCCACAGGCCGGCCGCGAGTTCCAGCAGCATCAGGCTCTTGAGATAGTCAATCACTCGTTTCATATCAATGCGCCATCTCAATGCCCTATCGTCACCACGCCGAAGAAACGGAAGATGCCCGCCACGAAAATCCACGCGATGGAAATCGGTATGAACACCTTCCAGCCCAGCCGCATGATTTGGTCGTAGCGATAGCGCGGAAAGGTCGCGCGCAGCCACAAGAGTGACGTCGCGAACACAAAGAACTTCAGGAACAGCCACCACCAGCCCGGTTGCGAGAACCAGCCGAAGTGCCAACCCTGGAACGGACTGAGCCAGCCCCCCATGAACAGGATCGAGACCAGGAACGACATCAGGATCATGTTGGCGTATTCGGCGAGGAAGAACAGCGCGAACGCCGACCCCGAATACTCCACGTGGAAGCCGGCCACGATCTCCGATTCGCCCTCGGCCACGTCGAACGGCAGCCGGTTGGTTTCGGCGACGCCGGAGATGTAGAACACCAGGAACATCGGCAGCAGCGGCAGCCAGAACCAATCGAACAGGCCCTTGCCGCCCGCCTGCGCTTCGACGATCGCGGTGAAGTTGAGGCTGCCCGCCAGCACCAGCACGGTCACGAGCGCCATCCCAATGCAGATTTCGTAGGAGATCATCTGCGCGGCCGAACGCATCGAGCCGAGCAGCGCGTAGCGCGAGTTCGATGCCCAGCCGGCCAGAATGATGCCGTACACACCCAACGAACTCATCGCCAGGACGTACAACACGCCAGCGTTGACGTTCGCCAGCACGAGCCCGCCGCCGTTGAATGGAATCACCGCCCACACCGCCAACGCCGGAATCACCGACAGCAGCGGCGCGGTGAAATACAGGAAACGGTTGGCGTTGGTCGGGACGATGACTTCCTTGATCAGCAGTTTCACCACGTCCGCAAACGCCTGCAGGATGCCGAACGGACCGATCTTGTTCGGCCCCATGCGCACGTGCATCCAGCCGATCACCTTGCGTTCCCACCACACGTACATCGCCACGGCGATGATCACGGGTACCGCGATCGCGATGATCTTGCCGAGGGTCCACCCGAAGATGAGTGCGTCGTTCATGCGGACACCACCTTGATGGTGAGCACCGCACCGTGCGGCGGCAGCGAACCGGTTACGGCGTGTCCGGCTTCGATCCAGGCGCAGCCCTTCGGTACCGCGGCATCGACGACCACTGGCAATGTCACGCCATCGACATCGGCCTTGACGCCGTCCAGCAACCCGAGCGCGCGAGCGTCATCGGCGCAGATCCGCAATGCCGGCGCGCGATTCAGCGGATGGGCCTGCAAAGCCTTGGCGCGCCGCACCACGGCGTCGGTACGGTAGATGCCGACCGTCGCCACGCGTGTGAACTTGCCTTCCACCACCGCAGGGCGCGCCGCGAGTTGGCCCGATGGAGCGGAAGCCGGCTGGTCCAGCCGTTCTGCGATCCGTGCATGCACATCCTCGACGTCGACGAAGTCGAAACCGGCGATACCCAACGCGCCGCCCAGCGCACGCAGCACCTTCCAGCCCGGCCGCGATTCGCCAGCCAGCGTCGAACCCGCGGCAACGGTTTGTATGGTGCCGTCGACGTTCACGTAGGTGCCGTCGATTTCCGGAGGCAGCCCCAGCGGCAACACGGCATCGGCGGTGCGGCGCACGCCTTCGCAGACGTACGCGCCGGCGTACACATAAAACTCCGCGGCCTCGCGCGCCTGGTCGTAGGCCGCGGGCGCGAACGAGTCCTGCGACCCGGCCTGCCAGGTGATCAGCGCTTTCGGCGCGCGCTCCAGGATTCCCTTCGCGCCGCCGTTCGACTGGGCACCGACGCGCGCGAGCCCGACGGCATTCGCGCCCGACGGCAATTCATTGAACGCGCTGCCGGTGGCGTTCGCGATGCCACGCGCCAACGCGCGCAGCCAGGACGCCTGCGGATGCTGCGTGGCGGCGTCGCCCAGGATCACCACCGAGGACGCCGCATCACGCAATGCCGCGATCCACTTGTGGGCTTCTTCGTGGTCGTCGGCGCCAGCGATCGCGGCGGCCAGCGCGCGGTCGTCGCTCTGCACGCCCGCGGCCTTCGCGATACACAGCATCGCGTCGACGAAATCCTGCGGCGCAAATACTTTCTCGCCCGCAAGCGGGAAGTTGTAGTCGAAATGCACGGGATTGATCGCGTAGATCGCGGCGCCCCGGACTTCGGAAATGTCGTAATGGGCGGCGTTCGACGCGGGGTGCTTCGACGCATCGTGACGGCTGGCGTGGCGCAGCCGATGCGCCAGCAGCGGCATCTCGTGGCGCGGATTGCTGCCGATGATCAGCGCCGCCGATACGTTGCCGATCTCGTCGACCGGCATCTCGAACGTGGCGCCGGACGGGCCGCCGTCGCTGAAATCCTGCACGCGCAAGCGGTGGTCGATGCGGTCGCTGCCCAGGCCGCGCAACAGTTGCGCCAGTAGCGCGCCTTCCTCGCACGACGCCATCGGGGCAACCAGCGCACCCACGTCGCCGCCGGCTTTCCTCAGCCCATCGGCCACGAACATGATCGCTTCGTCCCAATCGACCTGGACCAATTCGCCGCCCTTGCGGATCATCGGCCGCTGCGCGCGATCTTCCGCGTACAGGCCCTGGTGGCTGTAGCGGTCGCGATCGGCCAGCCAGCATTCATTGATGGCTTCGTTGTCGCGCGGCACCGCCCGCAGCACCTGGCCGCGCTTGGTGTGCAGCCACAGGTTGGAACCGAGGGCGTCGTGATAGCCGATCGACGGCTTGGCGATCAATTCCCACGCGCGCGCCTTGAACTGGAACACCTTGTCGGTGAGCGCCCCGACCGGGCACACATCGATCACGTTGCCGGAAAGTTCGGATTCGATGGTGCGGCCGATGTAGGTGCCGATCACGTGGCTGTCGCCGCGGCTCATGTCGCCGAGTTCGTACGTGCCGGCGATCTCGCCCACGAAACGTACGCAACGCGTGCAATGGATGCAACGGGTCATTTCGGTCGCGACCAATGGCCCGATGTTCTCGTCGGTCACGGTGCGCTTGCGCTCGGTGAAGCGCGTCACCGAACGACCGTAGCCCATCGAAATGTCCTGCAACTCGCACTCGCCGCCCTGGTCGCAAATCGGGCAATCCAGCGGATGGTTGATCAGCAGGAATTCCATGGTGTTGCGCTGCCATTTCATGGCGTTGGGCGAGTGCGTGAACACCTTCATGCCCGCCGCGACCGGCGTGGCGCACGCCGGCTGGGGCTTCGGAATCAGCTTGCCGCCCATCTCGACTTCCACCATGCATTGGCGGCAGTTCGCGGCAATCGGCAATTTCTCGTGGTAGCAGAAACGCGGCACCGGAATTTTCGCGGCGTCGGTGGCCTGGATGATGGTCGAGCCCTTGGGCGCGCTGACCGGATGGCCGTCGACCTCGAACTCCACCATTTCCACGGGTGGCGCGGTGTCTTTCGGTTGCGCGCTCATGCGGCCACCTTGATTTGGTCATCCACCATCGAGCGTCCGTTCTTGCAGTAGTACTCGAACTCGTCCCAGAAATTCGCGAGGAACGCCTGCACAGGCCATGCCGCGGCTTCGCCGAACGCGCAGATGGTGTGGCCTTCGATCTGACCGGCGATGGCTTTCAGGCGGTGCAGGTCTTCCGGCGTGCCGCCGCCCGCGACGATGCGCGCCAACACGCGGTGCATCCATCCGGTGCCTTCGCGGCACGGCGTGCACTGGCCGCACGATTCCATGTGGTAGAAACGCGAAATGCGCTCGCACGCGCGCACCATGCAGGTGGTTTCGTCCATCACGATCACCGCGCCCGAACCCAGGCCCGAACCCGCGCTGCGGATCGAGTCGTAGTCCATGGTGCATTCCATCATCTTGTCGCCCTTCAGGATCTTCATCGAAGAGCCGCCCGGGATCACGGCCTTCAGCTTGTGGCCGTTGCGCACGCCGCCCGCCAATTCGAGCAACTCCCCGAACGGCGTCCCGAGGCGGATTTCATAATTGCCCGGTTTGTTGACGTGGCCCGACACGGAAAAGATTTTCGGGCCGCCGTTGTTGGGCTTGCCGAGATTCAGGAACCAGTCGGCGCCCTGGCGCAGGATCGCCGGCACCGACGCGTAGGTTTCGGTGTTGTTGATGGTGCTGGGCCGGCCGTACAAGCCAAAGTTCGCGGGGAACGGCGGCTTGTAGCGCGGCCAGCCTTTCTTGCCTTCCAGCGATTCCATCAGCGCGGTTTCCTCACCGCAGATGTAGGCGCCCGCGCCGAGCGCGTTGTGGATGGTGACGTCGATGCCGGTGCCGCGAATGTTCGTTCCGAGCAAGCCGGCCGCTTCCACTTCGTGCAGCGCCTGTTCGATGTGTTCGAACGGTTCGTGATGGAACTCGCCGCGCAAATAGTTGTACGCAACCGTCGAACCCGTCGCGTAGCAAGCGATCGCCATGCCTTCCAGCACCGCGTGCGGGTTGAAGCGCAGGATGTCGCGGTCCTTGCAGGTGCCGGGCTCGGATTCGTCCGAGTTGCACAGGATGTACTTCTGGCCCGGCGCGTTGCGCGGCATGAACGACCATTTCATGCCGGTGGGGAAGCCCGCGCCACCACGTCCACGCAGCGAGCTTTTCTTCAGCTCGTCAACAATCGCGGCCGGATCGGTCTTCTCGGCCAGGATCTTCTCCCACGCCTGCCAGCCGCCCACCTGGCGGTAGCTGTCGATCGACCACGGCGTGTCGAAATGCAGCGTGGTGTAGACGACCTGGTGTTCCTGCGGTGCGGGTCCGACGGCCATTAGTTCAGTCCATCCAGAATTTCATCGACCTTCTCGGGCGTCAGCTTTTCGTGATAGTGACCATCGACCACCATCACCGGCGCGCCGCAGCACGCCGCGAGGCACTCCTCTTCCTTCTTGAGGTAGACGCGCCCGTCGGCGGTGCTCTCGCCGAGCTTCACGCCGAGTTTTTGCTCGCAGTGCTGCGCGATGCCATCGGCGCCGTTCAACCAGCAGGAAATGTTGGTGCACACCGCGACGTTGTGGCGGCCGACCGGATGCGTCTCGAACATCGAATAGAACGTCGCGACTTCGTACGCCCACACCGGCTGCAGGTCGAGGTATTTCGCGGTCGCCGCAATCAGCTCGTCGGTGAGATGGCCGTGATTCTGTTCCTGCGCCGCCATCAGCCCCTGGATCAGCGCCGAGCGTTTGCGATCGGGCGGAAACTTCGCCGCCCAATGATCGATGTGCGCGCGCGTTTCGGCGGTCAGCACCTGCATCGGATCGACGTCTTTCACCTTGTCGAAGTTGCCGGTGGCCTTCATCGATCGATCTCCCCGAACACCAGGTCGTAGGTGCCGATCATCGCCACCACGTCGGGCAACATGTGGCCGGCGGTGATCTCGTTGATCGACGAAAGGTGCGCGAAGCCGGGCGCGCGCAGGTGCACGCGGAACGGTTTGTTGGCGCCATCGGAAATCATGTAGCAGCCGAACTCACCCTTGGGTGCCTCGACCGCCGCATAGGTTTCGCCGGCCGGCACGCTGTAGCCCTCGGTGAACAGCTTGAACCAATGGATCAATGCTTCCATCGATTCCTTCATGTCTTCGCGCTTGGGCGGCGCGACCTTGTAGTTCTCGACGATCACCGGGCCCGGATTCTTCTTCAGCCAATCCACGCATTGGCGGATGATCAGCGCCGATTGGCGCATCTCGGCCACGCGCACGAGATAACGGTCGTAGCAGTCGCCGCGGGTGCCGACCGGAATGTCGAAATCGACCTCGGCGTACTTCGCGTACGGCTGTTTCTTGCGGAGGTCCCACTCGATGCCGGACGCGCGCAGCATCGGCCCGGTCATGCCGAGCGCGTAGGCCTGCTCGGGGCTGACGATCCCGATGTCGACGGTGCGCTGCTTCCAGATGCGGTTGTCGGTCAGGAGTTCTTCGTACTCATCGACCTTGTGCTGGAAGTCGGCACTGAACGCATCCAGGAAATCCAGCATCGAACCTTCGCGCCACGCATTCATGCGCTTCAGGTCCTTGCCCTTGTGCCACGGCGATTCCTTGTACTGGATCATCTTGCCGGGCAAGTCGCGGTAGACGCCGCCGGGGCGGTAATACGTGGCATGCATGCGCGTGCCCGACACCGCCTCGTACACATCCATCAGCTCTTCGCGCTCGCGAAACGCATACAGGAACACCGCCATCGCGCCGAGGTCGAGCGCGTTGGAGCCGATCCACATCAGGTGATTGAGGATGCGGGTGACTTCGTCGAACAGCGTGCGGATCCACAGCGCGCGCGCGGGCGGCTCGATTCCCATCAACTGTTCGATCGCACGCACGTAGGCGTGCTCGTTGCACATCATCGACACGTAGTCGAGGCGGTCCATGTAGCCGATCGAATGGTTGAACGGCTTGGACTCCGCCAGCTTCTCGGTGGCACGATGCAGCAGCCCGATATGCGGATCGATCCGGATGATGGTTTCGCCCTCCATCTCCATCACCAGGCGCAGCACGCCGTGCGCAGCCGGGTGCTGCGGGCCGAAATTCATCGTGTAGCTGCGGATCTCGCCGACATCCGTCATTTCAATTGTCCTTCCAATCGTCGGCGGCCTCTTCGCGCGAAGTCTTCCAGCGCGAATCCTCACGTACCACGCGCGCCACGGTCACGCGCGGCGTCACCGACGTGACGGGCTCGTACACCACGCGCCGGGCTGAGGGGTCGTAACGCACTTCGACGTTGCCGATCAGCGGGAAGTCCTTGCGGAACGGATGCCCGACAAAACCGTAATCGGTAAGGATGCGGCGCAGGTCCGGGTGGCCTTCATAGACGATGCCGTACAAGTCGAATGCTTCACGCTCATACCAGTTGGCGACAGGCCACACACCGGTGAGCGTCGGCAATACCGGCAGTGCATCTTCCGGCGCGAAGCAGCGCACCCGCAGGCGGACGTTGTATTCGTACGACAGCAGGTGCACCACCGAAGCGAAGCGCCGCAGGAACTGCGGGTGTTGGGGGCGATCTTCCCAACCGAAGCGGCCTTGCACGTTGTCGCCCTGCACGCCGCGCCCGAAACCTTGTGAAGTGGCGGTGTCCGAGCCCGCCCATTCGTCTTCGCCGAAGCTGAGGAAATCGACGCCGCAAAGATCCGTCAACTGCGCGAATCGGAAGTCCGCCTCGTCGCGCAGCGCGGTGCAGACCTCGACCAGGTGCGCAGGCGCAACCTCGATCGTGGTTTGCGCATGCGAGACATCGACGTTGTCGATCTTTGCGCCGAAGCGCGCGCGCAGGTGATCGGCCAGTTGTTCGGGTGTGGTCTGGGCCATGGGCGTCAGCGGGCGATGGTATTGGTGCGGCGGATCTTCTTCTGCAATTGCAGAATCCCGTAAACCAGCGCCTCGGCCGTGGGCGGACAACCTGGCACGTACACGTCCACCGGCACGATGCGGTCGCAGCCACGCACCACTGAATACGAATAGTGGTAATAGCCGCCGCCGTTGGCGCAACTGCCCATCGAGATCACCCATTTCGGATCGGGCATCTGGTCGTACACCTTGCGCAGCGCCGGCGCCATCTTGTTGACCAGCGTGCCGGCCACGATCATCACGTCACTCTGGCGCGGGCTGGGCCGGAAGATCACGCCGTAGCGATCGAGGTCGAGGCGCGACGCGCCCGCGTGCATCATCTCCACCGCGCAGCACGCCAGGCCGAACGTCATCGGCCACATCGAGCCGGTGCGCGCCCAGTTGAACAGCGCATCCACCGTCGTGACGCCGAAACCGCGCTGCACGATCGGGTTGTCGGCCTCCGGACGCAGGATGTCGTCCACCTTCCCGATCGGCACCGGGTTGTGCATCATCTTGTCGATGGCGGAAATCAATCCCATTCCAATGCACCCTTCTTCCAGACGTAGACGTACCCGACCACGAGCAGCAGCAGGAACGTGAACATTTCGATCAGCGCGACGATGCCGATCCTCGAAAACACCGTCGCCCACGGAAACAGGAACGCGATCTCGAGATCGAACAGGATGAACAGGATCGCGATGAGGTAGTAGCGCACGTCGAATTTCATGCGCGTACCCTCGAACGCCTCGAAACCGCACTCGTAGGGCGAATATTTCTCGGCGCTCGGGTGGCGCGGGCCGGCCAACCAGCCGACCACGATCAACGCGACGCCGATGCCGCCGGCGACGATCAGGAACAGCAGAATGGGCCAGTAGCCAGCAAGCATGTCTATCAATCCCGTTAGCTGCGGGATTTTCGCATGCACCGGCGCGTGCCGCAATCGCGCGATGTTTCACGACGCGTACGACGATCGCGTGGAGGACCCAAAAACGAAAACGCGCGATGCGAATGTCTCGCGATCGCGCGTTCGTCCATTGGTGCCCAAGGCGGGACTCGAACCCGCACGCCGTTAAGCGCTACCACCTCAAGGTAGTGCGTCTACCAATTCCGCCACCTGGGCAGTGTGCTCATCCCTGAAAACCACCGCGCACATCCATGTGCGCGACTTTTCACAAAAGCCGAAAGCTTGCAATCAATGCGAACCGGCGGGCGCGCTGCTGGCTGGCGCAGACCCGGCGGGTGCGGATGACTTGGCAGGTACCGTCGGCACTTCCGAACCCGCGGCCTTCCCCGACGCAGGCGGGGCCGGCACTTCCGAATGCTGGACCGGCACGCCCGACGCAGGCGCGGCACTGGCAGCAGGCGCGCTGGTCGCCGACGCGGCGGGCGCCGAACGGCCTCCACCGGCCATGACTCCGAGCGCCTGCTGCGCGTTCGGCGTGACGCCGTGATCACTCAGGTAGATGCCCATGCCGAGGCTCAGCACGAAAAACAATCCCGCCAGCACTGCAGTGGTACGGGTGAGAAAGCTGGCCGAACCGCGCGCACCGAAAACCGTGCCGGATGCGCCGCCGCCGAAGCTGGCGCCCGCGTTGGCACCGTCGCCGCGCTGCATCAGGATCAGCACGATCATCGCCGCCGCGATGAGCACATAGAACACGCTGAAAATCGTGAACAGCATCTGGATGTCCCGTGCGGAGGCCGGCTTCAGCCCGCCGCCGCACAAATCGAAAGGAAGTCGGTGGCCTGCAAGGCTGCGCCACCGATCAGGCCGCCATCGATATCGGCTTGGGCGAACAACTCGGCGGCGTTGCCGGGTTTGACGCTGCCGCCGTAAACGATGCGGGTCGAACCGGCAATTCTAGCATCGTCCCGGGCAAGCTGGCTACGCAGCATTGCATGAACTTGCTGGGCCTGGGCGGGGCTGGCGCAGAGTCCGGTGCCGATGGCCCAGACCGGCTCGTAGGCGACCACGATGCGTCCGAACGCTTCGATCCCGCAGTGCGCCACTACCGCACCGAGCTGGCGCGATACCACTTCGGCGGTCTGGCCGGCTTCGTGCTGCTCGAGCGTTTCGCCCACGCACAGCACCGGGGTGAGTCCGTGCTCCAACGCCTTGGCGACCTTCATCGCGACCTGCTCATCGGCTTCACGGTGGTATTGGCGGCGTTCGGAATGCCCGGCCAGCGCCAACGTGCACCCGATGTCGCGCAGCATCGCGGCCGAGACTTCGCCGGTGAACGCGCCCGATTCGTGTTCGCTCACGTCCTGGCCGCCCACGGCGATGCGTGAACCAGCGGCCGCAGCGCAGGCTTCACGCAGGTAGGGAAACGGCGGGAAAACCGCGACATCGACGGCATCGATCTTCGCCTCGGTGAGCGCGCCGACGAGTGTCGACGTCATCGAGCGCGATCCGTGCATTTTCCAATTTCCGCCCACCCATTTGCGGCGCATGGCCTGCTCCCTTTCATTGATGTCCGCGAGGATAGCCAAGGCCGCGGCATGGAATCAAACCTTGGCTTTCGCAAGTAATGTTTTAATTCACCGTTCGCACTGAGGGTAGCGGCTGAAAGCCGCGGAGTCGAAGCGCCACGCTGCTGTCCTTCGACTGCGGCGTTGCACGCCTACGCTCGGGACGAACGGGAATTTCGAACTCCTTTCTTTTACCCTTCTGGAAAATGTCAATGACAAAACCGCACCGCCAGCGCGCGTTGATTACCGGCGCTTCCGCCGGCATCGGCGCCGAGTTTGCGCGGCAACTTGCCGCGCGCGGTTGCGAGCTGGTGCTGACCGCGCGTCGCGAAGATCGTCTGCAAGTGCTGGCTTCCGAATTGCGCGACGCACACGGCATCGACGTCGACGTGATCGCCGACGATCTTGCCGATCCGACCGCACCGGAACGCATTGTGGCGACCGCTACGCGCGAGGGGCGCGCCGTCGGCCTCCTGATCAACAACGCGGGCTACGGCGTGCCCGGCCGCTACGACAAGGTGGATTGGGCCACGCACGCGCAATTCATGCAGGTGCTGGTGACGGCGCCGCTGCATCTTTGCCATCTGCTGCTGCCGGCGATGCGCGAACGCGGTTACGGGCGCATCGTCAACATTGCTTCACTCGCGGGCCTGGTACCGGCGACGCCCGGCAACACCCTGTATGGACCCGCCAAGGCATTCCTGATGCGGGTGTCACAAGCGCTGGCGGTGGAAAATCGCGCGCATGGTATCCACGTGTGCGCGCTGTGTCCCGGATTCACACGTTCCGAATTCCACGACGTCAGCCAGGCGCGGGGATTGGTTTCGAAACTGCCGGGGTGGATGTGGTCCAATGCAAGCGACGTGGTACGCCAAGGCCTGGATGCGGTCGAACGCGGCCGCGTGATCTGCGTGCCCGGACGCGTGAATTGCGCGACCAAGGTACTGATGGATTTGCTGCCTGATCGTATCGCGCTCGGCCTGGTCGCACGACGCGCGAAGCATTTCCGGTTACGCGATTAATGCATGGGCGGGTCTTGACCCGCTCGTTTTGGTCCGCAACGGCGGGTCAGGACCCGCCCTACGAAACCAGCAGCTTCACCACCCGGGTTGCGGAATCGGCCGCCGATTCCTGATCCGAACGCAAATGGATCTCGGGCGATTCCGGTGCCTCGTACGGCGAACCGATGCCGGTGAAATTGGCGATCTTGCCCGCGCGCGCCTTGGCATACAGGCCCTTGACGTCGCGCTCCTCGCACACGGCCAGCGGCGCATCCACGAACACTTCCATGAATCCGGTTTCGCCGATCAGGTCGCGCGCCATTTGCCGTTCGGCGCGGAAGGGACTGATGAACGACACCAGCACGATCAGCCCGGCATCCATCATCAGCTTGGACACCTCGGCCACGCGCCGGATGTTCTCGACGCGATCGGCATCGGTGAATCCAAGATCGCGATTCAAACCGTGGCGGACGTTGTCGCCGTCCAGCAGGATCGTATGGAAACCGTCCGCAAGGAGGCGGCGCTCGACCAGGTTCGCGATGGTGGATTTGCCCGCGCCGGAAAGCCCGGTGAACCACAGGCACCGCGGCGCCTGGCCCTTGATTTTCGAACGCGTCGCGCGATCGACGTCGAGGTGCTGCCAGTGCACGTTGCGGTCGCGGCGCAAGCCGAAATCGAGCGTGCCGCAGCCGACCGTCGCGTTGGTTTCGCGATCGATCAGGATGAAGCCGCCGAGACGGCGATCGTCCTTGTACGGCCGGAACGCGATGTCGGAATCGAGCGAAAGATTGCAGACACCGATCTCGTTGGCGGTGAGGCGGGTCGCCGCGAGGTGCGCCTGGGTATCGGGATCGATGCGGTGCTTGATCTCGGTGACCTGCGCGCCAATGGTGTGGGTCGCCCGCTTCATCAGGTAACGCCGGCCCGGCAACAGCGCGGCATCGTCCAGCCACAGCAGGTGGCAGGCGAATTGCGCGGCCACCTCGGGCGGCAGCGTGGGATCGGCAATGACATCGCCGCGCGCCACGTCGATCTGGTTGGCCAGGGTCAGCGTGATGGCCTGTCCGGCCTCGGCAACGTCGAGGTCGGCGCTGCCACCGATCACCCGCGTGACGCGCGAAAGCCGGCCCGATGGCAATACCACGACCTCGCTGCCGGGCATGACGCGTCCGCCCGCGACCATGCCCGTGTAGCCGCGAAATTTGTGGTCGGGGCGGTTGACCCATTGCACGGGCAGCGCAAACGCGGCGTCCACCTGGCGCTCCACCTGCACGGTCTCCAGGTATTCCAGCAGCGGCTTGCCGGTGTACCACGGCGTCTTGGACGACGGCGCCACCAGATTGTCGGCATTGATCGCCGAGACGGGAATCGCATCCGCGTGCTCGATGCCAAGATCGTGCGCGAGCTTCACGCATTCCTGTTCGATCGCGTGGTAGCGCGCGTGGTTGTAGTCGATCAGGTCCAGCTTGTTGACCGCGAACAACACGTGCTGCACGCCGAACATCGCGAGGATCGCGCTATGCCGGCGGGTCTGGGTCTGCACGCCCGCGCGCGCATCGACCAGCACGATGCCGAGTTCGGCGCTGGAAGCGCCGCTGGCCATGTTGCGGGTATATTGCGCGTGGCCGGGGCAGTCCGCGACGATGAACGCCCGCTTGTCGGTGCCAAAGTATCGCCATGCGACGTCGATGGTGATGCCCTGCTCGCGTTCGGCTTCCAGTCCGTCGAGCAGCAATGAATAGTCGGGTTTGCCGCCCTGCGTCCCATGGGTCTTGCTGTCGCGGATCATCTGCGACAGACGGTCGTCCGGAACCATCCCGGCTTCGGCCAGCAGGCGTCCGAGCAGCGTGCTTTTGCCGTCGTCCACGCTGCCGCACATGGCAAGGCGCAGGGTGTCGCGGTTTTCCAAGGCAGCCAGTCGCGCGACCAGCGCGGAGGATGCCTCGGCCACGGTCGCGAGTTCGTCAGAAATAGCCTTCACGCTTCTTGCGCTCCATGGAATCGGAAGGATCCAGATCGATGATGCGGCCGGCTCGTTCGGACTGCCGTGTGTCCAGCATCTCGGCAATGATGTCGTCGAGGTTCGCGGCGTCGGATTCCACCGCCGCGGTCAACGGCCAGCAGCCGAGCGTGCGGAAACGCACCATCTTGGGAATCAGTTTTTCGCCGGGTTCCAGCGGCACGCGATCGTCATCGCGCACCAGCAACGCGCCGTTGCGCACGAACGTCGGGCGCTCCTTCGCGAAATACAGCGGCACCACTTCGATGTCCTCGCGGCGGATGTACAGCCACACGTCCAGTTCGGTCCAGTCCGACAGCGGAAACACGCGCAGGGTCTCGTCGGACTCGAGCCGCGTGTTGAAAAGCCCCCATGGTTCCGGGCGCTGCTTGCGCGGCTCCCAGCGCTGGCCGGCGCCGCGCAGCGAAAAGACCCGTTCCTTGGCGCGCGCGGGATCTTCATCGCGGCGCGCACCTCCTATCGCGGCATCGAAACCGTGATCGGCCAGCGCCTGGCGCAGCGCGACGGTTTTCATGATCTCGGTGTGCCTGGAAGCGGCGTTGACGGGGTCGGTTTTACCCACGCCCTCCTGGTTGATGTATTCGATCAGGTCGACGTTTTTTTCGCGCGCGATGCGGTCGCGGAACTCGATCATCTCGCGGAACTTCCACGTCGTGTTGACGTGCAGCATCGGCAGCGGCGGTTTCGCGGGATAGAACGCCTTCAGCAACAGGTGCAGCAGCACCGAGGAATCCTTGCCGATGGAATACAGCAGCACCGGTTTCCGGCACTCCGCCACCGTTTCGCGCAGGATGCGGATGGACTCGGCTTCGAGTCGGTCCAGGTGCGTGTGCAAACGGGCGACATTCATGTCTGGGGACCTGCGCATTCGGTGTTTGCGATGTATCCGAAGCTGCCAAGGATAGCGGAATTGATCCGGCGCGGAGATGCAAGGCACCGCTCATGCACCGCTTTCCGTGTTGCCGCGCCGGTTCCCAAACCGCTCCTCACTCATCCAGCAGCTCGCGCAGGAACGGGATCGTGACCCGCCGCCGCGCCGCCAGCGAGGCACGGTCGATTCGCTGCAACAAAGCCACGAGCGAAGCCGGGTCGCGTGGCTGGCGCGCGAACCACCAGTCCAGCACCTCGTCGTCCAGACGCAGGCCCAGGCGGCCGGCCAAAACGCGCAGCATCGCGCGTCGGCCGGCGTCGTCCAGCGGCCGCAGCGCGTATTGCGTGCACATCGAGAGCCGCGAAACCAGATCGGGCAGCGTGATGCCAAGTTCCGCCGGCGGTGCAGTCGCCGCGAACAGTACCCGCGCGTTTGCCGTTTTGGCGCGGTTGTAGAGATCGAACAGCGCGCGTTCGGCCTCGCGGTCGCGGGCGATCGCCTGCGCGTCATCGATCGCGAGCAGATCTTCGGCTTCGAGACCCGCGATTGCTTCGGAACGCGGCGCCGGCAACTGCGCCAGCGACACGTAGCGTGCGGGATGGTTCGCTTCCATCGCGGCGCGGCAGGCGCCGATCAGCAGATGGCTCTTGCCGGTACCGGAGGCACCGTGCAAATACAGCCACGCCGAGCCGCCGTGCACAGCCTCGGTAACGCCCTGCAGCGCGGGCACGTTGGCACCGGGCCAGAAGGCGTCGAGGCGCTGGTGCGGCGACCAGCGCAGGTCGAGCGGAAACTGCCGGATCATGGTTCGGGCGGCGTTTCCGGAGGTTTCGGCGGCGCCTCGTCGACTTCTTCAACCGGCGAACCCGCAGTCGATATGATCTTCGGTGTCTCACGTCCGGCGAACAGCAGGCTTGCTTCGTAGCGTTCGCGGAGAAAGCGCAGCAACACCATCGCGATCGACGCCATCGGCAACGCCAGCAGTACGCCGATGAAACCGAACAACTCGCCGAATGCCAGTACCGCGAAGATCACCGCCACGGGGTGCAGGCCGATGCGGTCGCCCACCAGCTTCGGTACCAGCACGTAGCTTTCGAGCAAGTTGCCGATACCGAACACCACCAGCACCAGGATCAGGTGGTACGCGTCGTGGAATTGCACCAGCACCGCGATGACGCTGGCGACGATGCCGATGATGAAACCGAGGTAGGGCACGAAACTGACCAGCCCCGCAATCATGCCGATCAGCGGGCCGACGTCCAGCCCGACCAGCTTCAGCGCGATCGCGTAATAGATCGCCAGGCCCAGCATCACCAGCAACTGGCCGCGCACGAATGCGCCCAACACGCTGTCGGTTTCGCGCGCGAGGCGCCGGATCGTCGGCTGCGCGTCGCGCGGCAGCAGCGCGTCGACGTGTGCAACCAGCTTGTCCCAATCACGCAGCAAATAGAAGGTCACCACCGGTACCAGTATCACCGCTACGCCAACGCCGATCAGCGCGAGGCCCGAGCGTGTCGCGTATCCGAGCACGGCGGCGGCGATGCCACCGACGGTGCCGAGGTGTTCGCGTACACGCGCGATAAGCGTGGACGGATCTAACTCGCTGGCCGGAATGTTGAGCTTGTGTTCCAGCCACGGCACCGCCTCGTGCGCGAACCACGCCGCGTACGCAGGCAGCGCCGCGATGAAGCGTGCGATCTGGCGCTGGATCAATGGCACCACCAGCAGCAGCGCCAGCGCCACGATCAGCAGCATCACCAGGAACACGATGCTGGCCGCGAGCCCGCGCCCGATCCGCAGCCGCTCCAGCCGGTCCACCAGCGGATCGCCGAGATAGGCGAACACGCCCGCCAGCATGAACGGCATCAGGATCGGCGACAGCAGCCACACCAGCCAGCCGATCACCGCCACGATCAGCAACCATTGCCAGCGTTGCACGTTGCTCATGTGGAAGTTCCCCTGCCCTTGAGTTCGCGGCGCGCCAGCAGACCCCAGCGCACCACGTAATCGATGCCACTGACCGCGGTGAGGATCGCGACGATCCACACCGGAATCGCCATCGGTACGCGCCAACCGAACGCCTGCGCGGCCAGCACCAGCAACACGAAACCGATCTGCGCCACCGTCGTGGCCTTCGAGAGCCAGCTCGGATGCGCCTGGAAACTGCGCAACACACGATGCCACGCAAGCACGCCCAACGCGATCACCGCGTCACGCGCCACCACCAGCGCCACCATCCAGCGCGGCGCTTCGCCGAGCCAGCCGAGCGCCACAATGCAACCCACCAGCATCAACTTGTCCGCGGCCGGATCGAGGATCGAACCCAGTTTGCTCTGCCAGTGGAACCGCCGCGCCAGCCAACCGTCCACGCCGTCCGAAACGCCGGCAATCACGGCAATCACCAGCGCTAATTCATAACGACCGAGCAGGATCGTCACGATCAGCGGCGCCACCAGCGCGATGCGCAACAGGGAAATCAGATTCGGCAGGTGCCGCAACGGGTTGTCGCCCGCAGCGCCGGCCGCTGGCGATCGCCCGTTCACGTCTTCGGCACGTTCATGGCGTCCAGCGCAGTGATGCGTCGGCGCCCGGATGCGGCTGCTGTTCCACCGAAAGATGTCCATTCGGCGCCGTGAGACCGGCCAGTACCGTCGCCAGCGGCTGATTGAAACTGAGCTGCAACAACACGCCATCGCCCTCGGTGCCCACCGCGGTGACATCCTGCAACGCATTGTCACCGCGCAACAGAGACAAGAGATTGGCGAAGGCATGACTGTTGTCGATGCCGTCCACCCAGAGCTTGCCGCTGCCACCCTGCGCCGGCGTCGATGCCGTCGCACCCGCAGCCGGAGCCGCGCTACCTGCGACCGCAACGCTGCCCGGATTCGCGGCAATCAGACGGCTGACCGCCCCGGGGTCGAAATCCACCTGCAACTGCAAGCCGTTGCCGGGCGCCGCACGGCTGTAACGGAAATTGCGGACATAACCGGACGCCTGCGCCAGCACGTCGGGACTGGCCGCGAAGCCGGGTGAAACCTGCTGCAGCACCTGCGTCAGCGCGGCGGCAATCGCGGCGTTGCGCTGGGTGTCGTCGGTACCTGCCACCGGCACCGTCGCGGAATACGGATTGGCGGGTGTGGCGCCAGGCTGGGGCGCGCTGCCCGCAGATTGCGGAGCTGTCTGCGCCGAGGCAAACGCGGCCACGCCCAGCGCCAGCAGCAGGGACAGGGAAATTCGCAACATGGCCGAACACCTCCGAACGTTGCGTGCAAGTCTGCCCAATCATGGCGTCAACGTCTATCATTGCGCATTCAGCCAGCCATGGGCGCGTGCCGCCTCAACCCGTGATTTCCGACAACGACGCCCTTTCTTACCGCGCCGCGGGCGTGGACATCGACGCCGGCAATGCGGTGGTCGAGCGCATCAAGCCACTGGTCGGGAAAACATTCCGTCCGGAAGTGATGGGTGGCCTCGGTGGTTTCGGCGCGCTGTTCGATCTCTCGAAAAAATATCGCGAGCCCGTGCTGGTGTCGGGCACCGATGGCGTCGGCACCAAGCTGAAACTGGCGCAGCAGTTGAATCGCCACGACACCATCGGCATCGATCTCGTCGGCATGTGTGTGAACGACGTGCTGGTGCAGGGCGCCGAACCGCTGTTCTTCCTCGATTATTTCGCGACCGGCAAGCTCGACGTCGACACCACCGTCGCGGTGGTGGGCGGCATTGCCAAAGGTTGCGAACTCGCGGGCTGCGCGCTGATCGGAGGCGAAACCGCGGAGATGCCCGACATGTACCCGCCGGGAGAGTACGACCTCGCGGGCTTCAACGTCGGCGCGGTGGAGAAATCGGAAATCATCGACGGCAGCGCGATCCGTGCGGGCGACGTGATCCTGGGTGTCGCGTCCAGCGGGCCGCACTCCAACGGTTACTCGCTGATCCGCAAGATCGTGGAACGCGCCGGCTCGCCGTTCGACCAGAAGCTCGGCGATACCACACTGGCCGACGCGTTGATGATGCCCACCACCATTTACGTGAAGCCGATGCTCGCGCTGCTGCGCGCCCGGCCCGGCACGATCCACGGCATGGCGCACATCACCGGCGGCGGCCTGCAGGAAAACATCATCCGCGTGGTGCCGGACGGGCTCGGCCTCGCGATCTATTCGTCGGCCTGGCCAATGCCGGCCGTGTTTGACTGGCTGCGGCGGGAGGGCAAGGTGCCGCGCGAGGAAATGTGGCGCACTTTCAATTGCGGGATCGGTTTCACGTTGATCCTCGCACCCGGCGATGTGGCTGGCGTACGCGATGCACTGGCGCAATCCGGACTCGCGAGCTGGACCATCGGCGAGGTCGTTGCCACCGCGGGCGACCCGCGCGTCCACATCACATGAGCTTTCGCGTTGCGGTGCTCGCCTCCGGCCGGGGCAGCAACCTCGCGACGCTGATCGACGCGCGCGAAGCCGGCAGGCTGCCGATCGACATCGTTCTGGTCGCGGGCGACAAGGCCGATGCGCCCGCGCTGCGCAACGCGGAAGCCCACGCGATTCCCACGTTTGCGCTCGATCCGAAATCGTTTGGCTCGCGACGCGAGTTCGACGAGGCACTGTTCGCGAACGTCGCGGCCAGCGGCGCGCACCTGGTGGTGCTGGCGGGCTACATGCGCATCATCGATGCCGGCGTCACCGCGCAGTGGCAAGGGCGGATCATCAACATCCACCCCTCGCTGCTGCCGAAATACCGCGGGTTGCACACCCATCGTCGCGCCCTGAAAGCCGGCGACGTCGAGCACGGCGCCAGCGTGCATTTCGTCAGTGCCGAGCTGGACGGCGGACCGGTGATCGCGCAGGCGCGCATCGCGATCCACCCCGGCGATACCGAAGGTGCGCTCGCCGCACGGCTGCTGTCGCAGGAACATCGGCTGCTCACCGCGTGCGTGGATGCCATCGCGCGCGGCAGGGTGCGTGAACGCGGGGGCAAGGTGCTGTTCGATGGCACGGCCCTTTCCGCGCCGCTACGACTGGATGCTTCGGGGCACCTGGGCGCCGCGTGAGCGTGCGTTCAGGCTCGCCGAGTCACGCTGCGCGGCAACTGCTTCCCCACGTTGAATGCCATGCATCGTCATCGTCTTTCGGGATCCTTCTTTGCCATCGTGTTGACGATGGCATTCGCTGCTGCGATCGCCGCGGCGCCACCGCTGCCCGGGTTCACCGCGCATTACCGGGTGCTGCAAAACGGTTCGCCTATCGGAGAGGCAGTACTTACATTGGCGCCCGGCGCAAACGATACCTGGACCTTCACCACGCAGAGCCAGGGCACCGCCGGCCTCGCCTCCCTGCTGGCCGCCGGCACCCGCGAAGTTTCAACCTTCAAATGGGTCGGCGACGCGCCACAGGGGATCAGCTACGACTACACGATGAAATCGGCGCTCAAGCAGAAGCACCGCAGCGTGCGCTTCGACTGGGCCAGCCACGCCATTGACGTGAACGACAACGGCGCCTTCCACTTTGCCACGGTGCCCAGGGTGATCGAACGCCACACGGTGCCGCTGGCGCTCGCAGCCGGATTTGCCGCAGGCAAAACCACCTTCACCTTGCCCGTTGCAGTCCGCGACCGCATCGAAACACAGCAGTATGCGGTACAAGGCAAGCAAAATGTGACCGTGCCCGCCGGCACCTTCGATGCCAGCCGCGTCAGCCGCACCGATGGTAGCGACAGTTTCGAAGCATGGTTCGCACCGACGACAGTGCCGGCACCGATCAAGATCGAGCAGCGCGGCAAGAACGCTTTTTCGCTCGAGCTGGAAAGCTGGTCGACCCACTGACCAGTTGCGCCAACCTCGCTACGGACATTGTCCGGAATGACGAGCGAAAGAGCTGCGGTTCGCGGCAATGCCCCGCCAGCTCTGGTAGGGCGGGTGCCAACCCGCCTTTCATGGCGCTCTGCAAATGCAGCCCCGCCTTCGCGGGAATCACGAAAATGGATGGATCAAAGATCCCCGGGGCGGGAGCGGGACCCGAAACGATAACCTGCGTCCTTGCGAGAAGAAAAATGGATCCCGGCCTGCGCCGGGATGACGAGCAAACACGTACTACTTGCATGCGGCAACGCGCACCCGTCCCGGTGGCAGGACCAGGGTGCGTTCGCGTCAGGTCGGCAAGCGCCGAATATGCGCGCCGAGCCCGCCGAGTTTTTCCTCGATGTTCTCGTAGCCGCGATCGATGTGATAGATGCGGTCAACCGTGGTGTCGCCTTCGGCCACGAGGCCTGCCAGCACCAGCGACGCCGACGCGCGCAGGTCGGTGGCCATCAGTTGCGCGCCGGACATGTGCGGCACGCCCCGCACGATCGCGGTGTTGCCTTCGACCCTGATGTCGGCGCCCAGGCGGCGGAGTTCCTGCACGTGCATGAAGCGGTTTTCGAACACGGTTTCGGTGATGATGCCGGTGCCTTCGGCCACGCAGTTGAGCGCCGTGAACTGGGCCTGCATGTCGGTCGGGAACGCGGGATACGGCGCGGTGGTGACGTCGACCGCGCGGGGACGATGGCCTCGCATGTCCAGTTCGATCGCGTCGTCTTCGCAGTTGATATGCGCGCCGGCATCTTCCAGTTTCGACAGCACCGATTTCAGGATATCGGGACGTGTGCGCTTGGCGCGCACCTTGCCGCCGGTAATCGCACCGGCCACGAGGAACGTGCCGGTTTCGATGCGGTCCGGCAACACTTCGTAACGCGCGCCGTGCAGCCTCTCGACGCCATCGATCACCAACGTGGTGGTGCCGATGCCGCCGATCTTCGCGCCCATCGCGTTGAGGCAGTGAGCGAGATCGCACACCTCGGGTTCCTCGGCGGCATTCTCGATCACCGTGGTGCCTTCGGCCAGCGCCGCGGCCATCATGATGTTCTCGGTGCCGGTGACGGTGACCATGTCCATGGCCACGCGCGCGCCCTTCAGGCGTTTCGCGCGCGCCTTGATGTAACCGTTCTCGACCGTGATGTCGGCGCCGAGCGCACGCAGCCCCTTGATGTGCTGATCGACCGGGCGCGAGCCGATCGCGCAACCACCCGGCAACGACACGTCAGCCTGGCCGTACTTCGCGATCAGCGGGCCCAGCACCACGATCGCAGCGCGCATGGTCTTGACAAGTTCGTAGGGCGCGGAAAAACGATTCGTCGGGCGCGGATCGATGCGGATGCGCATGTGCTCGTCCACCGCCAATTCGGCGCCCATCTGGCCCAGCAGTTCCATGGTGGTGGTGACGTCGTGCAGGTGCGGCACGTTGCTGATGGTGACCGGCTCGTCCGCGAGCAGGCACGCGGCGAGGATCGGCAGCACCGCATTCTTGGCGCCCGAGATCCACACGTCGCCAATCAGCGGCTTGCCCCCCGAAATCACGATGCGTGCCATCAATCAGGCCTTGGCCTCGGCCGGCGTGAGGGTGCGCAGCGACAGCGCGTGCACCTCGCCGCCCATGCGTTCACCCAGCACCGCGTACACCATGCGGTGGCGCGCCAAGGTAGGTTTTCCCGCGAAGGCTTCCGCAATGATCGTCGCCTGGAAATGCACGTCGTCCGGGCTCGCGACTTCGATGCTGGCTTCGGGAAATGCCGCCGCCAACAGGGATTTCAATTCGGTGGATTGCATGAACGATACTCGAACGCACGACCGGCGCGTGACCTTCCTCACACAATGGAATGCGTGGAAGGTCTTCCCGCCGCCTGTACAATGCCAAGCGGCGATGGTACTGGAAATCGTGTTTCAGCTCAGGAGCACACCCGCATGAACGCGCGCACCGCTGAAGCTTCGCCCGAGGTTTTCCTGGATCACCAACGCGCCGCGCTTGTGGAGAGTGCGCGCAAGGTGATCCGCATCGAATCCGGCGCCATCGCGGACCTTGAGGCGCGCATCGACGGCGACTTCAGCAAGGCCTGCCGGCTGATCCTTGCCTGCTCCGGGCGCGTGGTGGTGTCCGGCATGGGCAAGTCGGGCCATATCGCGCGCAAGACCGCCGCCACCCTCGCTTCCACAGGCACGCCATCGTTTTTCGTGCACCCGGGCGAGGCCAGCCACGGGGACATCGGCATGATCATGCCGCACGACGTGGTGCTGCTGATTTCCAATTCCGGCGAAACCGAAGAAGTGTTGACGATCATGCCGTTTCTCAAACGGCAAGGCAATTCGTTGATCGCGATGACCGGCAATCCTCGCTCATCGCTGGCGCGCGACGCCGATGCACATCTCGACGCCAGCGTGTCCACCGAAGCTTGCCCGCTGGGCTTGGCGCCCACCGCCAGCACCACCGCGGCACTGGTACTGGGCGATGCGCTGGCCATCGCGCTGCTGGAAGCACGGGGCTTCACCGCCGATGATTTCGCGCGTTCGCACCCGGCTGGCGCGCTGGGCCGCCGGCTGATGAAGATTTCGGACGTGATGCACACCGGCAATGCGATTCCGATGGTGCGTGCCGACGCCACGTTGACCGAAGCCTTGATGGAGATGTCGCGCAAGGGCTTGGGCATGACCGCGATCGTCGACGACGACGCACATCTGCTCGGCGTGTTCACCGATGGCGACTTGCGCCGGATGCTGGATGACCACGGTGTCGACCTGCGCACCACCTCGGTCAAAGGAGCGATGAGCCGTCACCCCAAGGTGATCGGCCCCGACAAACTGGCCGCCGAAGCTGCGCAATTGATGGAAACCTACAAGATCCATGCACTGTTGGTGGTCGACGACGCGCGACGCGTGGTGGGCGCGTTGAACATCCACGACCTGCTGCGCGCACGGGTGGTTTGAGGGCCGGGATTCGGGAACGCTAAAACCTTTGTCATCGTTCCGGGGCCGTTTCTGGCTTCATCGGCAACGGAGTCCGACTGCGTTTGCAGGAGTGCAAACGCGAACGCCAAAGGCGGCGCGTAGCGCGAGCGCCATGGATGGCGCGAGTCTAACCAGCTCTTCGATCGGCGATCGGTCGGGCATCCTACAAGCTGGATTCCGGATCGCCGCTGCGCGGCGTCCGGAATGACAATGGTTGGTATGCTTCATCCCCATCGTGTCCCCACTCTTCCGACGCACACCCCATTGATGTCCTCCGCAGCCAATATCCCGCAAGACATCCTCGCCCGCGCCGCAAAGGTCAAGCTGGTCGCGTTCGACGTGGACGGCACGCTCACCGACGGGCGATTGTGGTTCACCGAGGACGGCCGCGAGATCAAGGCATTCCACGTGCACGACGGCCTCGGTATCAAGCGCCTGCGCGCGCACGGCATCGAGGTGGCCCTGATCAGTGCGCGCATCAGCCACGCGGTGGAGTTGCGCGCCGAACAACTCGGCATCGATCACGTCTATCAGGGCAAATCCGACAAACTGGGTTGCCTTCAGGACCTGCTCCACGCATCCGGGTTGACCACCGAACAAGCCTGTTACGTGGGCGATGACGAACCCGATCTCGCGCCGATGTCGATCTGCGGGCTTAGCGTTGCGGTGGCCGATGCGCAACCGGAAGTGCTGCGCGCCTCGCACTGGCACACCCACGCGCAAGGCGGTCGCGGTGCAGCCCGCGAAGTGTGCGGCCTGATCCTGGCGGCGCAGTCTGCATGAGGGATCGCCGCACCGCTTTCTGGCTGGTGGTATTGCTGGTCGTTGCTGCGATCACGCAGTTGCTGGTGTGGTGGCTGAAGCCGCCACCCAAGCCGGCCGCGATCGTGGGGCCGCCACGGTCCAGTTACGAACTCGATCAATTCACGCTGCATGCGTTCGCCCAGGATGGCAAGCTCGCCTTCACCATGACCGCGCCGCACCTCGCGCGCCGCGAAGGCAATGATTCGCTATACATCAACGCGCCGAAGTACTTCTTCGTCGCCAGCGACGGCTCCGACTGGGACGGCACCTCGCAATACGCGTGGATCAGTTCCGACAACAACCTGGTCAAGTTGATCGGCAAGGTGGACATGCGCCGGCCGCCCACCACGAAAATCTCCGCGGCCGAAATCCACACCGCCGACGCCACCGTGTGGACCCAGGACAAGCGCATGGCCACCGAAGCGCCCAGCGTAATTCAGGAGCCCGGCTCTATACTGCGCGGCGTCGGCATGAAGGCCGACTTCGACACTCGTTCACTGGAGCTGCTCTCCGATGTCCACGCCACGCTCGCACCGCATTCGCGCACGCATTGATCTGCCGGCTGGCCGGTTCATCCTGTTTGTCGCGATGCTGGCCGCGTGCGGTCTCGCGCCAGCGAAGCAGACGGACAGGAACCAGCCGATCAACATCAACGCCAGCGCGTTCGCCGGCAGCCAGGACAGCGGCAAGATCGTCTTCACCGGCAGCGTCACCATGGACCAGGGCACGTTCCACGCGGACGGCGCACAGGCCACCGGCTACACCGACCCCGACGACACCAGTCAATGGCAGCGCGTGGTGCTGACCGGCAGTCCCGCCCATTTCCGGCAGACGCAGGACAACGGCACGCTGGTACACGGGCAGGCCGCGACCATCGACTACAAGGTTTCCGAAAACACCGTGATCCTGACCGGCAATGCCAGCGTCGTGCAGCAGGGCCGCGGCGAGTTTCACGGCGATCGACTGGTCTACAACACCGACACCGGCGAAATCCAGGGTACGCCCGCCGCGGGCGGCCGCGTGCACATCACCCTGCAACCGCGCAGCAAGCCGGCGCCGGCAAGCGCGAAACCCGCGGCCGCCAATTCGCCGAATTCGGCAACGTCCGCCGCACCCGCTTCCGCAGCTTCCGCGGCGCCCGCATCGGCAGCGACCACGGGAACGCACTGATCCATGCTGGTCGCGCAAGGGCTGCAGAAAAGTTTCCGCACGCGCCAGGTGGTGCAGGATTTCGGTTTCGAGATCCGCCAAGGCGAGGTCGTGGGGCTGCTCGGACCCAATGGCGCGGGCAAGACGACATGTTTCTACATGGTCGTCGGCCTGATCGAACCCGACGGCGGCCAGATCACGCTGGACGGCGAGGACATCACCGGCCTGCCGATGCACCAGCGCGCGCGCAGGGGCATCGGTTATTTGCCACAGGAAGCCTCGGTGTTCCGTCGCCTCACGGTGGCGGACAACATTCTCGCGGTGCTGGAGCTTCGCACCGACCTGCCGGCGAGTCAGCGTCGCGGTGAACTGGAAGCGCTGCTGGACGAATTGAAGATCAGCCACATTGCCAACCAGAAAGGGATCAGTCTTTCAGGTGGTGAACGCCGGCGCGTCGAAATCGCGCGCGCGCTGGCGGCCAATCCCCGTTTCATGCTGCTGGACGAACCGTTCGCCGGCGTCGACCCCATTTCGGTGGGCGAAATCCAGCGCATCGTGCGCCACCTCCGCGATCGCGGCATCGGCGTCCTGATCACCGATCACAACGTACGCGAGGCGCTGGGCATCTGCGAACATGCCTACATCCTGAACGAAGGCAAGGTGCTGGCGCGCGGCACGCCGGCGGAAATCCTGGCCCACAAGGAAGTACGCGAGGTGTACCTCGGCCACGAATTCAGGATGTAGTGCGATCGTCCATGATCGCGGCATCGCCGTGACGTTGCCGCCGCTTGACCGCTTCTCGGCCATGGCAGACAGAACGGCCATCCCTGGCCTGACTTTTCACCAAAACCTCGCCGTAGCGGATATCGGGTGATCCCGAAACCTTGACGCACATCGCAACGGCAAGGGATGCGCGTTAGCAAAAATCGTGCCCACGTACTATCCACGCCGCCTGCCGTGAGTTAGGATGCTGGCGACACTCCGCTCTCGTCGCCATGAAACCAGGTATCCAGCTCCGCCAGTCGCAACAACTCTCCCTGACGCCGCAGCTGCAGCAGGCCATCCGCCTTTTGCAGTTGTCGCAGATCGAATTGCAGACGGAATTGCGGGAGCTGGCCGAAGCCAATCCGCTGATCGACATCGATGGCATGGACGGCGACGAAGCCCCTGCGCCCAGCTCGTCGGAAAGTGGCGCCGAAACCTCCGGCGACGAATCCACCACCGAAGTCGGCGAGGACAGCGAATACTGGGACGAGCAATCGCCACAGGTGGCCGATTGGTCCCCGTCCAGCCGCGGCTTCGACGACGAAGCGCCCGAGCCGCAGGACGCAGCACCCGAAGGCCTGCGCGAACACCTGTTGTGGCAGGCCAACCTGAGCGGCTTCTCCGCGCGCGAACAGGCGATCGCGACGGCGATCATCGATGCGCTCGATGATGATGGTTATCTGCGCGACGGGCTGGAGCCCGTACTGGCGGCGCTTCACACGCTGGAGCCTGCCACCAGCAAGGACGAAGCCGAGGCGGTGCGGGTGCGCGTCCAGCATTTCGATCCGGCTGGCGTCGCCAGCCTGGATCTCGGCGACTGCCTTGCGGCGCAACTCGAGCAACTCGATCCCCGCACCGAAGGTCGCGAACTGGCCCGCCGCATCACGGCGAGCGAACTCGACCTGCTGGCCAAGCGCGATTTCGGCAAATTGGCGAAAAAGCTGAATGTCGCCGAACACGACATCATCGCCGCGGCCACCCTGATCCGCGCGCTCGATCCGCGTCCCGGTTCGGCATTCGATGCCACGCCCGCGGAATACGTCGCGCCGGACGCCTATGCGATCAAGGCCGGTGGGCGCTGGCGCGTGTCGTTGTCGCCCGATTGTCAGCCGCGGCTCGCGATCAACCAGCACTATTGCAGCCTGATCGCGCGTGCACAGCGCAGCGACGCCACTTGGCTGCGCGGCCAATTGCAGGAAGCACGCTGGCTGATGAAAAGCCTGGAGGCGCGCGCCGACACCTTGTTCAAGGTCGCAAGCGCAATCGTGCGTACGCAAAGCGCGTTCCTGGACTTCGGCCCGGAAGCGATGAAGCCGCTGGTGATGCGCGAACTGGCCGAGGAACTCGGCATGCACGAATCGACCATTTCACGCGTCACCACCCGCAAGTATCTGCACACGCCGCGCGGCACCTTCGAGTTCAAGCATTTCTTCTCGTCCAGCGTCGCCACCGAAGACGGCGGCAGCGCGTCGGCCACCGCGATCCAGGCGATGATCCGCAAACTGGTGGACGAGGAGGACCCGCGCAAGCCGTTGTCCGACCAGACCCTCACCGCGGAACTGAACCAGCGCGGCATCCGCGTCGCGCGGCGCACCGTCGCGAAATATCGCGAACAACTGCGCATTCCGAGTTCGGGTGAGCGCCTGCGCGCGCAGTAGGGCGTTCCAACAGAAAGTTCACGATGTTTCGGGCACGCTTGATGCAGCGCCGAATGCGGCGTCGTTCATGCAACTTTCCCCGCCACCCATGATCACAAAGGAGTACAGGCGAAAATTCTTCACAACCGGCGTCGTGAAGGGCGCCAGGCCCGCGAATCCGGGCCTCCACACCCCTGCTGCTTGAGGAGTCAATCATGCAAATCCAGGTCAGCGGTCACCAGATCGAAATCACCCCGGCCCTGCGCGACTACGTCGATTCCCGCCGTGAGCGCCTTGCGCGACGTTTCGATCATTTGACTTCCTTGAACGTGGTGCTGGAAGTGGAGAAGAATCGCCTGGCCAACCGCGCCGAGGGCACGCTGTCCGCCGCTGGCGCCGTGCTGCACGCGGACGCCGTGAATCAGGACATGTACGCCGCGATCGACGCGCTGTTCGACAAGCTCGATGCGCAGGTGCGCCGGCACAAGGACAAGAAAGCCACGCACGATCGCGACGATATCCGCAACATGGCGTAGGGTTGATTTGTGCGTTCATCCCTGAACGCTGCTTCGGTGGGGGTTGTCGCAACCGTGGTGGTCGAGGGTTCACATACATCACCCCGGCCATCCATGGCCTGACTTTTCACCAAAAGCCGCTTCGTAGCCAATCCGGCGAATGGTCTTCAAGAGCAGTCGCTCATCAACACTGGCAGAATGTTCCCCGCCCGCGCTTTCGCGGGTGGGGACGAGACGTGAATCGACTCAGCGCGCGGGATCTGTTCGAAGATGTCAAGGAACGCATGGCCCTGCGCTGGGTTGCCGGCCGCGAGGGCGTCGAGCGCGCGCTGCAGTCTGGCGGCGCCGGGCAGCGCCGGCCTTCGGAAATCGGCTACCTCAACATCATTTATCCCAACAAGCTGCAGATCGTCGGCAGCGAGGAATTGAACTACCTCGACGGCCTGGATTCGCGGCAACGCTGGGAGACCGTGCAGAAGATCTTCGGGCAGCAACCGGTCGCCTTGATCGTCACCAAGGATCAGGCTGTGCCTGCCGACCTTCGCGACGCCGCCGAGGAAACCGGCACGCCATTGTGGGTCAGCGCGCGCCGCGGCCACGATGTGCTCACCTACCTGCAATACAAACTGGCGCGCGCGCTGGCGCCGCAGATCACGTTGCACGGCGTGTTCATGGAAGTGCATTCCATCGGCGTGCTGATCACCGGTACGCCCGGCAGCGGCAAGAGCGAGCTGGCGCTGGAACTGATCACCCGCGGCCACCGCCTGGTTGCGGATGACGCACCGGAATTCACCCTGATCGCGCCCGACGTGATCGACGGCGCGTGCCCAGACCTCCTGCGCGACCTGCTGGAAGTGCGGGGGCTCGGCGTCTTGAACGTACGCGAGATGTTCGGGCACACCGCGGTCAAGCGGTCGAAGTACCTGCGCTTGATCGTGCACCTGCGTCCGGCCGGCAACGAGCCCGAGGACGCGATGGTGCGCCTGACCGGCGACGTCGGCGTGCACGAAGTGCTGGACGTGAAGGTTCCGCAGATCACGATTCCGGTCGCGCCCGGCCGCAACCTCGCGGTGCTGGTCGAAGCCGCCGTGCGCAGCCACATGCTGAAATCGCAGGGCATCGATCAGGCCCACATTTTCATGGACCGCCAGGCCGCGCGCCTGCAACGCCAATCCGGTTGATGCCCATGCCAGAAACGAACGATACCTCGCACACCCAGCCCGTACGCATCGTGGTGCTGTCGGGCCTTTCGGGCGCCGGCAAGACCGTCGCGCTGCGCGCGTTCGAGGACCTGGGCTTCTACTGCGTGGACAACTTGCCGACCGGACTGCTGCCCTCGCTGTACCGGGCGCTGACCGAGGGCGACCGTGGCGCCCTTTCGGGCATCGCCGTGGGCGTGGACGTGCGCAACCAGGGCGATCTCGATCGCATGCCCGAGGCTTTGTCGAAACTGGCCGTGGCGGGCGCCGATGCCGAGCTGGTGTTCCTGGATTCCAGCGACGCGGTGCTGTTGAAGCGTTACGCATTCACCCGCCGCCGCCATCCCCTGTCGGACGACGGTCTTTCGCTGATCGACGCGCTGGCCGAAGAACGCCGCCGCCTGCGGCCGCTGCAGGCCATCGCCAATCGTTCCATCGACACCAGCGACACCAATGTGCACCAGTTGCGTCGCCTGATCACCACCGAATACAGCGCGGTGTCACCCGGTCTCACGCTGTTGTTCGAGTCGTTTGCCTACAAACGCGGCATCCCGCCCGATTCGGACTTCGTATTCGACGCGCGCTGCCTCCCCAACCCGCATTGGGACGCGCGTTTGCGCCCGTTTTCGGGGCAGGACGCGCCCGTCCGTGAATTTCTGGACGGCCAGGAATCGGTAGTACAATATCTGGCTGACATTCGACGTTTCCTGGACGCGTGGCTGCCACGCTTCGAAAGTGAGGACAAAGGCTACCTGACCGTCGCGATCGGCTGCACCGGTGGCCGGCATCGTTCGGTGTACTTGGCTGAACGGCTGGCTGAACACTACCGGGCCAGCCGCGAACAGGTGCTCACCTTTCACCGAGAACTGGAATAGCCTCAAGCCGTTTGGACCGAATCTTGCACGTCCAACGGCGAACGCCCTCCCATCCCGCCATGACTACCGTTTCCCCCCTTCGCCAAACCTCCCCCGCCCCTGCCGCGGGCATCCTGCTGCTGACTCACGAGGAGATCGGCCACGCGCTGATCGCCGCCGCGCAGCACGTAATGCCGCGCCTGCCCTGCCAACTCGACGCGCTGGAGGTGGGCGGCAACGACGATCCGGGCACCATGCTGCCGGCCGCCGCGCGTGCCGCGCGCGCGCTGGACCGCGGCGGCGGCGTGCTGGTGCTGTCGGACCTGTACGGTTCCACGCCTTGCAATATCGCCAACAAGCTGGCGAGCCTCGGTGTGCACGCTCGCTGCGTGTCAGGCCTGAACCTGCCGATGCTGCTGCGGGTGCTCAATTACCCCGACAAGCCGCTGGATGAGCTGGCCGAGGTCGCTGCCTGCGGTGGACGGGGCGGGATTTGCATCGACAAGGTGTGACTGGGTTTTGGTGGGGTCATCCCTGATCGCGGCCCTGATGATCGTCAATTCGGCCCATTCCATCTGGCTCCGTTAAATCCAGAACGGCCTTCGCTGGCCTGACTTCCCACGACAGCAGCTTCGACCGGAACATTCGTCAAGGTAGACGCAGATGTCGCACGGCGCCTTCGCTCGGTTCCACCGTGCTCGGCACTTTCCGGTTTTCTCCCGCTTGCTGGTAACGTAACGGGATGACGCCGCCCCGGAATGTCCCGATGGTCGAAAAGGAAATCGTGGTCAGCAACAAACTCGGCCTGCACGCACGCGCTTCCGCGAAGCTCGTGCAACTGGTGCAGGGTTTCAAATCCACGATCTGGCTTGTCGGCGGCGGACGCGAGGTCAACGCCAAAAGCATCATGGGCGTGATGATGCTGGCGGCCGGCATCGGCACGCCCCTCACATTGCGCGCCGAAGGTCCGGACGAGGCCCAGGCGCTGGATGCGGTCGCGGCGCTGTTCGACCGCAAGTTCGACGAGGGCGCATGAGGCGCGTCTTCTCAGGCAACCCCGCGTCGCCCGGCATGGCGCTGGGAAAGGTGCGTCTGGAACGTCCCGCGCGTTTCAGCATCGACAATTCGCCGCTGCCAGATTCCGAAGTCGACACTGAAATCGCACGACTGGAACGCGCCTTCGCGGTCGCGCGCGAAGACATGGCAGAGCTCCGCCGCAAATTGCACGGCGCACTGGCACGCGAGGTGGGCGAGTTCATCGACGCGCATGCGCTGCTGCTCGACGATCCGGAACTGATCGAAGGCCTGCGCGCGATGATCCGCAAGGGCCACTACCGCGCCGCCGCCGCGTTGAAGGCGCAGCGCGACCGGCTGGTCGCCGTGTTCGACAACATGGACGATCCCTACCTTCGCAGCCGCGGCGAAGATGTCGACCACGTGATCGCGCGCGTGCAGAGCGCGCTGGCGCGCCAGGCCAGCAGCGAGGAGAAGAAACTCGCGACGCGGGTCGGCGAAATCCTGGTCACCGAAAGCATCGCGCCCGGCGAGCTTGCGCACATGGCCAGCCACGGCATCCTCGCGGTGGTGGCGGGTTCCGGCAGCCCGTACTCGCACAGCGCGATCCTGGCGCGAAGCCTGCACCTGCCGATGCTGGTCAACGTCGAAGGCGTGCTGGAAGACCTGCGTGATGGCGACCTCGCACTGGTCGACGGGGTGCACGGCGAAGTGGTGGTGCACCCGACCGCACAGGATCTCGCCCAATACCGCAACTGGCAACGCGAAGCGCTGCGCGAAGGCCAGCGTTTGGCGCAGCTCGCGCGTTCCGAAACGCGCACCCGCGACGGGCACAAACTGCGGTTGTTCGCGAACGCCGAACGCCCGGAGGACATCGAGCGCGCGCGCAACCTTGGGGTGGCGGGCATCGGTCTGTACCGCACCGAGTTCCTGTTTCTGGCCCAGAGCGGATTGCCCGGCGAAGACGAACAATTTGCGGTCTACCGCGATGTGGTGCTGGGCGCGGGCGGACTGCCGGTTACCATCCGCACGCTTGACCTCGGTGCCGACAAGGCCGACGCGGCAGGTCTGGTAATGGCGAAGGAACCCAATCCCGCGCTCGGCGTCCGCGGTGTGCGCCTGTCACTGCGCCAGCCGGACGTGTTCGTGACGCAACTCCGCGCGATCCTGCGCGCGAGCTGCTATGGACCGCTGCGTATCCTGGTGCCGATGATCAGCAACGCCGCGGAAATGATCGACGTGCGCCGGCTGCTGGAAGCATGCGCGCGCGACCTGCGCACCGCCGGCCACGAGATCCCGGACCAGTTCGAACTCGGCGCGATGGTCGAGGTGCCGGCCGCCGCAATCAACGTGCGCGCGTTACTGCACGTCGCCGACTTTGTCGCGATCGGCAGCAACGATCTCACCCAGTACGTGCTGGCAGCCGATCGCAACAATGACCAGCTCGGCAAGTTGTACGAACCTGCGCATCCCGCGGTGCTGTGCTTGCTCGCGCACGTGATCGCGCACGCCCGTCGCGCGCGCAAACCGGTGTGCCTGTGCGGAGAAATCGCGGGCGATCCTGCCTTCGCGCCGGTGCTGGTGGCGCTGGGACTGGAGGATTTCAGCATGCTGCCCGATCGCATCCTGGCGCAGCGCGACGCGCTCGCCCGCTGCGACCGCAAGGCGTTGCGCGCCGTGGCGCCGCGCCTGCTGCGCGCGCGCGACAGTGATGAAATCGCCGCACTGATCGGCAGCGTCCACGCACCAGGTTGAATGCGCGCGCGACGCGCGTTCAGACATCACGTTTATCATCGGGCCACATTGCCTGCCACGAGGGAGACACGCCATGTCACGCCGCTTGCTTTGTGCCGCGCTCGCTGCGCTGCTGGCGACACCGGCTGCGTTCGCGGCCGATCACGCCAGCCTGACGATCTATCACGCCGACAACGACGCGCTGTTCTCGGGCGATTCGCGGGGAACCGTGGGCTCCGGCCACGCGCTGGTGCGCGAGCAACGCCCACTCAGCCTTGCCGGGGGAAACCAGCAACTCCGCATTGGCGGATTGCCCGCCACGCTCGATCCGGAAGCCATCATGGTCGGTTTTGGCACGGGTTCTGTCGTCACGGTCCTCGGGCAGCGGGTTCTGCTCGGAGGCGTCGGCGGCGAAGCGGTCGGACGCCAGGTCACCGTGCACGGAATAGGTGCCGCCAGTGCAAGCGGCGGCAGTCTCACCGGCGAGCTGGTGATGGCCACGAAAAACGGGCAACTCATTCGTACGCAGGACGGCAAGCTGCACCTGATACATCAGTACGAGTCCATGACAATGCCGGGGGATGCCTACTCGCGCGGCAGCACGTTGTTGCTGGATGTCGACGTGAAAGCCGCGGGCAACCGCGACGCACGCCTGACCTACACCACGTCCGGCCTGGGCTGGCGCGCGGCTTACGGTGCGACACTCGCAGGCGGTGCCGCGTGTCGGATGCAGTTCAAGCCGGAAGCCAGCATCGCGAACCGCAGCGGTCAGGATTACGACGGCGCGAACATCAAACTGGTGGCCGGCCAGCCGAACCTCGGTAACCGTGGCGTGCGCATGTACAGCATGGCGGCACCGGCGCCGATGGCGGCCGACGCGCGCGCGATGCCCGAGCGGGCCTCGCTCGGCGATTACCGCAGCTTCACGCTTCCCGGCACCGTCAGCCTGCCGAACGGCACCGTCACCCTGGCGCCGCTGTATCCAACGCAGGAACTTCCCTGCCAACGCCAATACGTCGTCGAGGATGGCGGCGCCTACTTTGCCCCAAAACCGAACACCAACGATTACGGCGCGCAGGATTACCAGGATCGCGCGATCACCAGCACCCTCGCCTTCAATGCGCCCGACGCCCTGCCCGCAGGCACGCTGCGCGCGTGGACCAATGATCGCGATGGCGCGCCGGCATTGCTCGGCGAGGGCAGCGTCGCCGACACACCCAAGGGCCAGCGCGTTTCGGTGCAGTTGGGAGAAAGTTTCGATCTCCGTGCCAGTCGCGAGCGCACCGCGTTCCATGTCGATGCCAAGGCGCACACGATGACGGAATCCTACAAGGTCGCTCTCACGAACGGCGGCGATGCGCCGCGCACGGTCACGTTGCGCGAACATCCGAACCGCTGGCGCGAGTGGAGCGTGACTTCGTCCAGGATCAAGCCGTCGAAGCAGACGCCGCAGTTGCTGGAATTCAATATGCCGGTGCCGGCACACGGCGCCACCACGCTCACCTATACGGTGGAATACACCTGGACCGCACGGGATTTGTGAGCCATGCTCGACATCATCGAACGCGACCACGGCATCCGCGAACTCAAACTCGCGCGTCCGCCTGTCAATGCGCTGAACCACGAGCTGATCGCGGCGCTGAAGCGCGCGATCACGCAGGCGCCCGACGAAGGTGCGGCGGCGCTGGTGATTTCGGGCTCGCCGGGATTGTTCTCGGCTGGACTCGACATTCCCGCGCTGCTGCAACTCGACCGCGACGGGATGCGCGCCTTCTGGAACGATTTTTTCGGCGTGTGCGCGGCGCTGGCGCGTTCGCCGATTCCCGCGGCCGCCGCGGTCACGGGACACAGCCCGGCGGGCGGCGCGGTGCTCGCGATCTTCTGCGATTACCGGGTAATGGCGCGGGGCGAATACAAGATCGGCCTCAACGAGGTACAGGTCGGATTGACCGTGCCCGATTGCATCCAGGCCGCGCTGCGCCGGCTGGTTGGACCCTATCGCGCGGAACGCCTGCTGGTCGCCGGCACGATGCTGGACGCCGAGGACGCGCTCGCCGCCGGCATCACCGACGAGCTGACCGACGTCGACCACGTCGTCACGCGCTCGCTTGCATGGCTGGAATCACTGTTGCGGTTGCCACGCCACGCGATGCTCGAAACACGCGCCATGGCGCGTGCGGACCTCGCGCGGCTGTTCGACGACCCAGCATCGTTGCCGGTCGAAGCATTTCTGGACGGCTGGTTCGCGCCCGAAGCGCAGGCAACGTTGCATGCGCTGGTCGAACGCCTGCGCAGCAAGAAATCCGGTTAGGCAATGGAATCGAGCATGCGCCTGTTGATCGCAGCGGCCCTTGCTTTCGCTTTGATCGCACAGGGCGCGTATGCGCAGACGCCCCCACGGGAGCGGGCCGCGAACCCGCAGAAATCGTTCCGCATGCCGTCATCGGAGCAAAAGAACATCGCGGACAATCCCTCATGGACGGCACCGCAGAAACCGTTCCGCATCTATGGCAACGCGTGGTACGTCGGGCCGCACGGTCTCGGCGTCTTCCTCGTCACCGCGCCGACGGGCGACGTTCTGATCGACGGCGGCGTGCCGGGAGACGCCGCGCTGATCGAAGGCAATATCCATGATCTCGGCATCGATCTGCACGACATCAAATGGATCCTCAACACGCACGCGCATTCCGACCATGCCGGCGACCTGGCGCAACTCGCGCACGACACCGGCGCGCAGGTGATTGCGGGCGCCGCTGACGCGCCGTTGCTGGAACGCGGCGGCCGTGACGATCCGGAATACGGCGATCGATTCCCCTTCCCGCCGGTGCACGTGGCGCGCACGCTGACCGATGGCGAGCGTCTGCATCTGGGTGACTTGGCGCTGACCGCACATGCGACGCCGGGGCACACCAAGGGCAACACGACTTGGACGTGGATCTCATGCGAGGACAATCGCTGCCTGCATATGGTCGATGTCGGCAGCCTGTCGGCACCCGGCTACAAATTGATCGGGAACCCGGACTATCCGGATGTCGTAGGGGATTTCGAGCACAGCTTTGCGGTGGTCGCGGCGTTGCCCTGCGACATTCCGCTCGCTCCGCATCCAGAGATGGTGGACTTCTGGGAACGCGTGGCCAAACGCGCGCATGACAAGATGGGCGTGCTGACAGACCCCACCGGATGTCGCGCCTATGCAAAAGATGCGCGCAAGGCTTTCGAAGTCCAACTGGCAAAACAGCGCGCGGATGCCGCTCCGGCAAAGTAGCTGCGGTCAATGCCCCACGCTCGGGCCGCCGCCGCGCGTGATGAACGGCGGTTTGGCCAGCCACACCACCCCGATCAGCAGGAAGAACCCGATCCCGAGCCCATCGAAGAGATGATTGAAGGAAATCTGCATGCTCTGCTGGGTAATGACGCCATTGATGCCCGCAGCGAACTGTTGCAGTGACCCGCCCATCGCGGCGACGTTCTCTCGAACCTGGGGATTGAACGGGTTGATGTGCTCGGTGAGATTGGCGTGGCTGACCACACCGCCGCGCAGCCACAGATAGGTGACGATGGACACCGCGAAACTGGCGCCGACGGTGCGCAGGAACGTGGCAGAACCCGAGCCTTCCGCGATTTCGTGGCCCTGGAGGTCCGACAACAGGATGGTGAGGATCGGCATGAAGAACAGCGCGATGCCGAGGCCCAGCATGAATTCGGTGAGCGCCACCGCCCAGAAGTCGACATCGGTATTGAAGCTTCCGAAGCGCAAGCACACGAACCCCATCACCGCGAACGAGAAAGCGGTCAGCCAGCGCAAGTCGAACTTGTGCGCGTACTTGCCAACCCAGAACGTCAACAGGATCGGGATCACGCCGATCGGCGCGGCCGCCAGGCCCGACCACAGCGCCGTGTAGCCGAGCACGTTCTGCAGCCACAGCGGCAGCAGCAACGAGATCGAGAAGAACAACGCGAACGCGAGGATCAGCGCGAGCGTGCCCGCGGCGAAGTTGCGATGCCGGAACAGGCGCAAGTCCACCAGCGGCTCATCGTCGGTGAGCTCCCAGATCACCCACACCGTCAGCGAAATGGTGGCAATGATCGCCAGCACGATGATGGTGTGGGAATGGAACCAGTCCAGGTCGTTGCCCTTGTCCAGCAGGATCTGCAGCGAACCCACGCCCAGGATCAGCGTGACCACGCCTACCCAGTCGATGCGCGCGCGGCGCAACTGTTCGATGCGCTTGCCCATCTGCACCACGACGAGGCCGCACGCGATCGCGCCGATCGGCACGTTGATGAAGAAGATCCATCGCCAGGAATACGAGTCGGTGATCCAGCCGCCCGCCACCGGCCCGACGATCGGCGCCACTACCGTGATCATCGCGATGATCGCCAGCGCCATGCCGCGTTTGTCTCGCGGATAGATCGACACCATCAGGCTTTGCGTGATCGGGTACATCGGCCCGCACACCGCGCCTTGCATCGCGCGGAACATCACCAGCATCGCAAGGCTGGTGGCGAACCCGCAGGCCAGCGAGAACACGGAAAACAGCAGCACCGCCCACACGAACACTTTCACTTCGCCGAAGCGGCGGGAAAGAAACCCCGTCATCGGCAATGTGATCGCCTGTGCCACGGTGAACGAGGTGATGACCCAGGTGGATTGGTCCTGGCTCGCGCCGAGGTTGCCGGCGATGGTCGGCAACGACACGTTCGCGATGGTCATGTCCAGCACCTGCATGAAGGTGCCGAGCGACAGGCCTATTGTCGCCAGCGACAGGCTGGCGGGCCGGAATTCACCCAATGCCTGGGCGGCGTTGGCGGGTATGGAAGCCATGCTTTCGTGAAAAGTCAGGCCGGGGATGGCCGTTCCGGTGTTCGAAAGTTTGAAGTCATGAATATCTCGACGATTCAGCCGAAGCAGCGTTCATGGATGAACGCAAATCAATGGCCCGCGTTCCCGCCGCCGCGACGCGCAATGAACGGTGGTTTGGCCAGCCACACGACCGCTACCAGCCCGATGAAGATGAAGCCCAACGCATCGAACAACTGGTTGAAGGAAATCTGCATCGCCTGTTGGCTGATCACGCCGTTCACCTGCGCAGCGTACGCCTGCAAGTGTCCACCCACCGCGCCGATGCTCTGTCGCACCTGCGCGTTATAGGCGCTGATGTGCTCGGTCAGGTTGGCGTGGTTGAGCACGCCGCCCCGGGTCCAGACGTAGGTGGTGATCGACGCCGCGAAACTGCCACCCACGGCACGCAGGAACGTCGCCACCCCCGAACCTTCCGCGATCTCCGGGCCTTCCAGATCCGACAGCAGGATCGTCAGGATCGGCATGAAGAACAGCGCGACGCCGAGGCCCTGCAGCAGCTGCGCGAGTGCGACATGATAGAAATCGACTTCGGTGGTGAAGCGCCCGCGCATGAAACAGGTGATGCCCATCACGATGAACGCGAACGCGGCCAGCCAGCGCAGGTCGAACTTGTGCGCGTATTTGCCGACCCAGAAGGTCATCAGCACCGGAATGATGCCGATCGGCGCGGTCGCGAGCCCCGCCCAGATGGACGTGTAGTCCAGGGTATTCTGCAACCACAGCGGCACCAGCAGGCCGATCGAAAAGAACGCGGCGTAGGCCAACACCAGCGCCAGCGTGCCGGCGGCAAAGTTGCGGTGCCGGAACAAACGCAAGTCCACGATCGGTTCCTCATCGGTCAATTCCCAGATCAGGAACACTGCCAGCGATACCACAGACACGATTGCCAGCGACACGATCATGCCGGAGTGGAACCAGTCGAGCTCGTTGCCCTTGTCCAGCAATACCTGCAACGAGCCCACACCGAGGATCAGCGTGATCAAGCCAATCCAGTCGATGCGCGCCTGGCGCAGTTGTTCGACGCGCTTGCCGAGTTGTCCGGCCACCACCGCACTCGCGAAAAACCCGATCGGCACGTTGATGAAGAAAATCCATTCCCACGAATAGGTATCGGTGATCCAGCCGCCCAGCACCGGCCCCGCGATCGGCGCGACCACCGTCACCATCGCCAGGATCGCCAACGCCATCCCGCGTTTCTCGCGCGGATAGATCGACACCATCAGGCTTTGGGTAAGCGGATACATCGGCCCCGCCACGGCGCCCTGCAAGGCGCGGAACAGCACCAGTTCGCCCATGCTGGTCGCGAAGCCGCAGGCCAGCGAGCAGATCGAGAACAGCGCGGTCGCCCACACGAACAGCTTCACTTCACCGAAGCGCCGCGAAAGAAATCCCGTGAGCGGCAAGGCGATCGCGTTGGACACCGCGAACGAGGTGATCACCCACGTCGATTGCGTGAGGCTGGCGCCGAGATTGCCGGCGATGGTCGGCAACGACACGTTGGCGATGGTGATGTCCAGCACCTGCATGAAGGTCGCCAGCGACAGGCCGAGCGTCGCCAGCGGCAGGCTGGACGGCCGGAATTCGCCGAACTGGCCGGCCGTCGCGGTAGCTGCAA
>DATFGT010000094.1:0-52197 GCA_035249175.1 Rhodanobacteraceae bacterium
CGCGCTCGATTCTTTCCCGCAGTGCGAACACCTTGTGGATGATAGGAGAGTGGTATTGCCCCAACTCCTGTGCCGCCACCTGCGCCAGCTCCCAATCCTTGTGCTTGATGAACCGCGCCATTCGGAAAGCGTCAATGCAACCAGCATGTCCGGCCCAGTCCGTGAACTTTTTCAGGTCCCTTAGGGTGCACGGGAACTTCAGCACAGGCTCTGAAAGGTTGCCGGTTGGGTGTCTGGAACGGACCAGTTCTTCCATTTCGCCGCGCGCTGCGGGCGCTAAATCGTCGGGCGGATTGACGAAAATTCCTTCCTCGCGCAGTTCAAGACCGAGCCCATCATCGAACCGGCTGTTGTTTTCCAGCTCGTACAGATACCTCAGATCAGTGCAGGTAATCGAGATGTCCATGCGCACCTCTCATGCGCCCTTTCAAAAAGCGCCGCAGCGGCGGGGGAAAGGTTGCCCCGTATTCGGCCCGTCGGCCTAGCTGCGGCATTCGAATTACTGGGTACCGTGATCGGGTGGTGCTTGATCCCACAAACCGCGACCAGCGCCGCACACATCGCGCGCGCGCTTGGCGGCCTTGGCATCGTGCGGATGCATGCGTGCATCGGCGCGGGCGCCTTGGCATCCCGCATCGATGTTGACCTGTTGGCCAGCGTCGCGCGTGCGCTGATAAACCGGCGTGGACAATGGTGCGGCGTCCAGTTGCATGACACGCCCGGTGCGAGGGTCCAGAGCCTCGTTGCGGTTGATCATGACGGCATCCGCATGGCCCTGCACCGTATCGCGTTGCCAGTCGCGGGACGTGGTGCCGACGTAGTGCGATCGGGCTGTGCAGCTGCGCGTGGTGTAGTACACGCGTCCGTCAGGGGCTGTGCATTGCGTGGCGGCGGTTTGTCCGCTGGCATGCTGCGAACAGCCGATGCCGGCGCACGGCGATGGTTGCGCGACGCTGGTGGTCACGCTGTCCGTTCCGGTGGCTTGCGTCGCGGCAGCAGCATCGCCCTGGTCTTGACTAGCCTCCTGCGCGTACGGGGATGAGTAGGGCGCATCCGGAACCGGTGTGTAGGACCCGTGCCCGACGGTTTTGGACTTCGTAGGGCAGGGCTTGTCCTGATAGGCCATGTTTCCGTGCGCGTCCTTGCATGCGTAGATGTCGCCGGCGTGCACCGGCGCGGCCATGCACGCGACGAGCAAGAAAAACACGAGTGCCGCGATCGCATTCCGGCTGCTCATCTCAGTCCCCTTTTTTCGGACTCCGCTGCGGCTTGCCGTTTGGCGTTTGCGACACGGCGCGCAGGAGTGCGTCTACAACGGGTGCTTGCTCTCGGAAATCGCATGGCTCGGAACATGCGGTGCTGGGGTCGTATGGGTTCCAGCCGTCGCCGAAGTTGAGGCTTGTTCGCCTCGCCAGCGCGTTGTACGCGAGCGTGAGGGTGCGACGTTCGAGACTGCCACTGCGCGCCGCTTGTTCAACAGCGTCGTCGAAAACGGCTTGCGCGACTGCACGCGTAACGGCGCGATCCATGAAATACCTGTCAACCGGTTTTCCATCGGGCGGTCGTAGATCCGGAAAGACGTTGCGGGTCTGGTAGTCGGCAGCAACAGTAGGCGAGATACGAACGCGCGCGGGTGCGCGGCGGCCATTGTTCAGGGCGGTGGGCATGCGGTCGACTTCTTTGGCCGGCTGCGCATCATTCAGGCAGCGCTGCTCGAGTGCGTCGTGGAGGTCGGCGGCTGTAAACGAGCGGCCTTTGGTCCGGATCAGGTCGTCCATGACCTCTCCAAGCTCCGCTTTCGCCTGGGCAATCAATTTTTTCTTCAGCGGATCGAGCATGGTGCATCCTCCCCGGGTGCGTGGACATTGGTAGGCGTCGCTATGCCTGGCGCTTGATCGGTACAACCTTGCGGGTTTCATCGCGCAGCGTGTCCAGATAGTCGGCCCACGCCTGCATCATCTTGCGGCGCTCGGGCAAGTGCGCGGTGCGGTTGTACGCGCGCCCGTTCGGATCTTTCACGGCATGCGCGAGCTGGTGTTCGATGATGTCGGGCCGGAACCCTAAGCGTTCGTCCAGAATCGTGCGCGCCATCGCGCGGAAGCCGTGTGCGGTCATGGTGTTTTTGTCGTAACCCATGCGGCGAAGTGCGCCCAGGAGTGCCATGTCCGAAAGCGGCTTTTTGCGGTCGCGCGTGCCCGGAAACACGAAGCGGCCCGCGCCGGTCAGCGGTTGCAGTTCGCGCAGGATTGTCACGGCTTGCGGTGCCAGCGGCACGCAATGCGGCGGCGTCGACGGATCATCCTTCAGTGCCTTTTTCAGCTTGCGCCGGTGCGCCGGGATGTTCCACTCGGCAGCGTCCAGGTCAAACTCCGCCCATTCCGCCATGCGTAGCTCGCCGGGCCGCAGGAATACCAACGGCGCAAGTTTCAGCGCGGCACAAACGGGCAGGGTGCCGGTGTAGGCGTCGATGGCCCGCAGCAAGTCGCCCACTTGGTCGGGGTCGATGATCGCGGCATGGTGGCGTTCGGTGATGGGTGACAGCGCGCCGCGCAGGTCGCGCGTCACGTCGCCGGATGCGCGCCCGGTTGCCACGGCATAGCGGAATACCTGCCCGATGTTTTGCAACGCACGGTGCGCGGTTTCGATGGCTCCGCGCGATTCGATGCGGCGCAGCGTCGCCAGCACGGCGGGTGCGTGCAGATTGGCAATCGGGTTGCGGCCTATCCACGGGAACACGTCGCGTTCGAATCGGCGGATGATGCGCTCGCCATGCGCGGGCACCCATTGCCCCGATTGCTTGGCGTACCACTCGCGCGCGACGGCTTCGAATGTGTCGGCCCCTGCGATCGCCGCGGCCTTGCGCTGTTCGCCCGGGTCAATCCCGTCGGCCACCAGCGCGCGCGCCTCGTCGCGCTTCGCCCGCGCGCTCTTGAGGCTCACGTCGGGGTAGGTGCCAAGGCTGAGCGTGTTGCGTTTGCGGGTGAGGGGGCGGCGGTAGTCGAAGCGCCACCAGCGGGAACCGTTCGGCTTCACCAGCAGGTACATGCCACGCTCGTCGGCCAGCTTGTACGGCTCGGCCTTGGGCTTGGCATTGTGGACCTCGGAAGGGCTCAACATGGCGGTAACACCCCGGTCAGTACCTCGCCTTACCGTCAACCTTACCGCCATATTTGCGGTAACTCAAGGGGTGTTAAGTGGGCTTGTGTTGGATGCGGGCAAAGAAAAACCGCGTCAGAGCGCGGCTTAAGGGGTGTTGCGGGGTATTGGCGCTAATGTAATTGGTGGAGGCGGGGGGAATCGAACCCCCGTCCGAAGGCGCTCCGCGCCCGGCGCTACATGCTTAGTCCAGCGTTCAGTCTCGTCCCGAAGCAGCACGCTGGACAAAGCGCACCGCGGGACCAGCAGGTTTTGTTTTGGCGAATGGTCGACCGGCGGCAACCATCAGCGATCCCGTGATGATGACCCTACATCCACGAGCACAGGCACAAGTGGGTTCGGGGCTTACGCCTTAAGCGGCGAGAGCGTAGACGTCGTCGTTGGCGTCTGATTGTTTGCCATCGGTTTAACGAGGAAGATGACGCCCTCGGCATGCTCCAAGCTACTTCACAGCCCCCGTCGAAGCCGGATCGCCCCCGGGGAAGGTAATGATGCGGGCCGTCGCGTGGGAAATCAATCACGGCTGCTGGCATCATGCGGGTCTGGTTCACCGAAGGGATTTTTGTTGAATGGGCAACATCGTTTGGCTGGCCTCTTATCCCAAATCCGGCAACACCTGGTTGCGCGCGTTTCTGGCCAACCTGGTCGCCAATCGTGCCGATCCGCTGCGGCCGGACGAGATCCGCGATTACACCGATTCGGAAGCGCGCGCGGACCGCTTCAGCGAACTTGCAGGGCGGCCGAACACGGAATTGAGCATTGACGAGATTGCCGCGCTGCGCCCCGAGGTGCACGCGCTGATCGCGGAGCGTGCGCAGGGCACCCGTTTATTGATGACGCACAATTTCTGCGGGAGCTTTGACGGTTATCCAGTATTCAATTGGGAGGTGACGGCCGGCGCAATCTACGTCATTCGCAATCCTCTGGACGTGACCGTCAGCATGACCCATCATTTCGGATTGACCCCGGACGAGGCCATCGAGCGGCTGGGTGACGACAGGGTGGCGTCGGTCAATGACGAACTGTTCGTCAATCACGTCATCGGCTCGTGGTCGTCTCATGTGGAAGGGTGGGCGGACATGGCCGAGCGTGCACCGGGCAAGGTGATCGTGCTGCGTTACGAGGACTTGCTGGAGAAGCCCGCCAGGCATTTCGCCAAGGCCGCGAAGCTGATCGGGTTGGGACACGACAAGGCGCGGATCGAACGCGCGGTGAAGCACACCTCATTCCAGACCTTGTCGTCGCTCGAACGGGAGCACGGATTCGTGGAGGCGGTGGACGAAAAGACCCGATTTTTTTTCAAGGGCCGCGCCAACCAGTGGCGCGAGGCGCTGAGTCGGGAGCAGGTGCAGCGCATCGTGGATGCGCATCGCGAGCAGATGCAGCGGTTCAAGTACGTGCCGGCAGGATTTTGAGTTGCCGTCATTCCGGGGCTGCCCGCGCTGCCCGCGGGCAGAACCCGGAATCGGTCACTTGGGCGCCAAAACCGATTCCGGGTTCACCCCTTCGGGGCGCCCCGGAATGACGAAGGATTGTTATGGTCTTCCCGAGTCCCGAGTCCCGGCTTCACCCCGCCTTGTTGTGCGCGCGCAGCGTGCGCTGCTTTTCGATGTTCCACTCGCGCTCCTTTTCGGTGGCGCGTTTGTCGTGCGCCTGCTTGCCACGCGCGATGCCGATTTCCACCTTGGCGCGATTCTGTTTCCAGTACATCGCCAGTGGCACCAACGTCAGGCCCTTGCGTTCGATCGCCCCGATCAACTTGTCGATCTCGGCACGGTGCAGCAGCAACTTGCGGGTACGGCGGTCTTCGGCGATCACATGGGTGGACGCCGACAGCAGTGGCGGGATCGACGCACCGAACAGGAACAGTTCGCCGCCTTTCACCAGCGCATAGGCATCGGTGAGATTGACGCGCCCCGCGCGCAGGCTCTTCACCTCCCAGCCCTGCAGCGCGATGCCGGCTTCGTAGCGTTCGTCGATGTGATACTCGTGGCGCGCGCGCTTGTTCAGCGCGATCGTCGACGAGCCCTTGCCGTCCTTTTCTTTCTTCTTCGCCATGCTCGTTACAATGCAATGTCTATCTAAGGATGTCGCCGGCCCGGCGCGCAATCAGGAGAGTCCGTGCAGATCCATCGCCAGGCGCTGGTGCGCTTCACGCCGGAACAGATGTTCGACCTCGTCAACGAGGTGGAAGCTTACCCGAGGCGCTTCGCGTGGTGTCTCGGGGCGAACGTCTCCGAGCACGATGGCGAACATCTGGTCGCGCGCCTCGATTTGCGTTTTGCCGGGGTCACCCAGCACTTTTCCACCCGCAATGCGCTAGACCGTCCACGCAGCATCAAGATGCAGTTCGTGGATGGTCCGTTCGACTGGCTCCATGGCGAGTGGACCTTCACGCCGCTGGGCAGTGATGGCTGCAAGGTGGCGTTGGATCTCGATTTCGAGGTCAGCAATCGGCTGACCGGATTCGCCTTCAAACTGGGCTTCCAGAAACTCGCCGACCGCATGGTGGACGATTTCGCCGCCGAAGCAAGGCGCGCATATGCCTGATGTTTCTTGTATCGCGGTGTCGGTGGTTTACGCCGAGCCGGAGCGCGCGTTCGCGATCGAGCTTTCCCTGTCGGGCGGTGCGACCGTTGAGGATGCAATCGAACGGTCAGGCATTCGCAAAGCAAGGCCTGACATCGAGATCCGTGAGGATCGTCTTGGCATCTTCTCGCGCAGGGTGTCGTTCGAAACCTTTCTGCGCAACGGCGACCGGGTTGAAATCTACCGCTCGCTGCTGGTCGATCCCAAGGAGGCGCGCCGGAAGAGGGCGCGGGCTGGGTGAGGAGAACCGAGCACCGGTACCCCGAAAGACACGCCGTCCCCATCAGCAGTTGCCAGGCTCGCGCCTCGTGCGCTTGCCAAGCAACCCGGCCCTCGGGCATCGTGCCCCGGGCGTTATTCGCACCGTCCTTGGCGCTCACCCCTGGGCTTCGCCGGCTGGGCACGCAATGCCAGTGGCATTGCGTAAACCCCTCGCCTCACCCCCCGCTATCACCACCCTGCTGTTGTTTCTTTTCCAGTTCCTTCTGCTGTTCCTTGGTCAGATTGGTCGGATACAGCGGGCCGTACTTGTGGCTTTCCTGCAGCAGTTCCTGCGGCGTTTCCTTCATGAAGTTGCCGTCGGTGCGCACCAGCGCGTCATTGTCGAAATACAATGTCAGCGTGCGTTCCTGGACATGGCCACCGCGGCGTTGCATGGTGGCGACGTAGTTCCATTGGTTCTGGCTGAAAGGGCTGACCACCGAAGGCGTGCCGAGCAGCGCCACCACCTGTTGCTTGGTCAGGCCGGGTTTCAGCTCGCTCACGTTCTTGCCGATCAGCAGATTGCCCTGCTGCACGTCAGGTTTGTAGATCACGTTGCAGGCGCCGAGCGTCAGCACACTGGCGCAAGCGAGCAGGAGGGAGGATATCGTCTTGCGCATCGTCTTGGAGAGGGCGGTGGAGGTTGAATGATACACTAGCCTGGTTTCGGCCCGGATCGTCAGACACCACGCCGCCACCGGAGTTCAGCCATGGAATCCCAGGATCTGCGCAATGCGGGATTGAAGGTGACCCATCCGCGCATCCGTGTGCTGGAAATCCTTGAGCACAGCCACGACCACCTCACCGCCGAGAACATCTACAAGCTGCTGCTGGAAGAGTCCGAGGACATCGGGCTCGCCACCGTGTACCGCGTGCTGACGCAGTTCGAAGCAGCAGGTCTGGTGGTCAAGCACAACTTCGAAGGCGGACAGGCCGTTTATGAACTCGATCGTGGGCAGCACCACGACCACATGATCGACGTGACCACCGGCAAGGTCATCGAGTTCGTCAACGAAGACATCGAAAAATTGCAGCATGAAATCGCGGCGAAGCACGGGTACGAAATCGCCGATCACAGCCTCGTGCTGTACGTGCGGCCGAAGAAAAAGAAATAGCTGACAAGGGTAGGGCGGGAGTAGCCGCGCAGCGGCGTATCCCGCCATATTGATGCCCCGAGACGGCGGGATTCGCTACGCTTCTCCCGCCCTACGTGTTCGCCGTTATTCCGCTTGGGCCTTCTCCAGCATCTTCTTCGCGTGTGCCCGCGTTTCGCGGTCGATTTCGACGCCGCCCAGCATGCGCGCGATTTCTTCTTTCCGCCTGCCGGCGTCGAGCACCGCGATGTGCGTGCGGGTTTCCTTGCCTTCGACCGCCTTGGTGACGGACAGGTGCGCATGGCCCTGCGCCGCCACCTGCGGCAGGTGGGTGACGCACAACACCTGACAGCGCGAGCCGAGCGCGCGCAGTTTGGTGCCCACGGTTTCCGCCACCGCGCCGCCGATGCCGGCGTCGACCTCGTCGAACACCATTGTGCCAACCGAATCGGTGCCCAGGGCAGCGACTTCGATGGCCAACCCGATGCGCGACAACTCGCCGCCCGAGGCGACCTTGCGCAGCGGGCGCAGCGGCATGCCAGGGTTGGCGCTGACCGTGAACTCGCAGCGCTCCCGGCCTTCCGGATCGGGCTCGCCGGAAAATTGCGGCTGCAAGTCCACGGCGAATGAACCGCCCGCCATGCCGAGTTCGTCCATCAGTGCCGTGACAGCTTTTCCGAGTTTCCTCGCGGCGGCGGTACGGAGTTTCGACAAATCCGATGCGGCTGCGCCGTACTCCGTGAAGCATTGCTTGCGTTCGGCGGCCAGTTTGGCCAGCGCTTCGCCGGCGCCTTCCAGCGACTGCAGTTCGCCCCGGAGCGCCCAGGCGTGGGCGTGCAACTCCACGGCCGGCATGCGATGGCGGCGCGCAAGGTCGTGCAACGCCGTGAGATGCGCATCGGCTTCGGCGTAGCGTTCAGGGTCGAGGTCGAGATCCTGGGCGTAGCGCGACAGCGCGTCGGACGCTTCGCCCAATTGGATGCGCGCGCCGTCCAGCATCTCCACGGTGGGTTGCAACATCGGGTCGAGTTCCACCAGCCGCTCGAGCTCGGACTGCGCGCGCGCAACGATCCGCGTCGCGGCGACTTCGCCGTCACCGTCCAGCAATTCCTGGAGCCCCGACGCGCCTTCAGCCAGCTTGCCCGCGTTGGCGAGGCGCTTGTGCTGCGCTTCCAATTCCGCGAGTGTGTCGGCCGGCAATGCCCAACGTTCCAGCTCGGTGACTTCGTGGCACAGCAGTTCGATGCGCGCCGTGCGGTCGTCGCCACCCGACAATTCGCGTTCGCTTGCGACGATTTCGCGAAAGCGCCGTGCCAATTCACGCGTTTTCGCGACGGCCGCATCGTTGCCCCCGAATGCATCCAGCATCTGCAGCTGCTGCGTGCGATCGAGCAGTGCCTGATGCTCGTGCTGGCCGTGGATTTCGATGAGCGACGTGGTGAGTTCCGACAATTGCGCCAGCGAAGCCGTGCGCCCACTGATCCACGCGCGCGAACCGCCCTCGGCCGCGATCACGCGACGTATCCGGCAACCGCCGTCCTCGTCATCGAGCGCCTGGTCGGCCAACCACGCACGTGCAGTGGGTGCTTGCGCAAGATCGAATTCCGCCGCGATCTCCGCACGCTCGCAACCCGCGCGCACCATGCCCGCGTCGGCACGGGCGCCGGACAGCAGCAGCAGGGCATCGACCAACAGCGATTTGCCGGCGCCCGTCTCGCCGGTGACCACGGTGAGCCCGGCACCGAATTCGATTTCGGCGGCCTCGACCACGGCAAAGTTGCGGACCGAGAGGTGGGTGAGCATGGGGCGGATTGTATGGGCGCCATTGGCATGGTTGCACGGTTCCATGTGGCGAAATCGGGCAGGGAAATGGATGCGGATCACAGTCCCGATTCCCGCATCTCTTGCATTCCATCGCCACCACCCGTATTAGAGACGTGTCCCCGCTACAGCAATCGTTCGTGTCCGAACCCCACCGCCTCGATGCCCGTGCCCGCCAGTTGTTGCGCACCCTGATCGCGCAATACCTGGAGGAGGGCCAGCCGGTGGGATCCCGCACGCTGGCGCGCTCGGCGGGCTTGGATGTAAGCCCTGCCACGGTGCGCAACATCATGGCCGATCTGGAAGAACTGGGCCTGGTCGCATCGCCGCACACTTCCGCCGGACGTGTGCCGACGGCAAGCGGATTGCGCCTGTTCGTGGACAGCCTGCTTGAATTGAAGCCGCTTCCGCGCGGTGCGGTGATACAGATGCAGCGCGAACTGCCGCGCGAATCCGCGTCGCCTCGCGAATTGCTGGGCAATGCATCCAGCCTGCTGTCGGCGATGACGCACTTCGTCGGCCTGGTGACGGTGCCGGGCGCGGCCGATGCACCGTTGAAGCAAATCGAATTCGTTTCCATCGAATCGCGCCGCATACTGGCGATCCTGGTCTTCGCGGATGGACAGGTGCAGAACCGCGTGCTGAACCTCAGCCAGCGCTTCGACGTGCACGCGCTGGAGGTTGCGGCCAATTACTTGAACGAGCATTACGCCGGCTTGCGCCTGGACGACATCCGGATTCGGGTGCTGGCCGATCTGCGTGCCGCGGGCAGTGAATTGAATCGTCTGCTGGATACGGCGGTCGAAGTGGCTGCGGAAACCTTCGCGCCCGAGCCCGAGTCCGATATGCTGGTTTCGGGCCAGACCAACCTGATGTCGGGTGACGAAGGCTTGCAGATGGAGCGCCTGCGCGAACTGTTCGAGGCATTCCAGCGCAAGCGCGAGTTGCTGGCGTTGCTGGAGGGTTGCGCGCGCTCCCCCGGCGTGCGGCTGTTCATCGGCGAGGAGTCCGGGTTCGAGCCGCTCAAAGGATACAGCCTGGTCAGTGCGCCCTATGGCGGCGGGGGCCATGTGTTGGGCGCAATCGGGGTGATCGGGCCCACCCGGATGGCTTACCATTCCGTGATTCCGGTGGTGCAGGCGACAGCAAAGCTCCTCACCGATGCCTTGCGTTCGCCCGAGTAGCCGCTCTCACTTGAATCGCCGGCCGCCGACCGCATAAATTTGTTTGTTGCGCCTGCGCTTGCCTGCCTGTCGGCGGTGGCAGCCGGGCTGCCCCTGTCGCGAGGAATGAGCATGATGAACCCGAAGGAATCTCCGGAACAGGCGCCGCAGGACGATCGGCAGCCGCCGATGGAGGCTGGCGCGGATGAGCTGGAAACCTTGAGCCGGCAACTGGCCGAGGCGGAAACCAATCTCGCGGGCATGCGCGAAACGCTGCTGCGCGAGCGCGCCGATCTGGAAAACCAGCGCAAGCGCATGCTGCGCGACCAGGAGCAGAGCGTCAAGTTCGCCAACGAGAAGCTGTTGCGCGACCTGCTGCCGGTGTATGACGGCCTTGAAAGCGGGCTGGCGGTCGATACCGCCGACGTGGCGTCGATGCGCGAAGGCCTCAGTCTGACCCTGAAATCGCTGCTCAAGATTGCCGAGAGCAATGGCTTGCAACAGATTGATCCCGTTGGCGAGCCGCTGGATCCCGAACGCCATCATGCGGTCAGCATGGTGGCGGCGCCCGGCAGCGCGGCCGGCACCGTGGTAAGCGTGATGCAGAAGGGCTACGTGTTGAACGGCCGGCTGCTCCGCCCCGCGCTGGTCGCGGTCGCCAAGGGCGAGGCGGAGTAAGAAGGCGAAGTGCCGGGGCAGCATCTCGCCCCGCCGGGCGCCCGGCCAAGGATGGTTGCTTGCCGAGCACACGCAAAACCTTGAGAAAAGGCTGCCAAACCCCAGTTTGTGTTCAAGATTCGCCGGTCCCCGACCGCAAAACATCCAGGAGCTGAAACATGAGCAAGATCATTGGTATCGACCTCGGCACGACCAACTCGTGCGTCGCGGTCATGGAAGGCACCAAAACCCGGGTCATAGAGAATTCCGAGGGCGACCGCACCACGCCGTCCATCGTGGCGTTTTCGAAAGACGGTGAAGTGCTCGTGGGTGCGCCGGCCAAGCGCCAGGCCGTCACCAATCCCAAGAACACCTTCTACGCGGTGAAACGCCTGATCGGCCGCAAGTTCACCGACGCCGAGGTGCAGAAGGATCTCGACGTGGTGCCATACAAGATCGTCGGGCACTCCAACGGCGATGCGTGGCTGGAAACCTCCGACGGCAAGCAGATGGCGCCACCGGAAATTTCCGCCAAGGTGCTGATGAAGATGAAGAAGACCGCCGAGGATTTCCTGGGCGAGACCATCACCGACGCCGTGATCACGGTGCCGGCGTACTTCAATGACTCGCAGCGCCAGGCGACCAAGGACGCCGGCAAGATCGCGGGCCTCAACGTCAAGCGCATCATCAACGAGCCGACCGCGGCGGCGCTGGCTTATGGCCTCGACAAGGAAAAGGGCAGCGCCGATCGCAAGATCGCAGTGTATGACTTGGGCGGCGGGACCTTCGACGTGTCGTTGATCGAGATCGCCGAAGTCGACGGCGAGAAACAGTTCGAAGTGCTGGCGACCAACGGCGACACCTTCCTCGGCGGCGAAGACTTCGACAAACGCGTGATCGATTACTTGGTCGATGAATTCAAGAAAGACCAGGGCGTGGACCTGCGCAACGACCCGCTCGCGCTGCAGCGCCTGAAGGACGCCGCGGAGCGCGCCAAGATCGAGCTGTCGTCCGCGCACCAAACCGAAGTGAACCTGCCGTACGTCACGGCCGACGCGTCGGGCCCGAAGCACCTCAACATCAAGTTAACCCGCGCCAAGCTCGAAGCGCTGGTCGAGGATCTGGTCAAGCGCACCATCGATCCGTGCCGCACCGCGCTGAACGACGCCAACCTGCGCGTGTCCGACATTTCGGAAGTGATCCTGGTCGGTGGCCAGACCCGCATGCCCAAGGTGCAGGAAGCGGTCAAGAATTTCTTCGGCAAGGAGCCGCGCAAGGACGTGAACCCCGACGAAGCCGTCGCGGTGGGCGCGGCGATCCAGGGCGGCGTGCTGTCGGGCGCGGTCAAGGACGTGCTGCTGCTCGACGTGACCCCGTTGTCGCTGGGCATCGAGACGCTGGGCGGCGTGATGACCAAGTTGATCGACAAGAACACCACGATCCCGACCAAGGCTTCGCAGGTTTTCTCGACCGCCGAGGACAACCAGAGTGCGGTCACCGTGCACGTGTTGCAGGGTGAACGCGATCAGGCGCGCTTCAACAAGTCACTGGCCAAGTTCGACCTCGCCGGCATCCAGGCCGCGCCGCGCGGCATGCCGCAGATCGAGGTGTCGTTCGACATCGACGCCAACGGCATCCTGCACGTCACCGCCAAGGACAAGAACACCGGCAAGGAACAGCGCATCGAAATCAAGGCCGGTTCGGGTCTGTCCGAGGACGAGATCCAGCGCATGGTTTCCGACGCCGAAACCCACCGCGAGGAAGACAAGAAGTTCCAGGAGCTGGTGGTCACCCACAACAAGGCCGACCAGTTGGTGCACGCCACGCGCTCGGCCATCAAGGAGCACGGCGGCAAGGTCGGCGGCGACATCATCGGTCGCACCGAAGAAGCCCTGTCCGAATTGGAAAAGGTGATGAAGGGCGACGACAAGGACGCGATCGAATCGCGCATCGCGAAGCTGGAGGAAGCGTCGCAGTCGTTGTTCGCGGCGGCGCAGGCCGGCCAGGCCGGTCCGCAGCCGGGCGCGCAGCAGGCGCCCGGTGGCAGCGCGTCGCCCGATGATGTGGTCGATGCCGAGTTCACGGAAGTGAAGGACAACGACAAGTAACTGTTATCCACCAGCGCTGGGCGCTGGTGGATCAACTGTCCGCGTTCGAGCGACGCTGGGAAGCGCGACGCTCGACGTGGACAACTTCCATGTAGAGGCGGGGGAACCTCGAGCATGCACAAGGGCCGAATGGAGGCGTTCACCGATGGCGTGATCGCGGTCATCATCACGATCATGGTGCTGGAATTGAAACTGCCCCATGAAGCGACGTGGCGTGCGTTGCTCGCCGATCTTCCGGTGTTCCTGAGTTACGTGCTGAGTTTCGTCTACGTCGGCATCTATTGGAACAACCACCACCATATGCTGCAGAGGGTCACGCATGTCAGCGGCAGGGTGCTGTGGGCCAATCTGTTTTTTCTGTTCTGGCTGTCACTGTTTCCGTTCACGACAAGTTGGTTGAACGAATCGCATCCGCTGCCGGCGCCAGTGCCCACTGCGGTTTACGGTATTGTGTTGTTGCTTGCGGCGCTCTCGTGGATTCCATTGCTGCGCGCGTTGATTGCCGCGAATGGCGGCGAGAAGAGTGCGCTTGCCTCGGCGCTCCGGAGTGACTGGAAAACCATCGTCTCGCCCATCGGGTACGTGATCGGTATTGCGTTAGCGTTTTTTGAACCCATACTGTCGTGCGTGATCTATGGCGTGATCGCGGCCCTGTGGTTCGTCCCCGACCGCCGCCTCGAAACTGGCGTCAACTGACCCTTACTGCGCACATGAAACGTTGCTACTACGAAGTTCTTGGGGTTGCGCGCAGCGCGAACGACGAAGAGTTGAAAAAGGCTTTTCGCCGGCTGGCGATGAAGAACCATCCGGATCGTTGTCCTGGCGATCCCGAGGCGCAGGAGCGCTTCAAGGAAGCCAAGGAAGCGTACGAGATCCTCGGCGATCCGCAGCGCCGCGCGATGTACGACCAATACGGGCATGCCGCGTTCGAGAATGGCGCCGGACGTCGTGGCGGCGCTCCATTCGGCGACGTGGGCGACATCTTCGGCGACATCTTTTCCGACATCTTCGGCGGCGGCCGGCGCGCGGCGCGCGGTTCGGACTTGCGCTACGTGCTGGAACTCGATCTCGAGGAAGCGGTGGCCGGCATCGACAAGCAGATCCGCGTGCCGACGATGGTCAACTGCCATCACTGCAACGGCACCGGTTCCGAAGATGGCCAGCTTTCCACCTGCGCGACCTGCCGCGGACATGGCCGTGTGCGGATGCAGAACGGCATTTTCTCGATCCAGCAAACCTGTCCGCATTGCGGAGGCGCCGGGCGCATGGTGGTGACGCCATGCCAGCATTGCCATGGCGAAGGTCGTCTGGAAGACGAGCGCAGCCTGGAAGTGAAGGTACCCGCCGGGGTGGACGATGGCGATCGCATCCGGTTGTCCGGGCAGGGCGAGGCGGGGCCGTCCGGCACGACGCCGGGCGATCTGTATGTTGAAATTCACGTGCGCGAACATGCGATCTTCAAGCGGCACGGCGACGACTTGCGTTGCGAGGTGCCGATCCGTTTCGCGCAGGCGGCGCTGGGCGCATCCATCGACGTGCCCGTTCTCAACGGTGCAACCACGATCACCGTGCCGCCCGAGACACAGACGGGCCAGGAATTCCGCCTGCGCGGGCAGGGCGTGAAGTCCGTGCGCAGCCGCCATACCGGTGATCTCTTTTGCACCGTTGTCGTCGAGACGCCAGTGCGACTCGACAAGCGCCAGCGCGACTTGCTGGAAGAGTTCGAAGCCACCTTCGCCGACGCCGAAGAAGCGAAGAAACACTCGCCGCGCAACAGTGGTTTCGTGGAAGGCGTCAAACAGTTCTGGGCGAAGATGACGGGCTGATAGCGGGAGCGGGGATAATGCCCCGGCCGTCATTCCGGCGAAAGCCGGACAAATTCGTCTGGAACGAATTTGAACGACCGAGGTCGGCCCGGGAGGGCAAAGTCCATGTACGGACTTTGTAATCCATTTTCTTGGGTTTCCTCAGCCCGAATTTGCGAGCGGACGCTGGGCTTGTAAGCTGCCCGCTTATCCTTTGCCCCGCTCCGGCCATGTCTGACTTGCTTCGCCTCGCCGTCAACGGCGCCCGCGGCCGCATGGGCCGCGCACTGCAGGATCTGCTGCATGGCGATGCGCGATTCGATCTGGTTGCGGCGATCAGCGCGTCGAGCGAATGGCGCAGTTCGCCCAAGCTGGACGTCGTCGTCGATTTCAGTTCGCCGGACGGTTTCGATGCCGCGCTCGCGCATTGCGTGGCGCATCGGATTGCGTTGGTCAGTGGCACGACCGGACTGGAACACTCACAACGCGACGCGTTGACAGAAGCGGTGCGCACGATTCCGGTGCTGCACGCCGCCAACTTCAGCCTCGGCATCGCAGTGTTGACGCGCGTATTGCGCGAAGCGGCCGCGGCGCTGCCGGACTGGGATCTTGAAATCATCGAAGCGCACCATGCGCGGAAGGTCGATGCGCCTTCCGGCACTGCCCTGGCGCTGGGTCGCGCTGCCGCTGAAGCGCGCGGGCAGAACTTCGATGAAGTTGCCGTGCTGTCACGCGAAGGGCACGTCGGCATGCGCCCTGAACGCGCAATTGGATTTGCATCGATCCGCGCCAGCGACATCGTGGGCGAACACGCCGCGATGCTCGCCACGGCTGGCGAACGGCTGGAGTTGTCGCATCGCGCGACCGACCGTGCGATCTTTGCGCGTGGCGCGCTCGCCGCCGCGGCTTGGCTGGCCGACAAGTCCGCGGGTCCTTATTCAATTGACGACGTGTTGTAGGGTGGGAACACCCCGGACGGATCGGGGGAATCCGCCATGATTTTGGAAGCGGAGGCGGATACGCCGCTGCGCGGTTTCTCCCGCCTACGATCAATCCCGATGCGCGGCGTTGCGATCGCGGCCCGCGCCGAACCTGCGATCCAGCCCGCCGGCGATTTTCTTGAAGAAGCGCGTGGCGACGCCGCGCTGGGTCTTGCGCAGCTTTTCTTCCTCGCTGGTCAGCCACGCCACCTGGATCACGCGGCGCTCGCCCTCGTAGGGCAGGTGTCCGTGGAAAGAGTTGTCGGCGCGCTTGAAGATCACGAACTCGCCGTACAGCGGTTTCACTTCCGGTGCGATCGAAGCGTCGATGTCGTCGATCTTCGCAAGAAAACGCAGGCAACCGTCGCTGGTATCGTGCCAACTCGAGTTCAGATAAATCAGCGCGGTGGCAATTTTTGATTTACTGTCGGTATGGATGGTGCCGTGGCGCTTGTTGAGGTGCCGGCAGATCGTCACCAGCGTCGGGTATTGCCCTAGGTTGTCGATGCCGAGCTTGGCGCCGACCGCACTCGCGAAGCCCGGCGAAGTAATGGCGTTCACCAGCTCGTGTATCGCCGGCCCGCATTCCTTCTCGTCGTAGGGGAAGAAGCCCGCGGCCGAGTATTTCGGAAAATCGCGTTCCAGATCGGCCCGCGATTGTTCGGGAAGCTGGCCGTGGGCGATCATGAACGGAAACGGATCGTTGCGGATCAGCGTATCCGGGCGATCGAGGCGAGCGGGGTCCAGCAGGGTGGCGACGAGCATTGGATTCGTCCTTGCGATGCGCGCATTGTATCGCCGACGATAACCCGGGCCATGAATGCATGAAGGGTTTCTGATAACATTACCGCTTGCCTGAACCACTGATTCCCCGAGCCCGCTTCCGCGCGGCTCGTGGGTCAACTTGTATCCGGAATCTGCCCATGCCGACGCCCGCCTTGCTCGCCCTTGCCGATGGAACCCTCTTTCACGGCGAGGCTGTCGGGACTTCGGGTGCGACTATCGGGGAGGTGGTGTTCAACACCGCGATGACGGGCTACCAGGAAATCCTGACCGACGCGTCCTACGCCCAACAAATCGTCACACTGACCGCGCCGCACATCGGCAACACCGGCTGCAACCCGCCCGACGAGGAATCCGGCAAGGTGCAAGCCGCCGGCCTGATCGTGCGCGACGTGCCGCGGCTCGCTTCCAGCTGGCGCAGCGCGGAATCGTTGCCGAACTACCTGAAGCGCCAGAACATCGTCGCAATCGCCGGCATCGACACGCGCAAGCTCACGCGCATCCTGCGTGATCGCGGCGCGCAGCACGGTTGCATCGTGGCAGGCGAGTCGATCGATGCCGACGATGCCGTTGCCAAGGCACGCGCGTTCCCCGGTCTGAACGGCGCCGATCTCGCGAAGGTGGTCAGCCTTCGTGAACGCCAGCCGTGGCCGGAGGGCACTTACGATCTCGATGCGCAGGCATTCCGCGAACCGGTTGCGAAGTACAAGGTGGTCGCGTACGACTACGGTGTGAAACGCAACATCCTGCGGCTGCTGGTGGAGCAGGGTTGCGAGGTGACGCTAGTGCCGGCGCAAACGCCCGCCGGCGACGTACTGGCGATGAAACCCGACGGCATCTGCCTGTCCAACGGGCCGGGCGACCCCGCGGCCTGCGATTACGCGATCGAGGCCACGCGCAAATTCCTGGATTCGAAAATTCCGCTGTTCGGCATCTGCCTCGGCCATCAGTTGATGGGGTTGGCGCTGGGCGCGAAGACATTGAAGATGCCGTTCGGCCATCATGGCGCCAACCATCCCGTGAAGGATCTCGACGACGGCCGCGTGCTGATCACGTCGCAAAACCACGGCTTCGCAGTCGATCCCGCCACGCTTCCATCCAACGTGCGCACCACGCATGTCTCTTTGTTCGATGGTTCGCTGCAGGGCTTCGCACTCACCGATCGGCCCGCGTTCTGCTTCCAGGGGCACCCGGAAGCGAGCCCCGGACCGCACGATATTGCTTACCTGTTCGCGCGCTTTGCGAACCTGATGCAGGAGGCACGCTGATGCCACGCCGCACCGACATCAATACCGTCCTGATCATCGGCGCCGGCCCGATCGTGATCGGCCAAGCTTGCGAATTCGACTACTCGGGCGCGCAGGCCTGCAAGGCACTGCGCGAGGAAGGCTATCGCGTGGTGCTGGTGAACTCGAATCCCGCCACGATCATGACCGATCCGGAAATGGCCGATCGGGTCTACATCGAGCCGATCGACTGGCGTACGGTCGAGCGCATCATCGAGAAGGAGAAACCCGACGCGCTGTTGCCCACCATGGGTGGCCAGACCGCGCTGAACTGCGCGCTGGAACTGGCCGACCACGGCGTGCTGGAGAAGCATGGCGTCGAATTGATCGGCGCTTCACGCGATGCGATCCGGATGGCCGAGGATCGCGAGCTGTTCCGCAACGCAATGGACGAGATCGGGCTGGAGTCACCGCGCTCCGCGATCGCACGCTCGCTGGAAGAAGCGCGAGAAGGGCAGGCTGCGCTCGGTTTTCCATGCATCGTGCGACCGTCATTCACGCTGGGCGGCACCGGCGGTGGCATCGCGTACAACGTCGAGGAGTTCGAGCGCATCGTTTCGCGGGGACTGGAATTGTCACCCGTGCACGAAGTGCTGATCGATGAATCGGTGCTGGGCTGGAAGGAATTCGAGATGGAAGTGGTCCGCGACCGCGCGGACAACTGCATCATCGTGTGCGCGATCGAGAACTTCGATCCCATGGGCGTGCACACCGGCGATTCGATCACCGTGGCGCCCGCATTGACGCTGACCGACAAGGAGTACCAGCGCCTGCGCGATTACTCGATCGCGGTGCTGCGCAAGATCGGCGTGGACACCGGCGGCTCGAACGTGCAGTTCGGCGTGAATCCCGCCGACGGCCGCGTGGTGGTGATCGAGATGAATCCGCGCGTGTCGCGTTCGTCAGCGCTGGCGTCCAAGGCCACCGGATTTCCGATTGCCAAGGTCGCCGCCAAGCTCGCGGTTGGCTACACGCTGGATGAATTGAAGAACGAAATTACCGGCGGCAAGACGCCGGCTTCATTCGAGCCGAGCATCGATTACATCGTCACCAAGATTCCGCGTTTCGCGTTCGAGAAATTCCCGGCTGCCGACCCGCACCTCACTACCCAGATGAAGTCGGTGGGCGAGGTGATGGCGATCGGCCGCACCTTCTCCGAATCCCTGCAGAAAGCCTTGCGCGGCCTCGAAACCGGCCACGATGGCTTGAATGTTGGCGGCATCGACTGGAAAACGCCGGAAGGCATGGAGTCGCTGAAACGCGAGCTGCGCCAGCCCGGCCCCGAGCGGATCTTCCACGTGGGTGATGCATTCCGCTCCGGCCTGTCGCTGGAAGAGGTGCACGATCTCTGCAAGATCGATCCGTGGTTCCTCGCCGCGATCGAAGACATCGTGGCCGCCGAGGCCGACGTGCGCGCGGGCGGCATGCGTGCGCTGGACGCCGCGCGTATGCGCGAACTGAAGCGCATGGGCTTTTCCGATTCGCGTCTCGCGACGCTGCTGCAATCCGATGAACGCGCGGTGCGCCATTTGCGGCATACATTGAACGTGCGGCCGGTCTACAAGCGCGTGGATTCCTGCGCCGCCGAGTTCGCCACCACCACCGCGTACATGTACTCGACCTATGAGGAAGAGTGCGAGGCGGCCCCCTCCGACCGCAAGAAGATCATGGTGCTCGGCGGCGGCCCCAATCGCATCGGGCAGGGCATCGAATTCGACTATTGCTGCGTGCACGCCGCGCTCGCGATGCGCGAGGACGGATTCGAAACCATCATGGTGAACTGCAACCCGGAAACGGTGTCCACCGATTACGACACGTCGGATCGCCTGTATTTCGAACCGGTGACGCTGGAAGACGTGCTGGAAATCGTGGACAAGGAAAAGCCCACCGGCGTGATCGTGCAGTATGGCGGGCAAACGCCGCTGAAGCTGGCGCGTGCGCTCGAAGCGGCGGGCGTGCCGATCATTGGGACCTCGTCGGATTCAATCGACCTTGCCGAAGACCGTGAGCGTTTCCAGCAGTTGATCGAGAAGCTGCACCTGAAGCAGCCGCCCAACCGCATCGCACACACCGCCGAGGAAGCGATGGTGCTGGCGCGCGAACTGGGCTACCCGCTGATCGTGCGGCCGAGCTACGTGCTGGGCGGGCGCGCGATGGAAGTGGTGCATGCCGACGAAGACCTCGCGCGCTACATCCGCGACGCGGTGCGCGTGTCCGACAAGTCACCCGTGCTGCTCGATCGCTTTCTCGACAACGCGGTGGAAGTGGATGTGGACGTGATCGCTGACGCCGACGGCGCGGTGTTGATCGGCGGGATCATGCAGCATATCGAGGAAGCCGGCGTGCATTCGGGCGATTCGTCGTGCTCGCTGCCGCCGTATTCGCTGTTGCCCGAAATCCAGGACGAACTGCGCCGGCAGGTGGCGCTGCTGGCGCGCGAGCTGGGCGTGGTCGGGTTGATGAACACCCAGTTCGCGATCCAGGGCGACGAGGTGTTCATCCTGGAAGTGAATCCACGCGCCTCGCGCACCGTGCCGTTCGTGTCCAAGGCCACCGGTCGGCCGCTGGCCAAGATCGCGGCGCGTTGCATGGCCGGCAAAACCCTGGCGGAGCAGGGCACCACCCGTGAACGCGTGCCGCATTACTGGGCGGTGAAGGAAGCGATCTTTCCGTTCCTGAAATTCCAGAACGTCGACCCGATCCTCGGCCCCGAGATGCGTTCGACCGGGGAGGTGATGGGCGTGGGACGCAGCTTCGGCGAAGCGTTCGCGCGTGGCCACGAGGCGGCGCATATCGCGGCGCCGGCCCCCGGAGGCAAGGTGTTCCTGTCGGTGCGCGACGCCGACAAACCGCGACTGCTGGAAGTCGCGCGCGACCTCGCGAAGCGCGGTTTCTCGCTGATCGCCACCGGTGGCACCTGCAATTTCCTGCGCGGGCACGGCATCGAATGCGAGCGCATCAACAAGGTGCTGGAAGGCCGCCCCCACATCGTCGATGCGATCAAGAACGGCGAGATCGCCTACATCGTCAACACCACCGAAGGCCGGCAGGCGATCACCGACTCGTTCTCGATCCGGCGCTCGGCCCTGCAGCAGCACGTTACCTATTCAACCACGGTCGCGGGTGCGGCGGCGTTGCTGCACTCGCTGGATTTTCGCGCGAATGCCGCGGTGATCAGCCTGCAGGAGCTGCACGCGGAACTCGATCGCCGCGAGGCGAATCCGCCAGGTGAACGGGCCGCCGTCGCCTGACACATCCTTTCAATCCACCTTCACGTCGGTGCGGCTTGATCGCTCGCGCCGGCCTTTCAACCCAAGGAGTCCCGCCCATGCAGCGAGCCCCCATGACCAAAGTCGGTTCCGAGCGCCTGCGCGCGGAGCTGGACAATCTGAAGTCGGTCGAGCGTCCGAGGATCATCGCCGCGATCGCGGAAGCCCGCGCACACGGCGACCTGAGCGAGAACGCCGAGTACCACGCCGCGCGTGAACAGCAGGGCTTCATCGAAGGCCGCATACAACGCATCGAGGCCGCACTTTCGACCGCGCAGATCATCGATCCGGCCACGCTGAATCCCGGTGGCAAGGTGGTGTTCGGTGCGCTGGTGGACCTGGAAGACGCCGACAGCGGCGACAAGGTGACCTACCAGATCGTCGGTGACATCGAGGCCGACATCAAGCAGGGCCTGATCGCCGTGTCGTCACCCATTGCGCGGGCAATGATCGGCAAGAACGAAGGCGACAGCTTCGGTTTCAATGCGCCCGCGGGCGAGCGAAACTACGAAATCACCGGCGTGCGTTACGTGTGATCGCCCTTCGCGACTTCGCCCTTCGCCGCGGCGGGCGCCTGCTCCTGTCGGGCGTGGACGCGGTGCTGCACGACGGCTGGAAGATCGGCGTCGCGGGACGCAACGGCAGCGGCAAGTCCAGCCTGTTCGCCGTGATCCTGGGCGAGGTCGAAGCCGACGCCGGCGCGCTGGACGTGCCGGTCGGTTTGCGCATCGCATCGGTGGCGCAGGAGGCGCCGGCGCTGCCGGTTGCGGCTATCGACTACGTGCTGGGTGGCGACGTCGACCTTGCCGCGGCGCTGACCGATGAAGCGCGCGCGCAATCAACGGGCGACCACACGGCCGCGGCCGCGGCGCATCAGCGCATCGACGCGATGGGCGGCTACGACGGCCGCGCGCGCGCGGGACGCCTGTTGCACGGGCTGGGTTTCAAATCGGAAGATCACGAAAAGGCCATTGCGGAATTTTCCGGCGGGTGGCGCGGGCGCCTGAACCTCGCGCGCGCGTTGATGGCGCCGTCCGACTTGCTGTTGCTGGACGAACCGACCAACCATCTCGACCTTGATGCCGTGCTGTGGCTGGAACAGTGGTTGCGCCGTTATCCGCGCATGTTGATGGTGATTTCGCACGACCGCGAATTCCTCGACGGCACCGTCGATCACGTATTGCACCTGGAACAGGGCGGTGCGCGCCTTTACGCCGGCAACTACAGCGACTTCGAGCGCCAGCGTGCCGAGCGCCTGCACCAACAGGAGGCGGCATTCGGGAAGGAACAGGCCGAACGCGCGCATCTGCAATCCTTCATTGATCGTTTCCGCGCCAAGGCCACCAAGGCGCGCCAGGCGCAATCTCGAATCAAGCGCCTCGAGAAACTCTCCGGCACCGAAGCCGTGCGCGTCGAACGTGCTTTCGAGTTCCGCTTCCCGGAACCCGAGCGTTTGCCGCAGTCCATGTTGAAGCTGGAGCACGTCGATGCGGGTTATGCACCTGCGCCGAGAGTGCTCGGTGACGTACGTTTCAGCGTACAGGCGGGTGATCGAATCGGTCTGCTTGGCCCCAATGGCGCGGGCAAGTCGACCTTGGTCAAAACCCTCGTCGGCGAACTTCCGCTGCTGGCGGGCGAGCGCACCGCGCACAAGGATTTGTCGATCGGTTACTTTGCCCAACACACGGTGGAGAATCTGCGAGCAGGCGAAACGCCCTTCGACCATCTGCGCGAACTGGCGCCGGGCACGCCGCCGCAGGTGTTGCGCGAGTGGCTGGGCAGGTGGCATTTCGCCGGTGATCGCGCCTTCGAACCTGTCGATGGTTTTTCAGGTGGCGAGCGCGCGCGTCTTGCGCTGGCGCTGATCGCCTGGAGCAAACCCAACCTTCTGGTGCTGGACGAGCCGACCAATCACCTCGATCTCGACATGCGCGGCGCGCTGGCTGACGCGCTCAACGACTACCCCGGCGCGCTGGTATTGGTGGCGCATGATCGCCATCTGCTGGGGCTGGTATGCGACAGCTTCTGGCGCGTGGCCGACGGCGCCATCGATCCGTTCGAGGGCGACCTGGATGACTATGCGCGCTGGTTGCGTGGACGCAGTGGCGAGTCTGCGGAGCGTGGCGATGTGAAAGAACAGTCGTCCAACCCGCGCGAGCGCCGTCGCGAAGCCGCGGCGGTGCGCGAACGCCAGCGTACCCGGCGCAAGCATCTCGAAAACGTCGAAGCGCGAATGGCGAAGGTTGACGCTGCGCTGAGCAGATTGCAGGAACGCCTGGCCGACCCCGCGATCTACGAGGGGCCGACCGCGGTGCTCGCGGACATCGGCCGTGAGCAAAACGCCTTGCGCCGGGAAAAGGCGGCGCTCGAGGCAGCGTGGCTCGAGCGGTATGAGGCACTGGAAACGGCCTCACCATGAGCACATTGCACGTCCTGATGCCGCCGCTGTCGTGCATCAACGACGTGCCGGCGTTCCAGCACTGGTTGAGGCGTGGGGATCGCCTCCCGGATCTTCAAAACGCGCGTACTGCCGTCTTGCGCGAACGATTCCAGTTCACGGCCGGGCAGATTCCTGCGGCTGCCTTGCGCCACCATTGTCACGCGAGCGATGCGGCCAACGACACATGGGTGTGCGCTGACCCGGCTTACGTGCGGAGCGAGGCGACGGGCGCGCGCTTGCTGGCATGCCCGGTGGATGGTCTTTCCGGGGCCGATGCCGATGAACTCGCGGCGGCATTGCGACCGCTGTTCGATGACATGGAAACGGCATTGGTCGTGGACACGCCGTCGGCATGGAGCGTACGGCTTGCAAGCGATACTCCAGCTGCGGACTTCACCGATGCCGCCGACGCGCTTGGTGCAAGCCTGATCGATGTGTTGCCGGAGGGCGACGCGGGTCGCGCCTGGCGGCGCTTGTTCAACGACGCGCAAATCCTGCTGCACGCGCCGCACCCCGTCAACACCCGGCGTGTCGCGGCGGGCAAGGTTCCCGTCAATGCACTGTGGTTCTGGGGTAGGGGGAGGTTGCCGGATTCAGTCGAAACAGGCTTGCAATGCGTGGCAAGTGCGGACGACGTGCTGCGCGGACTGGCCAGGATGGCCGGAGCGGTTCGACTCGAGCCCTCGCGTGAAGCGATGGAAACCGCGAGCGAGAGCGGCGATGCGTTGCTCGATCTGGACATGCCCGGCCACAGTGACGTGACGGGCTGGCTCGCGCCGTTCGAATGCTGGCTGCGCGAACATCGTTTCGACGGGATCACGCTCGTGTTCGCGAGCGGCGAACGCTTTCGGTTGCGGCATGCGCATCGCCTGCGCTTTTGGGTGAGGCGGCGTGATTTGCCGACGCCTTGACTGCGCGCGCCGGAGCGCGCGAACAGCGTAGCTGCTCCGTCAGGGTGAGTGGCATGGAGGGGCGAGCAACGGCGAGGGCATATCCATGGCTGGCTTGACAATCATCCGGCGTCAACAGACGGCACCCCCTCGCGGATGGCCGGCGTCGGTGCATCCGGTTTTGCAGCGCGTGTACGCCTTGCGTGGTGTGACCGGCCCCGACCAGCTTGGTCATCGACTGGCGGGGATGTTGCCGCCCGACGGAATGACTGGTATCGATGAAGCCGCCGCGTTGCTGCACGAAACGATGGAGCGTGACGGCCGCATCGTGATTGCAGGCGATTACGATTGCGATGGCGCCACGGGCTGCGCGGTCGCGGTGCGTGGTTTGCGCATGATGGGTGCACGCAATGTCGGTTACGTGGTGCCCGATCGCGCCGTCCACGGCTATGGACTGACGCCGGCGTTGGTGGCCACCTTGCAACCCACGCCGGATCTGATCGTCACGGTCGACAACGGCATTGCATCGCTGGCGGGTGTGGCGGCTGCCAAGGCGCGCGGCAGCAGGGTGATTGTCACCGATCATCATTTGCCCGGCGCGACGTTGCCTTGCGCGGACGCAATCGTCAACCCGAATCTGCCCGGCGCCGCGTTCGCCAGCAAGGCGCTGTGTGGCGTCGGCGTGATGTTCTATCTGCTGCTCGTCCTGCGTGCGCGCCTTCGCGCGCAGCGCGCTTTTGCGAACGGCGGTGAACCCGATCTGTCGATCCTGCTGGATCTGGTCGCGCTGGGCACGGTCGCCGATCTGGTGCCGCTGGACGCCAACAATCGTGCCCTCGTCGAAAGCGGTTTGCGTCGCATCCGCGCGGGCAGGGCGTGCGCGGGCATCACGGCATTGTTCGATGTGGCTTCACGGGCTACGCACAATGCCACCACGTCCGACCTCGCTTATTCGATCGCACCGCGGCTCAATGCCGCGGGACGGCTGGAGGACATGTCGCTCGGCGTCGAATGTCTTGTCTGCGACGACCTTGCGCGCGCGCGCACGCTCGCCGCGACGCTGCAGGACATCAATGCGCAACGGCGCGACCTGCAGGCGTCGATGGTCGAGGGTGCGCTGGCCAAGCTGGACGGCTTGGAGTCGGGCAACATGGTCGGTGTGTCGCTGTTCGATCCGACATGGCATCACGGCATCGTCGGACTGGTGGCGGCCAAGGTGAAGGAACGCCGGCATCGGCCGGTGGTTGCCTTCGCGCCGGCGGGCGAAGGCGACGAATTGCGCGGTTCGGCGCGCTCCGTGCCGGGGTTCCACATCCGCGATGCCCTGGCCGAAGTCGACGCGCGCCAGCCGGACCTGATCGTCCGGTTCGGCGGCCACGCGATGGCGGCCGGATTGACCTTGAAACTGTCGGGTTACGCCCGATTCGCCGAAGTGTTCGACGCCGTGGTGCGCGAGCGCATCGCACCGGAATCCCTGCGGCCTGGACTGACGAGCGACGGCGAACTCGCGCCCGAAGACTTCGGCATCGAACTGGCGCGGCAACTGCGCATGGCCGGGCCCTGGGGGCAGGCCTTTCCTGCGCCTTTGTTCGACAACGTGCTCGAATGCGTCGAATGCAAGACGATGGGCATTGGCGGCGCGCACCGCCGGCTGCGCATGCGTGACCCTCGCGATGGCCGCGAGCACGATGCGGTGTGGTTCGGCGCCGATGGCGATGCGCCGACGGGCGCATTGCTGCGGATTGCGTTCGAGTTGATGATCAACGATTGGCAAGGTCGCGAGTCATTGCGCCTGCTGGTGCGGCATTGGGAACGGGACCCCGGATGAAGCCCCCGGCCCTGTCGGCGGTTATTTACCGCCTGCGCGCCAAGGTCAGCCCGTCGCCAATCGGCAGCAGCGCCATATCAATGCGCTCGTCACGATGCAACTTCTCGTTCAGTGCCTGCAATGCACCCGTGTCATCGTCTTCTGCGGGCTTTGCAACGTCGCCCCCCCACAAGGTATTGTCGAATGCGATCAAGCCGCCTTTTCGGACCAGTTGCAGGCAGCGTTCGTAGTAGCCGTCGTAGCCGGTCTTGTCGGCATCGATGAAGGCGAAGTCGTAGCGCCCTGATTCGCCGGCCGCCATGCGCGCATCCAGCGTTTCCGCGGCGGGCGCGATCACCAGTTCGATTTTTTCAGCAACACCAGCGCGCTTCCAGTACGGCTTCCCGATCGAGGTGTATTCGTCGCTGACGTCGCAAGCGAGGATTTTTCCGTCGGCCGGCAGTGCCAATGCGACGGTCAACGCGCTGTAGCCAGTGAAGGTGCCGACCTCGATGGTGTGGCGCGCGCCGATCAGCTTGACCAGCAGTGCCATGAATTGCCCCTGCTCGGGCGAGACCTGCATGCGCGCGAGGGGGTGCTTGCGTGTGGCCTCGCGCAGCGCGGCCTGTTCGGGATGCTCGCGCAGGCTGTGGGCCAGCAGGTAGTCGTACACGGTGTCATCAAGATTGAGGGTGCGGCTGGACATGGGGGTTCCTCGAGTGGAGATGGACGCCTCAATGTTCCCACTTCTCGGCGGACAAGATCGCAACGGCACTTGCACGTGCCAACGCACTTCGAGCAGTTCCATCCGGGCGAGGCGTGCGCCGCCACCGCGTCGGGTAGCAAGTCCGTTGCGTGCTCGTCGCCCGCGGCGAGCCATCCGGCTTCCGCATTCACGGTGGCGTTACGCGTCTCGCACTAGATTCGGGCGTTTCCGCAGGAGGGCGCACCGATGATCGCGAAGTGCGGCAAAGCTGTTGGCGGTTGCATGTTGGTCGCGGTGCTGGCACTCGTCGGCACCGGTTTCGCGGCAGAGGATTCGGCGCCGATTGCGCAAGGCGACACCGCGGCGATGCTCAAGGAAGCCGTGGCGGGTTCATGGCGCTCGCCTGCCAACAAGGCGCGCGACCAATACCGGCATCCGATCGAAACGCTGGAGTTCTTCGGGATCAAGCCGGGCATGACCGTGGTGGAGCTGGCGCCCGGTGGCGGCTGGTACACCGAAATCATGGCGCCTTTCCTGTATGCGCACGGACGTCTGATCGACGCCGCTCCACCACCGCGCGGCAACGGACCGAGCAAATTCGAGCAGAAATTGAAGGCCGATCCGAAGGTGTACGGCCGCGTCGCGAAGGTCGTGCCGTTTTCCCCGCCGAATCAGGTGAGCCTGGGGCCCGACAATTCGGCCGACATGGTGCTGACTTTCCGCAACACGCACGACTGGTTGAACGAGAGCCCCGCGGCTCTGGATGCGGTGTTCAAGTCGGCATTCAAGGTGCTCAAGCCCGGTGGCGTATTCGGCGTCACCGATCATCGCGCCAAACCGTTTGCCGATGCGCAGGAAAGCTCGAGGAAGCTGCACCGCATCCCCGAGGATTACATGATCGAAGCGGGACTGCGTGCCGGGTTCCGCCTGGCGGGCGCTTCGGAAATCAATGCCAATGCGAAGGATCCGGAAGACATCAACGTGCATCGTCTGCCGCCGGATCTTGCGGGACCGGATTCGGAGCACGCGAAGATGAAGGCGATCGGCGAATCGGATCGGATGACGTTGAAGTTCGTCAAACCTTGATCAGGTCGCTGCCCGGCAGGAGCCGGCAGGGCGCGCAGCTCCTGCCCCTTCTTTCACCGGCGACTGTTCTCCCGCAACACAAGGAAGAAACCATGAGTCCCAAAATCGCGGTATTGGTGGGTAGCCTTCGCAAGGGTTCGTACAACAAGCAGCTGGCCCACGCGCTGGAAAAGATCGTGGGCGACCGCGCGGAATTTCGCCACATTCGCATCGACGACCAGCCGCTCTACAACCAGGATTTCGACAACGACTACCCGCCCGTTAGCAAGCGGCTGAAGCAGGAGATCAACGCCTGCAGCGCGGTGTTGTTCGTGACCCCGGAATACAACCGCTCGGTTCCGGGTGTGCTGAAAAACGCCATTGATATTGCCTCGCGGCCTTACGGCCACAGTGCGTTCGCGGGCAAACCGGGTGCGGTGATCGGCACTTCGGCGGGTGCCATGTCTACGGCGCTGGCGCAACAGCACCTGCGCAACATTTGCGTGTTCCTCGATGTCCCGTTGCTGCAGCAGCCGGAAGCGTTCGTGCGCTACAAGGACGGCCTATTCGCGGGCGACGGCAGCGTCACCGACGAAAACGTCGCGAAGTTCCTCGGCCAGTTCGTGGACAAATACCTCGACTGGGTGAGCCGGTTCGTTTAACCGATGCCCCGAAGCCATCGGTGAGCGCCAGGGATGGCGCGAATGGCGCCCAAGGCAGGATGCCAAGGGCCGGTCGCTTGGCGAGCGCAGGACGCGCGAACTCAGCAACAGCGCTTCATCTGGCCGATGCATTCGGCCGTGCCCGTTGGCAGTTTCGGGGGGCGGTGGTCAGCGTTTGATCGTCGCATCGTTCCCTTTGACGTCGTACCCCTCATGGTCGCGGCAACGACGGTGGCGGGGAATCAGCGTGAACAGCCCGCCCAGGATCACGAACAACGGCCACCATGTACCCCAGTCGAGCTCGAAGATGAACAGCACGCCCACCAGCACGACGGCTGTTGCGGACAGCACGGAACACATCACGTCGGCATCGACCTTGCCTTGGGCGCGATAGCGCTCATAGGCATGGGTGAGTGGCGCGGACGCCGCCAGCAGGATGATCACCGCCCACCAGTTGCCGCGGTCGAGAAAGGCGAGGTTGTAGCCGAGATTGTTGGCAAGGAACAGGATGCCCATCGCGATGATCGCGACGGCGGGGAAGGCCCGCCATTGCAGGCGACGAGAGTGCGCATGGACTGGATCGGTGGCCACGGAGCACCTCCTTCTGACGATGGATCCAGCCTAGGTTGCGTTTTGGTTTCCCGCCAGTGACAGCTGTCAGCCGTTGCCGCTGACGCATGCGGTGAGGGCGCGGCTTTGCTAATATTCACGGTCTTTTCGCAGTCACCACCGCCATGCTCGAAACCAACCCGATCCGTGCCCGCATCGCGGACCTGCGCGAACGCGTCGAATCGCTTAGGGGGTATCTTTGACTACCCGGCCAAACGCGAACGCCTGGAAGAAGTCACCCGCGAGCTGGAGAACCCGAATGTCTGGGACGATCCGCAGCGCGCGCAGGATCTGGGTCGTGAGCGCGCGCGGCTTGCCGATTTCGTGGAAGGGCTGGACGGCATCGGTCACGGACTCGATGACGCCGGCGAGTTGCTGGAGCTGTCCGCCGACGAGGGCGATGATGCGTCGGTTCAAGCGATAACCCGCGACGTCGAGGCGCTGGAAACACACGTCGGCAAGCTGGAATTCCAACGGATGTTTGCCGGCGAAATGGATTCGTCCAACGCCTTCGTGGACATCCAGGCCGGTGCCGGCGGCACCGAGGCGCAGGACTGGGCCGAGATGCTGCTACGCATGTACCTGCGCTGGGCGGAGGATCGCGGCTGGCAGACCGAGCTGCTGGAAGCCAGCGACGGCGAAGTCGCCGGCATCAAGTCGGCGACCTTCCGCGTGGCAGGCGATTACGCCTACGGTTGGCTCAAGACCGAAATTGGCGTGCATCGGTTGGTGCGGAAGTCCCCGTTTGATTCCGACAACCGCCGCCATACATCGTTTGCATCGGTATTCGTGTCGCCGGAAGTCGACGACGACATCGATATCGAAATCAATCCGGCCGACCTCAAGACGGACGTCTATCGTTCCTCTGGCGCGGGCGGCCAGCACGTCAACAAGACCGAATCGGCGGTGCGCATTACCCATGTGCCAAGCGGGATCGTGGTGGCGTGCCAGACCGAACGGTCCCAGCATGCGAACCGCGACCGCGCGATGAAGATGCTGCGCGCGAAACTCTACGAAGCCGAAATGCAGAAGCGCAACGCCGAAAAAGCCGCGGTGGAAGCCACCAAGTCCGACGTCGGCTGGGGCAGCCAGATCCGGAACTACGTGCTCGACCAGTCACGCATCAAGGACCTTCGTACGGGTGTCGAACGCACCGACATCCAGCGCGTACTGGATGGCGATCTCGATCAGTTCATCGAAGCCAGCCTGAAGATGGGACTGGAAGCCGGCGCCAAGCGCGCGGACGCATGAGGAACATCAGGAATGTCGGATACGAACGTTCAAACCGCGGCACAGCTGGTTGACGAGAACAAGTTGATCGCGGAACGCCGCGAAAAGCTGCGCGCGATGCGTGAGCACGGCATCGCATTCCCGAACGATTTCCGTCCGGATGCCGGCGCGGGTGACCTGCAGCGTGACACCGATGGCACCGATGCCGATGCGCTTGCGGCGCAGTCGCGGCGCGTGAAAGTTGCGGGCCGCCTGCTCGGCAAACGCGTGATGGGCAAGGCCAGTTTTGCGCGCATCCAGGACCGCACCGGCTCGATTCAGTTGTTTCTGCAGAAGGACGCGCTGGGCGACACCTACGATGCCTTCAAGGGCTGGGACATCGGCGACATCGTGGGTGCCGAAGGTACGCTGATGCGCACCAGGACCGGCGAACTGTCGGTGAAAGTCGACGTGCTGCGGCTGCTCACCAAGTCATTGCGACCGTTGCCGGACAAATGGCACGGCCTGGCCGATGTCGAGCAGCGTTACCGCCAGCGCTATGTCGACCTGATCGTGACGCCGGAAGCGCGTGATGCATTCCAGAAGCGCTCGGCCATCATTGGCTTCATCCGCCAATGGCTGGAAGCCCCACCGAGGCGTTTCATGGAAGTCGAGACGCCGATGATGCACGTAATCCCGGGCGGCGCCACCGCGCGGCCGTTCGTGACACACCACAACGCGCTCGACATCGACCTGTACTTGCGTGTCGCGCCGGAGCTGTACCTGAAGCGCCTCGTGGTCGGTGGCTTCGAGCGCGTCTATGAGATCAACCGCAATTTCCGCAACGAGGGCGTGTCCACGCGGCACAATCCCGAATTCACGATGCTGGAGCTGTACCAGGCCTATGCCAGCTACAACGAGGTGATGGATCTCACCGAGGCGATGATCCGCGAGACCGCGAAAGCCGTGATCGGAACCACCGACCTGAAATGGGAAGGGCAGGGCATCGATGTCGGCAGACCGTTCCGGCGCTGGTCGCTGGCCGATGCGGTGCGCGAACACAACCCGGAGATTGGCGAGCAGGAGTTGCGCGATATCGCCGCGCTGCGTGCTCATTGCGCACGCCTGAAGGTACCGGCGAAAGACAGCTACGGCTGGGGCAAGTTGTTGCTGGAGATTTTCGAAAAGACCGTTGAGCACGCGCTGGTGCAGCCGACTTTCATCACCCACTATCCGACCGAAGTCTCGCCGCTGGCGCGGGCCAATGATGCCGATCCCGAAGTCACCGACCGCTTCGAGCTGTTCGTGGGCGGCAAGGAACTCGCGAACGGCTTCTCCGAGTTGAACGATCCCGAGGATCAGGCTGCGCGCTTTCACGCTCAGGTCGAGGCGTTGGCGCACGGCGACGACGAGGCCATGCACTTCGATGCGGATTACATCCGCGCGCTGGAAGTCGGCTTGCCGCCGACCGGCGGCCTCGGCGTCGGCATCGACCGGCTGGTGATGCTGCTGACCGATTCGGCGTCGATCCGCGACGTGCTGTTGTTCCCGTACATGCGGCCGGAGGCCTGAAATCATGTGGTATGTCATCACGGGCATCGATGTCGAAAATTCGCTGGACAAGCGCAAGGCCGCCCGCCCGGCGCACGTCGCGCGCTTGCAGAAACTGCTGGAGGAAGGCCGCCTGTTGCTGGCCGGACCGTTTCCCGCGATCGATGCGGAAGATCCGGGTCCCGCGGGCTTCAGCGGCAGCCTGATCATCGCCGAGTTCGACGATCTTGATGCCGCGAAGAAGTGGGCCGATGCCGATCCCTACCGCGCGGCAGGCGTCTATCGCGAAGTGACGGTGCGGCCGTTCCGCCAGACACTGCCGTGAGCGCGGCATCGATCGCCGACATTCGCGCGCGACTGCAAAGCGCTTTCGCACCGACGGCGCTGGACGTGATCGACGAAGGCCATCTGCACATCGGTCACGCGGGCGAGGGCACGGGGCACTTTCGCGTGCGGGTCGCCAGCGCGGCCTTCGATGGCAAGACGCGGGTGCAACAGCACCGGATGGTGTACGACGCACTTGCGGACCTCATGGGCCGCGGCATCCATGCGCTCGCGATCGAGGCGCAAAGCGTTGATCCGCAAATGAACGCCGATGAACGCAAATGAGATCATTGACTCGCGTTCATTTGCGTTTATTCGCAGAATGGAGCGTTTTGAAGTTTGCGCCACAAGCCATTGAAAGCAAACAGCGGTCCATCTTTCCATTGCGCCGTGCCGCAGTACTTGGCACAGTGGCGCATTCGCCGGCACCATGCCGCCGATCCATCGTTGCCGTGACCTCCAATAACTGACCGATGCGCCTGTCCACCATCAAGCTGGCCGGATTCAAGTCGTTCGTCGATCCGACCGTCCTTCACCTCCCCACCAACCTCACCGGCATCTGCGGCCCCAACGGCTGCGGCAAGTCCAACATCATCGATGCGATCCGCTGGGTGATGGGTGAAAGCGCGGCCAGTCGCTTGCGCGGGGAGGCGATCACCGACGTGATCTTTTCGGGTTCCTCCGGGCGCAAGCCGGTCGGACAGGCCATGGTCGAGCTTGTTTTCGACAATTCCGATGGCACGCTGGGCGGCGAATACGCCAGCTTCAACGAGATTTCGGTGAAGCGCAGCGTCAGCCGTGATTCGCAGTCCGATTACTACTTGAATGGCGTGCGTTGCCGTCGCCGCGACATTACCGACCTGTTCCTCGGCACCGGCCTCGGCGCGCGCAGTTACTCGATCATCGAGCAGGGCGTGATTTCCGACATCGTGGAATCGCGTCCCGAGCAGTTGCGCATCCATCTGGAAGAAGCCGCGGGCGTGTCGCGTTACAAGGAACGCCGCAAGGAAACCGAAAGCCGCATCAAGGCCACGCGCGAAAACCTCGACCGCGTCAAGGACGTACGCGAGGAAGTCGAAAAGCAACTCGATCATTTGAACCGTCAGGCACGCGCGGCCGAGCGCTGGAAAAAGTTGAAGGAAGAACGCTCGTTGCGCGAAGCCGAACTGCGCGCGCTGAACTATCGTTCGGTAAGCGCGCAACTGGCGACGCACCGGCAGGCGCTACGTGCAGCCGAAACCGCGCTGGAAGGCAAACTGGCGGCGCAGCGTCACCTTGAGGCCGAGATCGAAACGGGCCGCGAAGCGCATCAGCAGCACACCGAGGCGATGAACGCGGTGCAGGCCGAGGTGTACCAGGTCGGCGCCGAACTCGCGCGGGTCGAGCAGCAGATCAAGCATCATCGCGAAATGCTGGAACGCCTGCACCACGATCGCGAGGAATCCGAGCGTGTATGGACGGAACTGGCCGATCACATCAAGACCGACAGTACGCAGCACGATGAACTGAAAGCAGCCGTCGCCGAAGCCGAACCCGAAGCGGGTCGGCTGCACGAAGCAGAGTCGCAGGCCGCGCAGGCGTTGAATGAAGCCGAGGCCGCCCACGCGGCGTGGCAGCAACGCTGGGAGTCCCACAGCGGACAAACCGCCTCCACTTCACGCGAAGCCGAAGTCGAGCGCACCCACATCGACCACCTCGACAAGCAGGCGCTGGATCTTTCGCGCCGGCGCGAAACACTGCGTAACGAGCGCAAGGCCTACGATCTGGATGCGCTGGCCACGGCCACCCAGGGCTTGGCCGATGAACACGCGACGCTGAAGACGCAAGTCGACAGGCACGCGCAGCGCCTGGACGCGCACAAGGCCGATGCCGAGCGCCTGCTCAGCGAAGAACGCCAGGCGCAAACCTGGCTGGCGGAAGCCAACGCGCAGAAGCAAACCCTGCGTGGACGCATCGCGTCCCTGGAGGCGTTGCAGCGCGCCGCGCTGGGCCGCGACCGTGACGCCGCGCGCGAGTGGCTGCAGAAGGTCGGGCTCGCCAATGGTGAACGGCTGGGCGCCCGGCTGAAGGTCAATGATGGGTGGGATCGCGCAGTCGAAACCGTGCTGGCCGGCATGCTGGAAGCCGTGCTGGTGGACGATCCCGCGGCCCACGCAGACGATCTTGCCGGCATCGCGAAAGCCGACGTCACGTTGATTGGCAGCGGTGAAACGCTTGACCAGGACGTGGCCGGAACCCTGGCCGCGGAAGTAAGCGGTCCGGCTGCGGCGCGCGCGCTGCTGGCGCGGGCACGCACGGCCGCTTCGCTCGACGAGGCACGCGGCATCGCTTCGGGGCTGGCTCCCGCGCGTACCGTCATCACCCGCGACGGCATATGGCTGGGGCCGGGTTTTGCGCGGGTACGTCGCGCCGAAGGTGGCCAGGTCGGCGTGTTGACGCGCGAGCGCGAATTGCACGACGCCACGGCCGAGCTCGCCGCGACGGAAAAGCGCATCGCCGAACTTCAGGAACGCCAGGCGGCGGTGCGCGACCAGCGCCGCGCGGCCGAGCAGGCGCGCGACGATGCCCAGCGCGATTCGTACAATGCACACCGGCGGCTGTCGGAACTCGCTGGCGAATTGCAGAGCCGTCAAGGCCGCATCGACAGCGCGCGCGCGCGACTCGAAGCCATCGACACTGAATACGCCGTGATCGACACCGCGCTGGCGGAAAACGGGCAGTTGCTGCAAGCTGCGCGTGCGCGCATGCAAGCCGCCATCGCCAACATGGGCGAGCAGGAACAGGCACGCGTCGCGCTGGAATCCGAGCGGCGGCAGTTGCTGGAACGCCGCGAGGCCGCACGCGCCGATGCGCAGGAAGCATCCGACGCCGCGCATCGCCACGCAATCGCACTGGAATCCAGGCGCGTTACGCTCTCGGCCCTGGAGCAATCGCTGTCACGCATGCGTGCCCAGCACGAGCAGCTCGCGAAGCAGCGTGCGGAACTCGATCGGCGCCTTGTCGAAGGCGGTGATCCGATCGCCGCACTGGAGAAAGAACGCCAGGTCTGCCTCGAGCAACGGCTTTCGGTGGATCGGAAACTGGTCGATGCACGGCGTGTGGTCGAGGACTCCGCCAGCACGTTGCGCGAACACGAGCAGGCGCGGCACGCGGCCGAGCAGGCGATGGGGGACGAACGCGACGTGCTTGAAAAGCTGCGCCTGGAAGAGCAGGGCCAGCGGCTGCGCGCCGAGCAGCTGGCCGAGGCGATCCGCGAAGCCGGCCTCGAAATCGAACCCTTGCTGGCCAACCTCTCCGACGAGGTCCAGCCGGAGGCGTGGCAGGAAAAGATCGCCGATCTTGACGCGCGCATCGCGCGGCTGGAACCGGTCAATCTCGCCGCGATCACCGAGCACGCCGAAGCCGCGCAGCGCAAGGATTACCTGGACGCGCAGATGACCGATCTCACCACCGCGCTGGAAACGCTGGAAAACGCGATCCGCAAGATCGACCGCGAAACCCGCGAACGTTTCAAGGATACGTTCGATCGCGTCAACGCAGGCTTCCAGGACCTGTTCCCGAAGTTGTTCGGGGGTGGCCACGCCTATCTGGAATTGACGGGCGAGGACCTGCTGGATGCCGGCGTCACCATGATGGCGCGCCCGCCGGGCAAGCGGAACAGCCATATCTCGCTGCTGTCCGGCGGAGAAAAGGCCATGACCGCGGTGGCGCTGGTGATGGCCATCTTCAACTTGAATCCCGCGCCGTTCTGCCTGCTGGACGAGGTGGATGCGCCGCTCGACGAAGGCAACGTCGGCCGCTTCAGCCAGCTCGTGCGCGACATGTCCGAGAAGGTGCAATTCATGGTCGTCACCCACAACAAGTCCACCATGGAAATGGCCTACCAGTTGTGCGGCGTGACCATGCGCGAGCCCGGCGTGTCGCGACTGGTGCAGGTCGATCTGGCCGAAGCGACGCGGCTGGCGGGTGTTGCGGCGTAGGGCGGGCGATAACCCGCCGTTGTTGCATCGATTGGCGGGATGCGCTGCGCTACTCCCGCCCTACTTCGGCGTTGTTCCTGTCTGATTTTTGCTAAAGTCCGCGCCATGGACGTCGCTGTTTCCGCCACCACCTTGCGCATCATCATCGCCGCCATCGGCGTGGTGGTGCTTGTCGCGATTTATTTCTTCGGACGGCCGCGCAAGGTCAAGCATGGCCGCCGTGTCATCCAGCGCAAAGCAGCCGACGAGCGCGTGGACCCGGTGATCGGCGATACCACCGATGCGGATGGCGTCGCACCCGATACGCCGCCCCAACAGGGCGAGCTGGACGTGGCGCTGCAGCGCGAGCTGGATCGCCTCGGCGCGACGGTGGCGGCGGATCGCAACATGCCGGTCGAATCCACGGCAGGTCAGCGTCCGCACGAGTTCCCGGTGGACCGCATCGTCAGCTTGTTCGTGGTCGCGCGCGCGGGCGAATTGTTTCGCGGCAGCGACGTCGTGGTGGCTGCGGAAAGAGCCGGCCTGCGTTTCGGGGCCATGAGCATTTTCCATCGCCTCGTGGACGGCCGCCCCGACGCGGGTCCGATCTTCAGCATGGCGAACATGATGAAGCCGGGTTATTTCGACATGGCGCGGATCGGCGAGTTGACGACGCCCGGCCTCTCCTTCTTCATCACCTTGCCGGGTCCGCTTGCGGCACTGGATGCCTGGGAAGCCATGCTGCCCGCGGCGCAACGCATCGCCGAGTTGCTCGGAGGCGACCTGCTGGACGAAGACCACAGCGCGTTGGGGCGCCAGCGCGTCGCGGGCTTGCGCGAGGAACTGCGCGCGTGGGACCGACAGCACGAAGGCCCGATCATCGGCGCACCGCCGCGGCGCTGAGTTCCGCGCGCGCAACATCACGAGACAACCCATGGCGTATCCGAGTCCGGCGTTCCGCGAAGATCGCACCGAAATCCTGCATGCGGCCATTCATGGCCTGCATTTCGGCGTGCTGGTCACGCATCCAGAAAGTGGCTTCGGGACGTCGTACCTGCCGTGGGAACTGGACCGCACGCGCGGTCCGCACGGGACGCTGGTCGGCCACCTCGCGCGCTACAACCCGCAATCACAGGCGCCGGGGAACGGCATCGATGCGCTGGTGCTGTTCCAGGGTCCACACGCGTATGTGTCGCCGTCGTGGTACCCCGGCAAACGCGAGGACCCTCGCCAGGTGCCGACCTGGGATTATCTTGCCGTGGAAGCGCGCGGCAAACTGGTGACGTTCGACGACGAGGCGCGCCTCTACAACCTGGTGATGCAACTCACCGACCGCAACGAAGCCGGCCGTGAACCTCGCTGGCGCGTCACCGACGCGCCCGATGATTACGTGCGCAAGGAAATGCGCCACATCGTCGGCATCGAATTGCGCATCGAATCATTGATCGGCCGATACAAGCTGAGCCAGAACCGCAACGCCGCCGACCAGGAAGGCGCGCGCGCCGGCCTTGCAGCCGCGCCGACGGAACGCGAGCGCGAATTGGCGAAAGCCATTGCCGTCACGCAGCGCGAGCGGCGCGGAACATCCAGGTAATTTCTGCCCACGTCCGCGCGGCTGAAGTGCCATCCAAACAGCCGGTGATCGCCAAAATAGCGACAAGTTTTTGCCAACCCATGTGACCTCCGAGCAGCCTGGCTTGGTCAACCGGTCAGTCGAATTCGATTTGTTGTGCGGAGCGGGCTTTGCAGAGGCGTGGGTCGTGTTCCGTATTTCACACCCCAAGCTGCTTCACCAGTTCGATGTACTTCTGCTGCGCCTCGTTGGTGCGCATGCCGCGCAAGCGCGACCACGCCTCGTATTTCGCGGTGTTGATGAAATCGAAGAAGCCGGGCTTGGGACCGCAGACGTCGCCGTCGGTGGCCTGCTTGTAGAGCGCGTACAGCTTCAGGAGGGTGTCGTTGTCAGGGCGCTCGGAGAGTCTCTTGACGTCTTCCGTGGCGCGCTGAAAGTCCGCGTCGAGATCGCTGGACACGGCGTGTCTCAGGCTTTCGGCTTGGCGCGTTTGGATGCGGCGGTTCGCGGCTTGGCCGTCGATGCGCGGCCGGCACGAAGTTCCTGCGCCAGCGCGTCGATGCGCGCGGACAATTCCTGAATATCCGACTGGTTGGGCATGTTCATGCGCTTGGCCGCTCGCGCGATGCGCTCGTCGAACGCCTGCTCCAGCTTGCCCATGGCCGCGTTGGTGCGCTCGCGCGCAGCTTCCATCCACGGCGTCGCCTGGTCGCGCGCCTGCTTCATCTGTTCCTGGGTATAGGCATGGGTTTTTTCCTGGATGCGCACGCCTTCCTCGACCAGCGCATCGAAGAATTTGCCGCCTTCCTGCTGCGTGCGCGAAAGCGCCCCCAGACCAGCCAGCCAGATCTGTTGGGCGGAATCCATCACACCGCGGCTGAAACGTTGCCCTGACGTGGCGGCGTCCTTCGCGGCCTTGAAAGGGTCGGGTTTGTCGGTCACTGCTGCATCTCCGGTGGGCGGGAGGGATCAATGTACGCCAACCGGCGTTCGATTGCAGGCGTCGAATGGGCGACGAGTCAGCGCGCGCCACCGACTCGCGCGCTTTGCAGCAAGGCTACCCGCGACAGCACGCGTGGCCAGTCGTCGGGGGCGGGCTCGGCCACAAGCTTCGCAAGTTCTTCGACGAATTGCCGGCGCGGCAACATCCGCGCGCCCATGCGCAGCAAATGCGGATTCGGCACTTGCGCGTCGATCCACGGGAATCCGCGTTCGCGCAATACCTGTGCCAGTGCGAGCAGCGCGACTTTCGACGCGTTGGTGCGGCGCGAGAACATCGACTCGGCGCTGAACGTGCGTCCGGCCGAGACGCCGTAGAGGCCGCCGATCAGTTCGTCCGCCTCCCACACTTCCAGCGAGTGCGCGTAACCCAGCACGTGCAGGTTGGTGTACGCCGTCATCATGTCGGATGTGATCCAGGTGCCGCCCTGTTCCGCGCGCGGGGTGGCGCAGGCGAGCATCACGTCCTCGAATGCGCGGTCCATGCTCCACTGCCAATCGCATCGTCGCAGGAATTTGGCGAGACTGTGCGACACGTGCACGCCATCGGTGGCGAACACGCAGCGCGGGTCGGGCGACCACCACAGCAGCGGGTCGCCTTCCGAGTACCAGGGGAAGATCCCGCGCGTGTAGGCGGCGATCAGGCGCTGGGGCGACAGGTCGCCGCCGAAAGCCAGCAGCCCGTTGGGGTCGGCCAAGGCGCGTTCGGGATCCGGAAACACGCCCGGCGGAAACGCATCGAGCGACTGGATTTTCATCGCGGCGAAGCGTCGCGTTCGGCGAACGGCGAATGCGCGAGCAAATCGACGCCGCGCGCTTCCAGCAATGCGGCTTCGCGTTCCAGCGACGCGCGGATCACCGCGCGGAATCGTGCATCCGCGATGTAGTGGCGAGAATACGTGCGCGTGGGCAGGAAACCGCGGGCGAGTTTGTGCAAGCCCTGCGCGCCGGGTTCGAATCGGAGCAAGCCGTGGCGCAGGCAGTGATCGATGCCCTGGTAGTAGCAGAGCTCGAAATGCAGGCCGGGAATCTGTTCGCGCGCCCCCCAGTAGCGGCCGTACAACGTGTCGCCGCTGGACAGGAACAGCGCACCGGCAACCACCTCGCGGCCGCTGCGCGCGAAAGCCACGTGCGAGCGGGCCGGAAATGCCGCACCGAGGTGGCGGAAGAATTTCAGGGTAAGCGTCGGCGTGTTGCCTTTCTCGTCGAACGTATGCGTGTACAGGTGGTGCATGGTGCGCCATTCGGCGTCGTCGAGCGAACCGCCGTCGCGGAATTCGCATTCGACGCCGGCTTCGATCACCTGCGCGCGTTCGCGGCGGATCGCGTTGCGCCGCTTGTGGGTGAGGGCGCCCAGGAAGTCCTGGAAGTCGCGCCAGCCGTCCGTGTTGCGCCACTGGAATTGCCAATCCGAACGCGGCAACCATGCGTCATCGAATGCGCCGGTTTCGTCGTCGCGCAGGAAATTCACGTGCAGGGACGATAGCCCGGTTTGCTCGGTCACCTCGCGCAATGCGGTGGCCAGGGTGGAACGATGCTTGTGTGCATTGACTCCGGAACCGCACAACAACCTGGGCCCGGTCACCGGCGAATAGGGCACCGCGCACAGGAACTTCGGGTAATAGTCGCCGCCCGCGCGTTCCCAGGCATCCGCCCACGCCCAGTCGAACACGTACTCGCCGTGCGAGTTGCCCTTCACGTACAATGGCGCCGCGCCGATCAACTCATTGCCGTCGCGCAACGTCAGGTGTTGCGCGCGCCAGCCGAATGCGGTGCGGATGCAGGCGGTGCGTTCAAGGCCGGCGAGGAACGCATGGCTGATGAAGGGATTGTCGTCCGCCGCGAGCGCATTCCAGGCATCAGCGTCGATGTCGTCGATGGATTCGTGCGTGCGCAGCGTCAGCATGCCTGCATTGTAGGTCAGCTTCCCGGGTGATCCGGTCCCTGGGGCGGCCGGTTGCCCCCGTGCTTTTGCCGGCCCGGGCGCGCGTACAATTGGCGCCCCGCGTCGCCGGCATGGTCCGAACAGCATGAGCGTGCAAGCTCCACCGATCCAGTACGCACGGACACCTCGCGGCGACATCGCATACCGGGTAATGGGCGAGGGACCGCTCGACTTGATGCTCATCAACCCGATGAGCCGCAGCATCGAAACGCTGTGGGACTACCCGGCCAACGCCGCATTGCTGGAGCGCGTGGCCAGCTTCAGCCGCTTGATCGTGTTCGACCGTCGCGGCAGCGGCATTTCCGATCCGTTGCCGGCCGATCTCCCGCCAACATGGGAAGACTGGATCGATGACATGCTGACGATATTCGACCACGTCGGCATCACCCATGCCGCCTTGCTGGCCGAACGCGACGCCGCGGCGGCCGCGCTGCTGTTCGCCAGCAGCCATCCCCGGCGCGTGCGCGCGCTCCTGCTTTGCAATACCAGCGCGCGTTTCCGGGTGGCCCCCGGCTATCCTTGCGGCGAGAATCACGAACGCTCGGAGCGGCTGTCGCAGGTCTGGGACCAGACCTGGGGTACCGAGCAGATGGTGGCCACGACGCGGCCGACGCTTGCGGGCGATCCCGCATACGTGCGCTGGGTGACGCGCATGCAGCGCGTGTCGTATTCGCCGCGCCGCGCGGGCGCCGAATTCCGCTACATCATCAATTTCGATGCGCGCGCGGTACTGCCGTCGATCCGCGCGCCCACGCTGATCCTGCATCGGCGCGATTTTGCGGTGATACCCCAGGCGCACGCGTTCTATCTCGCCGAACATATCGCGGGGTCGCGGCTGGAGTTCCTGCCGGGCAGCGACATGGATGTGTTGCTTCCCGGTGACGAGCGGCCATTGGAGCTGGTCGAATCGTTTCTCGCCAATGTGCGCCCCGCGGAAGGCGGCGAGCGCGCGCTGGCCACGGTGTTGCGGATGCGCGTCGCCAGTTCGCAGCAGGCAGCCGCGAATCTCGGCGGGCGGCGCTGGCACGAAACGCAGGATGCTTTCCGTGCGATCGTGCGCGCGGAACTGGCGCGCTTTCCCGGACGCGAAATGGCGGACGACAGCGCCGGGTTCCTGGTCAGCTTCGACGGGCCGGCGCGGGCGTTGCGTTTTGCCTCATCGGTCCGCCAGGCCGCGCGCGATCAGCTGCGTCTTGAAATTCGCGTGGGCCTGCACATCGGCGAATGCCAACGCGTTGGCGATACGCTCGCCGGCACGGCGGTGGAGGTCGGTGCCGGCGTGCTGCAAGCCACCCAGGCCGGCGAAATCCTCGTCACGCCCGCGGTTCGCGATCTGGTCGCGGGTTCGGGTATCGAGCTGCGCAGCGTGGGCGCGCATCAACTGGATGGTGTCGCCGGCAAGTGGGAGTTGTACGCGATGGAAGGATGATGTCGCGCGCGGCGAGTTGCGTCAGCCCGTCAGCCCGATCGAATCCAGGAACTTCTCGGCGTCCAGCGCCGCCATGCAACCGAAGCCGGCCGAGGTAACGGCCTGCCTGTAAACATGATCGGCGACGTCGCCGGCCGCAAATACGCCGCGCACCGAAGTCGCCGTGGCGTTGCCGTCCAGGCCGCTGTTGATCTGGATGTAACCGTTGCGCATGTCCAGCTGTCCCTCGAATACGCCGGTGTTCGGCGTGTGGCCGATCGCAACGAACATGCCGGTGACCGCAATGTTGCGCTTGCTGCCGTCGGCGGTGCTGACCAGGCGCAAACCAGTCACGCCGGTGTCATCACCCAGCACTTCATCGACCGTGTGGTTCCATACCAGTTCGACCTTGCCGGCGTTGGCCTTCTCAAACAGCTTGTCCTGCAGGATTTTTTCCGCGCGCAGCTTGTCGCGTCGATGCACCAGCGTGACCTTGCGGCAGATGTTGGCGAGGTACAGAGCCTCCTCGACGGCGGTGTTTCCGCCGCCGATCACGGCCACGTCCTGGTTGCGGAAGAAGAAACCATCGCAGGTTGCGCAAGCGGAAACGCCCTTGCCCTTGAACAAGGTTTCGGACGTGATGCCGAGATATTTCGCATCCGCACCGGTGGCGATGATGAGCGCGTCGCAACTGTATTCGCCGCTGTCGCCCTTCAGCTTGAACGGGCGCTGCTTCAGGTCCACGGTGTGTATGTGGTCGAACACTATGCTGGTGTTGAAGCGCTCGGCGTGCTCGGCCATGCGCTGCATCAGCTCGGGACCTTGCACGCCCTTCGCGTCGCCCGGCCAGTTGTCGACCTCGGTGGTGGTGGTCAACTGGCCACCTTGGGTAAGACCCGTGATCAGCATCGGTTGCAGGTTCGCTCTGGCCGCATAAACGGCTGCGGTGTAACCCGCCGGACCGGAGCCGAGGATCAGAAGGCGACTGTGTCTGGGACTGCTCATGTATAATCCTGGGGTTAGTTTCAAGGTCCGCTCAGAACTTCCTCTCGTCCGCCGCTGCGAATCATTCGATGCGGCGATCCCTGAAGGCTGTTGCGTCCGTGACACCGATGCGTCGCGCGCCGGGTCCCGGATTTGGCGCCGTGGCGAGTCGTGCAGCATGGGGAGTTCGGCGCGGTATTTCAAGCGCGCGATGGTTGCGATTTTTGCACGAGGATGATTTCCATGCGTATCGGCGTTCCTTCCGAAACCAAGACCCTCGAGGGCCGCGTCGCCCTCGTTCCTGCGGCCTGTGCGGACCTGATCCGTCACGGTCACGAGGTTTACCTGCAATCGGGCGCGGGCGAGAAGAGCGGTTTTGCCAACGAGCGATACACCAAGGTAGGTGTGAAGATCGCCAAGGATGCCGCCGCGCTGTACGACAAGGCGGAAATGATCGTGAAGGTGAAGGAGCCGATCGAAGGCGACCTGAAGCTTCTGGAGAAGCGCCACCTGTTGTTCTGCTATCTGCATCTCGCACCGGATCCCAAGCTCACCAAGGCGCTGTTGAAGATCGGCCTAACCGGCGTCGCGTTCGAAAGCGTGCAGGAAACCGACGGCTCGCTGCCGTTGCTGACGCCGATGTCGGTGGTGGCAGGCAAGCTGGCCACCCAGGTTGGCACCACGTTGCTGCACCAGCCGCATGGCGGCAAAGGCAAGCTGCTGGGTGGCCTGGCGGCGACCGAGCGCGGCAAGGTGGTCGTGCTGGGTGCGGGTGTCGCGGGCGGCAATGCGGCGAAGCTGGCGGCCCGTGGAGGCATCAACGTGGTGGTGTTCGACAAGCGCCCGGATCGCTTGGCGCAGGCACGCGGCTGGGGCGACAACGTCACCGCGTTGTACGCCTATGAATCGGCCGTGGCCGAGGAAGTCGCAACGGCCGATCTCGTGGTCGGTGCGGTGCTGGTGCCGAGCGCCAAGGCGCCGCACGTGGTCAGCAAGGCGATGGTGAAGTCGATGGAGAAGGGCAGCGTGCTGGTCGATATTTCGATTGACCAAGGCGGCTGCTTCGAAACATCCAGGCCGACCACCTGGAAAGATCCCACCTACGTCGTCGATGGCGTGACGCACTTTTGCGTCACCAACATGCCCGGCGCGGTGCCGCAAACCTCATCGCAGGCGATTTCGGCGGCGATCCTGCCTTACGTGACACGCCTTGCGCAGAAGAACTGGCACAAGGACGCGATCCTCGCCAGTGGCATCAATGTCGAGGGTGGAGAGTTGGTGCATCCGGCATTGAAGGGCATGAAACTCTAACGCGCTCGCTTTTCTCTCGTTCAAGAGAGGCGATTGCGGATCGCGCGTAGCGCTCTTGGCACCCGCTCGAAATCGACAGCCCTGTCTTTTCCGCGCCGTCCCACGACGCGGGCTCCTTTTGGCATTGCCCGAAAGGGGCGAAAAGACCAGGCGCCGGTAGCAGCGATCGCGACAACGTCCTGTTGTCTCGATTGCCCTTGCGCTTGCCGATCACGTGCCGGCGCGAACTCCGGCGCCCCGCTGTCGGACATGCGCGCCTTGCTCGCGCGAACGCCGAGGCTGCCCGAAGGGCGAGCCACATGGATGTGGTGAGTGGCGGCGCGGAACAAGACGTGGAAGTCGTGAACTTGTGCACCGAATGTGTGCTGGTGGACGGGCAGGCGTTGCGTGGCAATGCCGGGGCTTGGCCCTCGCCGAAATGGCGTTATAGTCAGCGCGCTGAATGCTATCGGAAATCGAGGTCGTTGCGTGGCGCGTGCCAGAGTTCAGGCTGAAACCAGATCCGTTGGAATGAGTGAACGCACGCGGCGGCTGTTGCGCGAGGCCGCGGCGTTGCTGCTATTTCCTCTCGCGGTGTATTTGTTTGCGTGCCTCGTCGGCTACAGCGCGACAGACCCGGGTTGGTGGCACTCGGGTGTGCCCGGCCAGACCGTGCACAACTTCGGCGGTTCGATCGGCGCGTACATCGCCGACCTGCTGTTCCATCTGTTTGGCGTGGTCGCCTATGCGTTTCCGCTGTTGCTGATCGTGCTCGCGGTCGGCGTATTGCGGGGCTGGTACCGACGCAATGAGGGCGAGAGCAAGTGGGAACCCAGCTTGCGCCTGATCGGATTCGTGGCGTTTTTCGTGGGGAGTTGCGGATTGGCGTGGCTGCACGCGTCGGACGCGGAATGCAACGATGTTATTGCTGCCGGCGGGCTTCTGGGCTGTGGCGCGGGCGGCATCCTGCATCGTGGTTTCGGCGAGCTCGGTGCATTGCTGTTGCTGTTCGCACTGGCGCTGATTGCCGTGACCTGGATTACCGGACTCTCCTGGTTCCGCGTGATGGACTGGACCGGGCAGCAAGTGTTGGTGGGCACTTCCTGGGTGCGCGGCAGGTTGAAACGCGCGCCGGAAACCCTTGCCGCGCGCGCCGCGCGGGTGGAACGCGGAACGGCGCGCAAGGAAGACAGCGAACGGCGCGCCAAGCGCGAACCGGTGCGCATCGAGCCCGCGCCTGCGCCGATCGTGAAAAGCGAGCGCGCCAAGCGGGAAACCCAGATTCCACTGTTCACCGGCGCCGCGGCCGAAGGTGAACTGCCGCCGCTGTCGTTGCTGGAAGAGCCGCAGCCGCAGTCGGGCAAGGGCTATTCCGAAGAGACATTGGAAGTGCTGTCGCGCCAGGTCGAGATGAAGCTCAAGGACTTCCGCATCGACGCGCACGTGGTCAGCGCGCATCCCGGTCCGGTGATCACGCGCTTCGAACTGGAGCCCGCGCCTGGCGTGCGTGGTAGCCAGATCTCCTCGCTGGACAAGGACATCGCGAGAGGTTTGTCTCTGGTCAGCGTGCGCGTGGTCGACGTGATTCCCGGCAAGAACGTGATCGGCCTCGAGATTCCGAACGCGCACCGGGAGATCGTGTACCTGTCGGAAATCTTCAGTTCACGCGAATACGGCGACGCACGCTCGCCATTGTCGCTGGCGCTGGGCAAGGACATCGGCGGACGACCCGTGGTGGTCGATTTGCAAAAGATGCCGCATCTGTTGGTGGCGGGCACCACGGGTTCGGGCAAGTCGGTGGCGCTGAACGCGATGGTGCTGTCGCTGCTGTTCAAAGCCAAGCCCACCGACGTCCGCATGATCATGATCGACCCCAAGATGCTGGAACTGTCGGTGTACGACAAGATTCCGCATCTGCTGGCGCCGGTCGTGACCGACATGAAGGAGGCCGCCAACGCGCTGCGCTGGTGCGTGGCCGAAATGGAGCGCCGCTACAAGCTGATGGCGGCGGTGGGCGTGCGCAATCTCGCGGGCTTCAACAAGAAGGTGCGGGACGCCGAGGCCGCGGGCCAGCCGCTGCCCGACCCGTTGTTCAAGACCAATCCCGACGCGCCGGAAGACAAGGCGCAACCGTTGCAGCCGCTGCCGTTCATCGTCGTGATCATCGATGAATTCGCCGACATGATGATGATCGTCGGCAAAAAGGTCGAGGAATTGATCGCGCGCCTCGCGCAGAAGGCACGTGCGGCGGGTGTGCACCTGGTCCTTGCAACGCAGCGGCCATCGGTGGACGTGATCACGGGTTTGATCAAGGCCAACATCCCGACCCGCATCGCGTTCCAGGTTTCATCGAAGATCGATTCGCGCACCATTCTCGACCAGTCCGGCGCGGAAACGCTGCTGGGCAACGGCGACATGTTGTACCTGCCACCCGGCACCGCGACCCCGGAGCGCGTGCACGGAGCGTTCGTGGGTGACGATGACGTCCACAAGGTGGTCGAATGGCTGCGCACGCAGGGCGCGCCGGATTACATCGATGGGGTGCTGGAAGAAGTGCAGACGCTGGGCGACGGCAAGGTCATCAATGAATCCGGCCTGCCCGAAGAAGAAAGTTCGGCCGACGACAACGCGTTGTACGACCGCGCCGTCCAGATCGTGACGTCCAGCCGGCGCGCGTCGATTTCGGGCGTGCAGCGGCACCTGCGGATCGGCTATAACCGCGCCGCACGCCTGATCGAGCAAATGGAGCAGGAGGGCGTGGTGACGCCGCCGCAACACAATGGGCAGAGGGAAGTGATCGCGCCACCGCCGCCATGATTTTTGCGATCATCCCCGATCGCGGCTTCGCCGCACAGATGTCCAGCCGGGGGCCTTCGAGCCGTGGAGTCCAGAACGGCCATCCATGGCCTGACTTTCCATAACAGCTGCTCCTCAGGAGGCTTCTCGCTTGCGACGCGCTTCGACTTCGCTCGCGTTGCTCGCTACGCTCAGCGCGAACGGAGGGCCGTGGCCCGAGTATCGAAGCTCGCCAGGATCCCTTCGGCGTCTGTTCATTCCGGTATACCAACATGCACCAGTTTCCAAGGAATCCCGCCATGCGCAAGTTGATGCTGGGTATCGTTTTGTCGCTATTCGCGTGTACGGCTTTCGCGGCTACCGGCGGGCGTGCGCGGCTGGACGCCTTCGCCAATGGCCTGCGTTCATTGGCAGGCAACTTCAGCCAGACCGTTTATGACGCGCACGGCAACATCACCGGTTCCAGCCACGGACTGCTGGCACTGCAGGCGCCGCGCCTGTTCCGTTGGCAGGTTACCGATCCGTACCAGCAATTGATCGTCGCCGATGGCAAGAAGGTCTGGGTGTACGAGCCCGACCTCGAACAGGTCACCGTGCGCGACCAGGGCAGTGAGGAGGCGCACAGCCCTCTCACCGTGCTCACCGACCTCACCCAGCTCGACAGCGATTTCAAAGCCAGTGACGCCGGCACGCGCGAGGGGCTTGAATGGTTGCGGCTGGTGTCGCGCAGCAAGGATCCGCAGTTCGAATATGCCGAGATCGGATTCGACGCGTCGGGTCCGCGTCGGATGATATTCAAGGACACGCTGGGCAACCGCACCGAAATCGCGTTTTCCGGGTGGCAACGCAACCCGCGACTTCCGGCCGACACGTTCAAGTTCGTGCCGCCCAAGGGCACCGACGTCGTGGGCGACGCCTCGGTCGCCCCCTCCTCGTCGGTGGGCAAGCCCGCCACTCACCGCTAGATGCCTGGGCGCGTTCGACACCGCGCATCGAAGGGCCTCATCGGGATTGGCGCGCTTGCATGGCCCGCGCGCCCATTGTTAGGTCGATTGGAGCGATCCGCCTGCTGGGGCGGGCCAGCGGTGCGCTGTACGATACGAGCAGGCGGTACCGGCGGAGCGCGTAGAGGTAGAGGGCAATGGAGGATTTGTTTCCCGAAACCTGGCTGCCCGAATCGCTTGGAGCCGATGCCATCCCTTGTTTGTGGGTGACGTTCTTTGCGATCTATCCGGCAACACGCGATCTGCCTCGTGTGGTCGACTGGCAACGACGTATCTGCAGCCAGGAAGCCGCCGCCGTTGACACGAGGCTGCCCGAAATCCTGCACGTCAGCGTCGCGGAATGCGGCAAGCCAAAGCAAAGGCGACAACCGTTGCCGAACGCGTTGGCGGAAGCTGCCCATCATTTTTCTTTTCCCGCATTCGAGCTGGTGTTCGATTCCGTTGCGCGATTCGGAAGAGAGGGTCAAGCATGCGTTGCCATTGCGGACGCGGAGAGCCAGGAGAAGTTCGCGGACCTGCGTATCGCGCTCGCAAACGCGCAGCGTCATGCCGGCATATTCGTCTCCCGGGCCAAATGCGAAGCGCACCTCACCCTGGGTTACGGGAATCGGTCTCCCATGGAGCGCCGGAGCATCGAGCCTTTCGGATTCCGTGTTGCTGCTATCGAGTACGTGGCTTCCGAGCAGGGCAAGTCGCACCATGAACATTTGGTGCGTTGGGCTCTGACTCAATCCAGATGATGGTTCGTGACATATAGCCCTCGGGATAAAACCACGTCGTTTTACCGACGACGGGGGAAAGGCCGGTCGGGGTACGGCCCAGTGACATTGCGCGGACGGTGGATATGATCGCGAGATTGCCGCGCTGGGCATGGTTCGGCGGGATCGTGCTGGCGTTCATCGCCGGCATGATCAACGCCATGGGCTTTCTCGGCTTTCGCCATCAGGCAGTGACCCACATGACCGGCACGACGTCGCTGCTCGGCGTTTCGGCCATGGCGGGCGACGTGGCCAGCCTGCTGCATTTCGGCGCGATGCTGCTGGCCTTCGTGGCCGGATGTGCGATCAGCGGTTACATCATCGGCAACAGCGCGCTGAAGCTCGGTCGACGTTATGGCGTGGCGCTCACCATCGAATCCGCCATGTTGTTCATCGCGGTGCCGCTGCTGCATAGGCACATTGACGCTGGTTTGTGGTTGGCCGCGGCGGCATCGGGATTGCAGAACGCAATGGCCGCAACGTATAGCGGCGCGGTTGTCCGCACCAGCCATGTATCGGGCATGGTCACCGATCTCGGCACCTTCCTGGGTCAGTGGCTGCGCGGCGACGGCGCGGACGGACGCCGGGTTCGCCTGTATCTGGCGCTGTTCGCGGCATTCCTCGCCGGCGGCTTTGTGAGCGCATTGACGTACCGGTGGTGGCAGGAACGCACGCTGCTGATTCCCGCGGTCCTGACCGGCTTCACGGGCGTGGCGTACTTTGCATACCGGCGCCGGCAGGCCGTCGCGCGCACCTAGCGACCGTCGGCAACGTAATTGTCTATGATGGCCCGATGCCGAGTCGCAATCGCCCCCATGCCGGATCGCCGGCATTGTTCCCTGAGTCGGACGCGCTGAAGCCGATGGCCGAGCGGATGCGGCCGCGCACGCTGGATGAAATCGTGGGACAAGATCGCCTGCTCGGCCCGGGTACCGCCCTGCGACGGGCGCTCGAAGCCGGCAGCGTGCATTCGATGGTGCTGTGGGGCCCACCGGGCTGCGGCAAGACCACCTTGGCGTTGTTGGTTGCGCAATACGCCGACGCACATTTCCAGGCGATCTCGGCGGTGCTGTCGGGCTTGGCCGATGTGCGCAAGGCGCTGGCGGAAGCCGAAGCCTTGTATATGCAAGGCAGGCGCAGCGTGCTGTTCGTGGACGAGGTGCATCGCTTCAACAAGGCCCAGCAAGACGCCTTCCTGCCGCACATCGAACGTGGCGTGATCGTGTTCGTGGGTGCGACCACCGAGAATCCTTCGTTCGAATTGAACTCGGCTTTGCTGTCGCGCTGTCGCGTGCACGTGATGGACGCAGTAGGCGCCGATGCCATCGTGGTGGCGCTGAAGCGCGCTCTGGCCGACGAGGAACGCGGGCTCGGCTCATTGCAGCTGCAGGTCGATCACGATGCCTTGATGTTGATGGCGAAAGCCGCGGACGGCGACGTGCGGCGCGCGCTGACTTTCCTCGAAATCGCGGCGGAGCTCGCACACGACAGCCGTATCGACGAAGCCACATTGCAGCAGGTGTTGGCCGACCGTACGCGCCGCTTCGACAAGGGCGGCGAGCAGTTCTATGACCAGATTTCGGCACTGCACAAGTCGGTGCGCTCGTCCGATCCCGATGCCGCGTTGTACTGGCTCGTGCGCATGCTCGATGGCGGCTGCGAGCCGCTGTACCTCGCGCGGCGGATGGTACGCATGGCGGTGGAGGACATCGGCCTTGCCGACCCGCGCGCATGGCAACTGGCGCTGCACGGTTGGGATACCTACGAGCGACTGGGTTCACCGGAAGGCGAACTGGCGCTGGCGGAAATCGCGCTGTATCTCGCGATGGCACCCAAGAGCAACGCCGCCTACGTCGCTTACGGCGCTGCGCGCGCGATGGTGCGCGAAACCGGAACGCTCGAAGTGCCCATGCATTTGCGCAACGCACCGACCAGGCTGATGAAGGGGCTCGGCTACGGCAAGGGCTATCAATACGACCACGACATCGAGGGCGGCGTCGCGCTGGACCAGCAATGCCTCCCGGATGCGCTGGTTGGCACCGAGTTCTATGCGCCCACCGCGAATGGCATCGAGGCGAAGATCAGGGAAAAGCTCGAAACGTTGCGGCAGGCGCGGGCCGCGGCACGCGCGCGCTGACCACATGCGCCGCGACCGCATTCGTTCGCCCTGGCGTGTCGGCCGTTTCGCCCTGAGTGCCGTGCTGCGATGCAGCTTGACGCCTGTCAGGCCCGCGTCTTAGCGTGTACGCCACTTCACGGGGAGGTGTGCCATGCGTATCGCGGTTGCGGCGCTGCTCGGCGCCATCGTGATTTTCATCTGGCAGTTCGTCGCGCACATGCTTTTGCCGATCGGCGAAATGGGTTTTCGTACGCCGCAGAACGAGGCTGTCGTGCTGCAGGCGGCCAGCAGCGGGTTGCCGGATTCCGGAATGTATTTGCTGCCTTACCTGGCGCCCGAAAAAATGAAGGACGCAGCGGCGGTGCAGGACTGGACCGAACGGGCACAAAAAAATCCGTCCCTGTTCGTGGTGGTCAGTCCCGCCAACACCATCGTCACGAACATGCTGCCCGAACTCGGCAGGCAATTCGTGATCGACCTGCTGGGCGCGCTGCTGGTCGCGTTCATGCTCGCCGGCACGGCCTGGGGTTTTGGCATGCGTGTGTTGGGTGTGACGATCTTCGGTGTGTTCGGTTGGCTGCTGGACATCGTGCCGCTGTGGAACTGGTACAAGTTTCCGGCCGACTACGTGGTCGGCAATCTGCTCGACCAGGGGATCGGCTGGCTGCTGGCAGGCATCGTGATCGCATGGTGGCTGGGCCGCCGCAATGCAAGGCGCGCGGTCGCGTTCTGACTGACCTCTGATTGACATCGCCCCCTCCGTGCCGGCGTGCCGTACCGGCACGCTGGCGTGTGTTCGGCGATAATGCGCGTTTTCCTTGGTTCCACGAGGGTCGAAGATGTTGGATCCGGCACTGCTGCGCGCGCATCTCGCCGACACCGCGGCGCGCCTGAAGACGCGCGGCTACGAGCTCGATGTTGCGTCGATCGAATCGCTGGAAGCCGACCGCAAGCGGCTCGCCACCGAAACGCAGGAACTGCAGGCACAGCGCAACGCGCGTTCCAAGGCGATCGGACAGGCCAAGGCAAAAGGCGAAGATGTCGCGCCGATCATGGCCGAAGTGGCGGGCATAGGCGACAAGCTGAAGGCCAATGAAGCCGCGCTTGCAGACGTGCAGCAGAAACTG
>DATFGT010000095.1:0-8121 GCA_035249175.1 Rhodanobacteraceae bacterium
CGCGCTGGTGTGGCGAGTGAAGCTGGCCGAAGTGATCGCGATGGAATGCGCGCCGACCGGCGCCGCGTTTACTTTCATCACACTGGTCACCGGCTCGCTTTGGGGCAAGCCGATGTGGGGCACCTGGTGGACCTGGGATGCACGGCTGACCTCCGAACTGGTATTGCTGTTCCTCTACTTCGGCGTGATTGGCCTGTACAACGCTTTCGAGGATCGCCGTCGCGGCGCGCGTGCCGCTTCGCTGCTGGCACTGGTCGGCATCGTGAACCTGCCCATCGTCCACTACTCGGTGCAATGGTGGAACACCCTGCACCAGGGCACCACGGTGAATTTCCTCGACCCGGCGCGGTCTTCCATCGCGCCGTCGATGCTGTGGCCGCTGCTGATGATGGCGCTGGCGACCCACCTGTATTTCTTCGCAAGTCTGCTGGGCCGCGCGCGCACCGGCTTGTTGTCGCTGGAAAGCGGGAAGCAATGGGTACGCGCATTGGTCGGCGGACAACCCGCCCAGACGACGGGAGCACCTACCTGACATGGCTCACTGGCTCGCAATGGGTGGTTATGCCGTGTACGTGTGGCCCGCGTACGCGGTGTTCGTCATCGTGCTGGCATGGGACTGGTTCGCGCCCGCGCTGCGCCGGCGGCGATTGACGCGCGAATTGCGCGGCAAGCTCGCGCGCGAGCGCACCCGCAACACACGCGCGCCGCACGCGGAGGCATCGACATGAACCCGGTTCGCAAGCGGCGACTGATCATCACCCTGCTGATCTTCGGCGCGGTCGGCGTCGCGACCACGCTGTCGGTGTTCGCGCTGCAGAAGAACATGACGTATCTCTACTCGCCCACGGAAGTGGACGCGGGCAAGGCGCCCGATGGCCATCCATTTCGCCTCGGTGGCATCGTCAAGGAAGGCAGCGTGCATCGCGTGCCCGGCACGCTGACCACCGACTTCGTGATCACCGACCGCTTCCAGAGCATCCCGGTGAGCTACACCGGCATCCTGCCCGACCTGTTCCGCGTGGGCCAGAGCACCATCACCACCGGCAAGCTGGAAAACGGCAAGTTCGTCGCCACCCAGGTGCTGGCCAAGCACGATTCCACCTACATGCCGCCGCAGGTCGAGCAGGCGATCGCCAAGGCCGAGAAGGAACATCGCGTGCCGAAGCCCGCGCAGGGCGGGGGCGCACCGTGAATCCAGAACTCGGCCAGGTCGCGCTGATCCTTGCGCTGGTGCTGTCGGCGCTGCAGTGCGTGCTACCGATCATCGGCGCGTGGCGGGGCAGCAAGCCCTTGATGGCGACCGCGACGACACTCGCGATCGGCCAGGCCGTGTTCGTGGCGCTGGCGTTCGGCATCTTGATGTGGTCGTTCTGGATCAACGACTTCTCGGTGGCGTACGTGGCCCAGAACTCGAACTTGTCATTGCCGTGGTTCTACAAGCTCTCGGCGGTATGGGGCGCGCACGAAGGTTCGCTGCTGCTGTGGATGCTGATCCTCAACGGCTGGACGGTGGCGTTGGTGGTGTTGGGCGGCAAGCTGCCCGAAGCGTTCTTCTCGCGCGTGATCGGCGTGCTCGGATTCGTGGCGTTCGGTTTCCTGCTGTACATGATCACGACGTCGAATCCGTTCCTGCGGCTGTTCCCGGTACCCCCCAACGGCGCGGACCTCAATCCTGTACTGCAGGACCCGGGCCTCGTATTCCATCCGCCGACGTTGTATATGGGCTACGTCGGTTTCAGCGTGGCGTTCGCGTTCGCGATCGCCTCGCTGCTCGGCGGTGAACTCAAATCCACTTGGGTACGCTGGGCACGTCCGTGGACGAACGTGGCGTGGGGCTTCCTCACCCTCGGAATCGTCGCGGGCAGCGCGTGGGCGTACTACGAACTCGGCTGGGGCGGCTGGTGGTTCTGGGATCCGGTCGAGAACGCCTCGTTCATGCCCTGGCTGATCGGTGCCGCGCTGATCCACGCGCAGGCAATCACCGACAAGCGCGATGGCCTGCGCGCGTGGACGCTGCTGCTGTCGATCTTCGGATTCGCGTTCTCGCTGCTCGGCACGTTCCTGGTGCGCTCGGGCTTGCTCACCAGCGTGCACGCGTTCGCCTTCGCACCGGCGCGCGGCGTGTTCATCCTCGTCTATCTCGCGGTGGTGGTCGGCGGCTCGCTGTTGCTGTACGCGTTGCGCGCGCCGAAGGTCACCGGCGGCAAGTCATTCGCGCTGGCCTCCCGCGAAACCCTGATGGTGATCGGGAACCTGATGCTCACGGTAGCCTGCGCGATGGTGTTGCTGGGCACGCTGTATCCGCTGGTCGGCGAAGCGTTGAACATCGGACGCATCTCGGTGGGGCCGCCCTACTTCGGGCCGCTGTTCCTGATCCTGATGACGCCGCTGGTGCTGGCGTTGCCGTTCGGCCCGCTGTCGCACTGGGGCAAGGCCGACCTGAAGGTATGGCGGAATGCGCTGGTCCGCATCATCGCGCTCGCCGTCGTGGCGGGCATCATCGGTTTCATTGTCGGTGCACGTGGCTGGTATCAATTGCTCGGCATCACTGCAGCCGTGTGGGTGATGGCGGGTGTGGCGCTGTTCGCGATCAAGCGCTGGCGCGAAGCGCCGCGCGGCAAACGCTATCCGTTCGAAATGCTGGGCATGATGCTTGCGCATTTCGGCATCGGCGTGTTCATCGCGGGCGCGATCCTGACGACTTCCATGAGCGTCGAGCAGGACGTCAGCATGAAGCCGGGTGCGAGCGTCGACGTCGGCGCCTACGACTTCCACTTCAATGGCGTCACCGAAACGCAGGGGCCGAACTACCGCGCGCAACAGGGCACCGTCGTGATCACCCGCAACGGCAAGCACATCGTGACCTTGCATCCGCAGAAGCGCACGTATTCCGGCGGGCAAGTGCAAACCGAAGCCGCGATCGAGGCGGGCGTATTCCGCGATCTGTACGTTTCACTCGGGGATTCGATTGGCGACGGCGCATGGTCGCTGCGCGTGTACGACAAACCCTTCGTGCGCTGGATCTGGGGCGGCGGCGTGCTGATGATGCTGGGCGGCTTCGCGGTGGTGCTGGACAGGCGCTTCCGGCTGAAGCGTGCAGTGGAACCCGAAACCGTGCACGCGAAACCCGAACCCGAAACGCCACGCAAGCTGGCGGAAGGCGAAGCGTGAACGAAGTTGCGCGCAAACCCCTCGGCCGTTTCGTGCCCCTGATCGTGTTCGCGGCGCTGGTGGCGTTTTTCGTGATCGGACTGGCGTGGAACCAGAGCCACGACGCGCGCTTCGTGCCCAGCCCGTTGATCGACAAGCCCGCGCCCGAGTTCCGCCTGCCCCGACTGGAGCAGCCGACGCAGTTCGTCACCAAGGCCGACCTGCTGGGCAAGCCCTACCTGCTCAATGTTTTCGCGAGCTGGTGCTTCGCCTGTGGCGACGAACATCCGGTGCTGATGGCGTACCGCGACAAATTCGGCATTCCGCTGATCGGCTACGACTACAAGGATGCGCCGCAGGACGCGCGGGCATGGCTGGATCGACATGGCGATCCCTACCACGAGGTGATCACCGACCAATCGGGCGATACCGCGATCAACTTCGGCGTGTACGGCGCACCGGAAACGTACCTCATCGACGCGGAAGGCGTCATCCGCTACAAGCACATCGGACCGTTGACGCCCGACGTGGTCGCGAAGGAACTGGAACCGAAGATCCGCGCGCTCGAGCAGGCGGGCACATGAAACGCCTGCTCATCGTCATGCTTGTTGCCTTCGCGCTGGCACTCAGCGCTGCCGCATTCGCGATCGATCCGCTACCGTTCAAGGACAACGCCCAGCGGGACCGTTTCCAGCACCTGACCCGCGAACTGCGCTGCATGGTCTGCCAGGACGAAAGCCTGTTGGCATCGAACGCCGATTTCGCCAAGCAGTTGCGCCGGCAGATCTTCGACATGATGCAGCAGGGCAAGAGCGACAAGGAAATCAAGGACTGGCTGGTCGCGCGCTATTCCACGTTCATTCTGTACGACCCGCCGCTCGCGCCCTCGACGATCGCGTTATGGTTCGGCACGCCCGTGATCCTGCTCGCGGGCGGCACCGTGGTGGTCGTGCTGCTGCGCCGACGCACGCGGCCGGCCCGCACCATCGCTGAAGACCTCGGAGACGATTGGTGACCATCCGCTTTCTCGTCATCGCCGCCATCATGGTGGTGGCCGCCCTCGCTTGCGTGTTGGTGCCGATGCTGCGCAGCGCGCGCCGCGAAGGCCGTCCGCGCGGGCCATTCGTGCTGGCGCTCGTTCTCGCGCTGGTGACGCCGCCGCTGGTGCTGGGCGCGTATCTCGCGATCGGCACGCCACAGGCGCTGCAGCCGGTGCGCGTCGACAATCAGACGACTCTGGTCGATGCCGCCCGGCAATTGCAGGAGAGCCTGCAGCGCAAGCCGAATGACGCACAAGGCTGGGCGCTGCTGGCGCAGGCGTATTCCGCGCTGAACCAGCCGCAACAGGCGCTGGGCGCGCTGAACCACCTCTTGAAGCTGAAGCCTGACGATCCCGACGCGATGGTGGCGTGGGCGGAAGCCACGGCGGAAACCAGCCCTTCCCACCGGATCGACGATGCCTCGCGCACGAAGTTGCAGCGCGCCCTGCAGATCGAGCCGGCCCACCAGCGCGCGCTGTGGCTGCTCGGCATCAGCGATTTCCAGCGCGGCGACTACGCCGACGCGGCGAAGCAGTGGAAGGTTCTGCTGCCGCTGCTCGAGCCCGGTTCCCGCGTCGCCGATACCGTGAAGCAGGAATTGGCAGAAGCCGAAGCCCGTGCCGGTGGCGACACGCAGACCACGCTCGCTGCCACCGATCCCACCCCCCCGCCATCGGCGTCCGCCGCCACTTCTTCCTTGGCACTCAACGTCATCGTCAAGCTCGACCCGAAGCTCGCCGCAAAGGTCCAACCGGCGGATACGCTGTTCGTATTCGCGCGCGCCGTGGGCGGGCCGCCGATGCCGTTGGCGGTCGCGCGCCTGAAGGCGTCCGCCTTGCCCGCGAAAGTCACGCTGACCGATGACATGGCAATGACGCCCGCAATGACGCTTTCGAAATTCGCCAAGGTCACGGTGGCCGCACGCATCAGCAAGTCCGGCAAGGCGATGCCGGAAGCGGGCGACCTGGAGTCCATGCCGGTCGAAGTCGCCACCGATTCGCGCGCCCCCATCGCGCTCACGATCGACAAGGTGGATTGATTCGGGACTCGGGACGAGGGGAAAAGCCATTCCCTTCGACCCGATCCACCTTGCTCAGGTGAAGAACAGCGCGCATCACTTGGCCGAATCCCATGCGCTCGCTAACCTTCTGGGCTCCGCCACCGCAAGGAATCGTCTTGGCCGACGCCCGCCAGTATTTCGACCTGCCCTCACCGTTCAAGATGAAGCGCGGCGGCGAACTGCGCGGCGCGCAACTTGCGTACGAAACCTGGGGCGCCTTGAACGCCTCGCGCGACAACGCGGTGCTGATCCTCACAGGCCTGTCGCCGAGCGCGCACGCGGCCAGCAATGCGGTCGACGATTCGCCCGGCTGGTGGGAAGACATCCTCGGCGCCGGCAAGGCCATCGACACCAACCGCTGGTTCGTGATTTGCGTGAACTCGCTGGGCAGTTGCAAGGGATCGAGCGGACCGGCATCGATCAATCCCGCCAACGGAGAACCGTGGCGACTCGATTTCCCCGAACTGTCGCTGGAAGACGTCGGCAATGCCGGTTACGAACTCGCGCGCGGGCTCGGCATCGAACGCCTCGCCGCGCTGGTCGGCTGTTCGATGGGCGGCATGTCGGCGCTGGGATGCCTGGCGCACCAGCCGGGTTTCACGCGCGCCCATGTGAGCGTGTGCACCGCGCCTCGCGCGCAACCGTTCGCGATCGCGATCCGGTCGCTGCAACGCGAGGCCATCCGGCTGGACCCGAATTGGAACGAGGGCCGCTACGACGACGCACGCTATCCCGAAACCGGCATGAACATCGCCCGCAAGCTCGGCGTGATCACCTATCGCTCCGCGCTGGAATGGCGCGGACGCTTCGGACGCATCCGGCTCGATCCGGAGCAACGCGAAGACGATCCGTTCGGAGCGGAATTCGAAATCGAGTCCTACCTCAATGCCCACGCGCGGCGCTTCACGCGTTCATTCGATCCGAATTGCTATTTATATCTGTCGCGCGCGTCGGACTGGTTCGACCTCGCCGAATACGGTGGCGCCCCCGACCCCGCTACCGCGGTGCGCAACGCGCTGGCGAAGATGAAACTGGAGCGCGCACTGGTGATCGGGGTTGAAACCGACATCCTGTTTCCGCTGGAACAGCAGCAGCAACTCGCGGATGACCTCCACGCAACCGGCACCGACACCACCTTCGTCGGCCTCGACTCGCCGCAAGGCCATGATGCATTCCTGGTCGATACCGGCCGTTTCGGTGCCGCGATTGGCGCTTTCATGGCGACGCTCTGAGGCGCGCGTTCGTTCCGCCACTTGCGGCTTGCCACACGTAGATGGTGACGATATAAGCTTATGCCATGGGCATCGATTTTCCAGGTCGTGATCGTTTGATCCGCGCGTTCGACGCGGCCGTCGCCGTCAGCGATACCGGCAGCGCCATGCGTGGCTTGCGTTCAGCCCTTTGCGACGCCATCCATGCAGGCGACGTGCGCCTGCCGGAGTGCGTGTTCGAGGGTCGCGCCGGACATTACGCGCGCCGCGAGCTGTATCGCAGTCCCGAACACGACTATTGCGTCGTGGCCATGACGTGGAGCCCGGGCCAAGGCACGCCCATCCATGACCACGCCGGCATGTGGTGTGTCGAAGGCGTGTGGCAGGGCGCACTGGAAGTGGTGCAATACGAGTTGCGCGAACACGACGGCGGCCGCTACCGCTTCATTCCCGCGGGCGTGATCCAGGCCGGCGCGGGCTCAGCAGGCAGCCTGATCCCCCCGCACGAACACCACACGATCTGCAACGCCAGCAATACCGAGCTTGCGGTCAGCGTGCACGTCTATCAACATCCAATGACGCGCTGCAATGTGTTCGAACCGACCGGCGGCGAATGGTACGCGCGCGGCGAACGCCAGTTGTCGCTGGACAACTGACGTACAGATTCGCAAGCGCGATGGGTCAAGGGTGCTGGTCGTCGGTGGTCGGCGGCCGCTGCGAGCACGCGACGTATTCGGCCTCGGAGAGTTTTCCGTCATGGTAGGTGTCGCAGCCGGCAAAGCGCTGGCCGCTGTCGCCGTTGTGCATGAACTCCGAACGGTCGAGAACACCATCGTGGTTGGTGTCCATGTTCTGGAACGCCATCCGCGCTTCGCGCGGGCTCATGTGCATGCTCAAGCCACCGCCGGAATTGCCCATCTGGCCAGCCGGCTTGCTGGCACCTGAAGTCGCTGGATGGGTCGGTGGCGTGGCGGTGGGGTCGTTCTGGGCTGAAGCGGCCACGGCCATTCCCAAGGCGGCCACGGCGCTGAAAAGCAGGTTGAGGGATCGCATGGAAACTCTCCTTGTCATGAAAACGGAAGGGTGGCAAACACTGTGCGGGTTCACGGCCACTCAGCCATGATGCGAACGTGTGCGTAAATAGGTCGTCAATATGGGTCAAAGTCGCCGTGCGTGGTTGGCGAAGATTCAGCGCCGCGCGGCCATCCGGGGTGGATCCGCGCTTGGCAATTGCGTGGTGCTCCCGCATACTTTGCGGCCCGTCGCCGAAGTGGCGGAATCGGTAGACGCAGCGGACTCAAAATCCGCCGCCCTGAAAAGCGTGTGGGTTCGAGTCCCACCTTCGGCACCACCCCTTGTCAGGCACCGCGATCCGCGGCCCTGCGCCGGCGATCGTGAGCCGCGATGTATCCAGAAACCCAGTTCTGCAATGCATGCGGCAGCAAGGTCGAGTTCCGCGTGCCCGACGGCGATCACTTGCCGCGGCACGTCTGCCCGGCCTGCGGACACATCCAGTATCGCAACCCCAAGGTCATCGTCGGCGTCGTGCCGGAAGCGGACGACGGCCAGGTGCTGATGTGCCGCCGCAACATCGAACCGCGGCTGGGGCTGTGGACCTTCCCGGCCGGCTTTCTCGAACTCGGCGAAACCAGCGCGCAGG
>DATFGT010000096.1:0-10539 GCA_035249175.1 Rhodanobacteraceae bacterium
AACGCCGCGGGCTGACCCGGGTCAACCGGCTATCATTCCGGGATGACGGAACGCACCGACATATTGATCGTGGGCGGTGGGCTGGTCGGCGCGAGTCTCGCGCTGGCGCTGGAGGCTGGCGGCCGTCGCGCGACTTTGTTGGAGGCGACGCCTCCGCGCGGCGCGATCGGTGAACAGCGCGCATCCGACGACGATCGCAACCTCGTGCTCGCGCGCGCCTCGGTGAACGCATTGAAGATGTTGCGGGTATGGCCGCGGCTCGAAACGGCTGCGGGCACGATCCGCCGCGTCGAGGTCAGCCGCGCGGGCGAATTCGGCCGTCTGCGGATGACCGCCGCCGACGCCGGCGTGGATGCGCTGGGACGCGTGGTGCCGGGAAGCGTATTGGGCGCAACTTTGCAGCATCAGCTTGCGATGTGCAGCCGCGTTCAACGTCTCGCTCCCGCGAAACTGATTTCGATCGAGCCGGCCGAGTCGGGTTGGCGCGCGCGCATCGCCGTGGCTGACGGCGAACGCGACATCGAGGCGCGGCTGGTGGTCGGCGCCGACGGCAGCGATTCGCTGGTGCGCAAGCAGCTCGGCATTGGCGCGCAGGCACACGATTATGGGCAGAGCCTGTTCGTCTGCACGCTCGCGTGCGAGCGCGACATCCCGGATTGCGCGTTCGAACGCTTCACCGACGAAGGCCCCGTCGCGTTGCTGCCGCTGCCGAACCAGCGGCGTGGCCTGGTGCTGACGGTGTCGGCCGATCGCCACGACGAAGTCGCCGCGATGGACGATGCGGCATTCGTCGCGCTGGCGCAGCAGCGCTTCGGCTGGAAGCTCGCCGCATTGTCGCGACCGGGCAAGCGTTTCCCGCATCACATCCACCGCATGCTGGCCGATGCAGTCACTGCGCCACGCGCTGTGCTGATCGGCAACGCGGCGCAAACCGTGCACCCGATCGGCGCGCAGGGCTTCAACCTGGGTTTGCGCGATGCGCTGACGCTGGCGGAATTGACTGCCGGGTCCGATGATCCGGGAGCATCGGTCTTGTTGAATGAATATGCCACACGTCGCGCGCCCGATCGCGATGGCGTATTGGCTTTCAGCCACGGCTTGATCGCGCTGGGTTGCCTCGTGCAACCCGCGCTGGCGCCGTTGCGCTCGCTGGCGTTGCTGACATTGGACGGCATCCCGCCGCTGAGGCATGCGGTCGCGCACAGGGGCATGGGTTTTCGCGGGTTGCCTCCTGCTGCCGTTCTGGACGCCGGCCCATGAACGCGCGTCGACCGGCGCTCGACATCGCGATTGCCGGCGGAGGCATGGTGGGCGCCGCGTGCGCGCTGTCGCTGGCACGGCAGGGTTTTTCGGTGGCGCTGCTGGAAGCGCACGAGCCCAAACCCTGGCACGCGAACGAACCCGAAGACCTGCGCGTGATCGCATTGGCCCCTTCGTCTGCGCGTTTGCTGGATGAACTTGGTGCGTGGCGAAGCATCGCGGAAGCGCGGGTGTCGCCGTATCGACGCATGTGCGTGTGGGATGCCGCGTCCGGTGCGGAACTCGGGTTCGACGCCGCGAGCGAGGGACGCGCGCAACTCGGCTGGATCGTCGAGAACAAGCTGATCGCAGGAACCTTGTGGGGCGCATTGGAACCGGCCGGCGTGCGCCGCGTTTGTCCCGCGCGCGTGACAACATTCGTGCAACGCGAGGACCGCATCACGCTCGACCTGGACAACGGGAAAGTATTGTCCGCGGCGTTGCTGGTGATCGCCGACGGCGCGGGCTCTGCGTTGCGCGAGCAGGCCGGGATCGGCGTGCGCGGCCGCGACTACCAGCAGCGTGCCGTGGTGGCGCATGTCGCGACCGAACGCGCGCACCAAGCGACGGCATGGCAGCGTTTCGCGCCCGAAGGACCGATCGCGTTGTTGCCCTTGTCCGACGGTCGCAGTTCGATCGTGTGGTCGTTGCCGGAAACGCGCGCACGCGAAGTGCTGGCGCTGGACGACGTGGCGTTTTGCGAAGCGGCCGGCTTGGCGTCGGATTTCCGGCTTGGCCGCATGACTGGCAGCACACCACGCGCCTCGTTTCCGCTGCGCCTGCAGATCGCGGAACGCTTCGCAACGGGACGCTGCGTGCTGATCGGCGATGCTGCGCACGCGGTGCACCCGCTGGCGGGGCAGGGCGCGAACCTGGGTTTGCGCGACGTCGCGGAACTGGCCGCGGTGCTGGGCGAGGCGCGCGATGCCGGGCGTGATTTCGCGGCGCTGTATGTGCTGCAACGCTACGCACGCCGACGGCGCGCGGCCAGCACGCTCGATGCGTACGCCTTCGACGCGATCGAGCGGATGTTCGCGTGGCAATCACCGCCATGGGCCGCGATTCGCGGTTTGGGCATTCGTGCCACCGATGCGATTCAACCGCTGAAGCGGCACTTGTCGGCACACGCCGCGGGGATAACCTGACAGGAGACGACCATGCGCAAGCTACTATTCGCGTTGTTGCTGGTGTTCGGCATGGCATCGATCGCAGATGCGGCGGTGCGTACGCAGACCGTCGCTTATACGGTCGATGGCAAGGCCATGCAGGGCGTACTGGTGTGGGACGACGCGGTGAAGGCGCCGCGGCCCGGTCTGCTGATGATTCCTGACTGGACCGGCATCAATCCGGTCAACATCAAGTTCGCCGAAGGCATCGCAGGCAAGGATTACGTGGTCTTCATGGGCGACATGTACGGCAAGGATCTGCGCCCGAAGGACAGCAAGGAGGCACAGGCCGCGACCAGACCGCTGTATGCCGACCGGCCCCTTTTGCGCAAACGGGTTACGGCGGCGTTCGACGAGTTGAAGGCGCTGGCATCCAAACAGGCCGCGCCGATCGATGCATCGAAACTGGCCGCGATCGGGTTCTGTTTCGGGGGAACATCGGTCCTGGATCTCGCGCGGACCGGCAGCGGCATCGCCGCGGTGGTGAGCTTCCACGGCGGGCTCGGCACCGACGATCCCGACTTGGCGAAAAACATCAAGGCGCGCGTGCTGGCGATGAATGGCGGCGATGATCGTGGCACCATGCCGGATGCGCCGGCTTTCATGAAGGAAATGCAGCAAAGCCCGTCGCCGTGGCAGTTCGTGGTGTTCGGGGGCGCGGTGCATTGTTTCGCCGAACCACAGGCGCATTCGCCGCCCGGTTGCATATACGATCCGCCGGTTGCGAAGCGTGCGTTCGCGTTGATGCACGCATGGTTGGACGAGGCGTTTGCCGGGACGGCCGAGAAGTAGGGCGGGAGGAGCGCAGCACATCCCGCCGGACGCCAGCGCGGCGGGTTGCACCCGCCCTACGGTTCCGCTCCGCAGCGGGCGATCAGCAGCTACGGTTCACCGCGTAATCGGCCAGCCCTGCCAGCGCATCCCGGTATTTCGATGGCGGCAACGTTTCGAGCGCGGCGTGCGCGGCGTCGGCGTGGGTTTGCGCGCGCGCGCGCGTGCGATCCAGCGCGCCGGAACCGCGGATGGCAGCCACGATCACGTCCAGTGCCGCGAGCCTTTGACTGGTGATCGCGTTGCGCAGGATTTCGGCCTGCATCGGCGTCGAACGCTGGATCGCATAGATCAGCGGCAGCGTCGGCTTGCCCTCGGCCAGATCGTCGCCAATGTTCTTGCCCAGCGTGTCGGCGTCCGATACATAGTCCAGCAAATCGTCCGCAATCTGGAACGCGCAGCCGAGCTGCATGCCATACCGGCGCAAGGCGAGGCACTGGTCTTCGGGGAGACCGGCCAGCACGCCGCCCAGTTGCGTGGCGGCCGCGAACAACACCGCGGTCTTGCGTTCGATCACGCGCATGTACGCGGTTTCGTCGGTCTCGGCCTTGCCGATGTTGAGCAGTTGCAGCACCTCGCCTTCGGCGATGGAGTTGGTGGTATCGGCGAGGATCCGCATCACTTCCATGCGGTCCAGTTCCACCATCATCTGGAACGAACGCGAGTACAGGAAATCTCCCACCAGCACGCTGGCGGCATTGCCCCAGGCGGCGTTGGCGGTCTTGCGCCCGCGGCGCAGGTCGGAACCGTCCACCACGTCGTCGTGCAGAAGCGTTGCGGTGTGGATGAATTCGATCACCGCGGCCAGCTCGATGTGCGCGTCGCCCGTGTAACCGGACGCTCGCGCGGCCAGCACGTGCAGCATGGGCCTGAGGCGCTTGCCGCCGCCGCCCACGATGTGCTCGCCGATCGCGTTGATCAGCACCACGTCGGAATGCAGGCGCTGGCGGATCATCCCATCCACTTCGCGCATGTCGGGTGCGGCGAGGTCGCGCGCCGCGGTGAACGCGTTCGCGGGCTCGTGCGACGGGGCGGGCGATGGGTGGCTCATGGGTATCCGGGCACTGCGAACCACCAATTATAATGCGTCGCAGCAAGCGGCCGGCGGAGGCCTACATGAAGCGGCGGAATCGACCGGCAGACGCCGTCCCGCGCGTGCTAGCATCATCGGTCCGGTTGTTCCATTCCGAGGGCTTGCACATGGCACGCGGCGTCAACAAGGTCATCCTGATCGGCAATCTGGGCGCGGACCCGGAAACGCGCTACGGCGCATCGGGCACGGCGATGTGCACGATCAGCGTGGCCACTTCCGAGAGCTGGAAGGACAAGCAGACCGGCGAGCAGCAGGAACGCACCGAGTGGCATCGCGTGAAATTCTTCGGCCGGCTTGCCGAGATCGCCGGCGAATACCTGAAGAAGGGCCGGCAGGTGTACATCGAAGGTGCCATCCGCAGCAGCAAGTACACCGACAAGGAAGGCATCGAGCGCTGGAGCACCGACATCATCGCCAACGAGATGCAGATGTTGGGTGGCCAGGGCGAAAGCGAATCGCGCGGTGAGGGCGGCGGTTATCGCCAGCGCCAGCCGTCGCAGGGGCGTCCATCGGGTGGGCCGCCGGGCGGCGGGCGTCAGTCCGCCGCACCGCCCCCGCCACCACAGGACAATGGCTTCGAGGACGACGACATTCCGTTCTAGCGAACGGGTATCCTTGGATCGGAAACGCGCGTGGCGGCCGTCGAAAAATGCGAAGGCGGGTGCGATTGCCGTTTCATCCGCTATCGCCTCACCCGCGCGCCGTTGTTCGTGCACTGCTGTCATTGTCACTGGTGCCAGCGCGAAACCGGCAGCGCGTTCGTGCTGAACGCGCTGATCGAAACCGAATGCGTGGACCTGCTGCGCGGCGCGCCCGACATGGTGATGACGCCTTCGGCGAGCGGCAAGGGCCAGAACATCGCGCGTTGTCCGCACTGCCGTGTCGCGCTGTGGAGCCATTACGCCGGTGCAGGCCCGACGTTCGCGTTCGTGCGGGTCGGCACGCTCGATGCCCCCGACCGGTGCCCGCCGGACATCCATATCTTCACGATGTCGAAGCAGCCTTGGGTGATCCTGCCCGAAAACGTGCCGGTCATGCGCGCGTACTACGACCGTGAGATGTATTGGCCGAAGGAGAGCCTGGAAAGGCGTGCCGCGCTGCTCGCGAAATCCTCAATGTAGGTTGGGCTGACGTCGGCTTTATCGGCGGATGCCCAACATCGTGACTCGCGTTGGGCTTCACTACGTTCAGCCCAGCCTACAAAAGCGATTATTTCGGTTTGGGGCCACGCATGGGGACCGCGTGACCGTACAGCGAAGCCGGATCGCGTGACAGCTTGTTCTTGTCGAGCGCGTCGAGATAGGACTGCCAGTTCTTTTCCTGGTGCGTGCCGAGATCGTGCAGGGTTTCCCAGGAATAGATGCCGGTGGCATGGCCGTCGGTGAAGTGCAGCGACACGGCGTAATTGCCGACCGGCTGCAGCTCCATGATCCCCACTTCGCGCTTGCCCGCGACCAGCACCTGTTGGCCGGGGCCGTGTCCCTGCACCTCGGCGGATGGCGAATACACCCGCAGGTATTCGGCGGGCAAGACGAAGTGTTCGCCGGAGTCGAACGCGACTTCCAGGGTACGTGATTTCTTGTGGAGGGTGATATCGGTGGGTTTCGGGGTCGTCGTCATGTCGTCGATTTTATCGGCGCACGGCACCGCGGGCCTGATGCCGATCAATCACGCGTGATGCACTCGGGCACGAAAGCCCTGAAGAATCGTCGTCAGCAAGATATTTCTGTCGACGTTCGGTCGAAGCGGCTGTTGTGAAAAAAGTCAGGCCACGGAAGGCCGTTCTGGCGTCCCGTGGCGCGCGCGCCGACATCCGCCTCGAGGTCATTCGAGGCAGCGACCAGGGACGATCGCCCTAATTCGCGCTGCCGAAACCCGATCCCGCAAAATCGATCCGCGGCGGTTGGCCGGCGACATCCAGCAGTACCTGCGCGTAGGGCTCGTCGAAGCTCACGGTGGAAATCTCGTCCCAGCCGAAGAACGACGGTTCGCGCAGCCACTCCGCATCGGGGGTGATCTCTTGCAGGGTGAAGCCATCTTCCTCGATGCCGAGCGGACGGCCGATGTAGCAAACCTCGTGCTCGTCCTCGGTGTCAACGTGCACGCACATCACGGCTGCGTAGTCCGCCGCGGCGCGCACCACCTGAGTAATGTCGTCCAGCGGAAAGTTGCGCGGCAGGCACGGATGGATGTTGCGGATCGCCAGCGCCTTTTCAATGAAGACATGATGGCTGTCCGGCGATTCCACCTCGGTGATGTCGGCCAGCCGCATCGCATACAGACCGTCGAAACTGATCTGGTCGCCGACCACCCACATCAGCAGCCATTCCTTGCCGATCCCGGCGAGGTAGCCGCAGAAGCTGCCGTCCTCGATATTGCCGCGCCACACGCGCACCAGTTCGCCGCGTTGCAAGGCGCCCCGAAGCTTGGGGCGCGGGCTCGCGGACTGGAATTTCAGAACCTTGCCCATGGCGTTATTCTAGCCGGACCGGGGCAGGACTGCCCGGACCCGAGTCTCACAGGATGTAGCGGGAGAGATCTTCGTTGGAAGCCAAGTCTTTGAGATTTTTATCGACATATTCGGCGTCAATGGAGTAGCGTTCGCCGCTTTTGTCCGCAGCTTCGAACGAGATCGACTCCAGCAGACGTTCCATGACGGTCTGCAGGCGGCGGGCACCAATGTTCTCGGTGCTCTCGTTCACCTGGAAAGCTACCTCGGCCAGCTTGGCGATGCCCTCGTCGGTGAACTCCAGCTTCACGCCTTCGGTATTCAGCATCGCCGCATATTGCTTGGTCAACGCGTTGTGCGGTTCGGAAAGAATCCGCTCGAAATCCTTCACCGACAGCGCTGACAATTCGACCCGGATGGGCAGGCGACCCTGCAATTCGGGAATCAGGTCCGAGGGCTTGGCCATCGAGAACGCGCCCGAGGCGATGAACAAGACATGGTCGGTCTTGACTGGCCCGTACTTCGTGGACACGGTTGAGCCTTCGACCAGTGGCAGTAGGTCGCGCTGAACGCCCTCGCGTGACACGCCCGCGCCGCCCCAGTCGCTGCGCTGGGCCACCTTGTCGATTTCGTCGATGAACACGATACCGTTCTGCTCGCAGTTCTCGATCGCCTGCGCGCGCAGTTCGTCATCGTTGAGCAGCTTGCCGGCTTCCTCGTCGACCAGCATGGGCCGCGCGGCCTTGATCTTGAGTTTGCGTTTCTGGGTCTTGCCGCCGCCCATGCTCTGGAACATCGAACGCAGTTGCTGCGACATCTCCTCCATACCCGGCGGCGCCATGATCTCGACGCCCACGTTCATGGAAAACTCGAGTTCGATCTCGCGCTCGTCCAGCGCGCCCTCGCGCAATTGCTTGCGCAGTTTTCCGCGCGTGGAAGTGTCGGATTCGATCTGCTGCTGGTCGTTCTCCTGGTCCCAGCCGCCGCTTGCTTCACGGCGCGGCAGCAGCGCGTCGAGGATGCGCTCGTCGGCGTGTTCCTCGGCTTGGCTGCGCACGCGCTCCTTGGCCTGGTCGCGGGTGAGCTTGTAGGCGACGTCGGCGAGGTCGCGCACGATCGAATCGACGTCCTTGCCGACGTAACCGACCTCGGTGAATTTCGTCGCTTCCACCTTCACGAACGGCGCTTTCGCAAGCGTCGCCAAGCGGCGCGCGATTTCGGTCTTGCCGACGCCGGTCGGCCCGATCATCAGGATGTTCTTGGGCGTCACCTCGTTGCGGAACGAAGGTTCGAGCTGCATCCGCCGCCAGCGGTCGCGCAGCGCGATCGCGACCGCGCGCTTGGCGTTGTGCTGGCCGATGATGAAGCGGTCGAGTTCATTGACGATTTCGCGGGGGGTCAATTCGGACATGGGATTACCTTGCGGGTAGGAGCGCGCCTGCGCACGATCGGACATACGATCGCTTGCAGGCAGACTCCTACAGTTCTTCGATGGTGACGTTGTGATTGGTGTAGATGCAAATGTCGCCGGCGATGCCGAGCGCCTTCTCGACGATGGCGCGCGCGTCGAGATCGGAGTTGTCCAGCAGCGCCTTGGCTGCGGCCTGCGCGTAGGGGCCACCGGAACCGATGGCGATCAATCCATGCTCGGGTTCCAGCACGTCGCCATTGCCGGAAATCAAGAGCGAAGCTTCCTTGTCGGCCACGGCCAGCATGGCTTCGAGCCGCCCGAGTCGCCGGTCGGTACGCCATTCCTTGGCCAGCTCCACCGCGGCGCGGGTCAACTGGCCGTTGTGTTTGGCCAGCTTGTCCTCGAACAGTTCGAACAATGTGAAGGCGTCGGCGGTCGCGCCGGCAAAGCCCGCCAGCACGTCGGAATTCTTGCCCAGCCGCCGGATCTTGCGCGCATTGGCCTTGACCACGGTGTTACCCAGCGTGACCTGGCCATCGCCGCCCAGGACGACCTTGCCGCCCTTGCGCACGGACAGGATGGTGGTGGCGTGAAAAGACTCCATGGGCATCTCGCGGAATCGGAAAGCCGCTAGATGGGGGCGATGACACGGTCATTCCAACCCCGCGCATCCGGTTTTGCAAACAATTGCAATGAAAGCGGCATATTTCCGCATATCGCCGGGATGGCGCCCCTGGATGGCACTTGATTTGCTTCTGGCCGATCACGTCACAGTTTCAGGGGCAGTCGTGGAACAGACCTTCGAATCCGTCGTGCCAGCGCGTTCGGCCATGCCGATCGCCGCTCCCTCGCAAAGTCGCGTTTATGTGCCGGTACGGGCCAAGTTCGCGCTGGCGCTCGGCTTCGCCTGCGTCTGGACGTTGTTCAGCATCTGGGTGTCGCCGCCGTGGCTGCACCAGCTCGGCTTGACCCTCGGCATGCCGCTGGCCCTGTTCGTGATCGCGTTCATCGCCTATGTGCCGGGTTTCATGAACGCCTTTCTCGGCGCGACCACGGTGCTCGACCGCCGTCCCATCGCCGGGCCGATCACACACTGGCCGGGCGCGACCATCCTGATTGCTTGCTACAACGAGGCCGGCAACATCACCGACACGCTGACCAGCATCGTCCGGCAGCAGTATCCCGGCGAGTTGCGCGTGATCGTTCTGGATGACGGTTCGCGCGACGGCAGCGCCGACATCGCGCGTGCCGCCATCGCCGGTTTCACCGATTCGCCGATCCGTTTCGAACTGGTCGCGTTTCCCCACAACCGCGGCAAGTCGCATGTGCTGAACGACGGCCTGGCGATGTGCGAACACGAATTGGTGATCTCCGCCGACGCCGATTGCTGGTTCCGATGTGATGCCGTGCAGCGTCTGGTTGCCCGCTACCTGTGCGATCCCGCCCACACACGTGCGGTGGCCGGCGCGGTGATGGTGCGCAATTCGCGCCGCAACTGGATCACGCGCGTGCAGGAATGGGATTACTTCCTCGGTATCGCCGCGGTCAAGCGCATGCAAAGCATGTATCACGGCATCCTCGTGGCGCAGGGCGCGTTCTCGCTGTATTCGCGCACGGTGCTGCGCGAGATCGGCGGCTGGCCGCATTGCGTCGGCGAAGACATCGTGGTGACCTGGGCGATTCTGAATCGCGGCTGGCGTGTCGGCTATGCCGAGGACGCGATGGTGTTCACGAACGTGCCGGAAACGATGCGCGCCTTCGCTCATCAGCGCAAACGCTGGTCGCGCGGGCTGGTCGAGGCATTCGCGAACCATGGCCGGCTGTTGCTGCAGCCGCGGATGTCCACGCTGTTCATCTGGTGGAACCTTTTGTTCCTGCCCATGGACCTGGTATTCACCTTCGCTTTCATCCCGGGCATCGTGCTGGCGCTGTTCGGCTGGTACGGCATCGCCGGCGTCATGACGCTGGCGGTGTTGCCGCTTGCCCTGCTCTGGAACCTGGCGATCCTGTACAAGCAGCGGCAGGTTTTCAAGCGCTGCGAATTGCGGATCCGCCGCAACATTCTGGGCTTCCTGCTGTTCGTGCTGGGCTACACGATGGTGCTGCAGCCGGTATGCGTGTGGGGCTACGTTTCCGAATTGCTCGGCGCACGCAAGCATTGGGGCACCAAGTGAAGCGGTACATTTTGCCGGTGCTTCTGGCACTGGCCGCCGGCGTTGCACATGCGGGACAGGCCGTGCGCGTGGATGTGGCCGGCTGGAACGACAGCGACGCCGCAAGCGTGGCGACA
>DATFGT010000097.1:0-41573 GCA_035249175.1 Rhodanobacteraceae bacterium
AGATCGATGCGGGTGATGAGACCGAGGAATTTCTCTCCCTCCATCACGATCACGACGCGTCCGTGCTCGAACACAGGCAAGAGATCTTCGATCGGCGATTTCACGTCGAGTGTCTGCAGGTTCGTGATCATCGCCGTGGAAACCGCGTCGAGAAAGCGCTTCTCGTCACCGTAGACGTGCAGCAGCAGATCCGATTCGTCGATGATGCCGACGATCTTCTCGCCCTCCAGCACCGGCAGTTGCGAGACGTCGTAAAGCTTCATCCGGTTGTAGGCAGTGATCAGCAAATCCGCGGGCGCGGCGACCACGGTGTCGCGCTGCGCGTACGGACGCATGATCAGGTCACGCAGGTCACCGGTCGGCTGGCGATCGAGAAAGCCGTTGTCCAGCATCCAGTAGTCGTTGTAGAGCTTGGACAGATATTTGTTGCCGGTGTCGCACACCAGCGTCACCACGCGTTTCGACTTGGTCTGCTCGCGGCAGTATTTGAGCGCCGCAGCCAGCAGCGTGCCGGTGGACGAACCGCCAAGCACGCCCTCCTGCTTCAACAATTCGCGTGCGGTGAGGAAACTTTCCTTGTCGCTGATCGAATACGCCTTCTTCACCCGCGAGAAATCGCTGATGGTCGGCAGGAAGTCCTCGCCGATGCCTTCGACCATCCATGATGCCGACTTGGTCGAGAGCGTGCCCTCATTGATGTACTGCGCGAGGATCGAACCGACCGGATCGGCAAGGATGAATTCTGTATTGGGCGACGCTTTGTCAAAAAAGTGCGAGAGCCCGGTCATGGTGCCGGAGCTGCCGCAACCGAAAACGATCGCATCCACCCGACTGTCCATTTGCTCCAGGATTTCCGGACCGGTGCTGGCTTCATGCGCGGCCGGGTTGTCCGGATTGCCGAATTGGTTGATGAAGTAGGCGCCGGGCGTTTCCTCGGCAATCTTCGCGGCCAGATCCTGGTAATACTCCGGATGCCCCTTGGCCACGTCCGAGCGCGTCAGCACCACTTCGGCGCCCATGGCCTTCAGGTTGAAGATCTTCTCGCGGCTCATCTTGTCGGGCACGACAAGGATTAACTTGTAACCCTTCGCCTGCGCGACCAGCGCCAGACCGAGTCCGGTGTTGCCGGCGGTACCTTCAACCAGCGTCGCGCCGGGTTTGATCTTCCCGGCCTTCTCGGCACCCTCGATCATCGACAGCCCGATGCGATCCTTGATCGAACCACCGGGATTGGCCGACTCCAGTTTCAGGAACAGTTCGCACGGACCGGTGTCCAGCCGGCGCACGCGCAACATCGGCGTGTGACCGATCAGTTCGAGAACGCTGTCGACGATCATGCTGTTTCCCGGTTCGCTCCGCACGCGACGAGGGCGCGGTGAGCGCGCATCTTGGTCGCAGACTCGTCATCATAACGGATCGGCAGGAACGAACCGCCCTTGCTTGAACCCAAGACCAGTTGGCTACTCAATCACGCCGCAGAAGATCACGCAGCGCCGAACGCCAACCCGACGCATAACGTCGATAGTTGCCATTGAACATTTCTTGCCACACCGTGCGTGCCTTCGCCCCGGAACTTCCACGCAAGAGGCGGCGGACGCGCAAATGACGCAATCTCCCCTCCATATGATCCCGGCTTCCATCAGGCACCCGAGCTGCGAATATACGCAGGCGCTCGCGCAAAGCCTCGTCCCTCGCTATCAAAGGATCGATCGCGATGGCCTCCGGCCGGAGGAGGTCCCGCCATTTCGTCGCCAGATCTCGATCCGGCATGCCGATCTGGTTCTGCCCGTGCTGGCGATAATCGATCAGTGACCGCTCGATGCAATCGAAACCCCCCAATGCAGCAGCGATGATGGCCAGCCATTCATCATGCGCCCATCCTCGAGGAAAAGGCAGCGCATCGACCAGCAGTTCCCGCCGCAGAGCCGTCGTGGCGCCCGTCGCAAGGCTTCTGCGCAGCAACACGCGGAATCCCTGCCCCGCATGAATGCGTCGCCGTTCGGTGCGTGAAACCTTCAGCACCTGGAACAACGATCGAGGCAGACATGCACCAACCATGTCGATTCGTCGCGCATCACTGCACAGCAGCAGCAACTTGGAGCGCTCTTCAAACGGGGCAACCAGTATCGCCAATTTGTCGACGTGCCACACATCGTCCTGGTCGCACAGGAACAACACGTCACCTGATGCGTCCTGCAACGCTGCCTCGAAATTGGCGACGTAACCGAGGTTGCGCGGATTACGCGCAAGGCGCACTCGAATACCCCGCTTCTTGGCGCTGGTAGCCAATGAATCCAACAGTTCCCACGTGCCGTCGCCTGACCCATCATCGCGCACGACGATCTCATCCGGTGACCTCGATTGCGCAAGCAAGCTCTCCCATTGCGCTTGAAGAAAGCGGACGCCGTTGTAGGTACACAACACAATGGACGTGGAAAGCGGCATGGCGTCGATTGTGCCGTGTGGAGCGGCTGTTGTGATAAGTCAGGCCAAGGAAGGCCGTTCTGGTGTATCAAAACCGGGGTCATTTGGATCCGGCGAGCACGCCCGTCGACGCGGCGATCAAGGATGATCGCAAAAACAAAGCAACCGGCCCGCACATGGCGGGCCGGCGAGGATTCTTCGGATTGTCGCAACACGCTACGCGTTGCCGATCTGGCTCCACATTCGGGTCAAGCGGTCCTTCAGGTGCAGCTTTTCCTTTTTCATGCCGTGCAGCTCATTGTCGTGCAACGGCAGTACACCGAGTTCCGCATCGTGGACTTTGCTGTCCAGCTCCTGGTGGTACTGATAAAGGCGGCGGAACTCGGGGTTCGCCTTCATCACGGCGTCTATGTGGTCTTTCTGCTGGTGTTCGAACATTGAGCAGCCTCCTCTTGCGTGGACGACGCTTGACGGAATGCGGCGCGCGCACGATCGCGTCCACGCGCCGCGGGTGCGGGGCGTGGAATTCGAACAAGTGCGGGATTCATGCGATGGCGCCTCGGGGCCGGCAGGAGGCCGACCTCGGCATTGACCCTACTCCGACCGGCGGGGCTTGGCAACCAATTCGGCAGGCTCCGGGCAGATCACAAAATATCCATTCATCACAATGACTTGCATTGTTCATGATCAAGACTTTTGTGTGACTGTGATGGGCGCACCTGATGTCTGCACGACAGGTCCGCCCGGACTGTTTCCGCCCTCGGAATCCGTGTACGTCAAACGAAATCGCGCTACTTCTCCGCGCGAATTTCCACGCCCGCGCCCTTGCCCGCCTCACGCACGGAGCGGATCGATACCGTGGTTGCGCCGGCAGCTTCCAGCGCGGCGCGGACGGACACGGCGCGGCGCCCCGCGAGCACCCTTTCGCTGCTGGAAGCGCGCGGTTCGACCACGATGCGCTGGCTCGCATGGGCACGCGCGAAGTCCCCGATGCGGCGGCGCCCGGAAGCGGTCAGGTTGTCGGAGCCGGATTGGAAAGACGCCGATGACAGATGCAGGCGACCGCCGGCGTGGCTGCTGGCGACCGAAGCGCCGCCGCTGTCGCCGCCTCCTTGCAGCGCCTTGGTCGCAGCTTCGGCCAGACGGGCTTCCTTGCGTGCCAGCGAGGCAGCGCGCGCCTGCGCCGCGGCCAGCTTCTTCGCCTGTTCGGCTTCGGCTTGCGCCTGCTGCGCCTGTTGGGTCGCCTGCGCGCCCTGCTCCTGCAGCATCTGCGCCTGCTGCACGGCGGCTTCATATTGCAGGCGTTGGCGCGCCAGTTCGGCGCGCGCGGCGGCGGCATCGGCCTGGCTGGCTTGCAGCATGATCTGGTCGTGTTCTTGTCGTAGCTGATCGAGCTTTGCACGATCGGCGTCGGCTTTTGCCGAGGCCTGCGCCAGAGCCACCCGTTGCTCGGCCATGAACAACGCGTGGTCGTGGCCGCTGCGACCTGCGTTCTGCAGATCGGTGATCGCGTTGCGCGCGAGCATCTGCTGGGCGATCGCGTACTGGCCCAGCTCAGGGTCCGCACTCAACTGCTCCAGTTGCGCCGACAGCCGTGCCACGTCGGCGTCTTTCGATGCCGCCTGCACGGGCGACACGCTACCCAAGCCGAAAGTGAACGCGCCGATCAGCACGGCGATGATGATCGCACGCCTCATGGGTACACCCCCGAATCGGGTTGTCCGTTGCTGCTGGCGGGCGCAGGTTCGCCGGCGCTCGAGCCCGGTGCAGGTTCGCTGGTGCTGGAACCCGGCGCCGGCTGGCCGAGTTGGATGGCGGGCAGGTCCACGGGTCCATTTCCTGTCGATGTTGGTGACGCGGGCGGGGCGGAAACGGCTTGCTGAGCGGCGGCGGCCGCAGCCTGCCGGCGTTCCAGATCCGCCTGCAGCCCCGCGTTCACCTGGGTCTGCTGGTCGATCTCGCGATCCAGCTTCGCCGCATCGGCGCGCGCGCGGGCGGTGGCGGCGGCGGCTTCCGCTTCCGTGGCCTTGTCAGCCGCTTTGCCGTTGTCGCCGTTGGCGCTGAACTGCTGCGCCGCCGCGAGCCGTCGTTCGGCCTCGCCCAGCGTATCCGGGGCGGTCGTGGCCGCGCCTGCGTTGCGGGCCGCGCGAATCTCCGTCTGCGCGCGATCCATCACCTGGATCGGCGGAGGCGCGGTGGCACAGCCGGCCAGCAAGGCCGCCAAGACGGCCAAGCCGATGAGGCGGGGGTCATGGATTTTTAGCCGCGTGCGTGTCATAAACAACATTCCGGGATGCATCGGCGCATTGTCGGCGTACCATTTCGGCTTTGCAACGCCGCCCGGGCGGCGTGGGCGGGGTTTCCTGACCGGGGATCAAAGATGGACATCGGATACTTCCTCAAACTGATGATGGATCGCGGTGCGTCGGACATGTTCCTCAGCACCGGCACGCCCGTGCACATCAAGATCGAGGGCCGGCTGGCGGCACTCGGCACTTCGCCGCTGCCGTCCGGAATGGTAAAGAAGATCGCCTACTCGCTGATGGACGAGGGTTCGGTGCCCAAGTTCGAGCGCGAGCTCGAATACAACATGGCGCTGGCGGTGAAGGACGTCGGCCGCTTCCGCGTGAACGTGTTCAAGCAGCGCGGCGAGGTCGCGCTGGTGATCCGTGCGATCAAGAGCGACATCCCTTCGATCGAGGAACTGTTGCTGCCGCAAATCTACAAGAAGCTGATCATGGAACCGCGCGGCCTGATCCTGGTGGTCGGTGCAACCGGATCGGGCAAGTCGACCACGCTGGCATCGATGATCGACTACCGCAACTCCAATACCGCGGGACACATCCTGACCATCGAGGATCCGATCGAATTCCTGCACAAGCACAAGAAGTCGATCGTCAACCAGCGTGAAGTCGGCCTCGACACCCACAGCTATCACGAGGCACTGAAGAATGCGATGCGCGAGGCGCCGGACGTGATCCTGATCGGCGAGATCCGGGACACCGACACCATGGATGCCGCGATCGGATTTTCCGAGACCGGCCACATCTGCCTCGCGACGCTGCATTCCAACAACGCCGACCAGACCATCGAGCGCATCCTCAACTTCTTTCCCGAGGCCGCGCACAAGAACATCCTGATGAACCTGGCGCTGAACCTGAAGGCGATCATTTCGCAGCGCCTGGTGATCGGCAAGGACGGCCACCGCCGTCCCGCCGTCGAGGTGCTGATCAACACGCCGCACATCCGCGACCTGCTGCGCCGCGGCGAGATCCACGAGGTGAAGCTGGCGATGGAGCGCAGCCTCGAGGAGGGCATGCAGACCTTCGACCAGTCGCTGTTCAAGCTCTACAAGGAAGGCACGATCGATCTTGAAGAGGCGCTGTCGAAAGCCGACTCGCGCGATGGCCTCGCGCTCAAGATTCGCCTTGCCGAAGGCGCCACCGGCACCGATCTGCCGCAGGACGATCCGTACGGATTGGGCGTGTCGATCTGACACGGACGCTGCGCTGCTGGTCCGAAAAAATCGGTTTCGCTCGCAACGCGAGCCCGTAGGTCGGTGCTGACCCCGAGCTACCGCCCACAAGTCAGAGGCTGCGGGCGAGGTCGGCGGCCACCTCTTTCGCCGCCGCGAGCGTCTGCGCAATGTCGGCGTGGGTGTGCGCCGTCGAGACGAACAGGTTCTCGTACGCACCCGGGTGGAACAGGACGCCCTTGCTGAGCATGCCCCGCCACCAGCGATCGAACAGCTTCTGGTCGGCGTGGCGTTCGGCGTCGCGATAGTTGTGGATTTCCTCGCGCGCAAACCACACCTGCATCAGCGGCCCCATGCCCACGACGTACGCGGGCAAGCCTGCATCGCCGAGCGTCCTGGCGAGGCCGAGGCGCAGTTCGTCGGAGAGCGCATCGAGCTTCGCGAACAGTCCGGGCGTGGCCAGTTCATCGAGCGCCGCGTTGGCCGCCGCGATGGCAATGCCGTTGGCCGCGTAGGTGCCGGCCATCGACACCGTGCCGTTGGCGACCAGTGCCATGATGTCGGCGCGACCGCCGCAGGCCGCGACCGGAAAGCCGCCGCCGAGACCCTTCGCGAACACCGCGAGATCGGGCGTTACGCCCAGCCGTGCCTGCGCACCGCCCAAACCCAAGCGGAAGCCGGTGATGACTTCGTCGAACAGCAGCACGATGCCGTGGCGCATGGTGAGGTCGCGCATCGCTTCCAGATAACCCGGTTTCGGCAGGATGCAACCTGTGTTGCACATCACCGGCTCGGTGATCACCGCGGCGATCGAATCGCCTTCGCGCCTGATCGCATCGGCCAGTGCATCCGCATCGTTCCACGGCAGGATGATCAGGTTTTCGTCCAGACCATGGGGCAGCCCGGGGCCTTGCGGCACCGGCACCGGGTGCGCATCGGGACCCGCCTTGGCGATGTCGGGATGCTTGCTCCAGTAAACCTGATCGGAGAAGCCGTGGTACATGCCCTCGAAGCGGATGAGCTTCGGCCGGCCGGTGAACGCACGCGCGAGGCGCGTGGCGTAAAGCACCGCTTCGGTGCCGGTGTTGCACAACCGCACCTGTTCGACGCAAGGGACCGCCGCAATGATTTTCTGCGCCAGCCGCGCCTCGTCCGCGGTCGGCAACGCGAACACGGTGCCGCGCTGCTGGATGAAGTTCACCACGGCCTGCGTGACGCGCGGCGGCCGGTGGCCCAACAGCATGGGTCCCAAGCCCAGCAGGTAATCGATGTATTCGTTGCCGTCCACGTCGCGCAGGCGCGAACCCTGCCCGCTTTCCACGAACAGCGGATACGGCGTCCAGCCCGACCAGGTCGCGCGTGCCGTGCTGTTGACCCCGCCGGGAATGGAGCGGCAGGCGTCGTCGAACAACTTGGCGCTGCGAGGCGTGTCGAGCCCGTCGGCAAGCCGGGCATTGCCCTCGGACGCAGCCGTTTTGATCGATGCGTTCATCAGATTTGCTTTCCGAAAATAGGGGTAGCTTTCCGGGTCGCTCATAGGGGCGCGAGCACGCGCCTCGGCGTATACAGCTTGCCAGTCAGCAGCGCCGGCAGCAGGCCGATCGCGTCGGCGAAACCGACGATGGAGGTGTGCGGAATCGCAGCGTGCCGGCAGTGCTCGATCAGACGGTGTTTGGCAAAGACGTAATCGGCTTCACCGGCGGCGCAAAAGTCGGAAGCGCCGTCGCCGACCAACAGCACGCGATGCTGGCGGTTGTGTTCGCGCACCGCACTCGCGCATTTGCAATGACCGCTGCCGATCCGGCAATGCGGATCGGAGAACGGCGTTTCGAGCTTCCATTTGCGCGGCGCGGTTTGCACCAGCCGGTTGGCGAGGATGGGCAAGCCGTCGAGCTGGTAGCGCGACAGGATCGCGCGGATCGCGTAATCGAGCCCGTCGCTCACGACCCGCAAGGTGGCGCCTGCACTCAGCGCTGAATCCACGAAGGCGGCGAAAGCGGCGTCGATGCGCATCGTCGCCAGGTGTTCGTCGATCTCGTCACGCGAGGCATCGAGCAGCGCGACCTGGCCGGCCATGCACTCGGCCGAGCCGATCTTGCCGGCGCGCCAGTCGCGTTCCAGCACCTGCCATTCAGGCGATGCGAAGCGGTCGAGCAGCGAGTCCGTGACGTCCTCGACGGCGATGGTGCCGTCGAAGTCGCACAGGATGTTCCATCGGGTCATGCGAATAGCTCGGAAAAGCGGTTACCGCAAAGTGGCGCGATTCTAACGCTGCTGACTTTCCGAACGCTTTCTGGTGCGATCATCCCTGATCGCCGCATCACCTGGCCTGCGAAGTTATTCAGATTTGCCACGCGCCCGAACCCCAGAACGGCCTTCCCTGGCCTGACTTTTCACGAAAGCCGCTATCGGTGGGGGCGTGGAAAACGGACCAGCACCCGTTGTCCGATCCGGAGAGGCGCTTCCGTTTGCGTGATGGGCGCAAGCTCCAGCGTCAAGTCCACGTCGTTGGCGAGCGCGCGCTCCAGCGGGTCCTGGGTCAGCCCGGCGGGCTGGAGCACTTGCCCGACCCACAGCACGGTGGCCTGGTACACAGGCCCGGTGCCCGAATCGCGCACCACTTCCGCTTGCATGCCGGCATGGATCGCGCTGGCCGCGTCCACATCGAGTTGCGCCTGCACGATATGCGGGCGATCCGGCAGAAGTTCGAACAACGGCTGCCCCGACGACGCCGACACCGACTGCCCGATTGCCACGTGGCGCATGACGATGCTGCCGGCCACGGGTGCGCGCAAAGTGGTTGCATCGAGATCGAGTTCCGCCGCGGCGGCTTTCTGCTGTGTCGCATCCAGATCAGCTTTCGCGGCCGCTTGTTTGGCCTTCAGTGAGGCGACCGCGGCGCGAGCCTGATCGGCGGATTCGCCGGTCGCGGCGCCGGCCTTGGCCGCGGCCGCAATGCGTGGGGCGCGCTGCTCGGCCTGCTTCAGCGATACCTGCGAATCGGCGAGTTGCGCCTTGGCTTGTTCGATGCCGGCCTTGGCACTCGCCACCGCGATCTTCGCAGCGCGCGCATCCAGCATCGCCAGGATTTGACCTTGCTTCACCGCATCGCCCTGTTTCACCGCGACGGATTCCACCACCCCATCGGTGCGCGCCGCGACCATCACCATGCCGCCTTCGACGGCCACCTTGCCGCGCGCGACGGCCAACCACTGCGACGACTGCGCCGGCGTGTCAGCGGCAGTACCGTGCTCGTTGCCGGACGAACAGGCGCCCATAGCAAGCGTGGTGAGGGCAAGCGCGAAGCCGGCGCAGCGGATGGGTTTCACGACGCGTTCTCCTCGTGGGGCGCGCGATCGTCCTGCGGCACGCGCCGATCATTGAATATCACTCCGTCTTCCATTTCCAGCACGCGATCGGCATGCGTGACCAGGCGCGGGTCGTGGCTGACGCACAGCACGGTGGTGCCATGTTCATGCGCGATGCTGCGCAACGTGTCGATCACGATCTGGCCGTTGGCGGCATCCAGTGCGCTGGTGGGCTCATCGGCGAACAGGAGTTGCGGCTGCTTGACCAGTGCACGGGCGATCGCGACGCGTTGCTTCTCGCCGCCGGAAAGTTCGGCCGGCAACAGGTGCATGCGATCGGACAGCCCCACTTCATCCAGCGTGGCGCGCCCGCGCGCTTCCGCAGCGCGATCATCCACACCCATGTAGCCCAGCGGCAGCATCACCTGTTCCAGCGCGGTGAGCGCTGGAAACAGATTGAAGCCCTGGAACACGAAGCCGGTGTGCTGAAGGCGGAAGCGATCGCGGACGTAGCGGTCGCCACGAAACAGGTCTTCTCCCAACGCGATCACGCTGCCGGCATCCGGGCGCTGCAACCCGGACAGGATCGACAGCAGCGTGCTCTTGCCACAACCGGAGGGTCCCGCGATCAACGTCAGCCGGCCGGCATCCACGCTCAGCGACAGGCCACGCAGGATTTCCGTGCGTACCTTGCCGCTGGTGTAACCCATGTACAAATCCTTTGCGACCAGGGCGCTCACCGCAGCAGCAACGCCGGATCGGCGCTCCGCAAGGCCCGCACTGCCGCGGCACCGGAAACCAGCGCGATGCCCATTACGAGCGCCGCGCACGCGATCCATGCAGGCAGGTTCAATTCGACGGGCACATTCTGGAGTTTGGCGAGGCCAATCAAACCCAGGCTCAGCAACACGCCTGCGATCAGGCCACACACACCGATCCATGCGGCCTGCTCCAGCACCACGCGTCGCAGCGAACCCAAGCCCACGCCCAATGCGTGCAGCGTCGCGTATTCGCGCACCGATCCCGCAATCGCGCCCATCAAGGTCTGGCTGGTGATGATCGCGCCGACAATGAACACCACCACGGCAAGGAAGATCACGCCAAGGCCGGCACCGGTCTGGAACATCCAGTAGAACACCGCACGCCGCGCGAAACTCGATGCGGTCCACGCCGCGTAACCGTGCGCCGACCCATCGATCCGCGCCGCGACGGTGCCGGCGTCCGTGCCCGGCTTCAATTTCGCGACGTAGTACGCGACCTCGGTGCCACCGGTGTCGTTGTCCAGTGCACGCGCGGTATCCAGCGAGGCGACGACATTCACGCCACCCAGGGCGCGGATGCCGTTGGCCACGCCCACGATACGCACCAGGTCGCCGTTGATCAGGGCCTGGCCGCCGATGGGCACGCCAAGCTTGGGGAGGTCCGCACGATCGACGATCACCGCGAATGGTTCCTTCAAGGACGCGCGCTGCGCCGGCGTCAGTACGTCGGAAAAAATCATGCCATCTGCTTCGGCGCTGATTCCCGATACGAACACCGACACGCCACCGGTGCCGGCGGGTCCCCGCCAGTCCCCATCCACCCACGCAAACGGTTCCACCCGCGCGACGCCGGGATCCATCAACAGTGCGGTGCGCGCGGCGGGGCCGATCGGGCGCCCCAGCTCGATGCTTTGCGTGCCGGGGTAGCCCACCCACAAATCGGCATCGGACGCTGTGATGTACACCGCCGTGGAACCGAAGATGCCGAACACCAACGCGGCCTGCATCAACAGCAGCAACCCCGAGAACGCCACCGCCAGCATCGCCGGCAGGAAGCGCCGCCATTCGTGGATCAGCGTCTTGCGGGCGAGCGGAATCATCGCCGATCCTGCCCATCACGAGCTTCTCTGTTTGGCGTTCGCCCCCGACCCAAGTCCGGGGCAGGCTCTGAGCCGAAGTCGAAGGTCGCACTTCGACTCCGCTCGCTACGCGAGCTACGCTCAGTGCGAACGGATTTCTGCGCAATCATGGTTTCGTGTCCGCATCGGCCGGACCCTCCTCCGGCAACGGCGCCCCACCCAAGGCCTTGTAGAGCGCCACGAACGCGAGCCCATGCGCGAGTCGCACCTGTTCGCGATCCAGTTCGGATTCGCTGAGCGCCAGTTTTGCATCCGCCAGTTGCAGCCCATCGGCCTGGCCCAAATCCTGCAATTTTTCGCTCAGCGCCAGCCCCTGCTGTGAGGCGCTGGCCGCGGCATCCGCGCCATGCAATTTTTGTCCCGCCGCGTGCAGTGCCGCGAGATCACTCTCGACTTCCGCCGCGCCTTGCAGCACCGCCTGCCGGTATGCAATCAGCGCAGCCTGCAACTGGTCCTCGCGGGCGTCGCGCACCGCGTGGCGCTGACCCCAATCGAACAACGGGATGTTGATGATCGGCCCGATCGCAAACGTGTTGTTGACGTCGCCGAGCTGGGTCTGGCCCTTGATCAGCGCCGCGAAAGTCAACGAACTGCCCAGCGCGAGCCGCGGGTACAGATCGGCCTTGGCGATGCCGAGTTCGCCGGCAGCTTTCAGCACCTGTGTTTCGGCATAGCGGATTTCGGGACGCGTGCGCAGCAGATTTGCCGGCACCGATTCCACATTCACATCGGCAAGTTGCGGCAACGGCTTCGAAGCAAGCCACGCGGGATCGGGTTCGCTTTTCCCGAGCAGCAAGGCAAGCGCCTGCGCGTGTTGCACAACCGCCGCGCGCGGATCGGCCACTTGCGCGTCGGCCTTGGCCGCGGCCGCTGTGCCCTGTTCCACATCGATGCGCGAGGCAAGCTGCAAATGTTCCTGCATGCGCAGCAACTCGAGCTTCGTCTGCGCCGCCTGCGCAGCCGCACCCCAAAGCGCCTCGCTGCGCTGCGCCGCGCGCAATTGCAGATATTCGCGCACCACTTCCGCAACCAGCGAGACACGCGCCGACTGCAACTCGGCTTCCACCGCACCCGTGTTGGCCACCGCGAGGTGTCCATTGGCATCGCGCCGGCCGAACAACCCCAGTTCCCAGGTGGCATCGAAACCCGCCTGAAAATAGCTCGCCGTGTTTTCGGGATTCGGTTCCTCGATCGTGTTGAACGCGAGTTGCGGCTTGAAGGTGGCCGCAGACGCGTCTTCAAGCGCGCGCGCGGCGCGCAACTTCCATTGCGCCTGCTGCACGTCCAGGTTGTCGTGCAATGCTTGTTCGACCAGCGCGTTCAATTCAGGATCGTCGAACTGCTTCCACCATCCCGTGAGGTCCGGTTTCGGGCCGAGTTGCGGCGAGGCGTTGCGCCACTGCGCCGGCAGGTCGCCTCTCGGCAGCTTGGGCACCTGTAGGCTGACGCACGCACCCAGCATCGCGCACAGCGCGAGCACGAGCATCAGCGCCGGCGCGAAAGCTGCCGAGCGCCGCAAGTCGTTCAAGGTTTTGGTAAGCGAGCGCATGAGCCGTGGCAGTGTAACGGCTGAACCGAATCCGAAACGACGCGGCAGGAAAGCCACGGGAAAGCCGGCTGACGCAAAATACGCGCCAGACCTTTCCGGAAGCTTTGCACGTTGGCTTGCACGACGTCGTAAAATGGCCATCCGGGCCTGCCGCGACCTCTCGCGTCGCTTTTGATCTGCATGAACACCGCCACGGCCAAACCTCGCCGCCTTTTCTTCGCTTACACCGCGTGGGATGCGATTCCCGTGCTGATGGTGCTGGGCCACGCCGCCTTTCTGGCATGGCTGTTCTTCGGTTTCCACCAGACGCCGTGGTGGCTGTGGATTCCTTGCGCGCTGATTTATTCGATCAGTATTTCCTGGTCGATCAATTCCACCAGCCACAACTTCATCCACAATCCGTTCTTCAAGTGGGCATGGCTGAATCGCGTCTTCAGTTTCCTGTTCTCGCTGACCGACGGTTTCAGTCAGGAGTTCTACAAGCACGTCCACCTGCGCCACCACGTCGGCAACATGGATCGCATCGGCAAGGACGGCACCACCATCGACCCGCTTTCGATCTACCGCCACGGCAAGGACGGCAAGCCGGAGAGCGTGTGGACGTACACGTTCTATTCGTATTTCCGCGACGACATCGGCGAGTGCTACTCGCGGGTCAAGAAAAAGTGGCCGCACCTCGCACGCTGGATCCGCATCGAGATCGCGACTGTCGTGGTCGTGTACCTCGCCTGCCTGATCTACGACTGGCGCGCGTTCCTGTGCCTGGTGCCGTTCTACTACCTCGGCCATTCCCTGTCGTCGTTGAACGGTTACTACGAACACCTGAAGGGCGATCCGGACCAGCCAATCGCGTGGGGCGTGTCGACGTACAACAAGGCCTACAACTGGATCTGGCTGTACAACGGCTTCCACGCCGAACACCACTACCGGCCCAAGGTGCACTGGACGAAGATGGTGGCGCTGCGCGACTCGATCCGCGACGAGCAACGCGCCAAGGGCGTGCACGTGATGGGCTGGTGTCACGCGCTCGGTTTCATGGACCGCTCGCCGCCGGCGCATACGCGGGTCACTCCCGTGCAGGTGCCCGCGCAAACGCACGCGGCATAACCGGCGCCACGCGTCGCGCGGTCCGACCGCGCATGGCATGCTAGGCCGTCATGCCCGGCCTGATCCCCGAACGCTTCATCGATGAACTGCTGGCGCGCGTCGATATCGTCGACGTGGTGCAGCCGCGCGTGCCCCTGAAGCGCGCGGGTCGCGAGTGGACGGCGTGCTGTCCGTTCCATGACGAGCGCACGCCGTCGTTCTACGTCAGCCCGGCGAAGCAGTTCTACCACTGCTTCGGCTGTGGCGCGCACGGCAGCGCGGTGCGCTTCCTGATGGAGTACGAACGGCTGGAATTCCCGGACGCGGTCGAGGAGCTGGCGCAATCGGTGGGGCTGACGGTGCCGCACGAAGGCGGCCCGGCGCGTCCCCGCGAAGACCATACCGATCTCTATGCGTTGCTGGATGCTGCCGCGGGGTTCTACCAGCGTGCCTTGCCGGAAAGTCAGGCAGCACGCGCATACTGCAAGAAGCGCGGGCTCGACAAGGACATCATCGAACGCTTCCGGATTGGCTGGGCGCCGGGCGGTTGGGATGCGGTGAAGCGCGCGCTCGGGACTTCCGATACGCGTGTGAAGATGCTGGAACAGGCCGGGATGCTTTCTACCGGCGAGGGCGGCAAGCGCTACGACCGCTTCCGTGAACGGCTGATGTTTCCGATCCTCGATCGGCGCGGACGGGTAATCGCGTTCGGCGGAAGGGTTATTTTCAGCGCGCTTCCTGCGCGCGAAGATCAAGGGCCGGGCGTCCCTGCCGCGACTTCTCACAAAAGCTCGCCCGCCAAATACCTTAATTCTCCCGAGACACCGCTGTTCCACAAGGGCCGCGAATTGTTCGCGCTGTGGCAGGTGCGGCAGGCCAACACGAAACTGGAACGGTTGATCGTGGTCGAGGGCTACATGGACGTGGTATCGCTGCACCAGGCCGGCGTCACCCAGGCGGTCGCGACGCTCGGCACCGCGACTACCCACGAACACGCGGAATTGTTGTTCCGCGCCGCGCCCGATGTGTTCTTCTGTTTCGACGGCGACCGTGCCGGACGCAGCGCCGCGTGGCGTGCGCTGGAATCCGTATTGCCACGCATGCGCGACGGGCGCCAGGCATTCTTCCTGTTCCTGCCCGAGGGCGAAGATCCGGACACACTGGTGCGCAAGGAGGGCAAGGATGGTTTCGAGGCGCGACTGAAAAACGCGACGCCATTGTCGGAATATTTCTACGCGTACCTGTCGCACGACGTGAACGTCGCGACGCTGGATGGTCGTGCGCGATTGGCCGAACACGCGAAACCGTTGCTTGCGAAATTGCCCGACGGCGCGTTCCGCGACCTGATGTTCGCGGAGCTGGAAAAGCGCACCGGCGTGCGCGGTGAGTTCGCGCACGCATCGCCGGCTTCCCGCCGACCTGCGGCACCGGCAAGCAATACCCCGCGCCGCACACTGGTACGCAGCGCCATCGCGATGCTGTTGGCCGACCCCGCGCTGGCGCAGGAAGTCACACTTCCCTATGCCTTCGCGGAGTTGGACAAGCCGGGCATCCCGCTGCTGATCGAATTGCTCGATTTTCTGCAAGAGCGCCCCGGCATCAACACCGCGCTGCTGCTGGAACACTTTGTCGGACGCGAAGAGTCCGGCGCCTTGCAAAAACTCGCACTCACCGAATTTCCGGGCGAGCCCGAAGCACTGCGTGCCGAGTTCGTGGATGCGTTGCACAAACTTGCCGAACAGAAGATTCAACAGCGCACCGACGCATTGATCGGCATGTTGCGTGAAGGCACCCTGGATGAAGTCGGCAAGAACGAACTGCGGACCCTGCAGGCGCGCAAGGGCAAACCGGCGCAAGCCTGAAGGGCATCCGCTATTCGGGAGCCGCCCGCACGCCTTGCGGGCAGAATCCGGATTCCATGTTCCGTTGCCGCTCTAGACGGTCAAAGCTGGATTCCGGGTTCCATCGCCAATGACACCGGCGATGGCCCCGGAATGACGAAGAAGGCTGGCGCGGAAAGCTTGCCCGCAGTCGCGCGAGCGGCCGCGCCTACAACAACTCCGCAAGGTGCTTCCCAATCTTCTCCGGCTTGTCCGCCGAGGCATAACGCCGCACCACGTTGCCCTCGCGGTCGATCAGGAACTTGGTGAAATTCCATTTGATCGCTTCCGAGCCCAACATGCCCGGTGCAGCGTGCTTCATGAACTTGTACAGCGGGTGCGCGTCTGGGCCATTGACGTCGATCTTGGCAAACAGCGGAAACGTCACCTCGTACTTCGTCGAACAGAAATTGCGGATTTCCGACGCGTCACCCGGTTCCTGATGCCCGAACTGGTTGCACGGAAAGCCGAGAATCTCCAAACCCTGGTCCTTGTGCGCGCGGTAGAGGGTTTCCAGCCCCTCGTATTGCGGCGTGAATCCGCACTTCGATGCGACGTTGACGATCAACAGCACCTTGCCGCGATACGCCTCCAGCTTCTGCGGCGTACCGTCAAGCAGGTTCGCGTCAAAATCGTAAACGGTGGTCATGGCCCGCGTCCTCCGAAACCGGCAGTCTAACTAAAGGCGGGCCGGGTGGGCGTCACCGGAGCATGGTCGGCGCCGCCGGGAGCGCTGCGATGGGCCGACCGTGGGCCCGCAATTTCCGCGCAAGCGTAACGGAAATCATGCTTCGGCCGTCTGTCTCTGTGCTAGCGTGCCAGTTGAAACCCGGCCACGCACCAAACATGGTCGGGGGAATCAGGGGCCGGATGCGTGCAGGTGCAGGCAAATGGGTACCCTGCGGACGGTTTGGATCGATTTTTGTCGCGTGCCGCATCGGCATGGACTCTGTCTGGATGCGCAACGCGACTGCGATGTCCTGCGCGTCACCACGCCCGAGGCAATCCCTGCGGCCGTGCGCGGGCACCGGCCACAGTGCATCTGCATCGAATACGACTATCCCGACCAGGCGCGGCTGAGTGCCGTGCCGCTGGTGAGGCACGAATTTCCGGGACTGCCGCTGCTGATGCTCACCGAGTTCCACTCCGAGGCGCTCGCGATCTGGGCGTTCCGCTCGCGCGTCTGGGATTATCGGGTCAAGCCGATTGACGAAAAGACGCTTGCCCGCCTTGTCGGTGCGATGGCACACGCAAGCAGCGGGACCGCGGGCGACGACTGGCGGGCCGGGCCCTTCCCGTTTGACCTGATCGCGCCCGCGGGGCACCTGCGCAAGCCGTTGATCGCGGCCCCGCACACGGCTTCCGCCGTCGCCTACATCAGCGAGCATTACGCGGAATCGTGCCGGATCGAAACCCTCGCCGGACTTTGTCATCTGTCCGAATCGGAGTTCAGCCGCGCCTTTCATCGCGAGCACGGCATCACTTTCCGCCGCTTCCTGCTGCAATACCGCATTGCCAAGGCGCGCGACTTCCTGGCCGAACCCCATGCATCGGTCTCCCAAGTGGCGTACGAGGTCGGCTTCAACGACCTCTCCTACTTCGGCCGAATGTTCAGGCGCATGGTCGGTATGCCCGCCACCCACTATCAACGCAATCTTCGACCGCCGGCCCAAACCACGGGGCACGAGGATTTCATTGTCCGGCACAGAATCGTCTCATCCAAGCGCAGTTCGGTTCTAACTTCACGACCCGTTCCTGATCAATCCTCGCCATCCCTCAATCGGGAATGATCGCGCCACGAAGCGGCGAGGGAGACGAGCCATGGCCAGGATCACTGGCGAACTCGATTTGGGCCAGATTCCGGACGAACAATACACGTCCGATTTGGACTTGCGGGTCGCAGTCGTACGAGAGGGCAGCATCCTCGGTTCGTCCATCCTGAAGGCTGGCGCCGCCCGGCAAAAGCGGGTGCCCTTCGAGGTCGAGTTCGAACCGCCCCTGCTGCCGGGGGCGCGACTCCCCTGCCCGGTCACGCTGCTCGTCGGCCCCAGTGTGGCCGATCGCGAATTGCTGGCGATCGACACGGTCAAACAGGTGGTCGAGTTCGATTACAGCAAGGGGCACTCCGGCGCCAAAACCGCTGCGGCGAAAGCCCCCGAGTTGAAGATGGGACGCATAGCGGTCGAGCCGGCGATCTACTACTGCTGGTTGATCTGCTGCCGGACCTACACGATCAATGGACGCGTTGTCTGCCGACATTGGCATTTCGACCCAGCCCTGCACCGCTGGACGTTCTGCGACGAACCGGTGCCGGGCACGGTGGTCGAGGCCTTCGACGTGGATCGCTTCTGGTGGTGGTATTGGCGCGACCTGATCACCAGCGCCACCACGGACCTCAACGGCAACTTCCACATAACGTTCCGCTGGTGCTGCCTGCGCTGGCTGCCCTGGCTGCGCGCGAATCCGGCGATCGATCCCGACATCCTCTCCCGCATCCAGCAATTGCTGGCCACCGCGCAGCCGCCGTTGCCGCCGATTCCGCCGGAACCGGATCCGGATCCGACGATCTTCCAGCGGATGCTGGGCGGCGCGGCCAGCATGACGGGGCCGGTGCTGGCCGCCGCGACGCAGGGCGCACTGTCCCTGTCCGCGACCCAGCAGCCCTCGCCCGGCATGTCGGGGGAAGCGCTGCGCGCAATCCTGCCATCATCGCCGGAACTGGCGGCGCTGCATGTCTGGCCGTGGTGGAACTGGAGCGACTGCGCGCCGGACGTGGTGTTCCGCGCCACCCAGCGTTGTGGCGACCGCGTCAGCGTGATCGTTTCGGAAACCAACGCGCAGACGCGCTGGGATATTCCGACCACGCTCAACGTCACGCTGATCGCCAACGAACTGGCTTGCTGCATTCCGACCTGCCGCGATCCGGAATGTCCGGAATGCCTGAAGCTCACCTGGGTCGGCTGCACACCGGTCGACGAGATCAGCGCCGATGCCGGCCCGCCCGACCTGCGCGGTTTCGCACGCACCAGCGCCGCGGCGAGCGATCCATGGAAGGACAACCCGTTCTACGGATCGTTGCAGATCCAGGGCGGCGTCGGCTGGGACGTGGATTATTTCAAGGTGCAGTACTCGAAGAACGGCGGCGCGTGGACCGATCTGCCAAGTCCGGCCTTCGCAGGATTCACGCGCAGCTACTGGGATGGCACGACATTCGTGCCCGTCGCGTTCACGCCGGCGCTCAAAGGCGGGCAGATGGTGATCATTACCCGGCGTCATTACGAAGATCTCAATCCGGGCATCCCGCGCTTCGGCGGACAGGTGATCTGGAACGACTACGCCACGCTGTTCTACTTCGATACCACCCAGCCGGGGCTGACGCCCGATGCGCTGTACCAATTGCAGTTCGACGGCTTTGCCGCGGACGCGGCCGACAACTTGATCGCGAACAGCGAACGCATCCTGCCGACCTGCGGCGAGGACTCCGCCGAACGCGTGTACCTGCGCATCGACAACCAGGCGCAGACGCATCCGGCGCCGACGCCGCCCGCGCCGTGCAAGATCCCGCACGCCTGCGGAGGCATCATCCACGCATGCACGGTCGAGCCCGACTGCTACATCCGCGAAATCTGGAAGAACGAAGGCCTGCCGGACCAGGAGTGCGTTTCGGCCTGCGACATCGCACGACTGGAACCCACCGATACCCTGACGATCCATTTCAGCGTCACCTGCCCCGGCACCGTGCAGGACGGACATCTGGGCGGCTACTGGATGCGCGCCGAGTACGGCGCCAATCAGGCGTTCTACATCACCGCGCCGCTGTACGTGGACGCCACCGGGGGAGTCGGGTTGCTGCAATCCGACCCGACGCCGGAAGTCGGTCCCAGCTACAGCCAGGCATTGGCGCAGGGCGCGCCGCGGGCGTTGTGGTACGGCGGCGATTTCAAGGTCACCCTGCGCGGTTCCGACTTCCCGGAGTGCTGCGCTTACCTGTTCCGGTTGTGGGCGTGGAAACGCACCACCAACGGATGCTCCGATCCGAGCGTCACGCATTACAACCAGTTCGAACTGTCGTTCACGGTGCTGCGCCCGGATTTGTGCCCGGGTGTTTGTTCGGAGCGGAAAGCGGAGATCGCGTAAATCGAAGCCGGAACACCAACGCGAACAATCGAGCGGGGCGGGACACGGGCATGAAGCGGCAAGGGTGTGAAAACCATGGACGCATGGAGTCCGATATTGAGTTTCGCTTTGGCGATCCTTGCGACGTGGCGCGTCACGCATCTCCTGGCGGAAGAGGATGGTCCGTTCGATTCGATGCTGAAGCTGCGTGCGAAGCTGGGTACGAGCCCGGCAGGGCGGTTGATGGATTGCTTCCAGTGCCTGTCGCTGTGGATCGCCGCCCCGTTCACCTTCGTGGTGACGCGCTCGACATGGATATGGATTCCCGCCTGGCTTGCGCTGTCCGGCGCAGCGTGCCTGCTGGAACGCCTGGGCAGGGAACCCGCGGAAATGCAATTGCAGGCGCCGAATTTTCCGGAGGCCCACGACCATGACGTGTTGCGGTCAAGGCAGGGCGGCTCTCAGAGCTAGTCAGGCAATGTCGCTGAAACCACCCGGTGCGCGTGCCGCCGCGGCAGGCAGTGGACGCGCCTTCATTGCCGCGCCGCCGAAAACCGTCGCGCTGGTGCGTTATCTCGGCGCGGCACCGATCGTGGTGCGCGGCGCTGCCACCGGACACGCCTATCAGTTCGCCGCCGGCCACGCCGTCCAGCCGGTCGATGCCCGCGATGTCGCCGGGCTGGTCAAGAAAGGGATATTCCGCCGGCACGCATGACCACGGACGGAATCACTTCACCCGTCACAGGAGATTCGTCATGGCCCCCCAGACCGACACCCACAAACAGACCGTGCCATGCTGCCCGCCCCTCGCGCCGGACGATGTCTGCGACGAGCTGGATTTCTTCTATCGCCTGACCTATTCGACGGCGGTGGGCAAGCAGACGCCGGCGGGCGTGCCTGCGCAGAACGTTCCGGTCGAGGTGAAGCTGCACTTCCAGCTCAGGCGCTGTCGCGGGCCGCTCGCGCTGGGCGACCTGCTTTACACCACCACCCTCCTGCCCGGCGAAAAGGTGCGCCTGTTCACTTCGGACCGGCGTTCCAAATTCACCTTCGACAGCGAGAGCAAGTTCGGCTACCGCAACTCGCAGTCGTCGGAAGAATCGTTCTTCATGCAGCAGATGAGCGACTCGCTGTTCGACGTGAGCTCGCGCGACGAAACCCATTCCAGCAACCAGTCGCATTCGCACGTGGACGGCAAGGCCGACGCCGGCGTGGACATCTTCGGGTTGGGCGGTTCAGCCAGCATGAGCGGCAATTTCGACTCGAATTCCGTCTCGGACTTCCTCGGCGAGCACAGCCAACACGCGCAAGCCTCCGCGAAAGCCACGGAAATGGGCGTGCGCAAGGCCGCGAGCGTTTCGATCGGCGAATCCGAAAGCCGTACCCACACCGAAACCGAATCGCAGGATCACTACGAATCCGCCTCGCGCGAATTCCAGAACAACAATGACTGCCATGCCGTGACGTTCTTCTTTTACCAGATCAACAAGACCCAGACCATCAGCTACACGCTCGAATCGATCGACCTACGGGCGATGATGGATACCGATCCCGCGAACGACTTCACCCGTGTCGCAGCCAACCCACTCTCGCCCAGTACCGGCGTGGGCGTGCTGTCGAACGGCGTGCTTTCGACCGACGCCAATCGCAGCGCGACCTATCTTGAAGCTGCAACCCGCGTTCCGGGCAACGACCGGCTGGCCGTGGCCGCGGCATTCCGGCTGCAAATCCCGGTACTGATTGCAGCCGCGCGTGCACAGGCGCTCAAGCAAGTGCAGCAGGAACTCGCGCAGGAAGGACTGCTCGACAAGAACGGCAACGTATCCGCCGATGCGAAGAAGCGTTACTCGTTCGTGCGGCAATCTTCGCTGCCGACGGCGGGCATCCTGGTCAAGGGCTGCCTCGACAATTGCAACGTATGCGAGGACACGCGACTGAAGTCCATCGAGCTGGACGTGGAGAGGAAGAAACTGGAGAACGAGTTGCTGCAGAAGCAAATCACGTTGCTGGAAAAGTCACAGGAATACCGCTGCTGCCCGTCGGCACCCGACGCAGAGTGAGAAGGCGAACCGAACCGGAACGCCGGTCGCCCGTTGAACCGTACATCCGGGCCGCCGACATTCATCACTACAGAATGGAGCACAGTCATGGCAACGACAGGCGCACGTGGAGGTAGAGGCGGCAAAAAGACGCGGGATCCGGCGGCCATCATTCCGGAGACCCTGACCCGCAAAGGTTTCCGGATACGGGCCTTGGGTCCATTGCCGGAGAGATTCGATCCGATGAAGGCGACGACCCGGCAGCTCGCGGCTTACCGGCTGCCCCGCCGCCCCGACGCCAAGACGGAGCCGGAGCTGCGCAAGCTCTGGGACCGCGTGATGTCGCGCACCCAACTGTGGATCACCCCCGAGTTCGAGCATCACGAGCACATCAAGCATGGCCCGGCGCGTGGATCCGGTCGCCGAGCCGTCACCGCAAGATTGGGTTCGCCGGGCGTTTCCAACGCCACGTCCAACAACTGGTCCGGCGCGGCGGATTTCTCGCCGGCCGGCAAACCGTACGGTTTTGTCGGCGGGCAGTGGACGGTACCGAGCCCGAACACCAGAACCGACGGCGCTTATTACGCCTCGGAGTGGGTCGGCATCGACGGATGGAACTCCAACGATGTGCTCCAGGCGGGGACGGAAACCCAGATCACGAAGATCCTCTTCATCACGGCCGAGCAGGTCTACACGTGGTGGGAGTGGTTTCCGGCGGGAGAAGTGAAGATCAACAACCTGCCCGTCTCGGCAGGCGACGTCATGTACTGCCTGATCTGCGCCGACACGACCAGCCACGCCACGGTCTACTTCAGCAACCAGTCGGAGGGTGTCGGCACGCGTTTCGAGATCACCCCGCCGCGCGGCACCACGCTGACCGGCAACGTGGCCGAGTGGATCGTCGAGCGGCCCACCGTCGGCGGGTCAGTCGCCAATCTCACGGACTATGCCGCCTGTTACTTCGACGAGTGCATCGCCGGCGGAGCGGGCAATATCGACAATCTCGGTGGCGCCTCGCTCATCACGATGACCGGCACCGGTGGCGCGACGCTGTCTGAACCCACGCAAGAGAACGACCACGTCGTCAAGCTCAACTGGCGCAAATCGAGCTGACGGTTGGACCTGCGACGATCAGCAAAACCTTCCAGTGATACGCATCGAGCTTCTGCGGCGCGCCATCCGGCAGATCGGCTTTAAAGTCGTACGTCGTGGTCATGGCTTCGCCCGGATGACTGCGCCTTGGGTTGAGTGCAGGACCGGATGGTGGCGAGGGGGCCACGCCCCGAAAAATTTGTCCGCAGTCGGTCGCCGGGACGCGATGGACCAAAAAACGCCCCGATACCGGGGCGTTTTTCGTCAGCCTTAGCGGTTGCCGTCACACCAGCTTGCGCTTGTGGTACCGGTAGCCGGAGCCGACCAGCAGCAGTCCAAGCAGGAACAGGCCGATCTCGCCCGGCTCCGGCACGCCCACGGGATTCGCGGCGTACGCGACATTATCGAACTCGAACGAGTACGCCGAACTGGTCGCGACGATCTTGTCGAACAGGAATGCCGTGTTGATATTGACGTAGAAGGTACCGGATGCACCTTGGTCACCGTTGGCCAGTGCGGTGACGTCGAAGCCACTGATGGCACCCTGCTCCACACCGCCGAAATAGAACGTCAAGGTGTTGCCGGGGTCAACGGAACCCCACAGCAGGCCCAAGTATCGTTCCGACCCGGAAAAGTCCAGGATCACCTTGCCGAGACCGGAGGTGAGATAGGTCGTCGCATCCGGACCATTGCTGGTGTCGCCGAACAGGGTGCCATTGTTGTTCGACAGGTACGGTGCCGCGTACAGGCCACTGGCGGCACCAGTTACTGCCGAGCCGTCGGGTTGGAACGAGACAACGAGGCCGCTGGACGTCGTACCGCCGGCAGAGCCGAGCGGAAGCGAGTCGAAGTTTTCATAATGATCGGCACCCGCCGGGACGCCGCCGACCGACGCGGAAATGTTGATCGGATTGGCCGCGGCCTGGCCCGCGAGACACAGGCCGGCCGCGAATAAGCCCGCAGCCAACAGTGCGCGCCCGAGTCCCATCCGCTCTTTCTTCTCACCGTTCATCGTGCTCTTCTCCCATGACGAAGCCGATGCGAACGATCTCGGATGAGACGCGCAGGTAGGCCCCTGTGGCGGGATAACAAGCAACTTGCGTACCAATCATGCAACTACTTGATTGGAAAGAAGGATATCGCGAACCCGATCGGGGAAAATCTCGCAAACTGTAAACCACGCCGACGCTTTGAACGAATTACATTGACCGGCGCCTGCTTGCCCATTGGATGCTGCTCGGAGGCTTCCGGATGCTGCTTTTGGTGGTGACAATTCTCTGCAAGATGCTCCGGTTCGTGTGCTTCGGCAATTCAAAGCCACCGCCCGAACCTGCGCATGTAAATCATCTTGACCAACTGCGTCAGTGCGCAATACGCCACCACGGTCGCCGCAAGCCAGCCAAAGTATTCCAGCGGCAGTTCGACTATGCCGAGATGTCGACCGAGCGCGGTGTACGGCAGCGCAAGGCCGATGGCGATGATCGCGGTGGTGAGGCCCAGCACCGGCGCCGATGCGGCGCTTTGCACGAACGGAATCCTGCGGGTGCGGATCATGTGCACCACCAGCGTCTGGGTAAGCAGGCTTTCCACGAACCATCCGGACTGGAAAAACCCCTGGTGCGCCGGCGTGTTGGCACCGAACCAGAACCACAGCAGCAGGAAGGTGGTGATGTCGAATACCGAACTCGTCGGGCCGATCCAGGCCATGAAACGCCCGATGTCGCCCGCGTCCCACTTGCGCGGCTTGCGGACGTATTCCTCGTCCATCCGGTCGAACGGAATCGACAACTGCGAGATGTCGTAGAGCAGGTTCAACACCAGGATCTGCAGCGGCAGCATCGGCAGGAATGGCAGGAAGATGCTGGCCACCAGCATGCTGAACACGTTGCCGAAGTTGGAGCTGGCCGTCATCTTGATGTATTTGACGATGTTGCCGAAGGTGATGCGGCCTTCCAGCACGCCCTCTTCCAGCACCATCAGGTTTTTTTCGAGCAGGATGATGTCGGCCGATTCCTTGGCGATGTCGGTCGCGGTGTCCACCGAAATGCCGACGTCGGCGCGGCGCAGCGCGGCGGCGTCGTTGATGCCGTCGCCGAGGAACCCCACCGTGTGGCCGCGCCGTTGCAGCGACTCGACCACGCGCGATTTCTGCAACGGCGACATCTTGGCGAACACGACGGTACGCGCCACCAGTTCGTCCAGCGCCGCGTCGTCCAGTTCCTCGATGTCGCGGCCCAGTATCGAATGCGTGACGTCGAGGCCGACTTCGCGGCAGATCTTGCGCGTGACGGCTTCGTTGTCGCCGGTGATCACCTTCACCGCGACACCGTGATGATTGAGCGCGGAGATGGCGGTGTGCGCGGTGTCCTTGGGCGGATCGAGGAAGGCCAGGCAGCCGATCGCGGTGAGGCCGGCCTCGTCCGCAATGCCGTAGGCACGCCCCACCGCGGGCTGGCGCCGCACCGCGACGATCAAGACGCGCAGGCCGTCCTCGTTTAACTCGTGGGTCATCGCACGGATGCTGCTGCGGCGATGTTCGGTGAGTGGAATGTCCTTGCCGCCATGGCGTGCAAAAGCGCAGATCGACAGCATCTCCTCGACCGCACCCTTGCAAACCAGCATGTCCTCGCCGTCGCCGTTGGTCAGTACCACCGACATGCGCCGGCGCTGGAAGTCGAACGGAATCTCGTCGACGACCTTCCACTTTGCGATGGAATGCTCAAGGTCGCGGTGCGCCAGCACCGCCTTGTCCATCAGGTTTTTCAGGCCCGTCTGGAAATGGCTGTTGAGGTAGCCGTACTCCAGCGCGTCATCGGATTCCTCGCCGTCGAGGTCGAGATGCCGCTCCAGCATGATCTTGTCGAGCGTCAGCGTGCCGGTCTTGTCGGTGCACAGGACGTCCATCGCGCCGAAGTTCTGGATCGCGTTGAGCTGCTTCACCACCACCTTGCGCTTGCTCATCGCCAGCGCGCCCTTGGCGAGATTGGCGGTGACGATCAACGGCAGCATTTCGGGTGTGAGACCCACCGCGACGGAGATCGCGAACAGGAAAGCTTCCAACCAGTTGCCTTTGCCGAAACCCTGGATCACGAACACGATCGGCACCATCACGGACATGATGCTGATCAGCAGCCACGACACGCTCTTCACGCCGCGGTCGAAGCTGGTCTCCACGCGCTGGCCGGTCAGCGTGCGCGCCAGCGAACCCAGGTAGCTGCGCGGACCGGTCGTGACCACGACCGCCGTGGCGCTGCCGCTCACCACGTTGGTCCCCATGTAGCAGACGGTCGGCAGATCCAGCGGATCGACGCGTTCGTCGTGCTGGCGGGCGTGCTCGGCCGCGGTCTTTTCCACCGGCAGTGATTCGCCGGTCAGGATCGCCTGCGAGATGAACAGGTCCTTCGCGGACAGCAGGCGCAGGTCGGCGGGCACCATGTCGCCGGCGGAAAGATGCACGATGTCGCCGGCGACCAGTTCGATCACCGGTACTTCGATGCGCTCGGAGTGGCCGTCGGAGGCGCGCCGCGTCACCGTCGCGGTGTTGCGCACCATGGCCTTCAATTTTTCCGCCGCGCGCGAGGAGCGAAATTCCTGGGTGAAGCTCAGTACCACGCTGATGCCCACCATCACCGCGATGATGATGGGCCCGGTCAGGTCGTCCGACGTGACCAACTGCACCGCCGCAAGCACCAGCAGCACGATGATGAACGGGTTCCAGAACGTGTGCGCGAGTTGCAGCGTCCAATGCGGCGGCTTTTCGTGCGCGGCCTCGTTGGTGCCGTCGCGGTCGAGGCGCTCCTCGATCTGTTGCTCGTCGAGGCCTGCGTGCGTGGCATCCAGCGCCGCCAACAACGCGGCCTCATCTGTCCATGCCTGCTCCGCGACGACCGGACGCGCATGCGCCGCGCGGGCCTTGCCGACTGCGGCATTGGCATTCGATTGGGATGGCGATCCGGACATCACTCGTTTCCATGGCGGGGAACACGCACCCGCGGACCGAGCGATGGATCCGCGGGGTTACATCGAAGCGAAAGCTCGCATTCGTTTTCGCGCGCGTGGAGCGGCGCCCGCGCGACGCGATCGCGTATGCATTCGCGATGGCGGCCGCAGCCCCCGCCGACTTCCCAGCCGAAGCGGCTGTCGTGGAAAGTCGGGACAGAGAAGTCCGTTCTGGACTGGACGGGCTCCAGACCATTCGGCGATCCAATGTTCCACCGAAGCGGCGATCACGGACGATCGCACTACCGTGCCACCCGCGGTGCGGGCACGGTCACGTTCCACTCGCGACGGCGGCCGTCGCGGCGGTTCAGTTGCGCATGACGGGCAGCCAAGCGCGCGCGCAAGAAATTGCGAAGGAGGTTCATGGCCCATCTCCTCTTCAAGCAGTGCCGCGGCACCGCTCGGGGGACGGGCCGGACGCGCCTAGTCGGGGCGGGTGCCAGCCGTCCGGGCGCGGTCGCCGCGGATCGGTTCTATTTTGGCCGCCGCCACCCGATGCGAGCGGATGCCGGCGGTGCGACTAGGGTGTACGTCCATGGTCATGTGAAATGGAGGACAGTGCCGACGCGTGCGATGCGCCCGTCGGCGCGTGCATTGTCGTTTCGGCCGCCGTTTGCGTCAACCCTCACATGTCAACAAAGGTCGCGGGGGTCCGCGGAATTCAGGCGCGAGCAAGCAATTCGACGCGCTATCATGGTGAGTCGTCACTGGCTCGAATGCATCATGTCCATCCGCCGTCGGTTGCGCCTGTGCCTTGCGGCCTGCGCCCTGCTCGTCCTCGCCGCCTGCGCCTCGCACCCGCAGTGGCAGCTCGACGACGTGCAGGGGCACTTGCCCGATCTCAAGTTCCAGATGACCAACGATCTGGGCCAGCCGGTGACGGCCGCGAGTTATCGCGGCAAGGTCGTGCTGTTGTATTTCGGCTATACGCATTGCCCCGATGTATGTCCGCTGACGCTGGTGCACCTGCACACGGCGCTGCAGAAACTGGGCAAGGACGCAGACGACGTGCGGATCCTGTTCGTGACGGTGGATCCAACCCGCGACACGGTCCCGGTGCTCCACCAGTACGTCACCGCGTTCGATCCCCGCATCGTCGGTTTGACTGGGACCCAGGACGCGATTGCACAACTGGCGAAACGCTATCGCGCGTTCTACAAGCCCGAACCGGCGAAGGCCTCGTCCTCGGACGACTATGAGGTCACGCACAGCTCGGCAATCTACGTGTTCGACCGCGAGGGCCATGCGCGGCTGCTGGCGACGCCGGGCGATTCGAACGACGAGATTCTGCACGACCTGAAAATACTGGTGGAGCAAAACAGATGAATTTTCGTTTCCTGGTCTGCGCCGCGACAATCGCGTTCGGCGCCACGGCGATCGCTGCCGCACCAGCGAGCGTGCCGGTACAGGTGGAACACGCTTGGATACGTTGGCTGCCAGCCAGGCTGCCGGCCGCGGGTTACGCCGTGATCCGCAATGAAGGCGACGGCACGCTGCGCCTCACCGGCGCCAGCAGTCCCGATTACGGCATGGTGATGCTGCATCACTCGCGGCTCGCGCAGGGCGACAGCACGATGGAAATGGTCGATCACCTCGATATTCCCGCGCACGGCGATGTGAAATTGATGCCGGGTGGCTATCACCTGATGCTGTCGCAGCCGACCCACTCCATCAAGCCGGGCGACCACGTGAAGGTGACACTGGAATTCGCCGGGGGCGAAGCGCTTCAGGCGGATTTTTCGGTGCGGCCGGCGAACGCCTCCGGACCCTGAGTGCGCGCCACCACGCGCGCACGCCATGCCTCGCGTCGCGCCTTTCGCCCCGGCAAACGGCCACGGGCATCCAGGGACAGCCAGTGGCTGAACGCAATGATCGCGGCCCATACGCTCATCATCGCCCCCGGTATCCACAGGATCAGACCGCCCAGGTATTGGTCGGTGGCCGGGGTGATGCCGTTGAATGCACGCCCGCACAGGCTGTAGATCGGATACAAGTCCCTGGTGGTAAACGTGATGTAGGCACCGGCCAGGATCAGCGGCACCATCACCAGCATTTCCACCAGAATTCGCATGCCGGGTGACAGCCGCGCCGGCGGCTTGGGGCGGCTGTCGAGGATCAACCACCAATACAACAGCCCGGCCACCACCATGCTCCAGTTCATGATGCGGTACAGCCGCCAATCCAGCATCGCGTAGAACAGGACGGATGGCCACAGCCAGAACAGCATCGCACCGACGAACAGCAACGACGCGATCCACGGATTGAGCAGGAAGACACCCAGTCGACGACACGGCGCGCTGCGCGCGAGCGGACGCAGCCAGCGCGTCCGCCAGCGCAAGGGTAATCCGCTGCGCAAGGTCGGCCCGGGATATGCCAACACGATCAGGAAGGGACCGAGGTGCTGCAGCCCCAACTGCTGCAGGCGATTCACGAAGAACTCGTGCTCGGCGTAGTAGTCCAGATGCGTGTGCAGACCGGTGTAGACGATCAGAAGGCCTAGCCAGAACAGCAATTGCCGATGCCACGGCGCGGTCACGGGTGAACGTCGCGCGCCCCGCCAGTACAGCCACACCGCGGCCGCGAACACCACGACCGCTACGCCCGAGGGTTCCCAAGGAATCCACCAGCGCAAGAAATCCAGCAACGCGTTCAAGACATCACCTGCCACACCCGAAGGCTTGTCGCGGAAACGGCCCGCGGCAACCCGTTATCTCAACACAACCTGGCTTCAACCGCCAGTCTGGACGCGGGCTTGATGTCCGACCAATGCATCGACGAACGGCGGCACGTCCACGGCCGCCATCGGACGCGCGTAAAGATAGCCCTGCAAGAGATCGCAGCCGAATTCCCGCAGCAACTGCTGCTGTTCGCGGTTCTCCACACCTTCGGCGACCACCTGCAGGCCGAGGCTGCGGCCCAACGCGATGATGGACTTCACGATCGCGCGATCGCCCACTTCGGTCATCAGGTTGCGCACGAAAGTGCGGTCGATCTTGATCTGGTGCACCGTCAGGTTCTTGAGCGATTCGAGGTTGGAATAACCGGTGCCGAAGTCGTCCACCGACACCCGGATGCCGCTGGCGGTCAGGCTCTCCAGCACCGGCAAGCCGCCCTTCACGTCCTGCACCAGGTGCCGCTCGGTGATTTCCAGCACCAGATCGTCATTGACCACGCCGTGTCTCTTCATCGCATCGGTCAGGTGTTGCTGGAACTTTCCCGCCACCCGCAACTGCAGGCCAGACACGTTGACCGCGACGTAGAACGGCGGCAGATCGTCGCGCTTCCATACGGCCACCTGCCGGCACACCTCGTTCACCACCCACGCGCCGATCGGCTCGATGAGGCGCGATTCCTCGGCCAGGCTGATGAAGGTAGCCGGCCCCACCACGCCCATGCCGGGCCGGTTCCAGTAAAGCAACGCTTCGACGCCGGCCAGGCGGTGCGCACGCGCATCGACGATCGGCTGGAAGCGCAACGTGAACTGCGAGCGCACGATCGCGACGCGCAGCGCGGCCTGCATGTCGTGGCGCCAGCTCACCGCCTCGCCCATCCACGGCTGGAACCGCAGCACGGCGTTGCCGCCCTCTTCCTTGGCACGGAACAGCGCGGTGTCGGCCTCGCGCACCAGGTTTTCCGCGTCCTGCGCGTCGTCGGGAAACATGCTGAAGCCCGCGCTGGCGGCGATGTCCAGCAAGCGACCTTCGACTTCCACGGGCTTGCACAGTTGTTCCATCAACTGCCCGGTCAGCACTTCGGCGGCTGCGGCGTCGGTATTCGGCATCAGCAGCAGGAATTCATCCCCACCGAAGCGGCACAGGATGTCGTCCTCGCGCATGTTCTGGCCAAGCCGCTGCGCGACCGCGCAGATCACGTCGTCGCCCACGCTGTGCCCGGCGGTGTCGTTGATCTCCTTGAAATTGTCAAGGTCGAAGAACACCACTGCGACCGGCTGGCCGGCGTAACGTGCGGTCGCCAGTGCCTGCTCGAACTGGCCGCGCAAATGCGTGCGGTTCGGCAAACCGGTCAACGAATCGAAATAAGCGAGGTGGCGGATGCGCGCTTGCGCGTAGCGCAATTCGGCGGTATCGATGCACACGTGGATGCGGAAGATGACCTCGCCGGCCGCATCACGCACCGCGTCGGTCGAGGTTTCCAGCGTCTTGACCTCGCCGTTGTGCCGCCGCCATGCCACCTCGCCGATCCAGGAGGCCGCATCGCGCAGTGCCTGCTCGCGGATACGGACCGCATCGGATTCGACCTGCACTTCGCGCAGCAGGCGTCCGATCAATTCCTCGTGCGTGTAGCCGGTCATGCCGAGGAACGCCCGATTCACCGACAGGATGCGGTCGTGCGCGTCGCTGATCACGATGCCATCGCTGCCGGCCTCGAACACGCTGGCCGCGATCTGCAACTGGCGCTCGTTGCCAAGCTGCTCGGTGATGTCGGTGTAGGAACCTGCCATCCGGACCGGCGTGCCGTCGGCGGCGTAACTCGCCACGCTGCGCGCCAGGATCGTCAATACGCGTCCGTCGCGGGCGCGCATGCGCATGACCCGGCGCAGCTCGTCGGTGCGGTGCGCTTCCATGTGCTCGTACAAGGCCGCGCGCGCGGCGGGGTAATCCTCCGGCAGCATGATGCGTTCGAGATCCGCCGGGCTGTTCAATTCGGACTGGTCGTACCCCAGCATCTGGTACACCCGTGGCGAAAAGAAGATCTTCCGGTCGAGGATGTCGAAATCGAAGATGCCGTCGTTGGCGCCTTCGGCCACCAGCCGGTAGCGTTCACGGCTGATCTGCAGTTCGCGCGTGATGAGCCATTGGCGGCGCCACGAGATCGCCGCCAGCACGATGCTGGTCAGTGCCGCGACAATCGCGACGACAAGCAGAATCCCGTTCACACCCTGCCACGTCCTCTTGCGAGCCACGGCCGCAGCGGGCCCGATTCCGGAAGCTCGCCGGTACGCCCCCTACCCCTGCGCACAACCTCCAGCTTACCCGATCCGTTCAAGCACGTAACCGCCGACCTGGATCACCGGTGCGGCCAGCCAGTGGTCCGCCAGCAGGAACCCGAACAGGGCGATCAGGTACACAATGGAATAGCCGAACGCGCTCATCGCGAAACGTTCGTCGGGGGGTCGCATCAGGCGAACCGCGTAATACAGGTAGGCGATGCCGAGCACCGCCGCGCCGCCGAGATACAACAGCCCGCTCATGCCGGTGAGGTACGGCAGCAGGCTGACCAGCACCAGCAGGATCGTGTAGAACAGCACGTGCCAGCGGGTGTATTCGACGCCATAGACCACCGGCAACATCGGGATGCAGGCGCGGCGGTAATCCTCGCGCCGGAAAATCGCCAGCGACCAGAAATGCGGCGGCGTCCAGGCAAACACGATCAGGACCAGCAACAATCCATAGGCCCAGTCGCTGGACGCCTGCATGCCGGTGACCGCAGCCCAGCCCAGCAAAGGCGGGATCGCACCGGCCAACCCGCCGATCACGATGTTCTGCGGCGTCGCGCGCTTCAGGAACGCGGTGTAGATCACCGCGTAACCGATCAGGCCGATGAAAGTGAGCAGAGCGGTCAGCCAATTCACCAGCAGGCCGAGCATCAGCATCGATGCAACACCCAGCACCATTGCAAACCCCAGCACCTGGTGCGCGGTGAGCGTGCCGGTGACCAGCGGGCGATGCGCGGTGCGTGCCATCACACGGTCGATGCGCTGGTCGATCAACTGGTTCAGCGCCGCCGCCGAGGACGATGCCATCCAGATGCCCAGCGTGCCGAACACCAGCGCGCGCCACGGCGGAATGCCGGGCGCCGCGAGAAACATTCCGATCAGCGCGGTGAACACCAGCAGCGCGACGATTCGCGGCTTGGTGGCGGCGAGGTATTGGCCGGCGAGCGAGGGCTTCCGCGGCGGCGCCCCGCGAGCGGCCCCGGCCGCGACGGAGGCCACCCGCCCTGTTCGGTCGATACGGCTATTCATCATGACATTGTAAATGTTCCGCCTGAAGCGGCTTTGGTGAAAAGTCAGGCCAGGGATGGCCGTTCTGGTCTCTCATGCCTGCGAGCGGCTCCGGCAACCGCGCGTCAGGCGACGCAGCGATCAAGGATGATCGCACGCTTTTGCAAAAGTCAGGGCAGGAAGCCGTTCTGGTGTCCATGACTCGAGGATATTCATATCCATCTGCACTCCCGGCGATGCGGCGAACAGGGAGACCGCATGCCCCGTGTAAATCAGGCCATGGAAGGCCGTTCTGGTCTTTCATGACGCTGCACCATTCCGGGGATGGATCCCTCGGAAGGAACGGCGATCCGGGACGATTGCACCAACAACCCCACCAGCGCGAACAGCAGCAGCGCCGCGCCGCCCGTGTGCGCGACCGCAACTGCAATCGGCAGACCCAAGATGGCGTTGCTGACGCCGAGCAGGACCTGCGCGACCAGCAGCAGTGCAAGCGCAGCCCCGTGCCAACGCAGACCCTCGCGGCCCGCCTTGTGGGCCAACCATCCGAGGTACACGAACACCACGATGGCGCCGAAACGATGCACCATCTGGATCGCAGTGCGCGAGGCGGCATCCAGGATGCCGCCTTGGAAATCCACGCCGATGCCGCGCCACAGAATGAAGCCCTGATGGAAATCCATCGCCGGCCACCATTGCCCGAGGCAGGTCGGAAAAGCCGAACCGCCGATCCCGCACGCCAGCGCCGCGTAGTTGGATGAAGTCCAGCCGCCCAGGAAAATCTGGCACGCCAGCAGCACCACGCCGATGGCCGCCGCGCGAAAAACGGGGTCACGTTCACTTTTCAGTGAAACCCCGTCAGCACTCACGGTTGGTGATGAAAAGTGAACCTGACCCCGTTCGGAAAGCCGCCACGCCACCCACGCCAGCAGCGCAAAGGTCGCCATCCCTCCCAGCAGATGCCCCGATACCACAATCGGCTTCAGCAGCCACGTGACGGTCCACATCCCCAGCAGTGCCTGGAAACACACCATCGCCAGCGCCAGCACCGCGATCCGCCGCCAGCCGCCACGTCGCCAGAAGATCGCGACGCCCAGCAGCAGCGCTTCGCCGAGTGCCGCCACCACGCTGGATGAAACGTAATCCCTGGCCATGTACAACGGTATGCCGATGCCGATCAACACCACCGCGGCGATCACCAGCCCGAATCGCCGCTTCGCAGCAAACGTCGCCACCAGCGCCTCGATCAGCACCAGCACGCCCAGGGTGCCGGCAAGAAAACGGTGGCTCTGCTCGCGCCAAGCCTTGTGGGTTTCCACCGGCCGGTTCGGGAATGCCTTGTCGGCCTTGGCCACCGCAGCGGGCCTGACAGGCCAGGTGATGCGCCCATAGCAGGTCGGCCAATCCGGGCATGACAACCCGGCGTTGGACAGGCGCACGAACGCACCGAACACGATCACGCAGAACGCGAACGCGCACGCGACCCAAGCCAGCGTGCGCAGCGGAAGCGGCAACATCTGCATCAATGCACCACCTTCTTCAAATCCTGGCGCAAGCCTTCCGCATCGAAGTTGGCGGCATAACGCGTGAGCGCCCTGCCGGTCGGGGTGACCAGCACCGCGCTGACCGAGTCGCGCGCGTGGGCGCGCAAATCCTCCAGATCATGCGAGGACGTGGTGGCGAGCGTCCACACGCCTTCGAAACCCCTGGCCGCATCGCTCGCGGGCGCCGCGCCGAGATACAGCAGGTGCAACTTGCCGCCGTGCTGACCCAGCGTGATCTGCGCACGATGCACCAGGTCAAGCTGACGCAGGCAATGCTCGGCGCAATCCGGGCCCGGCAAGGCAACCAGTGTCCACACCGCGTCACGGTTGCTGAATGCATACGGCTTGCCACCCGCCGTTTGCACGGACACGCCGGCGAGGTCGCGTTCGGGTTGGATACGTTCGCCGTAGCTGCGTCCGTGCGGCACCCAGCCGGTCAGCGTCAGCCCCAGCATCACGGCCACCGGCAGCACGAACACGGCCACGATCAGCCCGGCTTGCAGGCGGCGTCGGTTGCGCAAATTCATGATGGAACCTCAAAGCGTCAATGTATGTGGAAGTCTGGGGCCTGCCCCTTGGCTCAAGGGGCGGGAAGCCCTCGCGCGGCAATAATTTCGGCGACTGGGCGGCTAATTCTCGTCGCTAGCGGCATCATTGCGCTTGACACGATGCAGCACGAAAAACATCACGATCGCGGCAATCGCGAAACTGAACCACTGCAGCGCATACGCGCGATGCCGCGCGGGCAGCATCACGTTGGCGGTCCAGCTTCGGATGTACGCACTGTGCGGGTCGGGATCGGTCAACAATACATGCGGGTAAACGCTGGCGTGCAGGTCGGCCCCGATTGCCTGCGGATCGATCCACGTCACCAGCTTGGGCCAGGTTTTCTCGCGCACCAGCGGGTTTCCACCCAACTTGAGACCGGGCAGGGGCGCCGGCGCGTAAATGCCGGTGACCGTGACCGGTTGGTCCGGGATCGGCGGAAGGTCCGGCAGCGTGGTTGAATCGGCCCCCATCTTGGCGAGGAAGCCCAGGTTCACCAGCAGGATGCGCGTCGATGCCTCCGGCGTGAATGGCACGAACACCATCACGCCCAACCTGCCCGAACGCATCTGGTCATCGAGCAGATACACGCGGTCGCCTTGCAGCCTACCCGTCACCCGCACATGCGGATAGGCATCCGGCGCGCGATCCTCTCGCGCGTCGGCCAGGCTCACCAAGGGCGCAGTGGCGGCTTGGTGGAAGCGCGCCAGCACGGTTTCCTTGTAGTCCGCGCGCTTGAGCTGCCACCCGCCGAGCGCACAGAAAATTGCCACGCCGAAAACAGTCAGCCCGACCGCGAACACGCCGGGGCGCTTGATGTGCATCATGCCGCGCACGCGGATGAAGGCGCCCGCAACGCTATAATCGATGTTTCGTCCCGCGGCAATCCCATGTCATTCGCCACCGTATACAAGTTCGTCCTGGTCATCGTGTTTCTGGTGGTGATTTTCGAGCTGGGCCAGGCGTTGTATTTCATGATGACAGACCGCACCGGCAGCAACCGGACGGTATGGGCGCTGACGCGACGCGTCGCATTCTCGGTTTTGCTGTTCGTGCTGATCGTGATCGGCATCGTCACCGGCGTGCTGCATCCGCACGGGGTGTACGTGCGCTGAAAGCGGCAGCAGCGGCTTTCGCTTTCCGCTTTGTTGCCTGCCCATCGAGTCAAGGGGCGGCAAAGCCGTTGCATTGCAACGGCTTTGCGGAATTGTGGGGACATGAATGCGTAGTGTCGGAGCCGTACCCGCTTCGTGGCCTGGCCGATCTCTTACAAGATATACACGAAGAGAAACAGGCACAACCAGATCACGTCCACGAAGTGCCAATACCACGACACTGCCTCGAACGCGAAATGGTGATCGCGACTGAAGTGCCCGCGCACGCAGCGTAGCCACATCACGCACAGCATGATGGTGCCCAGCGTGACGTGCAGGCCGTGGAAGCCGGTGAGGATGTAGAACGTCGCACCGTAGATGCCGCTGTGCAGCGTCATGTTGAGGTGCACGTACGATTCCCAGTACTCGTGGGCCTGCAGGCCCAGGAAGGTCGCGCCCAGCAGGATGGTCAAGCCGAGGAAACCGATCAGTCGCTTGCGGTTGCCCGCGCGCAACGCGTGATGCGCGACCGTCACGGTAATGGACGAGGACAACAGCAGCAGCGTATTGATCAGGGGAATGCCCCACGCGGAGGTGGCGATGAATGAACCACCCACCGCCTCCGGACCGTTGGTCGGCCACGCCGCCGAGAAACCCTGCCAGATGTAACCGTTGGTCAGCACACCCTTGTCGCCCAGGCCACCCAGCCACGGCACCACGAACGTGCGGATGTAAAACAGGCCACCGAAAAACGCGGCGAAGAAGAAGATCTCGGAGACGATGAACCACATCATCCCCATCCGGAACGAAGTGTCGGCCTGCGCGTTGAAGGTGCCCTTCAACGATTCGCGGATCACGTTGCCGAACCATCCGAACATCATGCCGATGATGGTCAGTGCCCCGATCGCGAAGACGATCTGGCCCGAGGTGACTCGTCCATTCAGCCAATTCGCCAGCCCGACCATGAACAGGAACATGCCGATCGTGGCAATGATCGGCCAGCGGCTCTTGTGCGGGACGTAATAGACGTTGGCGTCGGGTTGGGTCATGGAGAGTTTCCGGTCAATGGCGGGCGTAACGATAACTGGATCAATGCGGAATGTGCGAAAGATGCCCCTGCACCAGGCTGGCGATGAACAGTGCGATCGCGACCGCGCCGATGATCCACGCAGTGCGACGCGCACCGGCCTGGCGATGCGCTTCGGCCGCCGTCGCGCGATCCTGCGCGGTATCGGTGTTCGATTTTGGCTTTTCGTCCACTCGTTAGTTGCGTCGAAGCTTGCTGTTGTGAAAAGTCAGGACAGGGATGTCCGTTCTGGAGTCGCTACCCAACAAGATCCATTTCGCGATAGCGCCTTGTGCTGCCGCGATCACGGACGATCGCAAATCAGTGACTCACATCGCCGTGCGCGAGCTTGCTGTCATCGACCACCGGCGGCACCGTGAAGCTGTGGTGCGGCGCAGGCGACGGCAGCGTCCACTCCAGGCCGTAGGCGTGTTCCCACACCCGCGAGGTGGCCTTGGCCCTGGAGAAGAACACGGTGTGGATCACGATGCCCAGAAAGATCAACTGGGTTGCGCCGAACCAGAAGCCGCCGATCGAAGACACCATGTTCCAGTCGGTAAACGCGACGTTGTAGTCGGGGATACGGCGCGGCATGCCGGCGAGGCCCAGGAAGTGCTGCGGGAAGAACAGCACGTTCACCGAAATCGCGCTGGACCAGAAGTGCACCTTGGACCAGAAGTTGGAGTACATGTGGCCCGACCACTTCGGCAGCCAGTAGTACACCGCGCCGATGATCGAGAACAGCGCGCCGCCGACCAGCACGTAATGGAAGTGCGAGACGATGAAGTAGGTCTGGTTGTACTGGAAGTCGGCCGGCACCAGCGCCATCATCACGCCGGAGAAACCGCCGATCGAGAACAGCACGATGAAGGCGATCGCCCACAGCATCGGCACCTCGAAGCTGAGCGAGCCCTTCCACATGGTGGTGACCCAGTTGAAGATCTTCACGCCGGTCGGTACCGCGATCAGCATGGTCGAGTACATGAAGAACACCTCGGCGCCCAGCGGCATGCCGACGGTGAACATGTGGTGCGACCACACGATGAACGACAGGAACGCAATGCACGCGATCGCGTACACCATCGCCTTGTAGCCGAACAGCGGCTTGCGCGAGAAGGTTGGCACGATTTCCGAGATGATCCCGAACGCCGGCAGGATCATGATGTACACCTCGGGGTGCCCGAAGAACCAGAATACGTGCTGGTACATCACCGGGTCGCCACCGGCCGCGGCGTTGAAGAAGTTGGTGCCGAAGTAGCGATCGAACAGCATCATCGTGACCGCGCCGGCCAGCACCGGCATCACCGCGATCACCAGGAACGAGGTGATCAGCCACGACCAGCAGAACATCGGCATCTTGAGGAGATCCAGCCCCGGCGCGCGCAAATTCAGGATCGTCGCGATGATGTTGATCGAACCCAGGATCGACGAGATGCCCATCAGGTGGATCGCGAAGATCATGAACGCGATCGACTCGCCGCCCTGCAATACCAGCGGCGGATACATCGTCCAGCCCGCGGCCGGTGCACCGCCCGGCATGAAGAACGTCGAGAGCAGCAGCACGAACGCGAACGGCAGGATCCAGAACGACAGGTTGTTGAGGCGCGGCAGCGCCATGTCGGGCGCGCCGATCTGCATCGGGATCATCCAGTTCGCGAGCCCCACGAACGACGGCATGATCACGCCGAAGATCATCACCAGCCCATGCATCGAGGTGAGTTCGTTGAAAAAGTAGGGCTGCATCAACTGCATGCCCGGTTCGAACAACTCGGCGCGGATCAGCATCGCGAAGCTGCCGCCCACGAACAGCATCAGGAACGAAAACGACAGGTACAGCGTGCCGATGTCCTTGTGGTTGGTGGACATGAACCAGCGCTCGAAGAAGCTCTGGTGGTGGTCCTCGTGATGGATGGCCTGCGCTGTGCTGGACATGGTGCGAATCCTCAAAGAATGCTTGTGCTACGCGAAGCTGCAATCAACCCTTGGCCGGCGTCGGCGGCGCCACCTCGGCCGTGCGCGCCGCCTTGTCGAGCGTCGCTGCATTTTCCTGGGCGGCCATCCACGCGTTGAACTGATCGCGCGGCAACACTTTCACCACCACCGGCATCGCGCTGTGGTCCTGGCCGCACAATACGTAGCACTGACCGCGATAGATACCGGGCTTGTCCACCTTGGCCCAGGTGTCGTTCATGATGCCGGGGATGGCATCGCGCTTGGCCGCGAAATCCGGCACCCACCAGCCGTGGATCACGTCACCACCGGTGATCAGGAAGCGCACCTTGACGCCCGCCGGAATCACCAGCGGATGGGTCACGTTGAGCAGGTAATCGCTGCTGCCGTCAGCCCCCTTGATGGAATAGGGATTGATGCCGGAGTCGAGCTGGCGCGCGTCATTGCTGTCCCACGCGAGGCGCGAATAAACCGTCGGCACCTTGGTGATGGGCTTGCCGTCGTAGCTGATGTAGTCGTAGCGCCACAGCCACTGGTAACCCGTCACCTTGATGGTCATCTGCGATTCGGTGGCGTTGTACATCTCGCGGGTCAGGATCGTCGCGGGCGTCGCCAGGCCAATCAGAATCAGTACCGGGACGACCGTCCACGCGATCTCGAGCAGCGTGTTGTGGCTCCACGTCTCGGCGACCGCACCCTTGGAGCGGCGGAAGCGGATGATCGCGATGAACATCGCGCCAAACACGATCACGCCCAGCGCCACGCACACCCATAGCGCGGCCATGTGCAGATCCCAGATCTGCCGCGAAACGGAGGTGACGCCCTTGTCCAGGTTCATCTGCCACGGAACCGGATTGGCGGCGGCGGCCATCGACACCAGCAGGGCACCGAAGGCGACGCCCGCCCCCACGATCCGCCGCTTGCAATTGCTGGAACTCATCGTCATCGCACCCTCGGAAAGATTTGAACAACCTGACACGCCGAGCCCCGTACTTGTAAAGCCCATGTCTCCACAACACCGCCAAGCCGTTGCTCTGCCCCGGCTTGACCGCCCGCGTGACTCAAAGGGACTGATCGCAAAATGAGAAAATCCTTGCCTTCTTTCAATCAATTCTCGCGCCAGCCGCTGTGACCGGAGAGAAGGCTCTTGAGCCATCGTGACAGTTGCATGCGCTCGTCGTCACCCAGGCACTGGCCTACTTCCTGTTCGCGTCCTTGCGCGGTCAACACCACGTGCCTGTGGCCGTCACCGCGATCCAGCACCCGCACTTTCACCCACGCCGCGGGAAACGTGCTGACGGCACGGCCGCGCGACGGAAGCTGCTCGATTCGGATGTGATCCGTACCCAGCGTGATGCGCTCCCTGCGATCCCCGCTGCGCCACACCAGCCAGAACGCGATCGCGACCACTGGGGATCTCGATCAGCGCGAACATCGGCGCGAACACGTCGCCGCCCCATGCCGCCAGTGCCGCAACAAGCAACGCCGCGATGCACACTTCCCACGTCAACCGGCGGACCTGGCTGCGGTTGAGCGCCCGATTCGGCCCCAACAGCAACGTCACCTGCCCGGTCTCGACAGCCACCGGAAGACGTTTGATCATGACATTCACGGTACCGCAATCCGGGAATCATAAGGCCGCGCGGACAATGCGGCAAGAATAGCCCGTCGAGGCGCGTGGTTTCTGTCGCGTGTCATTGGCGATGCCACGAGCAAGACGTACAATGGGCGGTCGCGTTGCATGGGCCTGCTGGCCCCATTCCCGGATGGCCGAAATCCTTTATCCCGAACTGCCCGCTCCGCCGAGCGCCGCGCGCGCGCGCATCACCGTCGCGTGGAGCAGCGATGAATCCGAAGTGGTCGCGGCACGACTCGCGGAAGCCACGTTGCCGCCGAAGGAAAGCGAAGCCGTCGAAGCACAGGCCGCGGCGCTGGTATCGCGGGTGCGCGAACGCAGCGCCAACCAGAGCGCGGTGGAATCCTTCATGCGCCAGTACGACCTTTCCAGCGAGGAAGGCGTGCTGCTGATGTGCGTGGCGGAAGCGTTGCTGCGCATTCCTGATCGACTGACCACCGACAAGCTGATCCGCGACAAACTCGGCGAAGCCGACTGGAAAAGACACCTCGGCGCCAGCGACTCGCTGTTCGTGAACGCCTCCACCTGGGGCCTGATGCTGACTGGCCATCTGGTGAACCTCGCCGACGCGACCCGCGCGGATGCGCCGGGCGCGGTCAAGCGCCTGATCGCGCGCGCCGGCGAGCCGGTGATCCGCCTTGCGGTGCGCCAGGCCATGCGCATCATGGGTCACCAGTTCGTGATGGGCCGCACCATCGAGGAAGCGCTGGACCGCTCGGCCAAGGGCGACAACGCGAAATACCGCTATTCCTACGACATGCTCGGCGAGGCCGCGTTCACGGCGCCCGACGCCGCGCGCTACAAGAAGGCCTACCACGATGCGATCCTTGCACTCGGCGCGCGCGGGCCGTTCGCCACCCTGCTGGATGCGCCATCGATCTCGGTGAAGCTGTCGGCGCTGCAT
>DATFGT010000098.1:0-12152 GCA_035249175.1 Rhodanobacteraceae bacterium
GCACCACAGATCGCGGCCATCGCAAAAAAGGGCTATTCGCACCTGCTGTTCCCGTCCACCACCTTCGGCAAGGACGTCGCGCCGCGCGTCGCCGCGCTGCTGGGCGTCGGCCAGGTCAGCGACATCATGTCGGTCGCGAACGCGCACAGCTTCACGCGCCCGATCTATGCCGGCAACGCCATCGTCACCGTCGAAGCACCGAGTGAGTCGATCGTGGTTGGCACCGTGCGCACCGCGTCCTGGCCGGCCGTGGGCGAAGCGGCGAATGCTACGCCTTTCGAAACATTGTCGGTCGATGCATCGATTCCCGCGCACACCCGTTTCGTGGAACTGAAGCAAGCGTCGAGCGAACGCCCCGACCTGCAAAGCGCAGCCAAGGTCGTCTCGGGCGGCCGCGGACTAGGCTCAAAGGAAAACTTCGACATCATCTACAAGCTCGCCGACAAACTGCACGCCGCCGCCGGTGCGTCACGCGCCGCGGTCGACGCGGGCTACTGCCCGAACGACATGCAGGTCGGCCAGACAGGCAAGATCATCGCGCCCGACCTCTACATGGCCATCGGCATCTCCGGCGCCATCCAACACCTCACCGGCATCAAGGACGCGGGTACCATCGTCGCGATCAACAAGGACGCGGACGCGCCGATCTTCGAAGTCGCCGACATCGGCCTCGTCGGCGACCTGTTCAAGATCGTGCCGGAATTGGAAGCGGCGGTTTAACTCGTTCTCGATGCGCGTCCTGTTCGTTACTCGCAAGTTCCCGCCATCCATTGGAGGAATGGAGGTGTTCGCGGGGGAGCTTGCGCAGGCTTTGCAACAAAAGTGCCCGGGCGTCCGCCTATTCAAGCCAGACCCACCGATCATTGGAAGGCCGGGGCCGTTCGTTCTCATTCGGTTCATGGTCAAAGCCTCGCTCCACATCCTGCATGAAGCTGGAAAGGTGGACATCGTGCTGTTCGGCGATTCGGTACTGACACCATTGGCGTGGCTCGCCAAGCTGCGCACGCGCGGAAGCGTCGCAACGGTCGTCACTGCGCACGGCAACGACGTGTATTACGCCACTCGCCGCAAGCTCGGATCGATCATCTATCGGATAATGCTGCGGGCCTTTTCCCGCTATGCCGACCTCCTCATCGCGAACAGTTCGGACACACGGAAGGCCGCGGCTGCGCTGGGTTTCAGGCGTACCTCCCGAATACCGCTCGCCACACGACCAAGCCCGAATCCTGAAATTCCCTCGTCCCGCGGAGACACTATTCTCTTCGCCGGCAGACTGATCCACTACAAAGGCCTGGCCTGGTTCATCACCGCGGTACTACCCAAGATCACCGCACACATCCAGCTGCTGGTAGCCGGCCCCGCTTGGGATTCCAACGAGATGCTTGCCGTGGAAAGCTGCACGCGCGCAAATTACCTCGGTAGTTTGTCGCACGAGGCGCTGTCCCGGCTACGTTCCCAAGTCGTCGCGTGCGTCATGCCTAATCTTCCGGTGCAGTTAACCAGCCAAAACGAAGGCTTCGGCCTGTCTGCACTTGAATCGGCAGCCGCCGGCACGCCGGTGGTGGCCGCCAGGCTCGGGGGACTGGCGGAAGCCGTTGTCGAGGGTGTGACAGGCTTTCTGGTCAAGCCCATGGACGCCGACGGTTTCGCCGCGCGCATTAACGAAATCGCCGCGTGGGATCCGGCCCGCCGCGAACAATTCGCGTTGACCGCGCGACAAACCATCGCCGAGCGCTTCACCTGGAATCGGGTGGCAGGCGATTATTTGGCGGAGTTCGAACGCCTCGTCAGTCCGAAAGGCGCCGACTCAAAACTTACCCAATGAACACCGACGCCACGCGACAACTCTGATGCTCAGTCGCCACTACCTGATGGTCACCGCTGGCTTCGGGGTTCGCGCGCTGTCATCGAGTGTACTAATAGTGCTGCTCGCTCGCGCGTTGGGCCCCAGTGAGTTCGGCGGCTACGCCGTGGCAGCAAGCCTGGCGTCCTTCATCGCAACCTTCACTGGCATGGGCGCGGGCGCGCTGCACGTGCGCGACGTCACACAGGGCCGGCGAACATACCCCGAAAGCCTTGAACTGGTTGTACGCCGGGTGCTTCTGTGGCTACCGCCGCTGGCGCTCGTCGCGCTCGGCTGCGCATGGTTGCTGGTGCCGCACAACGTCAGTCCCATTGCAATTGCCTTGGTCGCACTCGGCGAACTGATGTACTACGTTGCCGTGGAACTCGTGATGCGCGTCATGCAGGCGCGCAAGCATTACACCGGCATGGCTACTGCACTATCCGCGCCGTCGGTGCTGCGAGTGATGATCGCGATAGCGCTGCTGCTGAGCCACTCGCTCGACCTGGCGACGTGGGCACTGGTGTCATTTGCGACCGGTGCAGCGTTCTGTTGCATCCTTTTCGGCGCTTGGGCAACGCGTCCGCGCACTTACCCGCGCACACATACCCCGTTGTTCCAAGAAAGTCTCTCCGGGTTGGGCTTCGCCATCGCGAACGCGTCTGCCCGCGTGCACGGCGATGCCGACAAGGTCATTCTCGCACGCATGGTGTCCACGACCATGGCGGGCGTATACACACCTGCCTACCGGCTGGTTGAAGTTTTCCTACTCCCCATCTCCGCCGGTGTCGAGTGGTTGTTGCCGGACCTGTTTCGGCAAGGTCAGCAAGGCTTCGTGCGCTCGCTGCGATTATCGGCGAGCAAGATCGCACTAACATTGCTGTATGCGCTGTTGCTGTGCGCCGGCGTTTATGCGGCCAGCTTCGCGCTGCCGTTGTTGCTGGGACTCGCCTACACGGAAACAGTGCCGATCGCGCGCGCCCTCGCATTGGTACCCCTGACTATGACTTGCTGGATGGTCGTGCGCACGCTGGCCGCAACATCCGGGCACGAACGCTCGGCGGGCGTGGTCGAATTGATGGGCGCATTGTTCAACGTGGCCGTGACGATCGCCTTGGTTGCCGCATGGAATTGGCGCGGCGCGGTCGCGGCCACGTATCTCACGCAGCTTGTCATGATGACCGGGTACGCCATCTATCTCGCGTGGCGCGCCAAGGCCGGGCGGCTCCAGCGATACAAAGCATATTGATCTCCGTGCCAGCCCGCTTGGCACAGGAAAAGCTAAGGATATGTATGAAAATCTGGCTGCCCAGCATCCGCGCGCGCAGCGGAGCAGACATTTATGCCGAGCGGCTCGCCCAAGGGCTCCGCGAACGCGGGGTACAGCCGGTGGTGGAGTGGTTACCGCACGCGTACCAGTATGCGCCGTGGTTGCTGCGCACGCGACCGCCGCCGACCGGTACCGATGTCATCAGTGCCAATAGCCAGATCGCATTCGCGTTCTGCCATCATTCCGTGCCGCTTGTCGCAACCGCGCTTCATTGCGTTGCGGGCCGAGGCTACCCGCAATGGAAAAGCCTGCCGCAGGCGATTTTCCACGACCAGCTTGTACGCCGGTTCGAACGCGCCTCTTTCCGGACAGCCAACGCTGTGATCGCGATCAGCGATTCCACCAGACGTGAAGTACGGGAGGATTTCGGCGTCCGCGATGTGCATACAATTCCGTTGTGGATCGATGCGCAGGTTTTTTCCCCTGGGCCGAAACGCATCAGCACAGACTCTGACCGCACATGCGTACTCATCGTCGGAAACATGAGTCGCCGCAAGGGCGGTGATCTGATCGCGCCGTTCTGCGATGCGTTGGGCAATGATTTCGATGTGACCGTGGTGACAGGGCTGCGGACTGAGAGGCCGGCGGTTTCTGTGAACGGTGCCGGATTGCGCTTCGCCAGTGGCTTGACTACCGATCAACTCGTCGCTGCCTATCGCAATACCGACATCCTGGTGTCGCTAAGCCGACATGAAGGATTCGGCTATACCGCACTGGAAGGCATGGCTTGTGGCAAGCCGGTTGTGGCATTCGATGTGTCAGGGCTGCGCGACGTCGTCGTCAGCGGCGGCACTGGGCTGCTGGCACCCATAGAGGACGTCGCCGCACTCGCAGCATGCTGCCGGACTCTGCGCGAGCACCCTGCACAGGCGCGTGCGCTGGGACAAGCGGGGCTCCACCGTGCCCTCACCGTATTTGCGGAGGAACGGGCGATCGAAGCCCATCTGGAGCTCTATTCCGAGCTGCTGACCAGATGATCGGATGGCGGCAGTATCGGCGCGTACGAGCCGCGAGCGGGTAACCCGAAAACGCGACGGGATGTAACGCGGGCGGCTTGGATCAGCCGACAAGTGTCTGCGGCCTGATAATCTGGTACTTGCCAATTTTACGAGAAGGTCCATTGACCCATGACTCTTATTTCCAAACTGGCTCGCTGGAGTGCCAATGTCGTCGATCGACTTCAGCTTCAGGCGACCGTCCGTCAGGAATACGACCGCGTCAAGCGCGAGGTTGAACTCAAGACCCCGGGGAATCCGGCGATCTATGGATACAAAATATATTCGCAATGTGACGAGGACGGCATTCTTGCCTATATATTTTCAAAAATACCTAGCAATTGCATTTTCGTGGAGATCGGATGCGGTAACGGGCTTGAGAACAACACACACGCTCTAGCTCTTTCGGGGTGGCGTGGTATCTGGATTGATGGAAATGAACGAAACATCCGGGTCATTCGTGACGTGATACCCAGAAGCGAACAATTATTGTACCGATGCAAAATCATTACCGCGGAGAACGTTGTACAGACCATACAATCACTATTGACTGAACTCGGTACCGCAAGCACCGATTTGCTTTCAATTGACATCGACAGCAACGACATCTATGTGCTCTCGGAGGCACTGAAATACCTCGAGCCTAAAGTCCTTTGCGTCGAATACAACGCGAAATTCCCACCACCCCTAGACGTCAAGGTCAAGGCATCAACAGCTAGATGGACAGGTGATGACTATCAAGGCGCCTCATTGTCGAGCTTTGTCAGCCTTCTCGAACCGCTCGGTTATCACTTGATCACTTGCAACCTGTCCGGCGTCAACGCTTTTTTCGTCCGCAATGAGTTTGCCGACGAGTTCCCGCGCTTTTCGGCTGCAGAGCTGTACCAGCCGGCACGGTTCTACCTCAGGCGATTGGCTTCAGGCCACCGCCCATCACTGAAATTTCTGGCCGATGCGGTGGAAGGTGGCTTACACGGCGGCCGTTGAGAAGATCACCGCGCGGAAAGAATTTCCGCGCCATCCAATATGTTTGCGAAAATTGCTGGCAATGTACTTCCGCCATACCGCAGCGTGAGCCAAAGGGATCTGCAGACTTCGCAATTACTATTCTTCGGCAGTCCAGATCCGATCTCAGGCGACCGCCGTCTGCGGCGCGTTCCGCGAATGCTTGACTGCCACAGCCTGATAGCCACCTGGCATGAAATCCGACCCAGGCAGCACACGCGCCAACGTCCATGCGAGCAGATTGCCGAGCAATACAAGCAACGCCAGCAAAGGGACGATCGGCAACGCCCAGCGATGTCGACGCCAGATTCCAAGACACGCGTCACCCAACGCGAGGCTCATCACCAAACCCCCGACCTCCAAGGCGCGCAGGCGCGGTTGAATGATCTCGGCATCGAATCCGTGGATCATCAACGCGCGTTGCAAACCATGCAACGTAAACCGGTGAAAGTCGAAGGGAGCGTTGTGGATCGGGTACATGAACGGGATGCTCAACAGCAACACGCCGCCAGGTCGCAGCACACGCGCAATTTCCACAAGCACCGCTTGAGGATCAGGTACGTGCTCGAGTACCTCGAACAACATCACACCGTCCATACACGCATCACGCATCGGCAAGGCGCACGCATCACCAAACACATCTGGGCGGGTAGCATAGAACGCCGCCACGGTCGCGTAGTAATCCAGGCCGACATAGTGGCACCCTTCCGGCAGGTGCTTCGCTAGCGCACGATCCGAACAACCGATGTCCAGCACGTCGCCAGAAAGACGGTGCAAGTGCCGCAAGCGGTTGCGTTGCACGCTACGGACGAACCATTGAGGATGCAGAGGCGTACGGTTCAGCCAACGCAAGCGACCTATAAATCGTCTGTCATCGCACCGCGCAGGCCTGCTTCCCGAATCGCGCATGTATTGGTGGCCCCACCATTGGTGTGAGCGGAATGGTAACCGGTTCGAGACATCGAATACATACTTATGCCGAGTGTTGGTCCAATACCGCCGGCGTCAAACACGATTCGCTTCGTCATGCCAACCGATCCATTACAATTTAGCCGATTTCCGATCCGGACCCGGCATGCCCAACGACGCCCCCCTGTGGACCCCGAGCGCCGAACGCAGGGACGCCACCAACCTGCACCGCTTCGTGCGCTTCGTGCACGACGCCACCGGCAACGCCGACATCGGCAGCTATGCGCCGCTGTACGATTTTTCGGTCCGCAATCCGGCGAAGTTCTGGCCCTTGGTATGGGAATTTTGCGGCATCCGGGCCACGGGCGAATTCGAACCCGTAATGGTGGATGCCGACCAGATGCCCGGCGCCCGCTGGTTCCCGAACGTGCAGCTCAACTTCGCGCAGAATCTGCTGCGTTTCAAGGACGACAAGCCGGCGCTGATTTTCCGCAACGAGTGGGGTCACAAGCGGGAGATCACCTACGCACAATTGCACGCGATCGTCGGCCGCGTGGCTCATGCACTGAAGAAGGCCGGGGTCGGCAAGGATGATCGCGTCGCGGGTTTCCTGCCCAATCTTCCGGAAACCATCATCGCGATGCTGGCAACCGCCTCGCTGGGTGCGATCTGGTCCTCGGCGTCGCCGGACTTCGGCGTCAACGGCATCGTCGACCGCTTCGGCCAGATCGAACCCAAGGTGCTCTTCTGCGCCGATGCTTATGCCTATGGTGGCAAGCGTCACGACTGCCTCGCCAAGGTGCACGAAGTGCTCAGGGCCATTCCATCCATCGAATGCTGCGTGGTGATCCCCTACTCTGGCGATCCGCTGCGGCTCGACGATTTGCGCGGCGCGATTTCATGGGACGACTTCGCCGGCAGTGAAGACCACCCGCTGGAATTCGTGCCGACACCGTTCGACCATCCGCTGTACATCATGTATTCGTCCGGTACCACCGGGAAACCCAAGTGCATCGTGCACGGCGCCGGCGGCACCTTGTTGCAGCATCTCAAGGAACTGGTGCTGCACACCGATCTCAAACGCGAAGACCATATCTTTTACTACACCACCTGCGGCTGGATGATGTGGAACTGGCTGGTGTCGTCGCTCGCGGTGGGTGCGACGGTGGTGCTGTACGACGGTTCGCCTACCTGGCCGGACGGCAACGCGCTGTGGAACCTCGCCGGCGAGGTCGGCATCAGCATCTTCGGCACCAGCGCGAAGTGGATCGACGCCACCGCCAAGATGGGCGTGAAGCCACGCGAGACGCACAAACTCACACGCCTGAAAACCATTCTTTCAACCGGTTCGCCGCTGGCACCGGAAAGCTTCGACTACGTTTACCGCGACGTAAAGGAGCGCGTGCTGCTGGCGTCGATCTCGGGCGGCACCGACATCATTTCCTGCTTCGCGCTCGGTAATCCCGTATTGCCGGTGTATCGCGGCGAACTGCAATGCCGCGGGCTCGGGATGAAAGTCGAAATTCTGGACGAAGCGGGCCAACCGGTGCGCGAACAACCGGGCGAACTGGCCTGCGCCGCGCCTTTCCCGTCGATGCCCGTGAAGTTTTGGAATGATCCTGACGGCGAAAAATATCGCGCCGCGTATTTTTCCAAGGTGCCGGGCGTGTGGTGCCACGGCGATCGCGCCGAGCTTACCGCGCACGACGGCATCATCATCTATGGTCGTTCCGACGCCACCCTGAACCCCGGCGGCGTGCGTATCGGCACCGCCGAGATTTATCGTCAGGTGGAACAACTGCCGGAGGTGCTGGAATCAGTCGCGGTCGGACAGCACTGGCAGGGCGACGAGCGGATCGTGCTGTTCGTGCGCCTGTGCGAAGGCCTCACGCTCGACGGGGCGCTGTGCCAGAAGATCAAAGAACAGATCCGTGACAACACCACTCCGCGCCATGTGCCGGCGAAGATCCTGCAGGTTGCCGATATCCCGCGCACCATCTCGGGCAAGATTTCCGAGTTGGCCGTGCGCGCCGTGATCCACGGCGAAACGGTGAAAAACACCGATGCGTTGGCGAATCCGAAGTCGCTGAACTTTTTCGCGGATTTGTGCAAAGAGCTTGCAAACTGATGAACGACGCGGGGAGACGTCGCGCATGAAGCTGATCATCCAGATTCCCTGCCTCAATGAGGCCGCGACACTGGCCACCGCGTTGGCGACGTTGCCGCGCAGGGTGGAGGGATTTGAAAAAGTGGAGTGGCTGGTGGTGGACGATGGCTCCACCGACGGCACCGCGGAACTCGCGCGCGAGCTCGGAGTCGACCACGTGATCAGGCATCCGGTAAACCGCGGGCTCGCGATGGCCTTCATGACGGGCATCGACGCCGCCTTGCAGCACGGCGCCGACGTGATCGTCAACACCGACGCCGACAACCAATATGAGGCCGCCGACATTCCGCTGCTGGTGAGGCCGATCCTGGAACACCGCGCCGACATGGTGATTGGTGCGCGGCCAATCGCCCAGACCGAACACTTCAGTTGGATCAAGAAGCGGCTGCAGCACCTCGGAAGCTGGGCGGTTCGCATCGCCAGCAAGACCGATGTCGCCGACGCGCCCAGTGGCTTTCGCGCGATGACCCGCGAAACCGCAATGCGCCTCAACGTGTTCAACGCCTACACTTACACGTTGGAAACCATCATACAGGCCGGCTTGAGTAACCTAGCGGTGGTGTCGGTACCGATCCGCACCAATCCAGATTTGCGCCCGTCCCGGCTCGTGAGGAGCATTCCCAACTATATCAAACGTTCGCTGTTGACGATTCTCAGGGTGTTCGTGATCTACCGACCCATGACGCTGTTCATCTGGGTCGGCGCAATGCTTAGCGCAATCGGTGTCGCGATCGGCATCCGCTACCTGGTATTCCTCACCGCAGGCGAAGGCGCTGGGCACATCCAATCCCTGATTTTGGCGGCGTTGTGCATCATGCTTGGCTCTCTCTCCTTCATGATCGGGCTGGTCGCCGATCTGATCTCGACCAATCGCAAGCTGATGGAGCAGATCGATTTCCGGCTACAAAGGATGGAACACGTCTCGTTGCCTAGGACCGCCACTCTCCAGCAAATCTCTGCGCTGCCCCCCACCGCCGGTAATCTGGAATAGGGCGAGCGGTTTTTTTTGCGGCGCATGGGTATGCTCGCACCTCCATCGCAAGTCATACCTATACACGAGTGCCGGTCCGAAGTGTATTGGTGAACTTACTTATGTACCGCGGCTGGCGCTACGGATCCGGCTTCTGTCACCGTCATGCTGACCAAACCAAGTGCCAATTGCCGGGCATCACCGCTCGTGCCCACTGATTTTGGACTGGCCGCATCCGGGAGTGTAAATTCCACCAACAATCTGCGTGCATTATTTTGCGTAGAAGGCACGGGGATCGTCATTGACAGGCTGGTTGCGGGATATGTGGCTTGGTAATCTGCCACATGTACTCCGTTGAGACTCACCGCGATGCGCTGACGAGGATGCCTGGGAGTCACGAAAACAACGGTCTTGAAGTGTAGTAATAGCTCCGATGAATCGGCCGGCAGCTGACTTGGGTTGATCGCAAGCACCGCATGCGTGGTATCGCTCCAGACGCCCCATGGTTCAGGCCGGCTCCACCCGCTCTGCAACCAGTCTCCCCATACCTGACCCGAAACAAATGACAGTGCATGGCCAAGCGGTATTTGTGGGCTATCCAGCCTATAGAGGTAAAGGACAACATCCTCTTGAGGAACGAGCTTGTGGGGGAACGAGTGGTTGTGCTCGTAGGTCAGGGGCCTGAAACGCACGCTGTCAAGCTGGGTATAGCCCGCCGGCGCAAAGGGGTTTGACGAAATCAGAAACACATCGCCGTAAAGCGAGCCCAGTTCTGCGACGTACCCTTTGTCTGACAACGCCTCGCTTCCAACCGTCACAACGTCCCGATGGAATGTGTACACCAGCGGCGTCTTGACCAAATTCGTATTCGGAGCCTGATTCAAGGTATCGAGCAGGATCACATCATCCGGATCCACTGGCGCAATCAGTCGTGCCAGTGACGCATGAGCGCCGTCATCCTCGTTTTTGCCAATCTGCATCGCAGAAATCGCTGCCGAATAGACCAGACTGAGCATGAGTGCCACGGATAGCAACTTCCTCGCCCTCCCCAGCCTCATGATTTGCCAAGCACAAACCACGAACAGCATTAGATACGGGACTACTTCGCTCAGCAGATATCTGGCGTAATATGGCGAATAAAAAGTTATCCACTGAACTACGATCGCGTAGATAAAAAATTCGATCACGAATAGTCGCAAGAGTCCGATACGGGGGTCAATCCGCCGCCGGCCGACGGTCGCAAAGAAGCCGAGCATCATGAAGGGCCCGAGGAAAATGAAAAGAGTCCACAGACTGCTCGCGCTGGCGGACCCCCACTCCTTTCCGGACAGATGAAAGCGCGCGCCCAACAACTCGTAATGGCTAGTCCAGCCCAGCCAGTACATCCTCACAAGGCAGATTACCACCGCAACCGCTACGGTCAGTCCAAGCCAGCGGTTGATTGGACGCACCAGCCATGAGGCTAGATGGTCCCGCCGCTCGCGCTGCCTGGCCCACACCCAACACCCCACCCAGGCGAGAATTCCAAGAACGATGATGCTTTCGACAATGCTCCTCCAAGGAGCTCCGAACAAGGGCCTGAGCGACGTAATGTATTGGTCGCGCGAATAATACCGAGACCAATGCAGCCCGTAGACGACCGAGGCGAAATAGGCGACCACAACGCCTATTGCCCACCACTGGATGGCCTTGCGGCGGGACATGTCTTCGTCGCAGACGAGTGCAGCCATTGCCACGGCGGCAACAAACGGCATGTACATGAGGCCGCTGATGCGGGTAGCGAACAGGCACAGAAAACTGAGCACCGACAGCCACAACCATCGCGCTCGTCGGACCTGGATTTCAGTCGACCAATACGACGCAAGTAACGTGAAGCCGATCAGCGAAAATGCCAGAGTCGGCATTTCCGTCACGGGAAATTTCGAGAAGAAAGCATGCAGGGGGTTGAGTGCCAGCAGGCCACCTGCCAGCAAGGCGGCGCGATGTGACCGTGTCAGCAACAACGCGATCCGATAGAAGAAAATGATCGAGAGAAGTGCGAAGAAAGTCAGGGCATAGACAGCGGCCGTTGAACCAAACAGTCCGCCCACAAGTGCCATCCACACGGGAAACAAATAGTAGAACTGGAAGACCAGATGGGTCGTTCCGGGCTGACGTGCATATACCCCCAACAGATAGAGCGTGGGGGAATCGCCTTCAAGTATTCGATTGTCGTCCAGATAGCGCTGCAGGTACGGGGTGCCTTCAAGCTTCTGCATCACTTGGTCGTGTGCATCGAGACCCGCCGTATAGTCAATATGCTGCGCAATATTGGTGTACAGCCCCTCGTCTTGCCCTCCCAGTATGTAGTGATAGACAGGTAACCTGAAGAACAGGGCAACCAGCACCAGCAACACGATATGCTGCCAACGGGGTCTCACGGACGCCGGAAACATGCCGCGTCCGCGCGTCTTGAGCCAGTAAATCCCCGTTGCTATAAGTGAACCCAATACTACCTGCGGGGCATGAAACACGCCCGCAAGTGCTGCGACCAAGCCAATCAGGCTGGTGATAACCGCAAAGGCAGCGATGATTTCGAGGACGCGATCAACGGCTAACCCGCCGGCGACGCTATCGGTGACAAACGGACGGTCCGAGCCGAACTCAACTTGATTCATGGCGGCGTAATCCTTGTCCACTGTCTCGTCAGGAATCACTACGGCGCTGCAAAAACCGGTGAATGTCTTGACAGCCTCATACTGGACAACGCAATGCAAACTGAGATTAGCATTGTTGCCAATGCGTATATCGCGGGATCGCTCCCACGAAGAGCCTCACGCCACACCAAGGACATCTGCGAGCTGCAGCGAAGCCTCACCCCAACTGCGGTACCGGATGCCCGACGAATCGCGCGTTCGCTCGCCATCGAGCATGTCCCGCACAATCCTGGAGAG
>DATFGT010000099.1:0-3777 GCA_035249175.1 Rhodanobacteraceae bacterium
GGCATGTTCCAAATGTTCGACGAGCACGCCGCGCCCAATGCACTACTCATGTTCACCAGCGGAACAGAGCACGGCGAAGCAATAGGCGAATATCACGGTGAGCCGCTGTATCACGCCAGCCTTGCTCCCGAGGAGTACGAATCATTGCTGGCCCGGCACGGATTTACGACCATCGCATACGTCCCTGAGGATCCCGCGTGTGGGGGACATACGGTTTGGTTTGCCAAACGCACGAGCTGATTCGATCCGGCTTTGCCATCGTGACAAACGGCCCCGGATACCGGTTGGCGGGATTCCCGCGAATCAAGTCCGGATTACCGCCTTCTTCGGTGCTGACCATCCATGACCTGCTTCGGCAGGGCGGGTGTAACCCGCCTTCGGAACCGGGATGGCGGGATTCGCTTCGCTGCTCCCGCCCTACATGCTATCCGCTATGTCTTCGTCATTCCGGCGCAAGCCGGAACCCAGTGACTTTTACCCGACTCCTGTAGCAAAGGCACTGGGTCCCGGATATCGCTCCGCGATTCCGGGATGACGAGCAAAATCACAGACCCGCAGCGTCATGGCTTGTTGCCGCCGCTCTTCACAACGCCTGCGCGTGGAAGGTATCGCAGGCGTTGACGTCGCCTGACTGGAAGCCGTTCTTGAACCACTTCACGCGCTGGGCCGAGGTGCCGTGGGTGAAGGAGTCGGGCACGACCGTGCCGCGTGCTTCGCGCTGCAGCGTGTCGTCGCCGATCTGCGAGGCCGCGTTCAATGCGCTGTCGATGTCGCCGGGTTGCAGCCATTGCAACTGGTGCTGCGACTCGTTGGCCCATACGCCCGCGAAACAGTCGGCCTGCAATTCCAGGCGCACCGACAAGCCATTCGCGCCCTGCATCGGCTCGCCGCGTTGCGCGAGTTGCTGCTCCGTGTCCATGATCCCGAGCTGGTCCTGCACGTGATGGCCGACCTCGTGCGCGATCACGTAGGCGCGCGCGAAATCGCTGTCGGAATGGAAGCGTGTCGCCAATTCCTGGAAGAAATCGAGGTCGAGGTACACGCGCTTGTCGCCGGGACAGTAGAACGGCCCGACCGCCGCCGAAGCGCCACCGCACGCGGTGCTGACCCGGCCATGGAACAACGTGAGTTTTGGATCGACGTACTGCTTGCCGGCCTGCCGGAAATACGCCGTCCATACGTCCTCGGTGCTGCCCAGCACCTTGCTGGCGAATTGCACCTGCGGATCGCTCATGTCGGCCTGCGTCGTTTGCGCAGGCGTGCCGGACGATCCCGTGTCGCCATTGCCGGTGAGCAACCCGAAAATGATCCCGCGCGTCGAGGGAAAGATCATCGCGATGATGATCGCAATGATGGTGCCGCCGACGCCGAGATGGATGCGTCCGAACCCGCCGCCGCCACCGCCGGTCGCCTGCTCCACGTTTCTGCTGGAACGTCCCTTTTGCCAGAGCATCGCGCTTCTCCTTGCCCGCCGCGAACCCGCGTCGCGCAAACTGTGCGGCAACCGTCCACCACGCGCAAGTGCGCCGTCGGAAGCCTCGCATTGCGTGTGACAAGCGGCATTTCTGAACCGCCACGCAACGCGTGCTGCCCGCAGTCAGCAACGCCGGGTTAGGCTGTGTCCAACGCGGATGGAACACCGGAGATGACACGCACCGGATGGATCCTCACATGGATCGTGGCGGCGATCGGCGCATTGCTGATCGCCTTGGTGTTGTTCATCGCGCTGTTCAACTGGAATCGCGCCCGCCCGTGGCTGGACGAGCGCCTCAGCAGTTCGATCGGCCGGCCTGTGGCCATCAACGGCGACCTGACGGTCGAGTGGCTGCGCAATCCCGATGCCCACGGTCTGTCCAACTGGATTCCCTGGCCGCGCTTCGTCGCGCGCGACATCAGCATCGCCAATCCGGATTGGGCGAAGCAGCCGCGCTTCGCGAGCGTGCAGGAGGTGCGTTTCAGCCTGTCGCCGCTGGCGCTGATCGGGCACACCATCGACATTCCCTCGCTGAAACTGATCGGTCCGTCGGTGGACGCCGAGCGCGACAAGCAGGGTCGCGACAACTGGACGTTCAATTTCGCCCAGGGCACTGGCGGAAAATGGAAGCTCGACATCGGCGAGGTCGCGCTCGGCGCGGGCAACATCCGGATGGACGACGACAAGCTCGACCTGCACATGGATTTCACCCTGCAGCCGCTGGGCAAGCCGATTCCGTTTGCGGAGCTCATGCCGCCGGCCAGCGGCGCACGCTCCAACGCGCCGCCGCCGCATTCGGGCCAGAAGTATTACTTCGCGTGGACCGCCAAGGGCACCTGGCGCGGCGCGGACGCCAGCGGCAGCGGCAAACTCGGCAGCGTACTCGCGGTTTCCAGCGCGTCGATGCCGTTTCCGCTGCAGGCGGACCTGCGCCTGCGCGATCTGCACATCGCGGTGATGGGGACGCTCACCGATCCGGTCCATCTCGGCGCGCTGGACATGAACCTCGAGATGTCCGGCGAAAGCATGTCGCACCTGTACGCGCTGACCGGCGTCGCGTTGCCGCCGACCAAACCGTTCACCACGCATGGCCGCCTGTTCGCGAAGGTGCACCAAGGCATCTTCAAGTACGACCATTTCGATGGAAAAGTCGGCCACAGCGACCTGCACGGCAGCGCCACCTATACCACCGCCGGCGCACGCCCCAAACTCACCGCCACGCTGACTTCGAACGTGCTGGACTTCGGTGATCTCTCGCCGCTGATCGGCGCCGACAGCAACGCGGCCAAGGCCAAACGCGGCGAGGCGCAGAAGCAGCCCGCCGACAAGCTGTTGCCGATTGAGAGGTTCGACACCACGCGCTGGCGCGCGATGGACGCCGACGTGCGCTTCACCGGCGAGCGCATCGTGCGCAAATCCAACCTGCCGATCAGCGATCTTTCCACGCACCTCGTGATGAACGATGGCGTGCTGGCGCTGGACCCACTGACGCTGTCCGCAGCCGGCGGCGATTTGAAAGCCCACATCGAGCTGGACGGCCGCAAGAATCCGATGCACGGCGAAGCCACGTTGTCGCTGCATCATCTGAAACTGAGCAAACTGTTCCCGACCGTGGACCTGATGCACACCAGCCTCGGCCAGATCAACGGCGACGCGAAACTGGACGGCGACGGCAATTCGGTGGCGGCGTTGCTCGGCACGTCCGACGGTGAAGTGAAAATCCTGATCAACGATGGCGCGGTCAGCAAACTGCTGCTCGAGGAGATCGGGCTCAACGTCGGCAACATCATCATCACCAAGCTGGTGGGCGACAAGCCGGAGAAGCTCGACTGCGCGGCCGCCGATCTCGTCGCCAGGCAGGGTGTGTGGCGTCCGCAAATCTTCGTGATTGACACCGAGCCCATGACGATCAACGTCGACGGCAGCATCAATCTTGCGAGCGAGACGCTGGACCTCACGATCCATCCGCACAGCAAGGGCGTGCGCGTGTTGTCGCTGCGCTCGCCGTTGTACCTGCGCGGCACGCTGAAGCATCCGGATGCGGGTGTCGAGAAGGGACCGCTGCTGGCGCGTGGCGTGGGCGCGGCGGTGCTGGGGGCCGTGGCGGCGCCGGTCGCCGCGCTGATCGCGCTGATCGCGCCCAGCCACGATGAAGAAAACGCCTGCCGCGGCGTGATCGAAGCCATGCGCAAGCCCGCGACAAAACGCTGACGCTTGCGCCGGCGCAGCGCGCGTTATTCTTGTGCGCCCGTTCCCTCCGACGCACCTCCCATGACCCCGCAGGCCAAGGCGCAATGGCAGCT
>DATFGT010000100.1:0-16760 GCA_035249175.1 Rhodanobacteraceae bacterium
ACATGTTCCACACCAAGATGCACGTGAAGGATTTCGACCTCGATACCTATTTGTTCGAGGCGCACGCCGACGACCTGTCATTCAAGGATCGCCAGCGGATCGAGCAACTGCTGCGCCGCGAGATCGAGGAGCTGTTCCACGGGCGCAACTTGATGTAGGAGCGCGCCTGCGCGCGATGCTTTCGCCACACGTCCCGTCGTCCGCGGTAGCCTGCGGGCGGGCTCCTACAAGCGGTACGCGACTGCCTTCATCACTGCCGAAGCGCCGCGCATCAGGGTCGGGATTGGTGGCGGCAGCTTCTGGCCGCCGCGCGCCAGCGCGTTGTCGGCGTGGCGGGCCTCATCGATCTGCATGGCTTCGAGGATCGCGCGTGAGCGCAGGTCCGAAGGCGGCAGGCGTTGCAAGTGTTCACCCAGATGCGTTTCCACCTGGCGCTCGGTCTCGACCACGAACCCGAGGCTCCAGCGATCGCCGGCCAGTGCGGCCGCCGCCCCGATTGCGAAGCTGCCCGCATACCAGAGCGGGTTCAGGAGGCTCGGGCGATCGTCCAGTTCCTGCAACCGCCCGGCGCACCAAGCCAGATGGTCGGTTTCCTCGGCAGCCGCGGTTTCAAGGTGCGCCCGCGTCGCGGGGTCGCGCGCGAACGCGGCTTGCCCGTCGTACAACGCCTGCGCGCAGACTTCGCCAGTATGGTTCACGCGCATCAGCCCGGCGACGTGGCGGCGTCCCTGCGCGTCCAGCTCGGGCAAGGGCAACGCTTCGCCTGGTGACGGACGCGCGGCGACTGCAGCACCGGCCACGGTGTCCAGGGCGCGCTGGAAGCCGCCAAGCAGCAAGTCGAGAGGTGTGGGGCGACGGACATCGGCATTCATGCGACAATTGTCGCGCATCCGCGCCGGCGCGGGCTGAATCGTCGGCTCACCGTTTTTCGGGAGCCGGTTGGCGGGGCGACATGTCCAGCAGGGGCTGTCGCGCTTGCGCGGAAACCGGGGTGCCGTTATCCTTGGCGGTCTTTCGTTGCTGTCAACCCCGTCGCGCCCCCGTGGTGCGGCCCCGCATCACGTGCGGACCAAACAACTTTTACGGATCGTTCCCATGAAGACGTTCAGCGCCAAGGCCGAGACGGTCAAGCGTGACTGGCTGGTTGTCGATGCCGATGGCAAGACCCTGGGCCGGCTGTGCTCGGAAGTCGCTCGCCGCCTGCGCGGCAAGCACAAACCCGAGTTCACCCCGCACGTGGACACCGGCGACTATATCGTCGTGGTCAACGCCGAAAAGGTCGCGGTGACTGGCAACAAGCTGGAAGCCAAGAATTACCACCGCTTCACCGGCTATGTCGGCAACCTGAAGACCACCAACCTCAAGGACCTGCTGGCCACCCATCCCGAGCGCGCGATCGAATTCGGCGTCAAGGGCATGCTGCCGAAGAATCCGCTGGGCCGCGCGATGTTCCGCAAGCTCAAGGTGTATCGCGGTGCCGAACATCCGCATACCGCCCAGCAACCCAAGGCGTTGGAGATTTGATCATGGCGACCCTGCAACAAAATTCCGGTACCGGCCGCCGCAAGACTTCCGCCGCGCGCGTGTTCCTGCGCAAGGGCGGTGGCGCAATCGTGGTCAATGGCAAGCCGCTGGACGAATTCTTCGGCCGCGAAACCTCGCGCATGATCGTGCGCCAGCCGCTGGAACTGACCCAGATGGCCGACAAGTTCGACATCAAGGTCAACGTCGCCGGCGGCGGGATCACCGGTCAGGCCGGCGCCATCCGGCTCGGAATCGCACGTGCACTGGTGGAATACGACGAAACGCTGAAGGCGCCGCTGCGTCGTGCGGGATTCATGACCCGCGACGCGCGTGCGGTCGAACGCAAGAAGGTGGGTCTGCACAAGGCACGCCGCGCGACGCAGTTCTCGAAACGTTGATTTTTGCGATCATCCGTGATCGCGGCCTCGTTGAGGCTGCCGGCTACCGCAATCGCCTGCAGGCTATCGAGACCAGAACGGCCATCCATGGCCTGACTTTCCACAACATCCGCTTCGCACGCGGCGCCGCTTGATTCGCTAAAATCTGTTACGAAGACGAAGCCCCGTCGCCAAGTGGTAAGGCACCTGACTCTGACTCAGGCATTCGGAGGTTCGAATCCTTCCGGGGCTGCCAAATTCGCCAACGCTGTCCGCGATTGGCCGCAAAGCCCGCCATTCGGCGGGCTTGTCTTTTTCGGGCCTGCTTCCGCTCAATCGTCACGAAATGTGAAAAAGCTCTGGCTTCCGGTGTAACCAAGGGGTATCGTCTTGAGGTCGCCAATTCCGGCGACGCCCCCGACCTGACACCGGAGATAAACCATGATTGCATCGATGGAGGCACCCCGCACGCCGCAGCACGATTTGGTGGCGATGACCGCGGCGCTGCGCGGCGTGTTGCTGCAGCGCGTAGAGCAAGGCATCCAGTCCAGCGGTTTGACGACTTACTATATGTACCTTGTCGCAAAGCGGTTGATGTTCGTCGGACCGCTGACTCTGGCGGCGTTGTCGGAACAATTGCGTCAGGATGCGCACGTCATCCAGGACAACCTGAACCTCATGCTCGAGCAGCAGATGGTGCAGCAGGATGGCGATGCGTGGATCATCACTGAAGCCGGGCGCAGCGCGCTGACCGCCGCCAACGACACAGGTGAACGGGTGCTCGAAGACATTCGCAGCGTCATTGGTGCACCGGTCTGCGATCAACTCGTGGCGGGTATGCGTGAAGCGCTGTCGGCCTTGCGCCGGGCCGCGTGAGGCGCTGACGGCTTTCTGAATCAGTGATTACTGAGGACTCTTGTGGAAACCCGGCCACGGATGGCCTTTCCCATCCTCGCCGCATCGACCGAAGCCCTTCGAGCGGAGTGGCGGGCGACTAGAACCTTCTGCCGTCGCCGACCAGCACCACGTCCGCGGGGCGATGTGCGAACAGACCCACGGTGACCACCCCCGTGATCTGGTTCCACTCCGATTCCAGTTTTTCAGGCTCGGTGATGTCAAGCCCGTGCACGTCGAGAATCCAGTTGCCGTTGTCGGTGACGCAATCTGCGCGCCATACCGGCGTACCGCCGTGCCGCTCGATTTCCCGTGCGACGTAACTGCGCGCCATTGGAATCACTTCGACCGGCAATGGGAACTTGCCCAGGACATCGACGAATTTGTGCGCATCCACGATGCAAATGAATTTTTTCGCGACCGCGGCGATGATTTTTTCCCGTGTCAGGGCGCCGCCGCCACCCTTGATCAGGTGCCGTCCGGGATCGCACTCGTCGGCACCGTCCACATAGATCGGAATCGTACCGACCGCGTTGAGGTCCAGCACCTGGATGCCGTGCGCGCGCAACAATTTGCTCGACTGCTCCGAACTCGACACCGCGCCATCGATGCGATGCCTGATCTTCGCCAGCGCGTCGATGAAATATTTCACCGTCGAGCCCGTCCCGACGCCGATGACGCCGTTCTCTTCGACGAACTCGATCGCGGCTTCGCCGGCCGCTCGTTTCTGTGCTTCGATGTCCATGTTCTCCCCGGTTGTCAAGAATTCATTCCAGTGCCAGGATCGCGCTCCACTGAGCGTCCGTCACCGGCAACACCGAGAGCCGATTGCCGCGCCGGGTCAATGCGAAATCACCCACATTCCGCAGCGCCTTGATTTCGTCAAGCGTGATCATCCGCTTCAGCTTGCGCACAAAGCGCACGTCCACCAGCGTCCAGCGCGGATTGCCGCGATTGCTGCCGGCGTCGAAGTAGTCGTCCTTCGGATCGAACTGGCCGGGGTCGGGATAGGGTGCGCTTGCAACCTTGGCGAGCCCCGCCACGCCCGGCACCGCGCAGCTCGAATGGTAGATCATCACTTCGTCGCCGCGCGTCATCGCACGGATGAAGTTGCGCGCCTGGTAATTGCGGACGCCGTTCCACGGCTCGACGCGGCGCCGTTTCAGGTCGTTGATCGAGAACGTATCCGGTTCGGTTTTCATCAGCCAGCGTTGCATGGCGGTTCGGTCAGGCCATCGGATCCGTTCGGCAGGCTATCAGCTCCGCGTCGGTCGCGACGTAGTCCAGATCGACGTCCCACGGTTCGGTCGGCACCGCTTCGACTTCCTGGAACCCGTAGCCGATGCCGACCAGCAAGGGGCGTGCGGGACGCGGCTCGTTACCGAGGAATGCCAGGCTGGAGTCATACCAGCCGCCGCCGGTACCGAGGCGATGGCCTTTCCGGTCGAATGCGAGCAACGGCAGCAGGATCACGTCCATGTCGCCGGCTGTTTGCAAGGCATCGGCTGTCACGGCGGGTTCCGGGATGCCGAAGTGGTTGCCCTGCAATGTCGTGCCTGCGCGATATTCGGCAAAACGCAATTGTCGCGCTTGGCCCAATACCGGCAGGAAATAGCTCTGTTCGCGCCGCGTCAGCGACGCGACGGCAAGGTTCAGCGGCAGCTCGCCGCGCACCGCCCAGTAACCCGCCACATTCGCATCGGTCATGAACTCGGGCAGGTTCTCCAAGCTGTGCAACACGCCGGCCGCGGCCGCGATGCGCTGCTTCGCATCGAGCTCATTGCGCCGCACCGACATGCGTGCCCGCAGCAGCGCGCGACCATCGTTCATCCGGGAGTGCTCGTTCGCATACTGCCCCGGAAGCGCTTTGCTTCATCCGGGCTACCCACCGCCTCATTCGAAGTGGCTGTTGCGAACATTCGTTCGGAGCGGCTATTGTGAAAAGTCAGGCCATGGATGGCCGTTCTGGTGCTGCCGAAGCTGATATCAGAAATGGTCGTGATGAATGTGAGACGCAGCGTTCATGGACGAACGCACAAGAACTGACGTCCTCCGCAGTGACGATGCGCGCCGAGCGACCCTGATCCTGGAGGATCAAGTGGGCAGGCTCACCGGGCTTTCAGGCTTTCCGTTCGCGACGGACTTGCACAAGGACCCGGTAACCGCCGGCCCCAGGTCGTACATTAGGAACAAGGCACATTGCTGGGGCGCGCTGTCGTTCACCGCAGGGGACGCCAGCAAGTTCATTCTACGGGTGTGTCGAGGGCGTCTTCAAGCTTGCGCCGCAGCAACGCGATCTGCTCTCCGGCACTGCTGGACAGCGCACTCTGGCTGCGTTGCAACATCAACAGTTCGTGCGTGATGTCGAGCGCCGCCAGCACCGCGATGCGGTCATAGCCGGGGCTGCGCGAGGCGTGCCGGATCTCGCGCATCTTGCGGTTCAGGTGTTCGACCGCGGCCAGCAAGCCTTCGCGTTCCTCAGGTCTGCAGCCGACCAGGAATTCGCGGTCGAGCAACTTGACGGTGACGGTGACGGTGACGGATTCGTCGGACATGCGATTCAACCTGCGTTCTCGAGCGATTTCAGGCGCTCGATCATCGCCTCGACCCGCGCCCGCGCCTGCTCGTTGCGGGTCATCAGCGCGGCGCGTTCGCCGGTCAGTTGGTCGCGGCCGCGACGCAGGCTGGCGTTCTCCTCGGCGAGTCGGCGCATGCGCTCGAGCGCCTGGTCCAGCGCGCGGGACAGGGCCGCAAGTTCGGCTTCAACGGTGTCGGCGGTGATGTTCATGGCGCGAATATATCAGGATGTCGGAGGTGCTTTCCGCGTGCGTCGGCGCGGTTCAAATGGCAACGCTGGCGGCCGCGTGGCGGTCGAGGAAATCCAGGCAGGCTTCCGCCGACAGCGGGCGCGACAGCCAGTAGCCCTGGATTTCATCGCAGCGCTGCGCGCGCAAGAAGGCCAATTGCTCGGCTGTCTCCACGCCTTCGGCCACCACCTTGAGTTGCAACGAATGTGCCATGGTGATGATGGTGGCCGTGATCGCGGCATCGTCGGGGTCGGTGGTGATGTCGCCCACGAATTCCTGGTCGATCTTCAGCGTGTCAATCGGCAGGCGCTTCAGGTATGCCAGCGAGGAATAGCCGGTGCCGAAATCATCGATCGCGAGGTGCGCCCCAATCGACTTCAATTCGCCTAGCAGGCGCACCGACTGTTCGGCATTGGCCATGACCATGCTTTCGGTCAACTCCAGTTCTACCTGATTGGGTGCGACGTCGTGCTCGGCCAGGAGATCGCAGATGTGCGCGGTCAAGTCCGGCCGGTTGAGTTGCGCCGCCGACAGGTTGATGGCCATCGTGAGGTTGCGGTGCCCGTTTTCCCGGAAACGGCGCAGGTCGGCGCACGCCGTCGCGAACACGTAGGCGCTGATCTCGTGGATCTGGCCGGTTTCTTCCGCCAACGGGATGAATACGCTGGGCGGAATCTCGCCGAGGTCGCGGTTGTGCCAACGCAACAGGGCCTCCATGCCGGTGATGGTTTCGCTGTGCAGGTCCATCTTGGGCTGATAGACCAGCCGCAGCTCGCCGCGGTCCAGCGCGCGTCGCAGCGCATTGATCAGGGTGGCATGATCGCGTGCACGCGCGTCCATGCCGGGGTGGTACACCGTCCAGGTATTGCGTCCGCCGGCCTTGGCCTGGTACATCGCGGTGTCCGCGCACTTCAAAAGGTCGGCTGGCGTCTGGCCATGGTCGGGGTACAGCGCGATTCCGATCGACGGTGAAATCACCGTTTCCTGGGTGCCGGTGATCGGCAGCGGTTTGGCGAAGGCTCGGATCAGGCGCTGTGCCATTTCCTCGGCGCCGTGGGTGTCGGCGAGATCTTCCAGCACCACCGTGAACTCGTCGCCCCCCAGGCGCGCGACGACGTCGTTCTCGCGGACGCACTGGCGCAGGCGCGCGCCGGCAGCCTTGAGGGTGCGATCCCCGGCGGTGTGGCCGAGTGAATCGTTGACGTGCTTGAAGCGATCGAGATCGAGGAACAGCAATCCCACCTTGTGGCCGCTGCGGCGTGCGCTGATCACGGCCGCGCCCAACCGTTCCCCCAGCAGGGCGCGGTTCGGCAAGCCAGTGAGCGTGTCGTAATTGGCGAGATAGCGCAGTTCCTGCTCGGCGCGCTTGCGGTCGGTGATGTCGGTGAGCACGCCAATCATGTGGGTGCGCTGGCCGGAGGCATCGCAAACCTCGTTGAGCTCTACCCAGCACAGGAATTCCTCGCCGTCCTTGCGGCGCTGCCACAACTCGCCGCGCCAGTGGCCGGTTTCGGCCAGCGTTTGGCGAAGTTGGGTATAGCTGTCCGGCGCGTGGCGGCTGCCGTTGAGGACCGACGCGTCGCGGCCCAATACCTCGTGCTCGGCATAACCGGTCATGCGGGTGAACGCGGTATTGACAGACATGAAGCGGAAGTCGAGGTCTGTGACGGTGACCGCCTCGCTCATGTTGCGGATCACCTCGGACGCGATGCGGCGATCGCGGTCGGCTGCACGGATCGCGCTGATGTCGCGTTCGGTGCCGCACACGCGCAGCGGCTTGCCCTCCGCGTCGCGCTCGGTGGTCTTGCCGCGCGACACCACCCAGGTCCATTCGCCATCGCGGCCGCGCACGCGGTGTTCAACCTCGAAATGTTCGGTGCGTCCCGCCAGATGTTCGGCCAGTGCATGGTCGAGATTCGCAAGATCATCAGGATGCACCATCGTGCGGCGCCATTCGTCGGCCGGCACGGATTGCTCGTGATGGCCGCCGGGCGCGCCTTCGGGACCGAGGCGCAGGATCGTGCCGTGCTCCAGGTTCCAATCCCAGAATTCGTCACCCGAGCCCCACAATGCCTGGCGCAACCGGCCTTCGCGCAAACGCAGCTGGCGGCGGTGCCGCTCCTGTTCCAGGTGGTGGCTGCGCCAGCCGAGCGCTGCGATCAGGATCAACAGCGCGATGGCGGCCGCGTACACGAGGCGCATCGGCAGACTCCACCACCATACAACAGGAATGTGGAATTGCAGACTCGCGGAGTTGCCCGGAGCGCCGTCGCGCAAAACTGCCTGGATTTCCAGGCGGTAGTCGCCGGGCGCGAGATCGGAATAGGTAACGGTGTGGTCAAGAGTGGGGGCGCTCCAATCCGGATGGCGCGAGCCGAGCAGTCGAACGCGGAAACGATTGTGCGCCGGTGCTGTGTAATCGAGCGTGCTGAATGCGGCGTAGATGCTGCGGTCACCGGTGCGCAGCGCCAGCGACTGCGACGGAGATTGCGGCAAGTGAACCCGATTCTCGCCAGCGAAAAGCGCGGTGAAGGCTACCGGCGCCAGGGTTGTCGAGGAGCGCTGATGCTTTGGCTCGATGATGTCAAAACCGTGGCCACCGAAGAGCAGGGCGCCGCTGCTGGTGCGCGTGCATGCACCGGAAGTGTATTCGTTGCCCTGTATGCCGTCGGCAATGCCAAAATTGCGGATGGCCCCAGTCTTCGGATCGAGTCGACCGAGGCCCAGGTTAGTGCTGAACCAGATCTGCCCTGCGGCATCCTCAAGCATGCAGTTGATGGCATTGTCGGGCAATCCGCCGCCGAGCCCGTAGCGCCGGAAGTCCGCACCGCTGGCGTCGATGCGCTCCAGCCGGCTGATGCCTGAGAGGGAGCCGATCCATACCCGGCCTTGTTGATCAACCAGCAGACTGGCTACCGCATTGCCCGCCAAGGAACGATCGTTACCGGTAACTTCGCGGAACGTGCGGAGCTTTCCGCTGGCCGGGTTGACCATCGATACACCGTCGGTCGTGCCTGCCCAGATATTGCCGGCATGATCCTGGGCGATCGTGACCACATTGTTGCTGCCGAGCCCGTGTGTGCTGTCGAAGCGTTGTACCGCTTGGCCGTCGTGATAATGGACAAGGCCCGCGTCGTAGGGCGCGACCCAGAGATCACCATTGCTGGCCCGAAACAGCGTGCGCACAGGCGCGGCTGCGGGTTCTCCGTCGAGCCGCGCGTAAGCAGCGATTCCGGTCGTCGGGTTGAATTTCAGAATGCCGTAATTGGACGGCAGCAGCAGGCGACCGTCTGCATCCTGCAAGATGTCGTAAATCCGGATCTCGCGCGAGTCGGCCGAATCCTTCGAATGCGGTGAGGCGCCTTGCGTCGGGGGCGCGGGCGAGGTGGCTGCATACCTCTCGGCCGGCTGGGCGTGGACTGCGCCGATCGTTTGATCCAGTGCGCCTTTGTAGCTGGTCACTTCGCGGGTGGCGGGGTTGTATCGGACCAGGCCCGGACCGCTCATGGCGACCCAGTATTCACCATCCTGGGCCGGCTGGAACGCGCTGACGAAGGTCCTCGCGCGCGGATCGCCGGTCAAATTGAGGACCGAACTGATGGGGCTGTTGTCGGTGCGGGTCCACACTACCCCGGACGCCAGCGTCCCTACCCACAATAGGCCCGTTCGATCGACGAACATCGTCTTGATGGGTGAGTCGGGCAATCCACCAGTGATCCCGAGCGGTGCCGGCGTAACCGTGACGATGGCACCGTCGGGCCCGATGCGGACCAGTGTTCGATCGGTGAGCCCGAGCCAGAGCCGGCCCGCGTTGTCAGCCACAATCGATACGACGCCCACGGCAGTGCCGGTCGCCCGTGACCACAACGGATTGAGCGAGCCGTTCCGGCGGTCCACACCTGAAAGACCGTCCGCATTGCCGAGCAGCAGGTGGCCATTCGAATCGCAGAACAGCGCATTGATGGGCGAGCCCGTGACAGTCAGGACGCGCCCGCTGGCTTTCGGAGGATTCAACGCGATGACCCTGTCGCCCGCACTGGCATAGACGCTGCCGTCGCTGCAGCGGGTCATGGTTTGCACCCATGCCTGCGCGCCACCGGGTTCAGTCCAGACGGCCTCGAGCCGTGGCTTGGCGGTGCCACCGACCAACTTGTCCACGCCGCGGGAGCTGCCGACGAGCACGTCGCCCCCAGGCAAGCTCAACAAACTCGTGATGGGTGTGCCCTTGCGCTGTACGGCCGCTGGCAGGGGGATTGTCAGGTTGCCACCCGGATTGAACAGGATCAGCCCACCGCTGGTGGAGCCGACCCATAACCCCCCATTCCCGGCATCGGCCAGCGAGGTCACCCGGTAATCCTCGGGCAGGCTGTTTGCCCGGGTCGGATCGTGGGTATAGCGCGTGAGGTTATAGCCGTCGTAGCGGAACAGGCCGGCCTGCGTCACGAACCACATGAATCCGGTTTTATCCTGGAAAATAAGCAAAATCGAGTTTTGCGTCAGGCCATCCCGGTCGTCGAGTTGCTGGAAGTGGTAGTTGCGCTGATAGGCCTGCCATGAAGGCGGCGGGGTATCGGCGCGCGCAATTCCGGTCGCGATCAATGCGACGAGGGCAACCACCAGCGCACGCGCGATCCGCGGGTGCGCGGACCGCAGCCTGGCCACGGATGATCCGGATGGAACGCGGCTCATGTTGAAGGGTTGCCCCTGGCAAAGCGCAGCCCACGTATGCACGACTGCCGCTAAAGTGTACTCAAACGCGGGTGGCGCGTCGTGGGGCAAAAGTCGCGCATTCTGATGTGAATCTCACGTGGTGTGACTTGGGCCATTGCGCACCGGTGGCCTCATCGGGAGAGTGATGGCGCCCGTCGGCGTCCCATTTGGGGCGACGACGCCTAGAATGATGGGCCAATACACCGGCAGTTCAAACGCGCACGGGATGTTGGCATGACCACGTTTACCTACGAAGCGGTCGACGCTGTGCTCACGCGGGCCAAGCTGGGCATGTCGCCAGACGATTTGCACGGCTCGGTCTCGGGTTATCTGTGCGCGGGCGGTCGTGGCCACGCCCATGAATTGCTGATGGCGCTGGCGCTGGAAAGCGAGGATGCCGGCGCCATGGGTGAGCTGCACGCGCTGCTGGACGAGATGGCGGCCGGGATATCCCGTGATTTGCGGACGGGCGAGCCCATCACGCCCTTGATGCCTGCAGGGCCGCTGGGCCTGCGCGCCGATGCCATGGTGGATTGGTGTCGAGGCTTCCTGGGCGGACTTGCATTGACGGGCGGGTTCGCGCAAGCCGCCAAGGCGCCAGAGGTGCGCGAACTGCTGGACGATTTCAGCCAGATCGCGGCGATGCACCTCGCCTGCGATGGCGATGATGAAGCGGCGCTCGATGATGTGCTGGATTTCATTCGCGGCGGCGTCAAGCAGCTGCACACCGCGCTCGTGCCCGCGAGGCGGCAATGATCGCACCCGCCGAATTTGCGCGCCGGCGCGCCGAACTGATGCGGATGGCTGGTGGGGACGCCGCCTTGGTGGTGGCCGCCGCGCCGCGCCGCATGCGCAACGCCGACGCCGCTTGGCCGTACCGCCAAGATTCCGATTTCCACTACCTCACGGGTTTTCCCGAGCCCGACGCGGTGCTGGTGCTGCTGCCCGGCCGTCGCAATGGCGAGGCGGTGTTGTTCTGCCGCGAACGCGATCCCGCACGCGAACGTGTCGAAGGCGCGCGCATCGGGCCTGAAGGCGCGGTGGCGCAATACGGCGTCGCCGATGCCTTTCCGGTCGAGGACATCGACGACATCCTGCCCGGCATGCTGGAAGGACGCGCCCGCCTGTACTGCCATTTCGGGCGCGAGAACGAATTCGACGCGCAATTGCTGCGCTGGATGCGGCGTCTGCGCAGCAGCCGTGGCGGCGGGGTGGTGCCACGCGAATTCGTGGCGCTCGGCCACTTGTTGCACGAATTGCGCCTGTACAAGTCGCCGGCGGAAATCGCGTTGATGCGCCGGGCCGCCAAGATCGCCGCCGAGGCACAACGCGCGGCGCTGCGCACGGCACGTCCGGGCGCGGCCGAGTACGAAGTCGAAGCGGCGCTGGTGCACGCGATGCGCGCACACGGCGCGGTGCCTTCGTATCCGCCCACGGTGGCCGCCGGCCGCAATGCCTGCGTGATGCATTACACCGAGAACCGCGGCAGGCTGGGTCGGGGCGATCTGCTGCTGATCGACGCCGGCGCCGAGGTGGAATGCTACGCGTCCGACATCACGCGCACCTGGCCGGTGGGCGGTGCGTTTTCGCGGGAGCAGCGCGCGCTGTACGGCGTCGTGGCAGATGCGCAACAGGCCGCGATCGACGAGGTGCGTGCCGGCCGCGCATTCACTGCCGCCCACGAGGCGGCGACGCATGTGATCGTGCGGGGATTGTGTGCGCTGAAGCTGTTGCCCGGCGGCGCGCGCGCGGCGCTGAAGTCGGGTGAGTACAAACGCTTCTATCCGCACAAGACCGGCCACTGGATCGGTCTGGATGTGCACGATGTCGGTGACTACCGCATCGACGACGAACCGCGCGTACTGGAGCCCGGCATGGTGGTGACGGTGGAGCCCGGCATCTACATCGCGCCCGACGACACCAAGGTGGCGGCGAGATGGCGCGGCCTCGGCATCCGCATCGAGGACGATGTCGCGGTCGGCGCGCGCGGCGGCGAGGTGCTGACCGCGGCATTGCCCAAGGCTGTCGACGAGGTGCAGGCGTTGTGCGGTGCCTGAGCCGCTTCCGGGTTCACGGCCCACGGCGTGCAATTGGTGTATGGTGCGCCGGCGGGGCTGGCTCGCGTTGCGCGACCAGCCCCGCCGCATATCATCGATCACGGGAGAATCAGCATGGCCGGCAGCAACTCCTGGACCAAGGCGTCACCGTATCTGCTCAGCATCCTGCGCATCATCGCGGCGTTCCTGTTCATGCAGCACGGCGCGGAAAAGTTGTTCGGTTACCCCGGCGGTTCCTTCGAATTGATCTCTTCGACGAAACTGTTCACGCTTGCGCCGGGCCTTGCCGGCATCATCGAATTCGGCGGCGGTTTCCTGCTGCTGATCGGGCTGTTCTCGCGCCCCGTCGCGTTCATCATGTCGGGTGAAATGGCCTTTGCCTATTTCATGGTGCACTTCCAGCACAACCACACGTTTCCGATCTTGAATGGCGGCGATCTCGCGGTATTGTTCTGCTTCGCGTTCCTGTATCTGTCGGCCGCGGGGCCGGGGCCGCTGAGTGTGGACCGCGCCTTGCGTCGCGCGTGATCGGAGGCGCCGCCGTGCATCACAGCAGACTCTGCAGCATCATCATCGATTGCAACACCGCTGATCTCGAAGCAGCGGCGCGCTTTTGGTCGCAGGCACTGGGTCGTTCGTACTCGCCTGACAGCGACGAGAAGTACATGGACCTTCACACCCCCGACGATGAGCCCATCGTGATGGTGCAGAAGGTCGATCATGAAAGCCGTGTGCACCTCGACATCGAGAGCGACGACATCGAAGCCGAAGTGCGCAGGCTGGAAGCGCTGGGCGCCAGACGCATCGAGGCGATCAAGACCTGGGTGGTGATGGAGGCGCCGACCGGCCAGCGTTTCTGCGTGATTCGTCCCCAGCGCAACGGCAAGGTCGGTCCGCACGCGAATGAGTGGCCATAGCGGTTTTTGTGCCGGCGCATTGGCTTCGATTACTGCCCGGAGCAATGAAGTGGCCCCCGCGTTGGTCAGCGCGTGCGATCAAGATTTTGTTGTCGTGCAAGATTGCCCTAAGACGCAGACCCTCACCCAGCGCTGCGCGCCACCCCCTCCCGGTGGGAGAGGAGTGTTCGTTGTCAGCTTGCCGCTGCCTGGCGCGCTGGCACGGTCTCCGGTTCGGCTTCGGCATTCAGTGCTTCGACGATGCGCTGATGATGCGCCTTCAAGGCGTTGGGCAGGTGTGAGCCGTAACCCGCGAGGTATTCGCCAATCGCGGCTTCTTCCTCGCGCCATTCGGCGTTGTCGACGCGGAACAGTTCTTCCAGCGCGCCGTCGGACAGGTTCAGTCCCTGAAGGTTGAGATCGTCGGCGCGCGGCAGGCTGCCGATCGGAGTGCCGATGGCATCGGCTTCGCCCGCGACGCGCTTCAGCATCCACTCGAGCACGCGCATGTTGTCGCCGAAGCCGGGCCACAGGAACTTGCCGTCCTTGCCCTTGCGGAACCAGTTGACGTGGAAGATCTTCGGCAGTTTTGCGTTGGGCTGGTCGAATGACAGCCAGTGCGCGAAGTAGTCGCCGTAGTTGTAGCCGCAGAAGGGCTTCATCGCCATCGGATCGCGGCGGATGTTGACACCGACATCGGTGGCGGCGGCCGTGGTTTCGGACGCCATCGAAGCGCCGACCAGTACGCCATGGGTCCAGTCGCGTGCCTCGAACACCAGCGGCACCCGCGCGGCACGGCGGCCGCCGAACACGATCGCGTTGATCGGCACGCCTTGGTCGTTCTCGGCTTCGGGCGACCAACTCGGACATTGGTTGGCGCGCACAGTGAAGCGTGAATTCGGGTGCGCGGCGGGGCCGTTCGCGGGATCGTAATCGCGGCCCTGCCAATCCTTCGCCGGCTTGCGATCGTCCAGACCTTCCCACCACGGCTGGTTGTCGGCGGTCACCGCGACATTGGTGAAAATGGTGTCGTGCTGCAGCATCGCCAGCGCGTTGGGATTGGTCTTCTTCGAGGTGCCGGGCGCGACGCCGAAGTAGCCGGCCTCGGGGTTGATCGCGTACATCCGGCCGTCCTTGCCGGGACGCATCCAGCAGATGTCATCGCCGACCGTCCAGATTTTCCAGCCTTCGCGTCGATAGCCTTCCGGCGGAATCAGCATCGCGAGGTTGGTCTTGCCGCACGCCGACGGAAATGCCGCCGCGACGTAGCGGATTTCGTGCTTCGGGTTCTCGATGCCGACGATCAGCATGTGTTCGGCGAGCCAGCCTTCGCTGCGCGCCTGCCACGAACCGATCCGCAGCGCGTGGCACTTCTTGCCAAGCAGCGCATTGCCGCCGTAGCCCGAGCCGAACGACTTGATCGTGAGTTCTTCCGGGAAGTGCATGATCCAGCGGCGCTCGGGGTCGAGTTCGCCGATCGAATGCAACGCCTTGATGAAGCTCCCCTCGCGTTCGATGCGCTCCAGCGCGGCGGTGCCCATGCGGGTCATGATGCGCATGTTGGCAACCACGTACGGCGAGTCGGTGATCTCGACGCCGCAACGTGACAGCGGCGAACCCAGCGGACCCATGCAATACGGGATCACGTACATCGTGCGCCCTTGCATGCAGCCGTCGAACAGCGCGTCGATCTTCGCGTGTGCCTCGACGGGGTCCAGCCAGTTGTTGTTGGGGCCGGCGGCGTCCTTGTCCTTGGTGCAGATGACGGTGAGCTTTTCGACGCGCGCAACGTCCTTGGGATCGGAGCGGTGCAGATAGCAGCGCGGATGGGTTTCCTGATTCAGTTCGATCAGGTCGCCGGTTTCCAGCATCTCGTCCACGAGCTGCTTGTATTCGGCCTCGGAGCCGTCGCACCAGTGGATGCGGTCGGGCTTGGTCCTTTTGGCGACGTCGTCAACCCATCGGTTCAGAGAATCGAGTTTGCTTGGCATCGGTTGTGATACTCCAGAAAGAAATCTTGTCGTCATGCGTCAGGCATCGCGGTCGTCGCGGCAGCGGGAGGTCGGTTTTTTTTTGTGACCTTCGGCGACGGACCGGCGTATCGAATGAGCCTGAAAAGCATTGTGGGAGCTTGTGCCGCCCGCAGTGTGCAAGGAAGTGACGGTAGTCTGCGCATCGGGGCTTTGCAAGGCGCGGCGCGCGCACGCGTTGTGCGCTGCAGCACGCGCAGCGGCTGCTCGCGAGAAGTCAGGCCATGGATGGCCGCTCTGGTGTTACCGGGATCGAAGACTCCATTGCGCCGGAACATCGAAACATGCAGCGATCAAGGACGATCGCATGAATTACGGCACCAGCGTTCCGATCACGTGCTCGACGTAAGCGTCGTATTGCTCGTGCGAGAGGTGCGGCATTTCCAGCGTCAGGTTCAACTGCAGGAAACCCACATACGCTGCGTAGGTCAGACGCGCGCGATGGCGTGCAGCCTCGGCGTCCAGTCCTGCCTGCCGGAATGCCTGTTCCAGGAACTCCATGCGGCGCTGCGACACCCGGGTCATCATGGGTTTGACTTGCGGGTGATCCAGCGCCTGCAGCAAGGCCGCATAAATGCGGTGCGCCTGGGCTTCGCCGGAAACCCAGCGGAACAACGCGCCGAGTCGCTCGCGGGGATATTCGCCCACCGCTTCGACGTGGCCGGCCAGTTCGCGGGTATCCTCGGCTTCCCAGCGATTGAGCGCTGCCTGCAGCAGTGCTTCGCGATTCTTGAAGTGCCAGTAGAAGCTGCCCTTGGTGACGCCGAGCCGTCGGGCCAGCGCTTCCACCGCCAGCGCGCCCACGCCTTCGTCCGCGATCATTTCGAGGGCGCCGCGTTCCCAATCGGCGGCAGAAAGCCGTGCGTGCGCGCGGCCTCGGCGGGTGGCGTCGGCGGTTTCGGGTGTCGTTGCAGATTCGGCGGGCATGACCGTACTGTAGCGTATTGACAGTGCTTCGGCATAAATCCATACTTGCGCGTATGGAAACAGGATCAGTACCCATCGAACAGGCGCTGCACCGCTTGCCGGTGAGCGGCCGCCTTGCTCTGGCCGTCGAGACGCGGGGTTCGGACCATGCGCCCGCTGTTCTCTTCGCCCACGGCTTCGGCCAGAGTCGGCACGCCTGGACGCGCGCCGCCCAGTCGCTGGCGGATCGCGGTTGGCGGACCGTCACCTTCGACGCGCGCGGCCATGGCGACAGCGATCGGGTGGAGGACGGGCGCTACGCTCTGGCGCAATTCGTCGATGATCTGCTGGCAGTGGCGCTCTCGCTGGATACGCCGCCGGTGTTGGTCGGCGCTTCGATGGGCGGCCTGCTGGGTCTCGTCGCTGCGGGCGAAACGCGTCCCGACCCGTTCCGCGCGCTGGTGCTGGTGGACATCACGCCACGCTGGGAAACTGCGGGCGTCGAACGCATGCTCGGTTTCATGCGCGCGCATCCGCAGGGGTTCGCTTCGCTGGACGA
>DATFGT010000101.1:0-21546 GCA_035249175.1 Rhodanobacteraceae bacterium
TCGAGGTACTTGAGCGTGTTGGCGACGAGACCGTCCTGTCCAAGTACGACGATGGTCGCGTCCGGCGCGAACATAAAGTTCGGAAGCAGCGTCCTATCAAGGCGCTGTACACGACCGAAGCGACGCAGCGTCGCTTCGGTCATGCGGATCGCTTTCTGATACGTTCGGTGCTCCCGCTCATAGTCCGAGAAGTCGGCGCCGAGATGCTCGATGTAGAACCGTGCTTGTTCGACGGTGTTGAAGCGGACGATCAGGTCTTCCAGCCGGGTGTGCCGAACGACCAGCACGATCCGGCGATCGAGGGCGTCCATGACTTCACGCCTTTGCCGTGGCGGGCTTCCGTTGCGTCAGTTCCCGCAGCAGATCCGGCGAGATGTTGAGTTCGCCGATCTTGTTCGCGTTCTCCGCGAGGCCCTGGAACGCCAGCGCGATGAGCACGCCGGGGTCGGAATGGCCCAGCGACAGCGCCTGCAGAATCTTGGGATCGGTATTGGCAACAGACTTCATCAGCGCCGACATGGCGTAAGCCTTGGCATCGGCCTCTTGACGCGCGTTCTCGGTCCGCAGGACGGTAAGGTTCTTGTTTTTCTCCTCGAGCGCGATACGGCCGGCCATTTCCTGATCCTGGATCTGCTGGCGCTTTTCGAGCACGGCCCGCTCGGCTTCCATCTGGGTTTCACGGATCTGTCGCTTCTTGGTCTCGACCGCGATCTCCGTGTTGAGCTCATTTTCCTTGACGGCGCGTTCCTGCTCGATCGCGGCGTTGCGGCGGACGTACACGGCGTCATCGGCGCGTTTCAGGATCTGCTCGCGGACTTCCGCCTCGAGCGCACGCGAGGTCTCGGGGTTCGGCCTGACCGCCAGAATGGAGAGGTTGACCAGCGTAAGACCGAGGCTCGGCAGGCTGTCCGGCTTGCGAAGTCCGGCCACGACAGCCTGCACCATGCCGTCCGACCCCTGCAGAAGTTCCTGCAAGGTCTGGCGCTGCAGCAGGGAACGAAGTTGTACCTGGACGGCATTGATCACGCGCTGCGGCAGCTTGGTCGGATCCTCCGAGACGTACTTGCCGTCCGGTTTCAGGGTGAAGTTCATCAACGCGGCAAGGGTCTTGGGCTCGCTCACCCGATAGGTCACCTGACCCTGCACGGTGACCGCCTGGAAATCCCGAGTGACTTCCGTGAAGGCAAAGGGCACATCGACGCTTTCCAAAGGCACGGTAACCAGCGATGCGGTCGCGGTGTAACAGAAGAACGACAGGCCGACTCCTTCGCGGACGATTTTGCCATTGCGGTAGTGGATGAGATAGGTACTGGGATTGGTCTTGACGTAGCGGAATCCGAACATGGCTGTGTCCCCCTGAGGTCAGCGGTTGGTGCTGCTGTTACGAAGCATGGCATCGACGTTTTGCAGATACTGTGGTCGATGGCCGGCCGTATGACAGTCGGTATTACGTTTGGGATTGTGGGTGTTGAACATGACGGAAGCTCCTTCGCGTCGGTGGAAGCCAGCGGTCTATCCGCCGGCAGGAAAGGCCGGTTTCAACTCCGACCCAGGAAAAACTCGAGGATGTGTAGATGATCTTCGAAAAGCTGCGGCCCCATTTCCAGGGCTTCGCTGATTGGGAACCAGCGTGCCTTCTCGGCATCATCACCTCCACGCACCGGCGGCAATTCGCCGGCAGGGAAGTCGAAGTGGAACGCATGGGTAATGGTACGGCCACGCAGCGAGCGCTCGGGGTGGTCGAAAACGTGCATCCCTTTGATTGAGCCTTTCAGCACCGGCACCGGAATCTTGAGACGGGTTTCCTCGCGCAGTTCACGCAGGCAGCTCTCGCGTAAGGTTTCGTTCTCGCGAACGAAACCGCCCGGCAACGCCCATAGCCCCTTGCCGGGTTCGGAACGGCGACGCACCAAAAGCACATGGCCGGAGTGCACGACCACTGCATCGGTCGTGACGAACGTTGGCGGATAAGGGGCACTGGCCCAGCCTGATCGATAGTCTTGGATGAAGCGATATTCCGCCACGAGCTGACGGTATGCCGGTGAGCTCTTGCGGAAGGCTTCCAACATCTCGAACACCGGGGCCGGGACATTGGCCTGCAACATCCGCAGCGCGCCCTTGCTTGTGTCGTCAGCCGACTCGAACAGGTACCGGCGCATTTCGGTCGCCGAAAGCGCTTCGGTGTGTGCGACCTCGATCAGCGGCCACTGCGGGAACTCACGCAGGTAGGTGGTGGCGTCGCTACCCTTACCAACCACGCCGACACGTGCATTTTCGGTGCCCCCATCTTCTTCGATCGCGGCAGCCACGGCACGCTGGACGTCCGCGATCCAGAGCGCTTCGTTGTAAAGATGATCGCGCAGGGGGCGGATGATCAGCCGATCACTCGCATCCTCAAGAGCGGCCTGGATCATCACCGATCGCTCGGCGAACGACCAGGGATTGCGGATAGTGCGCGGGGTGTCGGCAGAGCCGACGAGGAGAATGAGCTTGGGAGCGAGGCGTAGTGCCTGTCGCGCAGCAGCGACATGGCCGTTGTGGAACGGCTCGAAACGCCCGATGAAGGCAAGGTAATCGAAATCCATGAGGCTCCCTCACGGTAGATTGTCTTCCCGGTCTGTCCGGGAAGGTGGACGCATCATACACCAATCATTTCGTGATGGGATGCCAAAGTTCGATGCGGCCGGGGGCCGCAGGGTACTTACTTACATCACTGGCCGTAGGGCGATAGATCTTGGCGATGTAAGGCGGTTCATGCTGATCGATGAAATGAAAAATGCGGGCGCGAGTAGCGACGAAAGCTTGGGCCAACTCCGGGTAAGGCGCATGCCCTATGACCACAAGAAGCGGCACACAATGCAGCATGACGGCCGCAAGCTCGTTGGGCTTGTAGCGAATGCGACCGTCATGCGTGATAGCGATCCAGTTGCGACGGCCGATGGTCTCAAGCCACCGTTCGTCGGGAGTGTCAGGCGCAAAGTGATCCGCATGACGCTCCACCGTCAAACCGGCATCGCGCAGTATCTGGGGAAATTTCTTGCCGAGATCGCGGTCTGTAAAAAATACCGGGCTCACGCAAGTGGCCTTAAGCGGCGCGCTCGTAGAGGACCGCGTCCTCGATCTCGGCGGATGTCAACCCATAGTCTTCGGCAAGGTCGGCAATGCCTTCGCCGGCATCGATACGCTCGGCGATGGCACTGGTCGTAATGCCGCTTTGCACCAGCATCGGTCTTCCAAAAGCGACGTTCGCGGCAATAGCCACCGGACGGACGAGGGGAGCCGTCATCCCGCTTGAAGTGAATGGATACAAACGGACCGGGAACTTCCACTCGTCCCACTCGACCCTGTCCAAGTGATCGTTGAACAGGCGACGCATAGCGATTTGTCCCGAAGCCGAGAGTTCAATCAGCTGGCCATAGCGTTCGAGCAACAATTTGCCAGCATCGGTTCGTAGCTCCGGGCTCAGAAGCAGGCGGTCGATTTGAAGCGATTTCTCCGCATATGAAATCGCGCGGCGGAGAGCGTCCATCGGCACACTATGGTCGGTGCGCAGGGATCGGAGCACGTGTGCTTCGATCAGGTTCCAGAACGACAGCATCGGCGGGGGAGCCTTCGCCGGGCGGATCAAGGCTTTGGAATGCGCGGTGCCTGATCCGGTCGGATACGGCCGACCCACGACCCACGAGCGCAGCGTTGCCGGCGCCACCTTCAGGTAGCGAGCAGCTTCGGCCACTGTGTAGGCCGGTTGGTCGCGGATGTCGAGCTTGGCCATGGGGAAGGCACGCTCCATGGGATTAGAGGCAGGCAGATTGTACCTACCACACCCTGAAATTTCCGATACAAACTTGGCCAGCTTTGGGGCTGTTCGCGTCCAAGGCGATCCCGCAGACCGTAGACTCGTTTTTGCAACAATCCAGGGGGCGCCAAAAGCTGGCTGTAGCACCAAGCGGCCTGTCCTTCTGGTTCGCCACTTATCGCTCAGATCGCGTCTGGGTTTGGTCCACGGCGCGCACAGGGAGCGGACATTTTATGCTTTACGCGTGCGGACACTTTATGGTTCCCAGAACATTATGCATTCTCGGAAAGTTTGTCGCGTGCGACAAACTTCATAGGAATTCGCGCAAAGTTTGTCGCGCCAAGACGCGGCCGACGGCTTGGCATCACGAGCCCGCGGTGAGCGCTGAGGCGGGTGCCAGCGATTCCCCATATACACCACAGACTCGGAATTTGTCCCGCGTGTGCCGACTTGTCGCCGCGCCACACGGTGCGCGGGCGGTTCGACCGTACAATCACGGTGTCGCCGTGGGTGGGCCGGCTTCACGCCTTGACCAACTGCTCGCTCGGTCCAAACACCATCCGAAGCACCACAGGAACCGATCGAAACCATGCTTACCGGTGACATCCGCGGCCGCATCGACCAGATTTGGAACGCATTCTGGGCAGGCGGCATCGCCAACCCTCTGGAGGTGATCGAGCAGATCACCTATCTGCTGTTCATCCGCCGTCTCGACGACCTGCAGACCTTGGAAGAAAACAAGGCCAACCGGCTGAAGCAGCCGATGCAGCGCCACATCTTCCCTGAAGGCAAGGACGGCAAGAAGCGCTCGTACGACGACTACCGCTGGTCGCGCTTCAAGCACTTCGCGCCGGCCGACATGTTCGACGTGGTCAGCGAGCACATTTCCCCTACCTGCGCACCGGCCTCGCGCAGCAACTCGGCAACGGCGAATGCACTTACGCGCACTACATGAAGGACGCGCGCTTCACCATCCCCACGCCGGCGCTGCTGGCCAAGGTGGTGCCGATGGAGGACCGCGACACCAACGGCGACATCTACGAATACATGCTGACCAAGATCGCCAGCGCCGGCCAGAACGGCCAGTTTCGCACGCCACGCCACATCATCCAGTTGATGGTGGAACTCACCGCGCCGCAGCCCATGGACGACGTGATCTGCGACCCCGCCTGCGGCACCGCCGGCTTCCTGGTCGGTGCCGGCGAATACCTGCGCCGGCAATACCCGAAGCTGCTGCAGGACAGGAAGCAGAACGAGCATTTCCACCAACGCATGTTCCACGGCTTCGACTTCGACAACACCCTGTTGCGCATCGGCAGCATGAACATGCTGCTGCACGGTTTGGAAAGCCCGAACATCCGCTATCGCGATTCGCTGGCGCAGGGCTGCGGCTTATCACGTCGCCTATTCCGGCGGGGTGATCCTCGTCCGCAGCTTCTGCATAGTTAGCTCGGGTGCCAAACAATTCGGCGTAAGCGTCCCTGCGCCTGACCGAATACTGCGACTCTCACGCAGTCGGAAATGTTTGCAGACCGGCACGGGGATGTGAGCAGGTTCAAACAGGTGCAAGGCTGGTGTAACCTCGATGGCTCGAGCGATGACAAGGGGTCACGCGGGAACTCGGAGGCGATCAGCCCGACGAACCGATGCTTGTCGTTACTGGCGGCAGCAACGTACGCGTCACGCTGAAAGATATAGGATTTTGATGGAGGCCAACCGGGTCATCGTCGACCCGGAAACCGCGGGCTTTGCGCCGCCTATTTACGTGGTCGATCTTGCCGCTCAGCGTATGCACGGCTGGGAGCCGGATGGTCCGCCGTCCCGGATGTTCAGTTGATGAAGCGCCACGCACCGGTCGATACCAGAATTCTTGTGGCTTCCAGCGATGCCGCAGACGCCGAAATGGTGGCCGATCTCCTGCACAGGGACTTCGACGACATACGCGTCACTTTCGACCCGGCCAAAGCGGTCGAGGATTTCGAAAGCCATAGCCCGCAGGTACTGGTCCTTGCATTCGCGGAATTGGCGGACGCGAAACAGTTCTACCTAGGCCTCTACCGGTTGAGCACAAGAATCCACGCGATCGTTCATCGGACGGTCGTGCTTTGTGATCGCCGTGCCTGCAGGCGGGCCTACGAACTTTGCTGTAAGCAACACTTCGACGATTACGTCGAGTTCTGGCCTGTCACGTACGATCCCTCCCGCTTGGCGATGTCCGTCCTGCTCGCGGCACGGGCGGTCGCTGCTGCTGTTGCTCAGGGTCCCAGTCGGTTGGAGCTGTCCAGACAAGCGCATCGCATTCTCGAACTTGAGGGCCTCCTGCAAGAACAATCGGCGGTGGCAGGCCAACGTGTCGAGGCGGTGAGCCAAAGCATTGGCAAGGCTGAGTCCGGCATCCGTGAGGCGGTAGACGGCATTTCGAAAGCGATTTTCGATAGTCCAGGCCTCACCAGTGCGCTCAAGGCCGCCCTGGCAGGCGGGCTTGAGCAGCTCGGGTCAGAAGGTATTCGCTCGCATTTACAGGCGGTCCACGCCTCACTCGCGCCCGTCCGCCAATGGTTCGAGTTTCTGAACGGCGAAGTTGCACCGCGATTCGGCCCAGTTCGCGAACTCGCCGAATCGGCGCAAGCCGTGAAGCCGCTGCTGTTGTTGGTCGACGACGACCCCTTCCAACGCCAGCTCCTGCGTCGGATGCTCGGTGACCTGCCGCTTGACCTGATCTTTGCCTTGAACGGAAACGAGGCACTGACAATGCTGCGAAGCCATCGTCCCGACATTGTCCTGATGGATGTCGCGCTGCCCGACATAAGTGGCGTCGAGGTGATCCGCCGCATCAGGATCGTGCCTGCACTTGCCCGCACTCCCGTGATCTTCATCACAGGAAACAGCACCAAATTGGTGGTGGCCGAGAGCCTGCACGTCGGCGCGGAAGACTTCATGGCCAAACCGTTCAGTCGAACGCGGTTGCTGGCGAGTATTAGTCGGCTGCTGGGCCCCGCGGTAAAGTTGGCAGCCGATTGAGAGTGACGCACTTGCGATGGCCTGCTGGGCTTCGCGTGGGCGCGAAATGCAGGTCGAGCGCACAAACAAGGGGGAGCATGCAGCGATGTATGGTCGGGGACGGCCAGCGTCGACAAACTCGACAATCTGCGTGATCCCCCTTGCGCGACCTTGATTTTCTGGCGACCGCGAAGCAAACAGGCCATAGAGTACCGCCGGCGGCAGCTGCCACCACGCCGCACTCGTATACATCTCCTGGTCTGGCAGGTTCACTGGCCTGTCGCCGATGCTCTCGGCAGCGTCGCATCGCCCAGCGGGATCAGGTGTCAATTTCCTTTGCGCCGAGTTGTTCGAGCGTACTTCTTATTGCGTCCAAGAGGATGGGTAACGTCGATCCGAGCGCGCCCATCAGCGGAACAACGGCCTCGCGGTTAGCAGTTTTGGCGGCATTTTCGATCTCGGCGCACAAGTCCCCCATTGGCAAAGCACCAACCGAGCGGGAGGAAGATTTGAGGCGGTGCGCGGCTGACTCCAGCTCGGTGAAGTGACCGGCGTCGGATGACTCGCGGAGGACCTCGCACGTCTCCAAGAGCGAAGCGCGGTAGTCGACAAGCAGTTCCCCGATCGTGCCCTCATCGGACCCCACGATCTCGCGCATGAAATCGACATCGAGCGGTGGCGAATCGTCAGTGTGGTCGTGTGCCTTTTGCTTGGGCACCGGAGGTGCGCAAACGTTGGTGGGCATCCATTTCCCGAGCACCGACTGAAGAGCAGTCAAGCTGATCGGCTTGGTCAGATGGTCGTCGATGCCGCAAGCTTTGATGTGCTCCGCCTCGCCTCGCAGTGCGTTGGCCGTGAGCGCGATGATCGGCAGGTGACGGTTGTTGCCTCCTTCGTTTCGTCGAATGGCCCTGGCAAGGTCGTATCCATCCATGATTGGCATGTGCAGGTCGGTCAGGACCAAACCGTAGTTGCCGCTCTGCCACAGTCGAAATGCTTCATCGCCATTTGCGGCGACTTCCGCCGTGTGGCCGAGAAGTCGCAGTTGGCTCAAGATCACTTTTTGGTTTATTGGGTCGTCCTCGGCCACCAGGATCAGTCGACCGAGCATGCGCGCCTGCGCAACCGATACGGCGCCACCTTCTTCTGGAATCGACCCAAAGGCATCTTGATCCGCATGCCGGTCCAATTCCAGGCGACCGGCGGCTGCTGCGGCAGCATTCAAAATGATCTTCTTTCGGAGAATCCCTCCACCGATGGTTACGGCTTCCGGCGTGGGGTCTAGCGCCTGGGGCCGATGACGCGCGCCTATGACGAGAACCCGGGAACTTGATACAACCTTCTGAATCTCGGAGGCGTGGCTGAGTGCTTCCTCGCCACACACCAAGACGGGTTCCTTCAGCGCCTTGCACAGGTCTGCGGCGCCTTTTGCATTTTCGACGATGCTTGCCCTTGCCCCGGCTTCTTCGAGATATGCGCGGACGTCTTCGGAGACAAAGCGTGAGCTGTTTACGATGAGGTAATTGAGCCCCGAAAGATCCGGTAGGCGGATTTCGCCTTGGGAGCCGTCTATCTCCAAGGGCACCTCCACGGTAACTGTTGTCCCCAGTCCTGGCTCGCTCGTGACGGACAAGCCCCCCCGCATGAGCCTCACCAGCCTCTGACAGATGGCCAAGCCCAGACCACTTCCGCCGAAGCGCCGGGTAGTCGAGACCTCCGCCTGGCTGAAAGGCTCAAACGCCTTCTCAATGGTGGCCTGCGTCATGCCAATGCCGTTGTCCTGGATCGTGAATCGCAATCGCGGCGGTTCGGATACTACGCGCTCCACGCGTACCGCCACGCGCCCGCGCGTACCATCGCGGTCGCCGCTGAATTTGATTGCGTTGCCCGTCAGGTTGTACATCAGCTGGCGCAGGCGCACGGGGTCGGACCAGATACTTGCGGGTACCGATGGGGCCACGAATACATGCAGATCCACGTTGCGATTGCGAGCGATCGGGCTCAACAATTCGCAGACACCTTCCACAAGATCCAGCGGTTCCACCGCTACCCGCTCCAGTTCAAGTCGACCAGCTTCGATTTTCGAAAAATCGAGAATGTCGTCGATCAGATGCAACAGGGTGAATGCAGATTCTCGTATGGTCCTCACCGCATCCCGTTGATTCTCGGTAAGGCTCCCGTGCGACAGCACTTCAACCATGCCAACAACGCCATTCATTGGCGTGCGGATCTCATGACTCATCTGCGCGAGAAATGTCGACTTAGCCTGGTTGGCTGCTTCGGCGGTGCGTTTGGCCTCATCCAGCTCCCGGGTTCGCTCTTCGAGTCGTGCATTCGCCTCACGCAACGCAAGATTTGCATCACGTAGATCTTCCTGCGAACGACGCAGCTCCTGGTTGCGTTGCACCGCCGCATCGTAGGTCGAGACGAGTAGATTGAGGATCTGCAGACGGTCGGATGTGATGAAGTGCGTCTCGCCGTTGAGGCTGATTTCCACGCCCATTCGGCTGCGGTCGCTTTCCCACAGGCTCCGGTTCAGCAGCATGAATTGAACCCTGCTGATCAGGAATCGGTCGTCGTAGGGTTTCAGAATGAAACTATCCGCACCGGACTGCAGGCCGCGAAGGACATCACCCGGGTCCGACAGCGTCGTGACCAGCAACACGGGCACGTCGGCGAGACCCGGGTCATCTTTCAACGCGCGACATAGGCTATAGCCGTCCATTTCAGGCATGACTACGTCGCTGATGACCAACGTCGGCTTGCGCTGCCGCGCGGCTTCCAGCGCCTGCTTCCCGTTTTCGCAAAGCACTACGCCATAGCCATGCGTCTCCAGCAGGTACTGCAGATCCAGCGCCTGGGTGCCACTGTCCTCGGCAACGAGGATTTCGATGTTGTCGTTTGAGTCTTCGGGCATTTCGTTCACAGGTCGAGTCATCGGCATCGACTGGTTAGATGCATCAATGCCTTGGCGATTTCACCCACGGGTAATACTTGGCTTGCGGCTTTCAGGGCGATGGCCGCTCCGGGCATGCCATGGATGACGGACGTCGGCTGGTCCTGCGCTATGGTCACGGCGCCGCGATCGTGCAGCGTCTTTAAACCGTGGGCGCCGTCCTTGCCCATTCCGGTGAGCAATACGCCGATGGCTTGCGGCGCAGAGTGTTCGGCAAGCGATTCGAACAGGACATCGACGGACGGACGCACTCCGTTCAGGACCGGATCACGCGTCAACTGGATGGCTCCATCGCGCGCCATCAACAGATGGAAATCATCCGGCGCCAGATAGACGTGTCCAGGTTCCGGGCGCATGCCATGGCTGGCAATCTGGACCTGCAGCGGTGTCGTGCGGCTCAGCCATTCTGCCAAGCCAGGCAGAAAACCCGCCGTAATGTGTTGCACAACCAGTATCGGCCATGGGAAATCCTTGGCCAAACCGCTGAGCGCTGTCTGCAGTGCGAGCGGACCTCCTGTGGAGGCACCGATACCCACCGCCCCGGAGTGACCGCTGGCTGCAGTTATTTTCGGCTGCGGGGGTGCGGGCGAGGCACGACGTGGCCAGCGACGCACGACCTTTACCCCGGCCATCAGCTTGATGCTCTGCAAGAGCTCCCTGGTCAGGCGGGCGGCGTCGACGTCCGGTGCTGGCGGGGGTGATTCGACCAAGGCCAGCGCCCCCGCCTCGATTGCATGGAACGCATTGGCCGCCTCGCGCAGGCAACTGGCGCTTGCGCACATCACGATGGGAACGGGATTGTTCTCCATGATGCTGCGGGTGGCCTCGAAGGCATCACAGCCACGCATGTCGTTGTCGATCAGCACGACGTTCGGCTTGGCCTGGGCGAGGAACTCAAGCGCAGCCTCACGACTACCGGCCGTGCCAACGAGGCAAAGGTTCGGTGCCGCGTCGATCAATTTTGCGAGCCGCTGGCGCAACGGCGAGGCATCGCCTACCAGAAGCACATCAACGGTTTCGATTGTCATTCCGTTCGCCTGCGTATGACCAATCGGTTCACGGCTTCGACGAGCTCGCGCTGATCGAAGTTTCCTTTGGTGATGTAGGCACTCGCCCCGACATCGATGCCACGCTCGCGCTCCTCCCGGCGCCCCAGCGCCGTCACCAGGATCACGGGAAGCTCGGCGAGCTTGCTGTCACCGCGGATCTTCTCGGTGAGCGCAAAACCGTCCAGACGCGGCATTTGGACATCCGACACCAAAGCATCAAACGTGCCGGTGCGTAGCGCCGCTAGAGCCTCCATGCCATCGGCCACAGTTGTCACCTTGTGGCCTGCCGATTCGAGAATACCCTTGAGCAGCATGCGTGAGGTGACGGAATCCTCCGCCAGCAGGAGCTGGCGCGACAGTCCGGGCGATGGTGTATCCCTATTCGCGGCCACCGGTGCCTGCGAAGGCAGCCGAGCGGACTTCAGGAGATCGCCGACGTTGAGGATCGGAAGCACCTCGCCAGAAGCCAAGACGGTTGCACCCGCGACATTGCGTATACGGACCAACGGCGGTCTGAAGCTCTTGACCAACACCTCCTCATCTCGCAGAACTTCATCGACGGCGAACGCGATGGACTCGTCGCCGGTACCCACCAGCACCACGGTCAGGAATGGCCCCGCCTGTTGCGGAAGCAGGTGGGGCAGTTCCAAGACATGTCGCAGGTTCACCAGCGACACCACTTCACCTTCCATGGCGACAGTCTCACGGTTCTCGACTGTTTTCACTTGAGCCCGAGATAGACGCGCCACGCGCTCGACGTGGATGGCGGGCAGCACCAACTTGTATTCACCGAGGCGAACCAGAACACCGACGAATGAAGTTATGCTCTGGGGCAGCATCATGCGAAAGGTGGCACCGCCTCCTGGCCTGTTTTCGGCCACGACCTGCCCACCCAGCTGCTCGACTGCCTCCCGCACAATTGCGAGCCCCAGTCCCCGACCAGAGAGCTCGGAGATGATGGGGCTGGTGGTCACGGACGAGCGAAACATGAGATCAAGCGTCTGGGCTTCGCTCAAATCGTCACGTTCTGCGTCGGCGATACCGGCGACGATGGCTGCTCTCCTCAATTTTTCCAACTCCACGCCAGCGCCGTCATCTTCGACTCGAATTTCTACCAGGTTCGCCTGCAGCAACCGTGCTTCGACCGTGAGCACTGCTTGCGCAGCCTTAGCCGCTTCATTGCGCCGCATGGGTGGCTCAATGCCATGATCGATTGCATTGCGGACAAGATGGATGAGCGGGTCCCTGATTTTTTCGAGGACACGCTTGTCCAGCTGAACGTCGCCTCCATGGAGGTGCAACTCGACCTGCTTGCCTTGGTCGCGGGCGAGATCTCGGACAAGCCGTGGAATAAGGGCGCCTAATGTGGAAAACGGCAGCATCCGGAGTTCGCGGACGTCCTCGAGGAGGTCGTCCACCTGCCTCGTGGCGATTGCCAAGTCGCGGGTGGCGCTCTTTGCCGTTGCGCGGAGCCTTGCCTCGATCGTTTTGACGTGGTTGAAGTTCCATTCCACGAATTCGAGAAGCTTTGCGATCGCCCGCCGGTACTCGGGCAAACCGTCGACGTCCCCACCAGGTGCCGCAGCAATTGAGCGCAGCTTACGAGCAGGCTCCTGGAAATCGAGCCACCGTTTGGTCCAGTGGTCAAAGAGCGGGCCAATCTGCTGAAGCTGCTCCTCGCGCATCGCGGATGCCTGCTTGAGAGCCAACATGTCCTCCGCAGAGAGCAGGACTCTATCCAGGTCGCTGGTGCTGATTCGCACTGAAGCGCCTCTCGCACCGGCGGAGTTGCGTTCGCCAACCACGGCGGTGTCATTCGTTGGCGCAGGCTCCGGTTTCGACGTGGTGGCTTCGGCTGATGGCGAGGACGGGCCCTCCGGGCGGGGTGCTTTACCTGCGACGAGCACCTTCAACCGATCCATCGCAGTCGAGAACCCGGTAGCGAGCGGCTCGACCATCGCGGTCTCTTCGACGTCGATCATGTCCGCGATGACATCGAAGGCTCGGTGAAGATCGTCCAGATCCGTATCGCGCAGGATCAACTCGTGGCGCTTGCAACGCGCAAAAATGTCTTCGAGTTGCTGACACAGCGCCTCGATCGATTGAAGATTGATGGCTCGCGCCGCACCTTTGAGACTGTGGGTGCGGCGGAATACCTCTTCGATCAGTTGCTCGACCTCATCGCCGCCGGCACTGGCTTGCGCCATGGTCCGCAGCCGGGAAGAGATAGCCTGCAAGTGCTCCGAGGCTTCCACCTCGAAGGTAGCCCGCAGTTTCCTGAGGAATTCACCCTCGCGCCGGTTCATGGACTGGAGATTCAGATCCGGTAGTTGTCGGCCAGCTTTTTGAGCTTCTCGCCAAGCAACTTGATGCTGTGGGCCGCGCCCTCCAGTTGCTTGGCACTCTCGGAGTTCTGCTCTCCGGCAATCTTGATGCTTTCCATTGCCGATGCCACCTGATCCACGCCCACCAGCTGTTGCTGGCTGGAGGCGGCAATCTGCACCGCCGCCTCCGATGCTTCCACGATGCTGTCGGCCAGCGCCTGGATGGACCGTCCAGTTTCTTGAGCCTGTTTGCTGCCAGCTTCCACTGCATGGCTGCCCTGTTCTGTAGCCAATACGGCTGCGCCGGTAGCCTTCTGGATCTCCTCGAGTATCGTGCGGACCTGCGTTGTGGCCTGCCTCGATTGGTCGGCAAGGCTCTTGACCTCTTGCGCGACAACGGCGAACCCTTTGCCGTTTTCGCCGGCCTTGGCCGCTTCGATCGAGGCATTGACCGCCAGCAGCTTGGACTGGCCTGCCAAGTCTTCGACTGTTGCGACGATTTGCCCGACTGCGTGGCTCTGCTCGTTCAGGCGCATCATGCTGTCGGCAATGGCGTCCATTTGCTGCTGGATACGGTTCATTCCCTCGATGGTGTCGAGCGTTGACCGGCGACCAGCCTCCGACACTTCGGCGGCACGTTGTGCAGAAGCGGAGACCGAGTGCGCCTTGTCGTTGGAAACCTCCGCCGTCTGCCGAACTTCCTCGACAGTGGTCGTGGTCTCGGTGATCGCGGTCGCCGTTTCCATGGCGCCAGCCGCCAACTGACTGGTCGAGGTCGATATCTGGCTGGCGGACGCACTCAGTACATTGATGCCCTCGGCGAGCTCGCCCGTAAGCTCGCGCAGGTTGTGGGTCATGGTTTCGAAGGCTCGACCCAATACGTCCTTGTCCGAAAGGAGTTCCGGCTGACCTTGCAGGTCACCTGCCGCGATACGCTCGGCAAATGTTGCCATCATCTTGAGCGAATGCGTCATGCGCGCGAAGGCTTGTGCCAGCTGCCCGACCTCGTCGTCTCGCGACTCGGACTGCAGGTCCTCTGGAAGGTCACCTACTGCGATGCGTTCTGCAACGCGCGTGATGGACCTCAATGGGCGGGCGATCAGGCGGTTCAAAAGCCAGACCATCAGGATTGCAGCTGCCAGCGTGACCAGACCGACCGCCGAGAATGCAATGTAAGCGCGTCTCGCTTCTTCGTGGGCTTGGCGCGAAGCTTCCTCGCGGATGTCCCGGCTGGTTTTGCGCATAGCCAGATAACGATTGTTTTGCTCGCCGAGCGCCGCATCTCGGGCAGCATCGAACTGGCCCTTGAGGATCAGGGGAATGGTTTGGGTGTCACGAAGGCGCACGTAGTCTTGGCGCGGTTCGGCGTAGGCGTTCATGCGTGAAAGCAGCGAAGAATTGCCCGCTGCGAGTTCGCGCATGCGGGCCATGAGCCCGTCCCCTTCCCCCGACAGGCTTCGAAGGTCCGTGATCAGTCTGTCGCGCAAGGCCGCATCGTGCAGGCCAAGCATCGTCAATATGTCGGCGCGATCTTCATTGAGATTGTTTTCGATTGCCAATGCGGTCAATGCGATCTCGTCATTTTGCCTGATGGTTTTGATGGCCTGAAAAGCCATTACGATGAGAATCGCAAACAGCACCAGGACCCCTCCGAAGCCCACGAGAAGTTTGGTGCTGGTCTTGAGGTTGACGAACCGGGCCATGTCAGAGTCCCCCGTCGGGTAGTAGTCGGTCAGGAATGAACGTTTTCGTCGATGATGAATCTGGGGTCGGCAAGGATCCTCGGCGCATCCAGCACCACGACCCGCTCGGCGGTGACCCCCTTGAGGTAGTCAGCGCGGATGCCGGTTAGCGTTGGCAGCGGTGGCTGCACCGCATCGCGAGGCAGCATGCGCACGCCATAGACGGTGTCTGCCAAAAGTCCGATGTCCATCTCCGATTTCTGCAGCACCACCACGTGATGCAGGTCGGTGATGCCATGCTCCGGCAGGTCGAAAAACTTCTTCAGGTCGATGACTGCAACCAATCGACCGCGCAGGTGAACCAGTCCGCGCAGAAATGGGGGCGTACAGGGAATTGGCGCCAAACGTCGAAGCGGCTGCACCTCGTGCACGTGCGCCGTTTCCAATGCATAGCGCTCTTCCGCCAAGCCGAATTCGAGAACCTCCAAGAACTCGGTTTCATCGGGCGGTGCGGCAACCGGACGCGCCAAGGCCTCGGCCCGCAGGCGCAAGGTTTTGCGAATATGCTCAGCGTCCGAAGTTGTCTCGTTCATGGCTGGCAGCACGCATCGATCAGCTGGTCGACGGCGCCACGCAATTGGTTTGCCGTGATGCCCGCTGCAGGATCGAGGACGGTATCGGGTGAATATCGATCCAGCAGGCCCCGCGTCGTCAAATAGTGGTGCAGGGCTGGCTCGCTGCACCCAGCGGCTTGCTCGAGACTGCCCAGCGCGAAGTGGGCCATGGGTGATTCTGGTACCAGGTAAACCGCTTTTTGAAGGCTGTTCCGGGCCGCTATGGGATCGCCCATTTCCATCAAGACCATCGCCCTCAATTGGTGCGCCGCCGCATTCATCTTGTCGTATTCAATCCAGCGATCGCAGCATTCGAGTGCTTCGGAATACTGGCCTTGGTCGGCGAATGCGCGCGCACGGCGGGCGTGCACCGATGGCGACGGCATCTTCGGGATCCGCGGAGATTCCGGCAGTGGCTTCGGGCGTCCGGCGTTCCTCAGGGTTGCCGCCGGACGTGCGTCGATGCTGCGACCCCGGAAGCGCTGATCGTACGTGGCTGGTTTCGGCCACGGACGGACTGCTGCACTGTCCGCGCCATCTTGGGCGCCGTGCGACACTTGGCCCTTGCAGTACAGCGACGATCCGGCGACTGTCACGCGAACAAAGTCGCGGAAGAAGTCACAGGCGGTTTCACATGGTGCGACCGCCAGCCAGCCTTCGCCGGTCAGGCGGCGATGGATGTGCCGAGTTGTAAGTATCGCCTGGTTGGTCGAGAAGTACATCAGCACATTCCTGCACAGCACCAAATCCACCGACTCCGGGTCCAAGCCAACACGCGAGGCCGCCTCGTCGAAGTCGGCCGCCACGAGATTCAGTCGCGCGAACGACACCATTTGTCGGATTTCCGGTATTACCTGGAACCGGTCCCTGCCCACTGGCACGAAGTAGCGCCGCCGGAAGCCCGCCGGCGTGCCGCGAAACGACCATCGACCGAAAACACCCTGTTTTGCCGTCTCCAGAAACTGCGGATTGATGTCGGTTGCCAACAGCGCAATCCGCCAGTCCTCCACATCTGGAAGCAGTTCCCGCAGAATGATAGCCAGCGAGTAGGCCTCCTCGCCCGTGGCGCATCCGGCGCTCCACAGCCGAAGCTGCTTTTGACGGCTTCTCTTCGCGATCAGTTGCGGCAGAGTGTGCCGCACCAGTGCGTCGAGCGCTGGTCCGCCCCGCATGAAGTACGTCTCGCCCACCGTGAGGTGGCTGGCGAGTACTTGCCACTGGTGCTCGACCAGCGAAGCTGAAACAAGATGTAATCCAAGTTCAGATTCGCCGGACATTCCAAGGGCGCTTGCAGCTGCCGCCAGCCCGCGACGCAACTCTCGTGTGCGCTGGACCGGAAAGTGGAGCCCCAATCGAGCGCTCACAGCCTCGCGCACGTGATTCCAGGAGAGGTCAGCGTGCGACGTCATGTCTGTGCGTGCTCTGCCAGAGCCCGATCGAGCATGCGTGCCTCATCCAAATCGAAGAAGCGCTCAGGATCGTGGATCAGGATCAACCCGTCTTCGCACGTGACAACGCCCGCGAGTCCCTGGAGCCCTGGCGTCACCCGGGCCGAGGCAACGCAGGCGCTGGCGGGGTACTTCGCTACGCCAGACACCTCGCTTGCCAGGATGGCGAGGACACGCTCACCGCTCTGGACCAAGACAAAGGAGTCATCAAGTTCGAGTGGGCGCGCCGGTAGGGCCAAGCGTCCCCGGAGATCAATGGCCGCCAGAACTTCGCCTGCGATATTGATTGCGCCGGCGACAATCGATGGAGCTCCCGGGAGCGGCGTGATTTCCGCGACGCGAGTTGTCCTCAAGACCGCATCAAGAGGCAGCGCCAATCGCAGCGTGTCGAGCCGAAACTCAAAAAGATAGGCGGAGCCAGCCGCGCCCGATGCTGGATTGGCATTGCCCAATCGGTGCCTCCCCATGAAATGTCCCGCCCATTTGGCATCGGGCGCACATGCCGTCCGAAGTTGGTCCATTAGCTCCATACCGACCGGGCCGCAGATGCAAAATCAAATGCAATTTGCGCGCCCCAAGACAATCTTTCCGGGCGATCGCCCCGCCATGACCCTATCGCCGCACTGGCCCGATGCACGCGCTGGCTGGCGAACCGGGAGTATGGATCGGTGCAAACCTACCACGGTACGAGCGCTTTGTCCGGACCTGACCAGCCGCGGGAACGGTTCGCTTGCGGGTTCACGCCACGGGCGAGACACGTTTCTCATTTCGGATGATGATTTTCAACGTTGGTGACGAAAGCCGCCTCTGACATGCCGTATGCTTGCGCGTGTGCAGTCGGGCGGCATACCACTTCCCCCGCACGGTTTGAAATTGCGCGCCCCCTGTGCGCCCTAACCCAATCGGCAGACTAAGCAAACATTGTCGGGAATCGCGGGATGAAAGTGTCACGCAAACCTTCAACCGCGCCCAGCCTCATGCCAAGGTTCAAGGGAATGCTCTCCGCCTTGCGATCCATCTTTTCGGGGCAAGATGCCAAAGTGGGACTACCGTTCCGTCACTCCACTTGATACGGTACGGTCGTTGACGCACCAAGGAATTTTTCACCGCGAGGTAATGACGGATGCCGGAGGGTCTGTTGGCGTCGGCGGCACGATGACAGGAATGGATATACATGAATGACAGTGAGCAGAGCCCGGCGGTGCTGCTGATCGACGATGATCCCTTTGCCCTGAAAGTGCTCTCCGTGCAGTTGGAGGGTCTCCGCCCGAAGCGACACAATGACCCAAAACTGATTTCGTGTGACAGGGCGCAAGCCGCACTCGCGTTGCTGGAGAAGGGGCAGCAGCAAGTTAGCCTGGTGATCTGCGATCTCCAGATGCCTGGAATGGACGGGGTGGAGTTTGTCCGGAACTTGGCACGCCTCCATTACCGAGGCGGCATCCTGCTGGTAAGCGGCGAGGACAATCGAATCCTGCAGGCGACCGAGCGGGTAGCGAAGCTGCACAAGCTGCGTGTGCTCGGTGCCTTGCGTAAACCGGTCATGGAGGCGCAGCTACGACACGCGCTGCAGGGGATGCTGTCCGAGGCCCAACGCGAGCCTGAAGAACGGCGGCCGCGGGTGGAGCTCGAGGACTTGCGGCGCGCCATCCACGCGCATGAACTGGTGAACCACTACCAGCCGAAGGTACGAATGACCACTGGGGAAGTCGTCGGTGTTGAGGTGCTCGTGCGTTGGCAGCACCGTGAGCTTGGCTTGGTCTTGCCGAAATGGTTCATTCCGATGGCTGAGCAATTCGGGATGCTGGATGAGCTTGCTGGCGTGGTCATCCAAAATGCGTTGCGGCAGTCGCGCCGTTGGGTCTCGATGGGGCGAAGCATCGACATTGCGATCAACATCTCGATGAGCAACCTTGGCTCGCTGGATTTTCCGGACAGGCTGGCGCAAATGGCAGGCGACGTCGGTTTGTCTTTGAACAACCTGATCCTGGAGATTACCGAGGCGCAGGTGATGACCGATCCGCGATCGCAACTAGACATCCTGGCCCGGCTCAAGTTGAAAGGGATTCGATTGTCAATCGACGACTTTGGGACCGGTTATTCGAACCTGGCGCAGCTGCGCGACCTGCCATTTGACGAACTGAAGATCGACCGCGGCTTTGTCCACCAGGCGGGCGCGGACCCTTCCAGGCATGCCATCCTGACGGCAAGTATCGGACTGGCTCGCAAGTTCGGGATGCAAACCGTGGGCGAGGGCGTTGAAGACCGGAAGGATTGGCATGTCCTGCGCCAGGCTGGCTGCGATATTGCGCAAGGCTACTTCATCGCCAAGCCGATGCTCGGCGACGCATTATCCGGTTGGCTGGGGGCCTGGGCGACGCGCCGCCGGGACTTGATCGCCGAGTCTTCCAGGCCATTGTGCCCCCGTCCGCGTTCGACTGGCACTGATTTTCTTTCATGACGCATCTTCCACTCCTCGATGCCACGATCCTCGTCGCATCCAGCGATGCTGGAGACGTCGAAATGGTGGCCAATCTCCTGCGCCGGGATTTCGATATCCGGACCATCCAGCTGCTGCTTGGGCATCCAGCCTGCAGACAACCATTATCTATACCCATGTTCACCAGACGGTCCGCCAAATCACGAGCCCGCTGGATCGGTTGTTGGTGGCCCCACCATGCCTGCCGTCGCCGCGGCAGGCACGGGTCCCCGGCGAACGTTCCATGTTCGTCAATCGTTCGTATCGTGGTGCGGGCCAATGACCGCTATAAGGCAATTCAAAAGAACTCAAGACCGGCTGCTTTGGGTCGACTTCACATGTTCGGGTTCCGTAAACACCGTCGCCAAGGCAGGCGTCGCATCTGGTGGCCTGGATGAAGTCGCGACGATAGCTGCATCGGGACTCGTGGCAGTCGGCGTCACACGCTCGAACCGCCACAGCAGCCCTCCGCCGATCGCGAGCAGCAAAGCCAAGATCACGATTTCGGTGCCGCTGACCTTCTGCGCGCCGCGTTCGCCGTGGTATCAGGTCATCACCAGCACGACGAAAAATCCCACGGCGAGCGTAAGGATAAGCAGCTTTTCGATCTGGTCCGGCCACCCGAAGCGCTGCGCGACAATGTCCACCCCCTGCAACAACGCAAACGCGAACCCGACATAAGCCAGCGCTCATTGCACCAGCTTGCGCTGCTTCAGGCGGCGAGGAACTCAGCCATGCGTGTTTTCTGCCGCTTTGTACGGCAGTTCCATCTTCTTCAGCACCGCCTTGAAACGCGGATCGTTGCGGATGGAATCCAGACCCGTGCTCCAGATCTGCATCGGCTCGGGAACGGCATGATCTGCTGCAAGGTCTTCCAAAGCGTCAAGAGCGCGATCGCGTGCGCCCAGCAAAGCCAGAAATTGTGCGAACGCAAACGAGTTGCTGCGCAGCGTGACAAATGAAGGCGAGGAAGACGTTTCGAGCTCCTGCACCACTTTTTCGCGCAGCCCCGGATCAGCCATGCCGCGTACAAGCAGCTCTGCCGCGTCGGGGCCGAAGCTTGATTGTGCGTGCACCATGGCCTGCGAAAAACGGCCAGCTTGCGCATCCGTAATCGTGGCGATGGTGTGAGCCAACCGGAAGTTCGGGTCGATGGCCAGGGCGCGGCCAAGTTGCGACCTGGCTTCCTGGTTACGACGCAACGCAAACAATGTGCCAGCGCGCATCGTCGCAACGATCGCCGACAAGGGATCAAGCTTTTGCGCGCGTTTGAACTCCGCTTCAGCGCGCGCGAACTGGCCACAAGCAAACAAGTACTGTGCGTACTGGTCGATCGCTTCTGCATCACTTGGCGCCAGTGCCAATGAATGCTGGAAAGCAACACTGGCCTGTTCCCAGTGCCAGCGCCTGAGATAGAGAACCCCCAAGGTTCCGTATGCCGATGCTGTACGTTCATCCAGCGCCAGCGCGTGTTGCGCGAAGGACATCGCGCGTACCTGCGCAGTTGACAGATCCGCAAGCCCGTAGCTCGGCAACAGCGCTTCAGCGTCCGCCATCGCCCCCCAAGCCTGCGCAAAATCCGGATCGATCGAGACCGCCTGCTGGAAGTCCGCGACCGCATTCCGCAAGCCAGGGCCACGCGCGGCCAGCAATGTCAGTCCGCGCAGGTAGAAGTCGTGCGCACGTGGATCGACGGTCTTCTGCGCTACCAGCGGTTGCGCGCTGTTCCATTGCACGCGCAGCTTGTCGGCAACCGCGTTGGAGATTTCATCCTCGACCGCGAAGATGTTGTTCAACTTGCGATCGTAGTTCTCCGACCACAGTTGATAACCGCTGCGGGTGTCCACCAGTTGGACGGTGATGCGCACCTCGTCACCGGATTTCTGGATGCTGCCTTCCAGCACCGTCGCCACACCGAGCACCCTGCCAACTTCGTGCACGTCGCTTGCATTGCTCTTGAACGTGAAGGCAGACGTGCGCGCGGCCACCTTCAGGTTCGGAAGCTGCGTCAGCGCGTTGAGGACTTCTTCGGTGACGCCGTCACTGAAGTACGCCTGCTTCGCATCGCCGCTCATGTTGACGAACGGCAGCACCGCAACGGATTTGGCGGGGATCGCGACCGTTTGCGCACTGGCGGGCACGGACGCAACACGCGCCCCGGATGAAGCCGCGACCGCAGCGGAATCCCGGCGATCCGT
>DATFGT010000102.1:0-11016 GCA_035249175.1 Rhodanobacteraceae bacterium
ATCCGGCATCGATTGGGACAAGGTGATCTTCAAGGGGCTCACCCTGCACGGCATCTACGGCCGGCGCATGTACGAGACCTGGTACAAGATGACGCAAATGCTGCTGACCGGTTTCCCTCTGCAGAAAGTGCTGACCCACCAGCTCGCGATCGACGATTTCCAGCAGGGTTTCGACCTGATGGCGTCGGGCGAGTGCGGCAAGGTCGTGTGCAGTTGGAACTAGCGGGACTCGGGACTCGGGACTCGGGACTCGGGACTCGGGACTCGGGACAGCATAAAAACCAGTCGTCATTCCGGGGCCATCGCCAGTTTCATCAGCGATGGGACCCGACTGCGAAGGCAGGATGCCGGAGCGAACATCGGCGCAGCCGATGGCCGGCCCAAAGGGCGAGCTACAGGGATGTAGCGAGTTTATCCATTTTTATCTGCTCGAATTCGGCAAAAGCAAATGGGATTCCGGCCTGCGCCGGAATGACGAAAATCGAAATCCCTCGGACATACGTCATGACCTACGCCGCGCAAGAACGCCTCAGTGAAGAACTCGATGCCATCCGCGATTCCGGCCTGTACAAGGACGAACGCATCATCACCTCGCCGCAATCGGCCGAAATCACGTTGGCCGATGGACGCAAGGTACTGAACTTCTGCGCCAACAATTATCTCGGTCTTGCCGATCATCCGCGCCTGATCGAAGCTGCAAAAAAGGCACTGGATACGCACGGCTTCGGCATGGCGTCGGTGCGCTTCATCTGCGGCACGCAGGACCTGCACAAGCAACTGGAACACGATATCGCGAAGTTCTTCGGCACCGACGACGCGATCCTGTACGCAGCGTGTTTCGACGCCAATGGCGGCCTGTTCGAACCGCTGCTGGGCGAGAACGACGCGATCATCTCCGACGCGCTGAATCACGCCTCGATCATCGACGGCATCCGCCTGTGCAAGGCCAAGCGTTTTCGTTACGCCAACGGCGACGTAGCCGATCTGGAAAAACAGTTGCAGGCTGCCGACGCCGCCGGCGCGCGCACCAAGCTGATTTCTAGCGACGGCGTGTTCTCGATGGACGGCGTGGTCGCGCCGCTGGACAAGATCACCGCGCTTGCCAGGAAGTACAACGCGCTGGTGCACATCGACGAATGCCACGCGACCGGCTTCATCGGCAAGACCGGTCGCGGCTCGGCCGAAGTGCACGGCGTGATGGACAAGATCGACATCTTCACCGGCACGCTGGGCAAGGCGCTGGGTGGCGCGGTCGGCGGGTTCACCACCGGCCGCAAGGAAATCATCGACATGTTGCGGCAGCGCTCGCGGCCGTACCTGTTCTCCAACTCGCTGCCGCCGGCGCTGGTCGCGGCGTCGATCGAAGTCTTGAAGATGCTGGCCGAGGCCGGGAGCTTGCGCGACAAGCTGGCGGAAAACACGCGCTACTTTCGCGATGCGATGACCAAGGCAGGTTTCGAGATCAAGCCCGGCAATCACCCGATCGTGCCGGTGATGACGCACGACGCCAAGCTCGCGCAGGCGATGGCGGCCGGCCTGCTGGATGAAGGCATCTACGCGATCGGGTTCTTCTTTCCCGTCGTGGCGGAAGGCAAGGCGCGCATCCGCACCCAGATGTGCGCCGCGCACACGCGCGAACATCTTGATCGCGCGATCACGGCGTTCACCAAGGTTGGCCGCAACGTGGGATTGTTGCAGGGCTGAGCCGCCCGCAGACGCGCGGCGGGATTCGCTGCGCTGCTCCCGCCCTACCTTGGCTTCGTAGGGCGGGGACCCACCCGTCGGATGAGTCGGCGGGCTTGCTCGCATTATCGCCACTCCGCCGGACCGGCGTCAGCGGGTCAGCAGTTGAGTCTTGTCGATCGCCCACATGCCGTCGCGAGGATCGCCTGTGGCGAACACGCACAACGCGTGATGCCCGCGGGTGGCGGGGATGTCGGCGGTCAACGTCGTCTGCAACAGTGTCTGCGCGGCCTTGGCCAGTGGCAGCGTTGCCAGCAACGGACCGTCACACCAATCCAGATGCACCTGCAACTCGCCGGCTGGCGTTTGCTTCGGCCGCGTCACGACCTCCGAGTCGTCGTGCCACAACGCGAAATTCCACGGCAGATTGCCGACGGTCAACGCGATGCGCTTGACGCCATCGAGCCGCGCGTCCTTCCACTGCCAGCACATGTTGGCAATGTCGAGGCGATAGACGGGACGCGTTCCGTCGAGTGGACGGTCGTCTTCCAGCCGCAGCACGATCATCGGCTTGCCGCACGTATCGAGTTGATCGCTGTTTCGGGTGAGCAATGCCGCGGCATCGACCACCTGCGTGCGCGGCGTCGCCAGCTCGAATCCGGTCGCGGCGAACGTTGCCGCGCGCAGCGTGGTGGACCCGTCCGCCGGGAATGAAAGCGGTTCGCTGTACGCGGTCGATCCCGCATTCGGCTCGGCCCCGTCGGTGGTGTAACGGATCGTGCCGAAACCCGTCTGGTTCGACAGCGCGACCTCGATCGTTCCACTCGTCCCCTCGGACAATGCAAACGCCGGCGCGAACGCGCCGTCAGCGTAGCCAATGCCCAACGCGCGATAGCGCGCAAGCTCCGCAGGCATGCGCTGCACGAATCCGTGCCAATCGTGCACAGACGCGGGGGACCATGCGACTTCCGACAACGCTGCGACGCGCGGAAAAACCGCGTGCTGCACGCGCGCAAACGTCGGCATGTATTCCGCCCACAGGTTTGCCTGCACGCCCAGGATGTGCCTGGCTTCGCTCGCGGTCGTGCCGCTCGGCACCGGGTCGTAGTCGTAAACGTCCTTCAGCGATTCCACTTCGGGCCGCCCCGGCGGTTCGTCGTGCAAATCGGATTGATAGTGATCGAGATACAGCGTGGGCGAGGACGACATCACGACGTCATGGCCCTGCTGCAACGCCTCCACCGCACCCGCTGGCTCGTGCCAGGACATCACCACCGCCGACGCCGGTACCTTGCCGTGCAGGATTTCGTCCCAGCCCACCGCGGTGCGTCCGTGCCGGGACAGGTAGTTCGCGACTTGTGTGGTAAACCAACCCTGCAGCTGCTCCATGTTCGCGAAGCCGAGCTTCTTCATATGCGCGCGTACCGCGGGCGATGCTTCCCACTGATCCTTGGCCGCCTCGTCGCCGCCGATGTGGATGTACTTCGAGGGGAGCAGCGCCATCACGTGATCCATCACGTCCTCGATGAATTTCACGCTGCGCGCGTCGGGCTTCAGCAGCCAGGTGTTGATGCCCCAGTCGGTTGAAACATCCGGTCGCCTGCCGGTGACGCCGAGCCACGGGTACGACGCGATCGCCGCCTGCGAATGGCCCGGAATGTCGACTTCCGGCACCACTTCGATAAAGCGTTCGGCGGCGTAATGCACAATGTCGCGCACCTCGGCATCGGTGTAAAAACCGCAGTACGGCTTGTCCGGGCCGCCGGTCAGCGCCGCATCCGGACCGACCGCCTTGCGGCAGGCACCGATTTTCGTGAGTTCGGGATATTTCGGAATCTCGAGGCGCCAGCCCTGGTCGTCGGTGAGGTGCCAGTGCAGCACGTTCAATTTGTTGAGCGACATCCAGTCGATCAGCTTCTTGATGTCGCCCACGTTCTGGAAGTGCCGCGCCGAATCCAGCATCAGCCCGCGCCATGCAAAGCGCGGATGATCGACGATAGTTCCATTGGCGACTTGGGCGGGTGCATCGCGGGCGCCGTCCGGCGTCAACAGTTGCCACACCGTGACGCCACCGTAGAACAGGCCGCGCGATGTGCGCGCCGTCACGTCGATTTTCCCTTCTCCGATAGCGATGCGATAGCCCGCATCGTTTGCGCCATCCGCATGCGGATCGATCCGGAACACGATCGCGGCCGGCGATGGCTTGTCTGCTTGCGTTTCCATACGCAGGTGCAGACCGCGCGTCGTGGCGACGAGAGCAGTGAAACGCTGCACGACCGCGAGTGCCTGTGCATCAGCTGCAGCCTGTACCAGCACGTGATCACCATCGGACACCGTGACCGCGCCTTTTGCGGCCGGATGCATTTTCGCAGGCTGCGGCAGCAGCGACCACGAAGGCGCAGGGGTCGCCGCCAACGCGACGTGAGCGGCGGCCGACAGCGCGACGGCCAGGATCAGCAAACAAACAGTGCGCATGAACGTGCTCCCGAATTGCGCCATCAAGACCGGTTAGTCACGGGGTAGGCGGATGGCATACATGTACCACGCCAGAACTGCTGCTCCCAGTCGCCGCAGCCGCGGCGGTCGATGAAGCACCAAAAAAATGCGGGCCGGGATGCCAACCGGCCCGCAACGCTGGAGACTCGACCCTCCCTTACTGGTCGACGGCATTCATCGGGCCGTCAGAGCTTGTAGTTCACCGTGAAGTAGTACTGGCGCCCGTTCACATAGAACGCTTCCGGCGCCGTGCTGAAGCCCAGACCCGCCTGCGACCCATTGATGAAGTAGCGCAGTTTCGGGTTGTTGAGGTTCATGGCGTCGAAGGTGAAGCTCAGGTGCTCGTTGAGCTTGTAGCCCGCCGAGAACGACAGATAGCCCTGCCCGGACTGCCAGTACGGCAACAGCGGCATCCCGGCGCCCGAATTGCTCATCACGCCGTCGTAGAACTTGGAACGGTAGGTGTAGTTGATGCGGGCGTTCCAATGGGCATCCTCGTAGAACGCCGATGCGTTGATGGTGTTTTTCGAGGTGCCGAACAACGGGCGGTTGCCGGCCGCGATGTTGTTGCCCGGGGTACCGTCGGGGTTATACAGGAAGGTGCCGCCCGACGAATGGCCGGTCGCGTAGGTGTAGTTGAACTGCACGCCGAAGTGCTCGCCGATCGGCTGGACGTAGTTCAACGACACGCCCTTCAAGGTGCCGTTGACGTTGACCGGGATGCTGACCAGATACTGGCTGTAGATCGGCGTGTGCGATGGATTGTCGCCGGCGCCATTGTTGGTCAGGTAGTTGTTGAGGTAGGTGCCCGTCGTCGATCCGTAGTCGTAATAGTTGTCCAAATCCATTTGATAGACGCTGGCTGCCAGCAGGCCGCGCTGGGCGAAATACCACTCGAGCGATGCGCTGAAGTTGGTGGAGAGGATCGGCTTCAGTCGCGGATTGGGGCCACTGCCCCCGCCGATGTCACCTTGCACCTGCGGATCGTTCAAACTGAGGAAGCCGGCCAACTGGTTGTAGTCCTGGCGGGTCAGCGTCTGCGAAGCGGAGAAGCGGGTCAGCAAGCTGCCGTCCGGGTTGAGGTCGAACTTCACGTTGAAGCTAGGCAGGACCTTGCTGTAGTGATGCTTGTAGTAGTTCCAGAACCAGCCGCTGGGATAGAACGCCGAATTGAGGAACGGGCCGGCGAAGGTGGACTCCTGGATGCCCGGACTGGTGTAGCCGATGTTCTCGCTGGTGCCGACATAGCGCAGGCCGGCATTGGCGGTCCAGCGATCGCCGGTGAAGTTGACCTGGACGTACGCCGCGCTGTTCTTCTCCGACATCGAGTAGATGTCGTTCGGATAGAAACGCGAGCTGGTATCGCCCGTCACCGCACGATTGGCGTACAACGCATTCAGTTGCGAAAGCTGGGCGGCCGTCCAGTACCAGATGTTGGCGGGCATCTGGCCCACGCCGAGGTCGCTGGCGAAGTCGCTAGGGTAGTTGCCGCCGGCCGGCGGGTAGATCGTGGAGCCTTGGCCAAACTGCACCGCAGAGGCAAAGTTCGGGCCCTGCGCGATCGCGGTCGGGCTGTCGTGGTCGTGCTTGGCGTAACGCACGCCGAATTCGAGCGAGGACAGCGGGCCGGCATCGTCGAAGTCGTATTCGCCGTCGGCCTGGAACCAGCGCTCCTTGTCGACCACGTGCACGTCCTGATCACCGAAGATCCAGTCCAATCCTGCGACTGCCGGATTGAAGGCGGAGTTGTCGGTATTCATCGACCAGTTGAGCGGTGTGCCGAGACCGTTCATTGCATAGCTGGCCGTCGCCCCATAACCCGTGTCCATTTCCATCACGTCCTGGACGGGTGTATTGCCCTTGCCCCTGGTGGTGCCGACCTGGAACTTGAAACCCAGGTTGTTGGTAGCCTGCCAGTCCATGTCCAGGGTCAGGAACTGACTGGATTCGCTCTCGCCCGGGCGCGAGATCATGTCGTAGATACCCTGCGAAATCGTGGGGTCGCCCGGCAGGCTGGCGCTGGTGAGGATATGGTCCTGGATGGTGCCGGTCACGGCCTGCTTGGGAAGCTGGTCGCGCGTACGCAGCATGTAGTTGCGGTTGTAATCGGTGGCGTCCAGTTTTGAGTAGAACGCATCGAGGTTGAATGTCAGGTTGTCGGTCGGCCGCCACTGGAGGTCGACGGTTCCGCCCTTGCGCTTGCGCGTCTGGGTGAACAGCGCCGCGCCCGGAAGGTTGGGATAGAACACGCCGGTGCTGGCGCTGCCGGGCGTGGCCGGCGAAAGCCCAAGTGAAACAGCCGCCGGGGTCGGCGTGATGCCATCTGCCTGGTAATAGGGAATGTACGAATATCCGAGGATCTCCTGGCCCTCGCGTTGCAGGGCCCGCTCCTCGTAGAACGCTTGGACCATCACACCGAACGTATTGGAATCGTTTTTCCAGTTGATCAGGCCGTTGAACTGCGGTTTGGTCTTGCTCGAAAGATCCGCGTAAACCCCGCCCACGCTTGCTTCGAGGGAAAATGGCTTGCTGAAATCCAGCGGCTTGCGGGTGATGATGTCGATCGTGCCGGCCGCGCCGCCTTCAAGCAGCTTCGCCTCGGGCGTCATGTGCACCACCACCTGGTTGACCACTTCCGAAGGCAGCATCGCGAAGCTGACGCTGCGGGTACCGCCGCTGCCCAGGATGAACCAATCGCCCGAACCGACCATGTGACCGTCGATCGTGGTCAAGGTGAGCGACGGTGCGCTGCCTCGGATGCTGGCACGGTCGGCTTCGTCGAAACCGCCTTCCGCGCCCGCCGCGTCGGCGATGTTCACGCCCGGCAACTGCGCGATGGTGTCGGCGACGTTCTTGGCCGGCAGTTTGCCGATGTCGATGGCCGACACCACTTCGACCTGGGAATTGGCCGCCTTCTTGGTCTCGAGCGACAGCGCCTGCGCAGCGCGCACGCCGACCACCTGGATGGTCCCGAGTTGCTGCGGGGTTGCCTTGGTGCCTGGCTTCGCGTTCTGGTCAGACGACGTCTGGTTCTGCTGCTGGTCAGTGGTAGTAGTGGTCTGGGTTTGGGGCGAGGCGTTTTGCGCCTGCGCCGCGACCGCGAACATCAGCGCCGTGGCGATGCTCGCCGAAAGCATGCTCTTGCGAAATTTCATGACGTACCCTCTCTCGCTCACGAAGTGGGGGGTGCCGCGGCACCCGCATGTTGTCGTTTGCCTCTATGTCGTTGCCGCGTCGCCGTGCACCCGGCGACGCGCAGCGCCTTGCAATGGCCTGTCCAGGTACCAGTGCGCCGCGCCCAGCACCCCGTGCCGGCCGTGTTCGATCAAACGCACCGGCACGCGCAACAGGAATTCCCGCATGCCTCCCTTGGTCAGGAACCGCTCCACGAAATGGCTGCGTTGCAGCAGCTCTCTTATTTGCGGCAGTACTCCGCCCGCCAGGTACACGCCGCCCTCGGCCACGAACGCCATCGCGAGGTTGCCGACGAAGCCGCCCAGCAGTGCACAGAAGATTTCCACGGTTTCCACGGCGTCGGGATCACTGTCCGCGCAGGCCGCCGCGGTCACCGCCTCGGGCGTGACGAGTTTCGGCGGCTCACCGCGCAATGCACGCAGCGTGGTGTACAGGGTCAGCAGGCCCGGACCGGAAAGGACGCGTTCGTACGGCACGTAACCATCACCGGGCGCAAGGCGTGCCAGCACCTCGCGTTCGCGCGCAGTGCCCGGCGCAAGATCCATCTGGCCGGCTTCGGTCGCGAGTACCCGCGCCCCCCGATTTCCCGGAAGCCGCACGGCGGCGCCCAGTCCGGTCCCGGGTCCCACCACCAGGGCAGGCCCGTCGGTGTGGGTCGCGGGGCCGCACAAGAGCAGACTGTCGGTGTCGCGGACATTGTCGAGCGCATAGCCGAGCGCCTCGAAGTCATTGAGCAACGCGACCTCGTCGAATGCCAGCGCCTCGCGCAACGCCGAAAGACTTACGCGCCAAGCCAGATTGTCATTGACGATGATGTCCCCGACCACCTGCCCGGCACAGGCAATCACGCAGCGCTGCACCGGCAGCGTCGCATCACTGGCCACGAATGCCTGCAGCAGTTCCGGCAACCCCGGGAAATCGGCGCACGCGCACTTGCGATATGCGAGGATTTCGATCTCGTTGCCGGCACCCGGAGAAGCGCGCAACAGCGCCACCCGCGCGTGGGTGCCGCCCACATCCGCAGCCAGGAACGGCTGGGTATGAAGACCGGCGTGCTGGATGAATTGACTGGCGGGCACGTCCATCCTGCTCTCGGGTGCTCGATCGGGCGCCAGTTTGGTCACGAATGACAACGTTGTCAATTTGCATCGCAGCAAGTTGGTGCCGCACTTCGCATCAGGTGCGGAATCCTCACAGGCCACCGAAAACACGGCTAGAACCGGGTGTAACAAGTCTCGCGAATGCTGCGATGCATCAAGTTTGCAGTGTCCCGAACACCCTGTTTTTCACTGCCCGAGACGTGCGATACTCCGCGCGAGACATGTACATGACAACGTTGGTCAATCCATAATCCGTCGACTTGTCGCCGCGCACAGGATCGAGACATGACCCCGCACGCTACCCCGCCGCAGCAATCGCATTACCTGATGTCGATGGCGATCATCGGCGTCCTGTTCTTCATTTTCGGATTCGTCACCTGGCTCAATTCGTCGCTGATCCTGTTCGTGAAGGTCGGATTCGACGTGGACAACGTCGGCGCCTTCCTGATTCCGATGGCGTTCTACCTGTCCTATTTTTTTCTCGCGCTGCCTTCGGCCGTGGTGCTCAAACGCACCGGCATGAAAAAGGGCATGGGCCTGGGCCTGCTGGTGATGGCCATCGGCTCCGTGCTGTTCGCGGTTTTCATGGGCGGCTACAGCTATGTGGGCGCGCTGGTGGCACTGTTCGTGATCGGCGCCGGCTTGGCGTTGCTGCAGACCGCTTCCAATCCCTACGTGAGCATCCTCGGCCCGATCGAGAGTGGCGCCAGGCGCGTGGCGATCATGGGAATCTGCAACAAATTCGCCGGCGGCGTTGCGCCTTACGTGTTCGGCGCCCTGCTGCTCAGCGGCGCCGCCGCTTACGCCGACAAGATCAAGGCCGCTGCCACGCCCGCGGCGCGTTCCCTGCTGCAGCACGCGTTCGTATCGCGCGCCGTCATGCCTTATCTCGTCATGGCGGTGGTACTCGTGCTACTGGCGGCGTGGATCGTGTTTTCTTCGCTGCCGGATATCAAGCCGGCGAGCGATCGTCAGGAACTGCAAGGCAACAGGCCCAGGCGCAGCATCTTCAGTTTCCCGCACCTGTGGCTCGGCGTGGTTTGCCTTTTCATCTACGTCGGCATGGAAGTGATGGTCGGCGACGGCATCGTGATCTACGGACAAGCATTGGGACTGCCGCTCGATACCGCCAAACACCTGACATCCTGGGTCATGGTCGGGATGCTGATCGGTTATCTGGCGGGGGTGGTCTTGACCCCGCGGGTCATATCGCAGCAGCGCTACCTCGCGATTTCGGCGGTCCTGGGCGTACTGTTCGCCTTCGGTGCCTGGCAAACCCATGGCACGTTGTCGGTGGGCTTCGTCGCGGCGCTGGGTTTCGCGAATGCAATGATGTGGCCGGCGATCTTTCCGCTGGCCATCAAGGGCCTCGGTGATCGCACCGAGTTCGGCTCGGCCCTGCTGATCATGGGGATCGCGGGCGGCGCGCTGATCCCGCAGTTGTTCGTGCACCTCGAGGAAATCATCAACTTCCAGTTGGCCTTCCTGGTGGTGATGGTACCCGGCTACCTCTACATTCTGTTTTACGGATTGATCGGCTACCGTGCGGGACAGCCGGCATCGACGACGACGGCCAGTTCCGCCATCGCGACACCCTGATCCGCGCACGCACCACAAGGAGCAGCACTTGGGAACCGCCACCATCCGGGATGTCGCAAGGCAAGCCAAGGTCTCGCTGAAAACCGTATCGCGCGTCATCAACCGGGAAAGCTCGGTGCGCGATGAAACGCGCGAACGCGTGCTGCGCGCGATCGAACAGCTCGATTACCGCCCCGACCTTTCCGCACGCAGCCTGCGCAGCGCCAAGGCGTATGCGATCGGACTGGTGTACGACAACCCCAACCCGTACTACATCATCGCGGTGCAGCAGGGTGCGCTGGCGGCGTGCCGCGAAATGGGCTTCGGCCTGCAGATCCACCCCTGCGATTCGCGCGGACCGAAACTGGCGGAGGAATTGCGCGATCTCGTGCACCGTTCGCGCCTCGCCGGGCTGGTGCTGGCGCCGCCGATGTCGGAACGCATGGCGCTGCTGCGCGAACTGGCCGCGTACAACATTCCCCTGGTGCGGGTGATTTCCGCGGCCGAAGATCCGCACGACGGCTTTCCGTGCGTGTTCGTGGATGACCGCGACGCGGCTTATGCCATCACCGCCTACCTGATCCAGCTCGGACACCTGCGCATCGGTTTCCTGTGGGGCGGCAAGCAGCACCGCTCCAGCCCCGAACGCTACAAGGGTTACGAAAAAGCCTTGCGGGATTACGGCGTGCCGATGTCCGACGAACTGGTGCTCGAGGGCGACTATTCGTTCGACGACGGTTTCCGTGGCGCGCGCCGCCTGCTCGGCCTCGCCGAACCACCCACCGCGGTTTTCGGTTCCAACGATGAAATTGCCGCGGGCGTGCTGGCGGCCGCGCGCGCGGCCGGACTGCACGTGCCCTACGACTTGTCGGTCGCCGGTTTCGAGGACAGTCCGTTTTCGCGCCATTCGTGGCCCTCGCTCACCACTTCGCGGCAGCGCACCGAATTGATCGCCGAGCACGCC
>DATFGT010000103.1:0-74280 GCA_035249175.1 Rhodanobacteraceae bacterium
GCGCTGATCGCGTTTCGCTCGCCGGGCCTGCGCGCCGGCGACTATGCGACCGCGTTGGTGTTGAATGGCGCGATGGCTTCGCAGCGCGCGGCGCTGGCCGGCATGCGTTATGACGGCACCGCACTGTTCGGCGGTTACTTCGGTTCGGCGCTGGAACATGCCGGCATCGACTACGCGATGGGCGCATTTCCGAAGGGTGGTGAGCCTGCGCCGGTCCTGAAACGGATGCGGGCGATCCTGGCCGATGCCGCCGCGAAGGGCATCGATCCGGCGCTCGTGGAAGCCGCCAAGCAGAAGGCGATCGCCGACCTCGAATACAAGAAGAACTCGGTGAGCGGGCTTGCCAACGCGTGGTCGCAGGCGCTGGCGTTCCAGGGCGCGGAATCGCCCGACGCCATCAAGACGGCAATCGAAGCCGTCACGCCGGCCGAGGTGAACGCGCTGGCGAAGAAGTTGTTCGACCCGGCGCACGCGATCACCGCGGTGCTCACTCCGGAAAGCTCCGGCAAATCGGTGTCGAGCAAGGGTTTCGGTGGCGCGGAAAGTTTCGCGTCCAGCCCCGATCATGAGGTTGAACTGCCGGATTGGGCCAAGTCCGCTTTTGCCAAATTGGAATTGCCGAAATCCGCGCTCCATCCAACCGAGTACACGCTGCCAAATGGCCTGAAGTTGATCGTGCAACCCGAGTCGATCAGCGACACCGTCGAAGTGTACGGACGCATCAAGACCAACGAGGATCTGCAGGCGCCGAAGGGCGAGGAAGGCGTGGCTCAGGTGCTGGATGGCTTGCTTCCGTTCGGCACAACCAGCCTGAACCGCCTGCAGTTCCAGGCCACGCTGGATGCGATCAGCGCGCACGAGAGCGCTGGAACCGATTTTTCGCTCGCGGTTCCCGCAGCGAATTTCGCCCAGGGCATGGCGCTTCTGGCCGACAACGAACTACACCCGGCGCTGCCGGCGCAGGCATTCGCAATCGTGCAACACCAGACCGCAGGCCAAGTCGCCGGACAATTGCAATCGCCCGCGTTTCTTTCCGGACTTGCTTTGGATGAAGCGCTGCTGCCGGCGAACGATCCAGCCTTGCGTCACGCAACGCCACAAAACGTCGCCGGTCTCACGCTTGACAAGGTGAAGGAGTATTACGCCCGCACGTTCCGGCCCGACATGACCACCGTCGTGGTGGTCGGGAAGATCGATCCGGCCGACGCCAAGACCATCGTCGAAAAGACTTTCGGAGGCTGGGAAGTGCAGGGGACAAAGCCCGCGACAGATTATGGTGCCGTACCCGCGAACCGCCGCGGTCATGCCCAGACGCCCGACAAGAGCGCGGTCCAGGACGAGGTGACGATGGCGCAAACCCTTGCGCTCAACTACGACTCGCCGCAGCGGTTCGCCTTGACGCTGGGCGATCAAGTGTTGGGGGGCGGCTTCTATGCGTCACGGCTGGTGCGCGACCTGCGTGAAAAGCGCGGTCTTGTTTACACCGTCGGCGTCGATGCTTCGCTGGACAAGCATCGCGGCACGTACGCGGTGAACTTCGGTTGCGACCCGGACAAGGTGGCTGAAGCGAGCAAGCTCGTGGTGCAGAATTTGAAACAGATGCAGGAGGCACCGATTAGCGCCGGCGAGCTGAAACAGGCGAAGGGCATCCTCCTACGCCGGATTCCACTCGGCGAGTCCAGCTTCGGCGCGATCGCCGGCAACCTGCTCGATTATTCAACGGAAGGCAAACCGCTGGATGAGTCCACCATCGCCGCACAACATTATCTGGATTTGACCGCGGCCGAGGTGCAACAAGTATTCGCGAAGTACGTCCGCCCAGACGACCTGGTGACCGCGGTAAAGGGGCCGGTGCCGAAGTAACGGCCACGGTTCCGATGAACAACAAGGACCGCATAAGCGGTCCTTTTTTCACTCGTGATGCAGCTCACGCTGCCGGTACGCGAAGGCACGCCGGAGCCGAACGGGTCGGCTATGATCGGCACGACGGCAATCCGGGGATGGCTACATGATCTGGGGCTTGGCGCTGATTTCGCTGGCGGCATTTCTTCTGGCATTCGCAAGTCATTCGCCGGGCTGGATGGGGCTGGGCATTTTCATCGGACTTGTCAGCGGCATTGCCGCGGCGCTGTTCTTCATCGAGCGGCATGTCCGCGCCAGTTCCCGCCCCGAGCACATGACCGAGCGCGAGATCCAGGCGCTGCGTGGCACCGTTCACAAGAAAAGCGACGATTCGACGCGCCAGCTTCCACCCGCGCCGCCGCACTGACGCTATTTTTTATCACCGGCGCTGCGCCAATTTGCTACGCTTGATTCCTTGCCTGACCTCAAGGAGTCCGCGATGAGCAAAGTGCATCTCGTCCCGTCCGCGTTTGCTGCTGCCGAACAGATCAAGCCCGACGATTACGAACGGCTCTATGCGGAATCCTTGCGCGACCCCGAAGCCTTCTGGGCCAGAGCGGCCAAGCGGCTGGAATGGATCAAGCCGCCCACGCAGATCAGGGATGTCTCCTTCGACGCAAAGGACCTGCACATCCGGTGGTACGCCGACGGCGTCTTGAACCCCACCGTCAGTTGTCTCGACCGACAGCTCGCCAAACGCGGCGACAAGACCGCGATCCTTTTCGAGGGTGACGATCCGAGCATCTCACGGGCGATCAGCTATCGCGAGTTGCATGCTGAAGTGTGCAAGTTCGCGAACGCGCTGAAGCACCTCGGCGTGCAAAAGGGCGATCGCATTGCGATCTACATGCCGATGATTCCGGAAGCCACCGTCGCGATGTTGGCTTGTGCACGGGTCGGCGCGATCCACTCCGTCGTGTTCGGCGGTTTTTCACCGGACGCGTTGGCCGGTCGCATCGCCGATTCGCAATGCAAACTCCTGATCACCGCCGACGAGGGCGTGCGCGCCAACAAGAAAATCCCGCTGAAGAAAAACGTGGACGAGGCGCTGACCCGTCCCGACACCACCAGCATCGAAACCGTAGTGGTGGTGCGCCGCACTGGCGGCGCGGTGAACATGCAGTCTCCGCGCGATCGCTGGTGGGACGCGTTGATGGATGGGCAATCAGCCGATTGCCCGCCCGAGCCGATGAACGCTGAAGATCCGTTGTTCATCCTTTACACATCGGGCTCCACCGGAAAACCGAAAGGCGTGTTGCACACCGTGGGCGGATACATGGTGTGGGTGTCGTACACGCATGAGGCGATTTTCGACCTGCGCGAGGACGACATTTACTGGTGCACTGCCGATGTGGGCTGGGTCACCGGACACAGTTATATCGTGTACGGCCCGCTTGCCAATGGCGCGACCTCGCTGGTGTTCGAGGGCGTGCCGAACTGGCCGGACGCCTCGCGCATCTGGCAGGTCTGTGACAAGCACAAGGTGACGATCCTGTACACCGCGCCCACCGCGATCCGCGCGCTGATGCGCGAGGGCGACGAGCCGGTGAAGAGAACCTCGCGCAAATCGCTGCGTCTGCTCGGTTCCGTTGGCGAACCGATCAATCCCGAAGCGTGGGAATGGTTTTTCGACGTGGTGGGCGAGGGCCGCAGTCCGATCGTGGACACCTGGTGGCAGACCGAAACCGGCGGCATCCTGATTTGTCCACTGCCGGGATCGACGACGCTGAAGCCGGGCGCCGCCATGAAACCTTTCTTCGGCATCAAGCCCGCAATCCTTGAAGCGGACGGCAAGACCATTGAAGGCGCAGGTTCCGGCAACCTCGTGATCACTGATTCCTGGCCCGGGCAGATGCGCACCGTATACGGAGACCACCAGCGCTTCATCGATACCTACTTCACGATGTACCCCGGCGTTTACACCACCGGTGACGGCGCCGAACGCGACGCCGATGGCGACTGGAGGATCACCGGTCGCGTCGATGACGTCATCAACGTGTCCGGTCACCGCATCGGCACCGCCGAAATCGAAAGCGCGATGATGGCCGACGAGCGCGTAGCCGAAGCCGCGGTGGTCGGGTGCCCGCACGAGGTCAAGGGAACCACCATTTATGCTTTCGTGACACCCAAGGGAGGGATCGCGCCGAGCGATGCGTTGAAGAAGGAACTCGTCATGGGCATACGTGAGCGGATCGGCGCATTCGCGACACCCGAATATCTGCAGTGGGCGTCGGCTCTTCCGAAGACCCGGTCCGCCAAGACCATGCGCCGGATCCTGCGCAAGATCGCCGAGGCGGGCAACAACGAGGTCGACCTTGCCGCGCTGGGTGACACGTCCACACTGGCGGATCCTTCAGTGGTGAAGCGGCTCTACGACGAGCGCGTGCGGCACTGACTGCACCCAGACCATCGATGCCTGCCCATCCGGCGTTCATCGAGGCGACCCCACAGAGTGTCGCCGGTCGTTTGGACGGCCAAACGATTCACCTGTGGCGCATTCCTTATGCGCTGTCGGAGGGGCGCGCACCCTTGGTCGCATTGCTTGCTGGGTATCTTGGCATCTCCGAGAGATCCGTCAGGCTGGACCAGGACGAACGCGGCAAGCCACGCTTGGCGCGCGATTCATCCCGCGCCGGTGACGCAGGTCGGCTCGAATTCAACTGGTCGCACAGCGGCGATTTTGCACTGGTGGCGCTCGCGCGCGGATGCGAGCTGGGGGTGGACATCCAGCGCTTCGGCAAAAACCAGCGTTCGCTGGAAATCGCGCGGCGTTTTTTCGCTTCCGAAGAAGCAGATGCCTTGGCGCCACTCGATCCGGACACGCGCGACCAGGCGTTCATCAAATTATGGTGTGCCAAGGAAGCGGTATTGAAAGCCGTGGGTGAAGGCCTTTCATTCGGGTTGGCGCGCCTCGCGTTCACCCGTCGCGTGGACACCGATTGGATTTTGACGCGGGTCGATCCCTTGCTGGGCAACGTGAACGACTGGCAACTCACCGGTTTCGAAGCTGCCTCGGAATACCGTGGCGCCTTGGCGTGGCGCGGCGCCCCTCGCGCCATCGCGGCCTTTCGCTCCATCGACGGCAATTGCTGAACCATGCCGGCGTGCCCCCCGGAACTCCGGCGTCGGGTGAAGGTCTCAGAAGTACGGGAAGTCTCCCCGTAGGTCCGCCCGAACAGCGACGTGGCGGGCCGCACTCTCCGGCGCGGAGTTTCCCTCCGCGCCTTTTTTCGTGATTTTTTGTGCGATCATCCTGACCGTCGCGTTGCCGAGCCACCCTGCAAACAGGACAATTGACGACTGGGAACACCAGCGGCCATCCATGGCCTGACTTTCGCGAAGCAATTCTCTACCAACTCCCGATGACGACCCTAAGCGTCAACCTCAACAAGATCGCGGTGTTGCGCAACGCGCGGGGAGGTCATGAACCTGACTTGACCACGGCAGCCGAGGCTTGCATCGCCGCGGGTTGCGGCGGCATTACCGTGCATCCGCGTCCGGACCGGCGTCACGTCACCGCGAACGATGTCGCGCTGCTTGCGGACCTGACGCGTGGTCGCGTCGAACTCAATTTGGAGGGCAATCCATTCGCGCCGCCGCGTCCGGGTTATCCCGGTTTCGTTGAATTGGTGCTCGGCGCGAAGCCGGCCCAAGCAACGTTGGTGCCAGACGCCGATGGCCAGCTTACGTCCGATCACGGTTTTGATCTCACACACGATCTTGGAAAACTTGCGCCGTTGGTAACTGAACTCGGTGCAATCGGATGCCGCGTTTCGCTGTTCATCGATGCAGGCGTGAGCGAAGGCTTCGAGGCAGCGCACGCCATTGGTGTTTCGCGCCTGGAGCTCTACACCGGCCCTTATGCACATGCGTTCGCCAACGGCGACTTCGCCGTCGAATTGCAGCGTTGCGCGGATACGGCGCAGCGTGCGTTGGGCGCGGGACTCGAGGTGAACGCCGGTCACGATCTCAATCAGAAAAATCTCGGCGCGTTCAAACGCGCGATTCCGCAGCTGGCCGAAGTTTCCATCGGACATGCGCTGATCAGCGAAGCGCTGTACGACGGTCTTGATCGCACGGTGCGCCGCTATCTCGCGATTCTCGCCTGAGCTCGCTGCAAAAAAATGCCGCGCATTGCGCGGCATTTTTCGATGACGAACAAAGCATCAGCTTCAAGGCGTCGACCCCGGTCTGGCCTTGCCTTGGGTGATGAAGCCCAAGTGCACCATGCCCGCGGATTTCGCGTCCTGCATGACCTTCCAGATCACCCTATACGGTGTGGTCTTGTCGGCGCGGATGTTCAACTCCGGTTGCGGGCTGCCGGCCGCAGCCGAACGTAACCTGGCGCTCAACACCGCATCACTGATCAGGCTGTCGTTCCAGTACACGGTGCCATCGGGTTCGATCGCGAGGTCGATCGGGGGGACTTCGATCGTAGCCGGCTTGGTGTTGGGATCGGCACGCGGCAGATCCACCTTCACTTTGTGCGACATCAGGGGCGCCGTGATCATGAAAATGATCAGAAGAACCAGCATCACGTCCGCCAGCGGGGTGACGTTGATCTCGGCCTTGGGAATGTCGCTGCCGGTGTTCTCGCCAAGACTCATCGCCATGACGTCAGATCCTCACTTCTCGAAACCGATTTTCTGGACGTTGTAGCGGCGCGCTTCCGCCATCACTTCGGCCAGGTAATTGTATTGCGTATCGTCGGTGGCCTTGATGTGCACCTGCGGCTGCTGGTCCAGTCCCTTGGCGCCGACGGTCGCCAGCTGCGCCTGCAACTCGACGTTGCTGATCGGCAGGTTGTCCCAGGTCATCGTGCCGTCGGCCTGAATGAACAACGTATGTGGCGTCGGTGGGTTTTCCGGCGGCTTCACGTTGGGGTTGGGCTGCGGCAGGTCGATCTTGATGTTGTGCTGCACCAGCGGCGCGGTGATCATGAAAATGACCAGCAGCACCAACATCACGTCGATCAGTGGCGTGATGTTGATTTCTGCGACCGGACCGCCGCCGGTATTGGTACTCATCGCCATGACTGCAACCTCTTACTTCTTCACCGCCGGCGGAGGCACTGCGGCGGCCGGACGCGCGGCCGCAGCCGAGGAGCCGGTCTCGATGCGAGCGCCGGTGGCGAAGAAGTCGTGCAGGTCGTGCGCGAATTCATCGAAGTGCGCGATGGTGACGCGGTTGGCGCGCGAGTAGGCGTTGTACGCGATCACCGCCGGGATGGCCGCGAACAGGCCGATGGCGGTCATGATCAGCGCCTGACCGACCGGGCCCGCGACCGCGGAGATCGAGGACTCTCCGCTGGCGCCCAAGTTGATCAACGCGTAGTAAATGCCCATCACGGTACCGAGCAGGCCGACGAACACTGCGGCGGAACCGACCGTCGCCAACAGCGTGAGGCCGCCTTCCAGGTTGCGGCTTTCGCGATCCACCGCTTGGCGCAGCGCACGGTCGACGAACTCGGAGCGATTCAGCGCCTCAACCATGCGGCTGCCTTCATGGCGCTGATGGTGCGCCGCGGCGGACGCCGCTTCCAGGGCAATCTTCGAGAATGGCTCGGTGCGCGGCTGCTTCTCCATCACCCGCACGGCGTCCTGCGCGGACGGCGTATCCCAGAACTTCTGGATGACCTTGTCCATGCGCGAACGCATCAGCGCGTTGCGGATCGCGATCGCGATGATGAAGTACCACGATGACACCGACATGATCACCAGCACGATCAGCACGATGAAGTCGATCGCGTGCGCGAGCGGGTGGGTCAGGATCTCATGGAGAAAATGGCTCGCGCCGACCTGCTGCAGGGCTTGCGCGTTGGCGTTGCCGACTGGTGCGGCGGCGGCTGAAGTTGCTTCTTGGATCATGGCGCTACCCTTCCTTCAAATTGTAGCAAGTGGAACGTTGACTGATGGACTCTAACGGATTCGATCCGGTCGAGCGTGAAGTTTCTATTCGATGCCGCTGAGGCTGAAGTTCACGGGAACCAGCACGACGCCGCCAATGGCCTTGCCGCCCTGGACACCCGGATTGAACCGCCAATGGCGTGCAGCATCTTCCGCGGCGCGGTCGAGCTCGCGATAGCCACTGGATTTCTGCACGCTGACATTCACCACTTCGCCCGCGGCGTTGATGGTGATAGCCAGCACCACCTCGCCTTGGTGACCTTGGCGCACGGCCTGGATCGGGTACTTCGGCGGGTTGCGATTCTTGTAGCTGATGTCAACCGACGGCGCGACGTTCGCGGGCGGCGGCGGCGGCGCAGGCGGACGCGGCGGCTCGGCCGGCGTCGACATGATCGACTGTTCCTGCGGCGGCGGCGGCGCGGGAGGCGGCGGCATCGGCGGCGGCCTCTCCAACTTGATTTCCTTCGGCGGCGGCTGCTTGGGCGGTTCCGGCGGCGGCGGCGGCGGTGGCGGCGGTGGTGGTGGTGGCGGAATGAATTCGACGCGCACGATCTTCTGCTGGTTGCTCGTCTTGGCCGCAGGCGGGGCAGCCGGCGCCAGCAGCATGATGATGATCCCGGCGTGCAGTGCAATCGCAAATGCGATTGCAATCGTGCGCCACCAGTTGAACCGTTTGCGGTCTTGAGCCGACGTGCGTGCCATCGTGTATTGAACCAGTCGCTGACCTGTTGGGCCCCACTGCGGAAGCCGTATCGTTTCCGACACGGTTTTCGCAACCAAGGCGGCGGAAAAGTCTTAAACGTTACACCAGCAGCAAGGCTTTGCCTAGGGGGCAGAGCCTTAATTATTCTCTCGTGCTCTTTACAGCCGGATCTTCAGCCGGGCTACTTGTGTCCCAGTTGCTTCAGGGTGCGCCGCGCGTCGGCGCGGGTTTCCGGATCCTGTTCAGCCTGCTTGTAGGCGGCGATTGCGGCAGACTTCTCCTTCAATGCGAGTTCCGCATTGCCGAGCGTGAGATACGCTGCGCCCATGCGTTTGAACCCGCCCTTCTCGATCGCCTTTTGAAGCGCATCCTTGGCCTCCTTGTGGCGATCGAGATTTTCGAGCATCTGGCCGCGCAGGAAGTCAACCTCGCCGGTTTTGGCATCGGGTGCGGCCTTGCCGTAGGCGTCCACGGCATTCTTGTAATCGCCGGCGATCACATACGAGTCTCCCAACAGCTTGTAACTGTCGAAACCAGGCTGGACGATGCCTTTGCTCATGCCTTCCTTGAGAACACCCACGGCCTTCGTCGCATTGGGTTTCGGATTCTCGCTGCTCTGGCCAAGGTTGTCGTACATCTTGGCCATGTTCATGTAGCCGGCCTCGTCCTTGATCTGTCCGTTCGCGCGCGCGCGCTCGAGCAGCGCCAAGGCCTTCTGGTCTTGATGGGCGTTGATGTAAATGGCGATGACGTTCTGCAGCAGAGTGCTGTTGTTCGGATCCTTGGCCAAGGCGGCTTCGGCCAGCTTCGCGGCGTCGTCGTACTTGTCCATCGCGAAGTAGCTGGCCATCTCGATCTGGTCCCAGCTCGGCTGCGGCTTGTCGCTCAATGATTTGGCCTTCTGGATGGCCGCCACCGCTTCGGGGTACTTCTGCAGCCGGTAATAGGCATTGCCCTTCAGCGCGTCGATGTCCGCGGATTGCGCCCCGCTCTCCTTGCTCCAGGTATTCAGTGTCGTGAGTGCATCGCTGTAGTCCTCGTCAGCGATGTACATTTGCGCCAAGGTTTCCAATCCCTGGAAATAGCTGTCGTTGTCGAGCGTGTTCGAATCGAGTGCCTGCTTCTGCAGCGCAATCGCGCCCTTGGTGTCACCGCTGCGGTATTTGACCTGAGCCAGTCCGAGCATCGCGAGAGATTTGGCATAAGCACTGCTGCTGGAATCGGCAATCGGTTGCAGATCCTTGAGTGCGGTCGCCGAATCGCCGCTGTTGGCGGCCTGCAGGCCTTCGTTGAGGGTCTTGCCTTCCTTCGCACTGACGCCGGTATTGGAGGGTTGCTTGCGGGTCGCGTTGGGGTACTTGCTTTGGTGCTTGTCCTGCTGCTTGTCGGATTTTTTGGACTGCTGCTCGCCGCACTTGTGCTGCAGCATCTGGATGTCCGAACACTGCTGGCCGCCCATCTGCGCCGAGGCGACGGCCGGCACGCACGCCAAGACAAGAGCAGAACACATGCCGCAAATCAGCCAATGGGACTCAAGCTTCATCGGAATGCCTCTTCCAGTGGGACCGTGCACGACGCGAGGGAGAGTGAGGGTAGCGCGGTCGATGCGCAAAGCTCAAGTACCAAGATGACGCGGTCGCACGCGACAGCCTGCGATCAGACGTCCAAATTACCGACTCTCAGCGCGTTGGCTTCGATGAAATCGCGACGCGGCTCCACCACATCACCCATCAAGGTTGCAAAGATCTGGTCCGCTTCCAGCGCGTCTTCGATCCGCACCTGCAGCAGGCGCCGTGTTTCGGGGTTGACGGTGGTTTCCCACAGTTGCTCGGGATTCATCTCGCCGAGACCCTTGAAGCGCTGGATTTGCCGACCCTTCTTCGCTTCCTCGAACAACCAAGCGCGTGCGTCGGCGAAACTGTTGGCCTGCTGCGAAGCGTTGCCTCGGCGGACTTCCGCACCGACCGCGTTGCGTCCGTGCAGCGCGCGCGCCACATCCAGCAGCGGACGGAAATCCGCCCCCGAGAAGAAGCTGCGCGGCAATATCCACGTGTGTTCGGTGCCGTGCTGGGCCCGGCGCAACAACCATGCGGCAGGATGCTGCTCGCTGGCTGCGCGCAATTCCAGTTGAAACTGTGGACGACCGAGCCCTGTCGCGTTCAATTTGGATGTCAAGCCATCCGACCATCGCTGCATTGCGGCCGGATCGTTCCACATCCCATCTTCGAGCGGCTCGTGTTCGAGCATCGCGGTGAACACGCTGGTGTCGCCGCGTTGCGCGAGCCTTCCGATCTGGTCGAGCGCGGCTTGGTATTGGCGCAGGAGAGTTTCAAGCGCGCCGCCTTGGATGGATGTCGCATTCCCCGCCGGCGTCCACGCCGCGTCCTGCACCGCGCTCGCGATCAGATATTCGTTGAGCGCGGCATCGTCTTTCAGATACAGCTCATTCTTGCCCTGCTTGATTTTGTACAGCGGCGGCAGGCCGATATAAACATGGCCACGCTCGATCAGCTCCGGCATCTGCCGATAGAAGAAGGTCAACAACAAGGTGCGGATGTGCGAGCCATCGACGTCCGCGTCAGTCATGATGATGATGCGGTGATAACGCAACTTGTCGGCATTGAATTCGTCCTTGCCGATGCCGGTGCCAAGCGCGGTGATCAGGGTGCCTACTTCGGCCGACGACAGCATCTTGTCGAACCGCGCCTTCTCGACGTTGAGGATCTTGCCCTTGAGAGGCAGCACGGCTTGGGTTTTGCGGTTGCGACCCTGCTTGGCCGACCCGCCTGCGGAATCACCCTCGACCAGGAACAGTTCCGAGAGCGCAGGATCGCGTTCCTGGCAGTCCGCCAGCTTGCCTGGCAAGCCCGCGATATCGAGCGCGCCCTTGCGACGGGTCAATTCCCGGGCTTTGCGGGCGGCTTCGCGCGCCCGCGCCGCATCGACCACTTTGCCTGCGATGACTTTGGCGTCGGCGGGATGTTCTTGCAGGTACTCCTCGAGCTTGGCATTGACGGCCTGCTCGACCACGCCCTTGACTTCGCTTGAGACCAGCTTGTCCTTGGTTTGCGAGGAAAACTTCGGATCGGGTACCTTGATCGAAAGCACTGCGATCAAGCCTTCGCGCATGTCGTCACCGGAAAGCGTGGTCTTGGAATTCTTCGCCAATCCAGAGTGTTCAACGTAGTTGCTGAGTGTTCGGGTCAAAGCGGTGCGAAATCCGGTCAAGTGCGTTCCGCCATCCTTCTGCGGAATATTGTTGGTGAAGCAAAAGATTGACTCTTGATAGCCGTCGGTCCACTGCATGGCCAGTTCGACCGTGGTGGCCTCGGCTTGCACGCTGAAACTGATGGGATTGGGGTGCAGCGGTGTCTTGAGCTGCGACAGATGCTTGACGAATGCGCGAATGCCGCCTTCATACGCAAATGCATCCTTCTTGCCAACTCTTTGATCTTCAAGCGTAATTTTGACGCCCGAATTGAGGAATGCCAGTTCCCGCAGGCGCTTCGCCAGAATGTCGTATTGAAATTCGATGTTGTGGAACGTCTCGGGGCTTGGCAGGAAGCGTACGGTCGTGCCGCGGCGATCTGCAGATCCGACTTCGCGCACAGGAAACAGTGGATCGCCCAGTCGATACTCCTGCTGGTATTCCTTGTTGTTGCGGTAAATGGTCAGCCATAAATGCTCACTCAGCGCGTTGACCACCGATACGCCCACGCCGTGCAACCCGCCGGATACTTTGTAGGAATTCGCGTCGAACTTGCCTCCGGCATGCAAGACTGTCATCACCACTTCGGCCGTCGAGCGTCTTTCTTCGGGATGCATGTCCACCGGAATGCCGCGCCCATTGTCGGCCACACTGACGGTTCCATCGTCATGGATCATCACCTCGATGTGATCGCAATAGCCGGCCAAGGCTTCATCGATGGCGTTATCCACCACTTCGAACACCATGTGGTGCAGGCCTGTGCCATCGTCGGTATCGCCGATATACATGCCGGGGCGTTTCCGGACAGCTTCGAGCCCCTTCAAAACCTTGATGCTGCTGGAATCGTAAACGTCATTCATGGGTAGGACTCATACTTGCCGGAGGCGCCAATGCAAACGGTGCATTATACCCGATGCCTTACCTGATCCCGTCCGTTGCAACCACGCCCGAATGTTTCACGTGAAACACTTGTGAATCCGGCAATAATGGCGATGATCCTGGCGGCGACGTGGATGTGATCCAGGCCTGCAGCGGCTTGTTCGCAAGCCAACTGATTGTCTTTGCGACGTGCTCGGAATCCAGTTCGGAATCCAGATCGTCGAGACACAACAAGGGGTATTCCGCCGTGCGATCTTTCAACCAACGCGCCAGGGCGAGCACGCAGACCAGTGCCACTGCCTTGGCTTGTCCACGAGACAGATGTTCGCGTCGGGCAATTCCAACAAATTCGAGCGACCAGTCGGCCCGATGGGGACCGCGTTGGGTGAACCCTCGTTCACGATCGCGCTCTCGCATCGAAGCAAGCTGGTCGGAGAGGGGGGTACCTGCATCCCAACCCGGGCGATAATCCACTTGGGCGGTGCCGAATTCCGGCACCAGGATAGTTGCTTCTTGGACCATGTATGGTTCAAGGCTGACGAGGCACGCACTTCGCATGCGGTGAATCTCCGCAGCGAGCCTGCCGAGATCTTGCTCCCACGGCTCGAACGCAGTAGCGCCGGCGTCAGTGCGGAGCAGGGCATTGCGCTGGCGCAATGCCCGACGCCACCGGCGCCATACCTCCTGGGACTGATGTTCCACGTGGAACATACTCCAGTCCAAAAAACTTCGACGTTCTTCGGCTGGTCCGGTGATCAGCGAAGGGCTCTCCGGTCCGAAACAAACCACGGGACAACTCTTGAACAGCGGCGCGAGTGTGGGGAGATCGCTGCCATCCAGACGCGCCTCCCAATGCTCATCTTGGCGCGCCAAGCCCAACCGATGATGGGATCCATGATCAAGGGCGTTCTCGGCGTAAATCAGATAACCCGACGTGCCTTGTCGGCACAGTCCGGAACGAGACCCTGCGCGGAACGATCGGCCGTGCGAAAGGATGTAAGCCGCTTCCAGCAGCGTCGTCTTGCCTGCCCCGTTTTCACCCACCAGCCAGTTGATTGCGGGTCCGGGTGCAAACTCTACGGCCTCGAAACAGCGAAGATCGCGAGCGCGCAGCAGATTGATCCTCATTGCCGCGCCTCAAGCCGGGCGCGGCGCAATACCCCCGTCACAGCCGCAACGGCATGACCACATGCTGGGTTTTCTGGTCGGCTGCACCGCGCAAGAGACAGCTCGACTGCGCATCTCGCAGTTGCAAATGCACCCGCTCATCATCCAGGGAACCCAGCGCGTCGAGAAGGTAGCCCACATTGAACCCGATTGCGATGTCTGCCACCGTCGTTTCGGCTTCAATCTCCTCGAAAGCCTCTTCCTGCTCGGGGTTATGGGCAATGATGCGCAGGCAATGGGGGCTGACCTCCAGCCGAACCCCCCTGTATTTCTCATTGGACAAGATCGCCGCGCGTTGGAGTGCATTGCGCACGGTGTCGCGATCGATCTGTACCAGCTTGTCCGCACCCAGCGGGATAACCGCTTCGTAGTCCGGAAACCGACCATCGATCAACTTCGACGTGAATACCACGTCTGCGCGCCGAACCCGGATATGATTGGTGGAGAATTCGATCGTGACCACATCGTCGCCGGTTTCAAACAAACCCAACAGTTCGGTCACACCCTTGCGGGGGATGATGATTTGCCGATTGCCTTTAACCGAAGCATCGAGACTGGCTTCGGCCATGGCCATGCGATGTCCGTCAGTGGCTACACAGCGCAGTTCGGCACCCCGAAGATCCATTAGCAAGCCGTTGAGGTAGTAGCGAACGTCCTGATTGGCCATCGCAAAAGCCGTGCGCTCCATCAGGCTTCGCAGGGTCCCTTCGGGCAAGGTGATCTTGTCCGTCACCTCGATTTCGTCGTTGGTGGGAAATTCATCCGCGGGCAAACTTGCAAGCGTGTAGCGGCTTCGTCCGGCATGCATGACCACCCGATCGCCCTTTACCTGCACGTCCACCTTGACCCCATCGGGCAGGGCACGCACCAGATCGAACCACTTCCGGGCCGGGATCGTGGTCTCGCCGTCTTCGCCTCCCTCGACCGAAGCGCTCGCACGCATCTCTACTTCCAGGTCCGTTCCCGTCAACGACAGACGACCTTCCTTCACTTGTACCAAAAGATTGGCAAGAACCGGCAAGGTCTGCCGACGTTCCACCACACCGACGACCTGTTGCATCGGTTTGAGCAAGGTTTCACGCTGGGTACTGAAGCGCATGATCGATCCCCGTGTCGGCTATGCCTATCTTGGTTTACTTGTAGATAAAGTCGTAGAAGCAGAGCTTGTTGATAAGGTAACTACGTAAATTTACATATATGAATCAAATACTTAGAAAAAAATGGAGAAAGGTCAGCCTCTCGGAGCACCAGTGTATGAGCTGTGGATGATTTGTCGATAGTTCGCCATCCGCATTCTATCCACAGGCTTACCCAGTCAGTATCCGGATTAATTTGTCCCAGTCCTGGCGCAAGCGCATGTCGGTGTCGCACAAGCTGCGGATCTTCTTGCAGGCGTGCATCACCGTGGTGTGATCCTTGCCGCCAAAGGCCTCGCCGATTTCGGGCAGGCTATGTTCTGTCAACTCCTTGGCCAACGCCATCGCAATTTGCCGTGGACGGGCCAGCGAGCGCACCCTGCGTTGGGACAGCAGGTCAGACAGTCGCAGTTGGTAGTAGTCAGCCACTGTCTTCTGGATGTTCTGGATAGTGATGGCGCGCGCGTGGACATTGAACAGGTCGCGCAAGGTTTCCTGGACCAGCTCCATCGTGATGCCGCGGCCCGCCAGATTGGCTTGGGCGGCCACGGTATTGAGGGCGCCTTCGAGTTCGCGCACGTTGGAACGAATCCGCCGGGCCAGCAACAGCGCCACGTCGCTCGGCAAGGGGATGCCACGTGCCTGTGCTTTTTCCAGCAGGATTGCGGCACGCGTTTCGAAATCTGGGGGCTCGATCGCGACCGAAAGACCCCAACCAAGCCGCGACTTCAACCGCAATTCCAGATTGTCCACTTCCTTCGGATACCGGTCGCAGGTGAGGATGATCTGCTGGCGCGATTCGTACAGTGTATTGAAGGTGTGGAAGAACTCTTCCTGGGTCGCGTCCTTGCCTGCAAAAAACTGGATGTCGTCGATCAGCAGCGCGTCGACCGAACGAAAGCGATGCTTGAAATCGTCCATGTTCTTGTTGCGCAGCGCCGTGATCATCATTTCGGTGAAACGCTCGGAGTGCACGTACAGCAACTTCATAGACGGGCTGTGCTTCAGCATCAGATTGCCCGCCGCTTGCATCAGATGGGTCTTGCCCAGTCCGGTGCCGCCGTATAGCAGCAGCGGGTTGTAGGCGCGCCCCGGGTTCTGGGCCACCTGCATCGCAGCGGCCTTCCCCAGCTGATTGGATTTGCCTTCGACGAAATTGTCGAAGGTGTAATGCGGATCGAGATTGTGTTGCGGGGCCACGGCGTGAGTGGTCGATACCGACTGGGGCGCAGCAGGCTTGCTGCACCCCGCGATCGACCCCACTTCCAATCGCAGCGGCACTGGCCGCCCCGCCAGCGCCGAAAGCGTTCCCTCGATGCGTGACAGGTAACCGTTGCGGACGAACTCAAGCGTGTAGCTGTTGGGCGCAAACAGCCGCAAGGTGCCGTCGTCGTAGCGGGCCTGCAGGGGCTGCAGCCAAGTGTGCAGCACGCTCGGCTCGATTTCGCCTTCGAGTCGGGCGAGGCAGCGTTGCCAAAGATCGCTCATGAAAACCCGTGATGAATCGGTCCGCATTCCGTCACGCAATGTTTGCGCACGGTGGACGGGTGAGTCTAACAGGCTGTCGGAAGGCTGCGCTCGACGTGGCGGAGACGGCGCACGCCGGAAAGATTGTCGTTGACGCACCCACAGGAAAGCCTTTAGAATCCCCAGTCTTTTTCCATGCCTGCCCCGCCTTGCGCGGGCATCCGCCGCGGAGCCACCCATGAAACGCACTTATCAACCCAGCGTGCTGAAGCGCGCTCGCACCCATGGCTTTCGCGCCCGCATGAAAACCGCCGATGGCCGCAAGGTTCTGTCGGCGCGCCGTGCCAAGGGCCGCAAGCGCCTGATTCCGTAACTGGCCAGCGCATGGCCGGCTTGCCGCCTGCTGCGCGGCTCCGCTGCATTGCCGATTTCGCCTCGCTGCGAAATGCAACGGGACGGTTGCATGCAAAGCATTTCCTGCTGCGCTGGATCGAGAGCCCGAGTAATGCCGCGCGGCTGGGCCTCGCGGTGTCGCGCAAGGTAAGCAAGCGCGCCGTCGAGCGCAACAGGATCAAGCGGATCATTCGCGAATCGTTCCGCGCCGAACGCGAGGCGTTGCCGTCGCTCGACATCCTGGTAATCGCACGGACGTCGGCTGCCGCTTCCGCCAATCCACCCTTGCATGCCGATCTCCAGCACGCTTGGCAGAAATTGAAAGCGTTGAAGCGAGCGTCCGCGCCCGGCACAATCGGCGGCTGACTTGCTCCGGCCTGACGTGCCCTAAGCCCGGGTTTCCCTTGTGATCAATCAAACACGCACACTCCTGGTCGTGGCGTTGCTGGCCGTGGTCTACCTGCTGTGGCAGGCGTGGCAACACGACTATCCTTCGACGCTTCCCCCTGCGCCGGCCCAAGTCGCCGCTACGTCCGCTCCGTCGAACGAGGCTGCGGTGCCCAGTGCACCGACCAGCGCCCTCGCGCCGCCAGCCTCGGTCGCCACCGCGCCGCCGGCTGAAAATGCGCGCGTGAGCACCACGCCGAGACAGGATCTCATCATCGCCAGCAATGACCTGCTGAGACTCACGATCGATCCCCGCGGCGGCACGGTCATTGGCGCCGCACTGCTCAATTACCCGCAGAAGGTCGCACGCGGCAGCCCGCCCGTACAACTGCTGAACGAGACCGCCGCGAACTACTACGTAGCCCAGGACGGGTTGATCGGGGCCGATGGCAGCGCAGCCCCGAACCATCTTGCCGAATTCACGCCCGAAGCGACGCGCTACGAACTGGCGCCGGGCCAGAAGCAGGTCGTCGTCGCCCTGGCTTGGCGCGATGCAGCGACCGGCGTCAGTGTCGTCAAGCGCTACACCCTGACCCGCGGAAGCTATGTGGTCGGACTGTCGCAGCAAATCGCTAACCATGGCACCAAGACCTGGCGCGGACACGCTTACGAGCAGCTCGATCGGGTCGAGCCGCCGCCACCACCCAAGCATTTCCTGGAGTTTTACAACCCGGACAGCTTTGCCTATACGGGGGCGGCGTGGTACAGCCCGCAGGACAAATTCAACAAGCTGAAATTCGGCGACTTCCAGAAGGAGCCGCTGCGTCAGGGCGCGACCGGCGGCTGGATCGCAATGACCCAGCGATTCTTCGTGACGGCCTGGGTTCCGGATGACAAGCAGCCACAACAATTTTCAAGCGTCGAGGTGCCCTCATCCGACAGCAATGGAAAACCGCGTTACCTGATCCGCACCGTGGGCCCCGACCTGGTGGCAGCGCCAGGACAAGCCACGACTACTTCGACGCGGCTGTACGTGGGCCCCAATCTGCAGGAACAGCTTGGTGACATTGCACCGGGCCTGAACTTGACCGTGGATTACGGCTGGTCGACCGTGATCGCGCAGCCCATGTTCAGGTTGCTGTCTTTCCTGCGCGGGCTGGTCGGCAACTGGGGACTCGCGATCATCGTGCTGGTGTTGCTGATCCAGGCGGCCACGTACAAACTGACCGAAGCGCAGTTCAAGGCCGGCGCGCGCATGCGCAAGCTGCAGCCGCGCCTGAAGGCGCTGAAGGAACGCTTCGGCGACGACAAGCAGAAATACCAGCAGGCAATGATGGAGCTGTACAAGAAGGAGAAGATCAACCCGATGGCGGGTTGCCTGCCGAACCTGATCATCCTGCCGATCTTCTTCGCGTTGTACTACGTGCTGATCTTCAGTGTCGAATTGCGGCACGCGTCATTCCTGTGGGTGCCGGACTTGTCCGCGGCCGATCCGTTGTTCATCCTGCCGATCCTGTACGCGCTGAGCATGCTGGGATCGCAGTTCTTGACGCCCATGCAGGGCATGGACCCGACCCAGGCCAAGGTGATGAAGGCCATGCCGGTACTGTTCGCGGTGCTGTTCTTCTTCTTCCCCGCGGGCCTTACGCTTTACTACGTCGTGCGCCAAGTCTGCATGCTGGGCCAGCAGTGGTACATCACCCGCAAGATCGACCGGGCCGACGCGCGCGTGCGGGCCTGATCGCTCTGACACGCGCATGGCGCACACAACCGAAACCATCGTTGCCGTCGCGACCCCTGCGGGTCGTGGCGGGGTCGGTGTGGTGCGGATCTCCGGCGACGCGACGCGTGCCATCGCGAGAGCGATGTGCGGGATCGAACCGGAACCGCGGCGCGCGCGCTTGACCAGGTTCAGCGATGCGGCTGGCGCGACGATGGATCAGGGACTCGCCCTTTTTTTTGCAGCGCCACACTCGTTCACCGGGGAAGACGTGCTGGAACTGCATGCCCATGGAAGTCCGGTGGTGCTGGACGCGCTGGTGCGGCGCGCGTGTGCGCTGGGCGCGCGGCCCGCTCGGCCAGGCGAGTTTTCCGAACGTGCGTTCTTGAACGGCAAACTCGATCTCAACCAGGCCGAAGCGGTGGCCGACCTGATCGCGGCGCGTTCTGAGATTCAAGTTCGCGCAGCCCTGCGTTCATTCGAGGGAGAATTCTCGAGACGCGTTCAAGCGCTTGTCGATGTGGTCACGCGGTTGCGGGTGGAAATCGAAGCCACGATCGACTTCTCCGAAGACGCTTCGGAAAGCGCGCCGAAATCCAAGCTCGAACGCTTGTTCTCCGAGGCCGCGGCGCAGCTCAGGTCGCTGTTGACGGCCGCGCGCCGCGGTGTGCGCCTTACCGATGGCATGCACGCGGTCATCATCGGCGAGCCCAATGTCGGCAAATCAAGTCTCCTGAACGCCCTGGCAGGAAGCGCGCGCGCGATCGTCACTGATGTTCCCGGCACCACCCGCGACGTGCTCCGCGAATCGATCGTGCTGGATGGCGTGGAGCTCACGCTCGCGGATACCGCCGGTTTGCGTGAATCGACGGACGTGGTCGAGGGCGAAGGCATCCGGCGTGCGCGCGCGGAACTGGGGCGCGCCGATTTGGTATTGCGGGTCGTGGACCGCGTGGAGGCGCTCGCGGATAGCGACCTGTTCGATGACACGCCGGCATCGGCCCGACGCGTCGCGATCGTCAACAAGATCGACCTTGCCGGCGTGCCGCCGTCGCGCGATGAACACAGTGGCGTCACCACCGTCGCGCTGTCCGCACGCAGTGGCGAAGGACTCGATCTGCTGCGCGATGTCTTGCGCAATGCCGCGCTGGATGGCGATGCGGGCGGCGAATTCAGCGCACGGCGTCGGCACGTGCTTGCACTGGAACGCACCAACGCGTCGCTTCAAAGCGCCCGGTCGGCGCTTGCTGCCGCGACACCGGAACTGGTCGCCGAGGACTTGCTCAATGCGCAGCACGCGCTCGGCGAAATCGTCGGCACGTTCACCAGTGAAGATCTTCTGGGCGCGATTTTCTCGAGCTTCTGCATCGGGAAATGACCATGGAACGTGGTCATCCCCGGCAGCGTCTGGACATGCGCTGATCCGGCATCCATTCAATAGAAGTGGCTTCCCCCACGTGCAGGCTGACCTCACGCGGACGGCACGCCGAAAATTGCTTGAAATTCCGGCAGCAGCACCTGCCCGCGCGGTTGCTCCCGCACGAACGCCGCTGCTACAATTCCAAAGCTCGATTGCGGACTTTTGGGGCGAGTGGAAGGCACGCCCGAGGTGGCTGAACGTGGACAACTCGCTGGCTGCTGGCCGACGGCTCGCCGTCCAGGTTGTGCTGGCGCAAATGGCGGCAGCGGTCATCGCCGGCTTGTTGTTTGAGTTTCAGGGTGCGGCATCGGCCTTGGGTGCGTTCGGCGGCGGCGGCGTGGTGGCCGTTGGTACCGCAGTGTTGGCGTTTCGGGTATTCAGGCCGTCGCTGGCGCGAGGCGCCGTCACCCTGCGGCGGTTCGCATTGGGGACGCTGCTGAAGTGGGTGGTCGTGTTGGGCGGGTTGTTCCTGCTCCTGGTGCGACTGCACCTGCCACTGGTGCCCGTGGTGGTGGGAGCCGGTGCGGCGATGGCGGTCAACTGGCTGGTTTTGCGTTTCGAAATTTGACATCGGGTTAGGCTGGAACTCAACGCATGGCGGCAGAAGGTCCCATCACAAGCGGTGCATACATCCTGCACCACCTGACGTACCTCCAGCTCGATCTCAAGACTTGGAAGATCGTCGAGAACTCCCAAGGGTTCTGGGTGCTGAACATCGATTCGGTGTTCTTTTCGGTGGTGCTGGGCCTGTTGTTCGTGTTCCTGTTTTGGCCCGTGGCAAGGCGCGCCAGCAGCGGAGTACCGAAAAGCTGGCAGAACTTCGTCGAGGTCTGCTCCGAATTCGTGGGCGGCCAAGTCAAGGACGCCTTCCACCAGAAGTCGAAATTCGTCGCGCCGATGGCACTGCTGGTGTTCTTCTGGGTGCTGTTCATGAACCTCATGGACCTGCTTCCGGTGGATGCGCTGCCGACGGCGGCCGGAGCCATGGGCATTGGACATCTGCGCGTCCTGCCACCGGCCGACCCCAACATCACGCTGTCGATGTCGTTGACGGTGTTCCTGCTGTGCTTCTGGTACAGCTTCTACTGCAAGGGCTTGAAGCTCGTCGCCAAGGAAGCGTTTTTGCTTCCGTTCGGCAAGTGGATGATGCCGGTCAATTTCGTGCTGAAGGTGGTCGAGGAATTGTCCAAGCCGCTCAGCCTTGGCTTGCGACTGTTCGGCAACATGTATGCCGGCGAGGTGATCTTCATCCTGCTGGCCGCGCTGACACTGCGCTACACCGCACCGGCGCACATTGCTCCGCTCAACGGCGCCTCGTTTTTCATCTTCGCCGCGTTGGCCGTACTTACCGTAGGCCTGTTCGCCTACGGCAAGGGCAAGTGGCTGCGCGGATGGCTGCCACTGGCACTGCTGCTGGTGGTCGCCGCCGGCAGCATCATCGGGTTCCTGCCCGCGATTGGCGGCCAGACCTATTACCAGATCCTGTTCGCAACCGGCTGGGGCATCTTCCACTGGCTGATCATTGCGCTGCAGGCATACATCTTCATGGTGTTGACCGTCGCTTATCTCTCGATGGCGGCCGAGCACCACTGACGTTTGTTTTTACCACCACTGTTCAAACCAAGCACTACGGAGACACATAATGGATATCAGCGCACTGGCCAGTGTTGAAGGCTTCACCGCCCTGGCTGCCGGCTTCATGCTCGGCCTGGCAGGCATCGGCGCCGCCATCGGCATGGGCCTGATGGGCGGCAAGTTCCTCGAAAGTTCCGCGCGCCAGCCCGAGCTGGTGCCGATGCTGCAGGGCAAAATGTTCCTGCTGGTCGGCCTGATCGACGCGATTCCGATCATCGGCGTGGGTATCGCGCTGTACGTGATCTTCGTCGATCCGTTCTCCGGCCACGTGCTGGCGCAGGCCGCCGGCGCGGCAGCGAAGTAACGCTGCTGCACGATCGAGACGTTGAGCCCCAGAGTTACGCGAGAGGATTGCGACCGTGAGCCTTAATGCCACGCTCATCGCCCAGATGCTGGTCTTTTTGATCCTCGTCTGGTTCACGATGAAATACATTTGGCCGCCGATCATGCGGGCCATGGACGAGCGCGCCAAGCGCATCGCGGAAGGGCTTGAAGCGGCCGACCGCGCGCGCCAGGAATTGGCCGAAGCGAACACGCGTGCCGACGACGAAGTGAAGAAGGCGCGCGCGGAAGCCACTGTCATCATCGAGCGTGCCAACCAGCAGGCCGGACAGATCGTCGACAAGGCGCGCACCGACGCATTGCGGGAAGCCGCGCGGCAGAAAGCCGCGGCGCAGGCCGACATCGACAACATGGCTCACCGCGCCCGCGCCGAATTGCGCGGCCAGGTCGCGACGCTGGCGGTGCAGGGCGCCGAAAAGATCCTGGGCCGCGAGGTCGACGCAGGGACACACAAGGCGCTGCTCGACGAACTGGTGGCCGAGATCTGATCCATGATGCAGCCCCTCACCATCGCTCGTCCCTACGCGCGCGCCGCGTACGAAATCGCGTCTGCGCATGATGCGCAGAACGAGTGGGCGAAAAAGCTGGCGTTCGCGGCGGAAGTCGCGGCCGAGCCGCAGGTCGTCGCGCTGTTCGGTGACCCTCGCCTGTCGCCGCATATGCTGGCGTCGCTGTTCCTGCGGGGGGGCGAAGCCGCGGATTCTGAATTCGCGCGTTTCCTCGGGGTGCTCGCCGACAACCGCCGCCTGCGTGAGTTGCCGGAAATCGCTGCGCTGTTCGAGCAAATGAAGCGGGATGCCGAGCACGTGTTGCGGGTGCGCGTACGCAGCGCGGTGCCGCTGGATGACGCCGAAGCCGCTCGGCTGGTGGAAGCGCTCAAGCGACGCTTCAACAGCGACATCGACCTCGAGCGCAGCGTCGATCCGGCGATACTCGGCGGCGCGGTGATCGATGCCGGCGAAACCGTCATCGACGGGTCGCTGAAGAGCCGCCTCGCCAAACTCGGAACCGCGTTGACGAATTGATTCGCGACTATTGAAGGCGGCGCCGCACCGGGCGGCGCTCGCAACAGGAAAACCATCATGGCCACCACACTCAATCCTTCCGAAATCTCAGAGCTGATCCGCACCCGCATCGAGCAGTTCAAGCTCTCCGCGGAAACGCGCAACGAAGGCACACTCACCAGCGTGTCGGATGGCATCGTGCGTATCCATGGCCTGAACGACGTGATGGCCGGAGAAATGATCGAATTGCCCGGCGATACTTACGCACTGGCGCTGAACCTGGAACGCGATTCAGTCGGCGCGGTGGTGCTCGGCAAATACGAGCATCTGTCGGAAGGCAACACGGCCAAGACCACCGGACGCATCCTGGAAGTTCCGGTCGGCCCCGAAATGCTGGGCCGCGTGGTCGACGCGCTGGGCAACCCGATCGACGGCAAAGGTCCGGTCAACACGCACCTCACCTCGCCGGTCGAGAAAGTCGCGCCGGGTGTGATCTGGCGCCAGTCGGTGTCGCAACCGGTGCAGACCGGTTACAAATCGGTCGACTCGATGATCCCGATCGGCCGCGGCCAGCGCGAGTTGATCATCGGCGACCGCCAGACCGGCAAATCCGCGCTCGCGGTCGACACCATCATCAACCAGAAGGGCACCGGCGTGAAGTGCATTTACGTCGCCATCGGACAGAAACAGTCCTCGATCGCGAACGTGGTGCGCAAACTAGAAGAGCACGACGCGTTGGCTCACACCATCATTGTCGCGGCGTCAGCGTCCGATTCGGCGACGATGCAATACATCGCGCCCTATTCCGGCTGCGCGATGGGCGAATACTTCCGCGATCGCGGCCAGGACGCGTTGATCATCTACGACGACTTGACCAAGCAGGCGTGGGCGTACCGCCAGATCTCGCTGCTGCTGCGTCGGCCGCCAGGCCGCGAGGCCTATCCGGGCGACGTGTTCTATTTGCACTCGCGCCTCTTGGAGCGCGCCGCGCGCGTCAACGCCGAATACGTCGAGAAGGAGACGAACGGCGAAGTGAAAGGCAAGACGGGCTCGCTGACCGCGCTGCCAATCATCGAGACGCAGGCGGGCGACGTGTCGGCGTTCGTGCCGACCAACGTGATTTCGATCACCGACGGCCAGATCTTCCTCGAGACCGACCTGTTCAACGCCGGCATCCGTCCGGCCGTGAACGCCGGCATTTCGGTGTCGCGCGTGGGCGGCGCGGCGCAGACCAAGATCGTCAAGAAACTGTCCGGGGGCGTGAAGCTGGCGCTGGCGCAATATCGTGAGCTCGCCGCGTTCGCTCAGTTCGCGTCCGACCTCGACGCCGCGACGCGTGCGCAGTTGGAGCGCGGCCAACGCGTCACCGAGCTGATGAAGCAGAAGCAGTACTCGCCGCTTTCCATCGCGCAGCTCGCGATCTCGTTGTATGCGGCCGAGAGGGGTTATCTCGACGATCTGCCGCTCGACAAGATCCTGCCGTTCGAGCATGCGCTGCACCAGTTCATGCAGGCGAATCACGGCGATTTGATGAAGAAGATCGTCGATACCGGTGACTGGAACGCCGACATCGAAGGCACTTTCAAATCGGCGCTGGACGAGTTCAAGAAGACGGGATCTTGGTGAGCGTAGGGCGGGAGAAGCGATAGCGACAAATTCGTCTGGAACGAATTTGGACGGCCGCAGGCCGGCCCTGAGCGCAAGCGAGGGGTGAGCATCAGGGATGATGCGAACAATCCCGCCATTGGAGGCGTTGAAGGCGGGTTGGCATCCGCCCTACAAGAGAAGGCACATGGCAGGCGCAAGAGAAATCCGCAGCAAGATCAAGAGCGTCGCGAACACCCGCAAGGTGACGAGCGCGCTGCAGATGGTGTCTGCGTCAAAGATCCGCAAGGCGCAGGACCTGATGCAGACCTCTCGCCCCTATGCACTGCACATGCGCAACGTGGTCGCGCACATCGCGCAGGCGTCGCCGGATTATCAGCATCCTGCGCTGCGTGAGCGCGAGGTCAAGCACGTGTGCTATCTGGTCGTCTCGACCGACCGCGGCCTGTGCGGCGGCTTGAACGCCAACCTGTTCCGCAAGGTGCTGGCCGATATCCATGGCTGGCAGCAGAAAGGCGTCGGGGTCGAGATCATCGCGATCGGCCAGAAGGCGGCGCAGTTCTTCCGCCGCATCAAGGTCGACCTGGTCGGCACGCTCACGCACCTCGGTGATCACCCGCGTCTGGAGAAGCTTATCGGCGTGATGAAGATCGCCGACGATGGTTTCATGCAGGGCAAGATCGACCGCGTCTATCTTTGCTACAACCAGTTCGTCAACACCATGACCCAGCGCGCGACCGTGGACGTGTTGCTGCCGTTGCCAGCCGTGGCCGAGGAAATCGAGACGAGTGCGGGTGATGAACTGCATCCTGCTTCCGACGTCGCCAAGGTCGCGCGGGCGACGAGCTGGGATTACCTGTACGAACCGGATGCAGAAACCGTGATTCGGCATGTACTCAACCGTTACTTCGAGGCGATGGTGTACCACGCCACGCTGGAGAATCTCGCCAGCGAACACGCCGCACGAATGGTGGCGATGAAGGCTGCCTCGGACAACGCCACCAAGGCCATCGATACCTTGACGTTGATCTACAACAAGGCACGCCAGGCGGCCATTACCCAGGAAATTTCCGAAATCGTCGGCGGCGCCGCGGCTGTGGGCGGGTGATTTGATTTTCCTTCTCCGGCCGGGAGAAGGTGACGCGCAGCGCCGGATGAGGGTCCGGGCTCGCATCACCAAGCACGCGAAACCGAACCCTCACCCCTGCCCCTCTCCAGGAGGGAGGGGTCAATTCGAATTGAGTCGAGGATTACACAATGAGCCAAGGCAAGATCGTTCAAATCATCGGCGCGGTGGTCGACGTCGAATTTCCGCGCGACGCGGTGCCGAAGGTGTATGACGCGCTCAAGGTGCAGGGCACCGCGGTCACGCTGGAGGTCCAGCAGCAGTTGGGTGACGGCGTGGTGCGTACGATCGCGCTCGGTTCCACCGACGGCCTGAAGCGCAACCTCGAAGTCACCAACACCGGTGCGTACATCAAGGTGCCGGTCGGCAAGGCCACGCTGGGCCGCATCATGAACGTGCTGGGCGAGCCGATCGACGAGCGCGGTCCGGTGAATGCCGAACAACAGTGGGAAATCCACCGCGCGGCGCCGTCTTACGAGGATCAAGCTGCGGCCAACGAACTGCTGGAAACCGGCATCAAGGTGATCGACCTGATGTGCCCGTTTGCCAAGGGCGGCAAGGTCGGCCTGTTCGGCGGCGCGGGCGTGGGCAAGACCGTGACCATGCTGGAGCTGATCAACAACATCGCGACCCAGCACTCGGGCCTTTCCGTGTTCGCGGGCGTCGGCGAGCGTACTCGCGAAGGCAACGACTTCTATCACGAAATGATCGAAGCCGGCGTCGTCAAACCCGACGACTTCCCGCAGTCCAAGGTGGCGATGGTGTACGGCCAGATGAACGAGCCGCCGGGCAACCGCCTGCGCGTCGCGCTGACTGGCCTCACCATGGCCGAATATTTCCGCGACGAGAAGGACGCCTCGGGCAAGGGCCGCGACGTGTTGCTGTTCATCGACAACATCTACCGCTACACGCTGGCGGGGACCGAGGTATCCGCGCTGCTGGGTCGCATGCCGTCGGCGGTGGGATACCAGCCGACCCTGGCGGACGAGATGGGCCGCCTGCAGGAACGCATTACTTCGACCAAGACCGGCTCGATCACGTCGATCCAGGCGGTATATGTTCCGGCCGACGACTACACCGATCCGTCGCCTGCGACCACCTTCGCGCACTTGGATTCGACGGTCGCGCTGTCGCGCGACATCGCCTCGCTCGGCATCTATCCCGCGGTCGACCCGCTGGCTTCGACTTCGCGCCAGCTCGATCCGCTGGTGATCGGCCAGGAACACTACGATGTCGCGCGCAAGGTGCAGGGCACTCTGCAGCGCTACAAGGAATTGAAGGACATCATCGCGATCCTCGGGATGGACGAGCTTTCCGAAGCCGACAAGCAGGCCGTGTACCGCGCGCGCAAGTGCGAGCGCTTCTTCTCCCAGCCGTTTCACGTGGCGGAAGTGTTCACAGGCTCGCCCGGCAAGTACGTGCCGCTGAAGGAAACCATCCGCGCGTTCAAGATGATCGTCGAGGGCGAAGTCGACCACCTACCGGAACAGGCGTTCTACATGGTCGGCGGCATCGAAGACGCCATCAAGAAGGGCGAGGCGATGAACGCCTCCGAGAAGAAGGCAGCGTAAAGGCGCACCATCATGGCCACCATCCGTTGCGACATCGTCAGTGCCGAAGCCAATATTTTCCACGGCGACGTGGCCTTGGTCGTTGCCAGTGGCGAAGCGGGCGAGTTGGGCATCGCGCCGCGCCACGAGCCACTGCTCACGCGCCTGAAGCCGGGCCAGGTCGAGGTGGTCGGCGAGGACGGCAAGCGCCAGTCGTACTATGTTTCCGGAGGAATTCTCGAAGTGCAGCCGGACGTGGTGACGGTGCTGGCCGACGCCGCCCTGCGTGCGGATGAGATCGACGAGGCTGCTGCGCGCCGTGCCAAGGAAGAGGCCGAACGCGTGCTTGCCAATCGTGGCGAGGCCAAGACCGTCGAACAGGCACAGGAACAACTCACGCAAGCCGTCGCGCAGTTGCAGGCGCTGGAACGGCTGCGTCGCAGCCTGCAACACTGACAGGCTGTCGGCCAAACCCCTCGTGCACGCGGCGCGATCGAAGCACGCCGCGTCGCCTCGATGCGTAGCTCGACACCCAGTGTAGCTCGACACCCAGTGTAGTCGAGGTCAAGTCGCGCCTGCCTTCCATTCGCCTTCGAGGATGGGTCGCGACAGCACAGCGGATTGCCTGCGATTGCCAACGTCTTTGGGATTCTCGAGATCCCTTTGGCGCTCCTTGGCGTCCCTTGCCCAAAGGATTCGACGGGTGCAAACCAATGGACCGACCCGCCCCAGGCGCATCGACACCTCCGACTTGTCAGGGGACGTGGCCGGGGGCACACGGCCTCCATCGCTCCCTGCGGCGCTCTGCTCACATTTTCTTTTGGAATCAGTCGGATGTAGCCAGTTGTCGAGTGAATGCGCGTGTCAGGCCATGACCTCTTTTTGGGCATGTTTCGTGCAAGAAGGTCAATACAGTACTGTCAAAAACTTGAACTACGTCACATTTGTAGTATAAAGATTGCCCTTTCGCGATCGGCCGGGCCGGTGGAAAGGAATCAACAATCAACATGGAGGGGTCGCGAGCATGTATCGATTGTTCCGACAAAGGGCGTTGCGATGGCAACTCTTGCTGGCGCTGGTTGAATTCGCGTTGCTGGCGGGTTGCGTGTATGCGGCCGTAGTGCTGCGATATTGGGGAGACATTGGCACCCAGGCCTCGTTTGGCAGCGCCTTGGGTTGGCGCGCGCCACTGGTGGCGGCGGTATTGATCGTCGCGATGGCCGCTTTGGGGTTGTATCAGGTCCACCTGCGCGCCGGTTGGCTCGGCCGGGTCAGTCGCCAAGGCGTTGCATTCCTGCTGGGCTGGGTTGCGCTCACCGTGCTGTATTACGCAATGCCGGATGCCTATATCGGTCGCGGTGTGCTCGGTATTGCGCTGGGCCTGGGTTATCTCGCGGTGGCGTTGTGGCGGGAAGTATTCCTCGGGTTCGTGGATGCCGACCTGTTCAAGCGCCGTGTGGTGATGCTTGGTGCGGGCGAGCGCGCGGCGGAGGTGGTTCACAAGATGCGCCGCAAGACCGACCAGCGCGGGTTCAAGATCCTGGGCTACGTGCCGATCGGTACCGATCCGGTGGCCATCCCGGCGACTTCGCTTCTGCATCCAGTTGAGCCCCTGTGCGAATGGGCGGGCCGGCTGGGGGTGGACGAGGTCGTGGTCGGCCCCGATGACCGGCGCGGCACCCTCCCCGTGGACGCTTTGCTGGAATGCAAGCAACGCGGCGTGTCAGTGACCGAGCTGGCGGAATTCTTCGAACGCGAAGCCGGCAAGATCAAGATGGATCTCACCAACCCCTCGTGGCTGGTGTTTTCGGACGGCTTCAACATCTCCCCGATGCGGCGCGCGATCAAACGGATGTTCGATGTGGCCACCTCATCACTGGTGCTGCTGTTGACGTGGCCGCTGATGCTGGCGACCGCCTTCGCCATTCGCCTGGAATCGGGTCGCGGTGCGCCGATCCTGTATCGACAGGAGCGCGTGGGCGAAAACGGCAAATCGTTCCCGGTGATCAAGTTCCGCAGCATGTGCACCAACGCCGAAGGCGATGGAGTCGCGCGCTGGGCCACGAAGAACGATTGCCGGGTCACGCGGGTCGGGCGCCTCATCCGCAAGGCCCGACTGGATGAACTTCCGCAGTTGTGGAACGTGCTGCGCGGCGACATGAGCATCATAGGGCCTCGCCCGGAACGGCCGCAGTTCGTGGACGACTTCAACAGCAAGATTCGCTATTACTCGTTGCGCCATTGCGTGAAGCCGGGCCTGACCGGCTGGGCGCAATTGCGCTATCCCTACGGCTCCTCGTTCGAAGACGCCGAGGAGAAGCTGAAGTTCGACCTGTTCTACGTGAAAAACCACAATTTCGTGTTCGACCTGGCCATCCTGGTGCAGACCGTGGAAGTCGTGCTGTTCGGGCGCGGCGCGCGCTGAAATTCCGGAGAAATTGCCTCGTGAAATCCCTACCGCGAAATTGCGTTTTCTGGCTGGTGATGGTGCTTGGTCTGGTGTTGTTTGGGGGCTGCAGCACGACGCCCACGACCAGCAATTTGTCCACCGCGGCCCCGGCGGTGGAGCGCTACATCATCGGGCCCGGCGATTCACTCGACATCTATGTGCGCGACAACCCCACCCTGACCACCACGGTGCCGGTGCGTCCGGACGGCCGCATCTCGATCCCGCTGGTGCAATCCATCACGGCAGCCGGAAAAACGCCGGATCAACTGGCGGAGGACTTGCAAAAAGAGCTGAGCCGCTACATCCGCTCGCCCCTGGTGACCGTGATCGTCAAGCGTTTCGTGGGCGCCTACAGCCAGCAGGTGCGGGTGGTCGGGCAGGCGGCGACGCCCAGGGCGGTTCCGTATCGCAGCGGCATGACGGTGCTCGATCTGATGATCGATGTGGGCGGCCTCACCAAGTTTGCCGCGGGCAACAAAGCCAAGATCGTGCGCCAGCTGCCGGACGGCGCGGAACAGACTATTCCGGTACGGCTCGGTGACCTGATGAATGGCAAGATCACGGAGAACGTACGCATGCATCCGGGCGACATCCTGATCATTCCCGAGTCATTGTTTTGAGGCAGCGGACGCGGGACCACGACAACGACCAGGGATAACGGGGAAAAGAAGCCATGCAAAAACAATCACTCGATTTGCATGAACTGTTTCAGCAAGTGCTGCTGGAGGTGCGCGCCACCTGGCGCTACCGCTGGCACGCGCTGATCGTTGCGTGGTGCGTGATGATCGTGGGCGCGCTGTTGGTGTTCGGTCTTCCCAACAAGTACGGGGCCAGCGCCCAAGTGTATGCCGACACCGATGCCTTGACCAACCCGTTGCTTCATGGGCTGGCAGTGCAACCGGATGTGCGCAGCCGCCTCCAGGTCATCACCCATACACTGCTTTCGCGCCCCAATCTCGAAGAAGTCGCGGACAAGACCGGGCTGTCCGTGCGTGCCACCACCCCGGCCGACAAGGACGCATTGCTTGTGAATTTGGGCAATGGCGTCACCATCAAAGACGCCGGCACCAAGGATCTCTACAACATCAGCTATGCCGATCCTGATCGGCAGATGGCGCAGAAAGTGGTGCAGTCTTTCCTGCAAATCCTCATGAACGACACGTTGGGGGCGAATTCCGCATCCACCGAGACGGCGCAGAACTTTTTGCAGCAACAAGTCGGCGACTACGCCAAACGATTGAACGAGGCGGAGAAGAAGCTGGCGGAATTCCAGAAAGCCAACGTCGGCTACATCCCCAACCAGGGTGGCAGCAGTTATTTCACGCGCCTGCAGGGGGCTGAAACCCAGTTGCAGAACCTGCAAGACCAGTACGACACGGCTGTCGCCGGCCGCGCGACCACCGAGCAGCAGATGCGCGCCATGGCAAGCGGCAGCACCACGGGAATCGATCCGCGCACCCAGGAGATCGATACGCAAATAGCGTCTTACCAGCAGCAACTCAACAAATTGTTGCTGAGTTACACCGATGAGTATCCGGACGTGATTTCCGCGCGGCGCATGATCTCGCTGCTCCAGGCACGGCGCGCGGCACTCAAGAAGAATGCCGGCAGCACCTCGATGATGAGCGTTGCCTCGGACAATCCGGTGTATCAGGAGATGCAGAAATCCCTGTACTCCAGCCAAGTCAACATCCGGACACTGGCCACGCAGATCGCACTTCAGAAGCGGCAGATTGCCGATCTCAAGGGCAAGGCGGACAAGATCACTGATGTCCAGGCCAGCCTGCAGCGGCTGACGCGCAACTACGACATTACCAAGAAGCAATACGACCAATTGCTGTCGCGGTTGAACACGGCCGAGATGTCGCAGGACGCGACGCAGAGCGGCAACAACCTGAAATTCCGCGTGATCAATCCACCGGCCGTGCCGCTGCAACCCTCGAGTCCGAAACGCGGGCTGTTGCTACTGGTGGTGTTCGTGCTCGCGGTGGCTCTCGGCGCCGGGTTTGCGTATTTCATGCACAAGATCCGGCCGGTTTTCGTCAGCCTCACCGGGCTGCGGGATTCCGGCGGTTATCCCGTACTCGGCGCCTTCAGCCTGATCGTGTCGCGGATGCGGCGAGAGGACCAGCGTCGCGAAGTATTCGGGTTCTGCGCCGGGGCATGTCTATTGGCGGTGGTGTTGGTGGCGGGAGTAGCCTTTGACGGCCATCTCACCCATCTGGTGCAGCATTTCTTTGTGATGGGGTCAACATGAGCACTGTCGAGAAGGCCGCCGAGAAGCTCAAGTCCCTGCAGCCGGAGTCGGCGGTATTGCCGGCTGTCGAAACGGTGGTAGTGCATTCGGGCTCGACGGTCGAGCGTTTGCAGGAGCGGGCCCGTAGCCAGGATCATGTGGCGGAAATCGCGCCGCTTTGGCATGTGGATTTCTCGGCGGCCGAGCGCGCGGGCTTGCTCCCGGTCGATGGCGACGCCAACCGTCGGCTGGCGGACGAGCTTCGGCGTGTGAAACGACCTTTGCTCGACAATGTGACCGGAAAAGGCACCAAGGCACTGGCGCATACGGAGCGCATCGTGGTCAGCAGTGCGGAGCCGGGTGAAGGAAAGAGCTTTACCGCGTTGAATCTCGCCCTCAGCCTGGCACGCGAACCGGATTATGAGGTCCTGCTGGTGGATGGCGATGTGCCCAAAGCCGATCTCACCCGCGTGTTGGCACTCGAAGGGCAGCCGGGCCTGATGGATGTGCTGGCGGACGAGCGGTGCAAACCCGCCGACGTCATCGTGCGAACCGACGTGCCCAACCTGCTGGTGGTGCCGGCAGGCGAACGACATGCGCTTGCCGCCGAGTTGTTCGGCAGCCTGCGCATGGAGTACGTCCTGGAAGAATTCGGTGGCCGCAACCGGCGGCGCCTGGTGGTGTTCGACTCCTCGCCCCTGCTGGCTACTTCGGAATCGCAGGCATTGGTGTCCCTCATGGGTCAGGTCGTGGTGGTCGTGGCGGCGGGCCGCACACGTCGGCACGCACTCAGTTCGGCCATGCAAAACCTGAAGGATTCCCAATACGTCGGCCTGATCCTCAACATGAGCCGGCTGCCGGCCAGCGAGAACCATTACGACCGCTACTACGGCCGGTCTTCCGGGGACAATGAAGGGGAAGCCTAGATGCGCGTGCTGTCGGCGTCGGTGGTTTTGTCGTCGATTGTCTTGGGCGGCTGGTTGACCGGGGCGAAAGCCCAGAGTCTCGATACACCACCTGCGCTGAACTCGGGCCTCGGTTCGGCCGAGGGTGCCGACAGCGTGCCGCTGGGCCACGTGCCGCAGCCGAGCCTCGATTCGCCGGGAATGGTCACGGGCGTCACGTTCGGCCAGCTTTACACCGACAACCTGAAACTCGCATCCGATGGCAGGAAGAAACAGGCGGGCTGGATCACCCAGATCCAGCCGTTCTTCCGGGCAGCCGCCAGCCGCCCGCGTTTTTCCGGACTGGTCGACTACACGCTCAACGGATACGTGTACGAGCAGCCATCCGGACACAACCAGTTGTCCCAGAACCTCAATGCCCAAGGCATGCTGACGGTTCTGCCCCAACATTTGTTCGTGAATGGCACCGCGGCGTATGGCGACGCGATCATCAACAACCAACTGCCGGCAGGCTCCGGCACGTTTTTCCTGACCAACAACCGTGCCAACGTGGGCATGGCCACATTGAGTCCTTTTTGGGTCCAGCAGCTCGGCAACGTCGCCACCGCGACGCTTCGCTACACCCTCGGGCGGATTGTTTACAACGATCGTGGCATCCCCGGGGAGAACCGCGACCTGCTGAACGGTATTCCCGATGTCACCATGAATGCCATCCAGTTCAATGTCGCGAGTCCCAAGGATCAAACCTGGGGTTGGGATGCGGGCTACACCGATCAGCGCCTGAGCCCGGACTTCGGGCCAAGCCTGGAGTTCGCGGTGGCCAAGGTCGGAACTTGGGTGGAAGTGAATCCCAACCTCCGCTTGCTGGCCGATGGCGGCAAGGAAAACAAGTTCCTGCCGGATGGCACGATCCAGAAACTGGGCGCCCCGTTCTGGGACGTCGGCTTCGCATGGTCCGATACCCGTGACAACTTCAGGTTCATGGTGGGCCACCGGTTCTTCGGGCGCAGCTACCAGCTTTCGTGGACGCACGAGGCGGCTTTGCTGACGACGAACGTGAGCTACAGCGAGCGGCCGACCAATTACAACCAGCAACTGATGGGCCTGCCGGGAGAGGGAGGGCTGCCGCCGATCAACATCCGTCCGGTGCTTCCCTCGCTGAGGGAGCGCCAGCCGTACCTCATGAAGCGTCTGTCAGCCTCCGCGACCTACACCATGCCAAAGGGCAGGCTGAACCTGACGGTGTACGATGAGTTGCGCAGCTACTTCACGCAGAGTGACAAACAGGAACGGGTCGCGAATGCGGATCTTTCCTGGTTGTTCAATCTGGGACCGTTCACAACGCTCACCCCCAGCGTTCGCTGGCAGCGTTACCAATTCCGCAGCGGGCAGACCAACAATTCGCGTTACGGGCAGTTGGCGCTCGTGCATCAAGTCGACGCCAAGAACTTCGGCAGCTTGCGTGTGCGCCACGACGACACCAGCGTATCTTCGGCATCCCCGGGGGCACACGGCTACACCGTGAACGTGATCTTCGCCCAGTGGACCCATTTGTTTTGAGATTGACATGTATCAGGCGTTCTACAAGCTGCGCGACAAGCCTTTCCAGCTGACCCCTGATCCGGGGATGCTGTTCCCCAGCAAGGGCCACAAGCGCGCGATGTCGTACCTGCTGTACGGTTTCGGGCAGGGCGAAGGTTTCGTGATGATTACCGGTGCGGTCGGCACCGGCAAAACACTTCTCATCCAGAAACTATTCGAGGAACTTGCCAATCGAAACATTGCCATGGCCAGCATCGCGTCGGCCAATCTCGACAGCGCGGACATCTTGCCAGCAGTGGCTGCGGCGTTGGATCTGCCCTACGAACGGCGCAGCAAGGAAGCACTGCTGCAGGATATCAAGCAGCACCTGATGTCGCTGCACGACCGGCATACCCAGGCACTGTTGGTGGTGGACGAGGCGCAGACGCTTACCCCGGCTGCGCTCGAGATGTTGCGAATCCTGTCGAATCTCGAACTCAAGGGACGCGCACTGCTGCAGATATTTCTTGTCGGCCAGACCGAGTTGCGGCGCATCATCATCAGCAACCACATGGAACAGCTGCGCCAGCGCATCATCGCCTCCCACCGGCTCGAACCGATGGACAGCGAGGAAACCCGGGCATACATCTTGCACCGGCTGCATGCCGTCGACTGGAACAACGACCCGGAATTGTCGCCCGCCATTTTTGCCGGCGTGTACCGGGCGAGCGGCGGCATTCCCCGCAAGATCAACCTCATCATGGACAGGCTGCTGTTGCACGGATATCTCGAAGAACTGCACCGACTGGATCAGGCGGCGCTGACGGTGGTGCTCGATGAGCTCCATGACGAGATGGCCGGCGCACCGCCAACGCTGGAGGCGCCGGCCTTGCCGCAACACCTGGACTTGAACCGTGCCACGGCGACGTCCGAGCGGGAGACCGAACTTGCCGCGCTGGAGCTGAAGCGCAACAACATCCTCATGCAATTGATGCGCGAGGAGGTCCGGCTCAAGGGAATCCTGGAAGGGGGGCCGACAACGGTGTCCGCGACGGAGGAGACGTTGCTCGCCGAAAGACGGCGTCTGCATTCCGACAGGGAAAGCAAGTGAACATGGTGGCGTCACAACCAACGCCGGTCACCAACGCCATGACGGTGGACGTGGAAGATTACTTCCAGGTCGCGGCGTTCGAGAGGTGCATCCGACGCGAGGACTGGCCGCGCTGGCCTGTTCGTGTCGAAGGCAATACCCGGCGGGTGCTTGAACTGTTCGCGCGGCGGGACATCACGGCAACCTTCTTCGTGCTCGGTTGGGTGGCGGAACGCTTTCCGGCATTGATACGCGAGATCAGCGCTGCCGGCCATGAGGTCGCCAGCCATGGTTTTGGCCACGAGCGCCTGACCCTTATCAGCCGTGATCAATTTCGCGATGGCATCACACGCACCAAGCACTTGCTGGAGGACATCAGCGGCGCTGCAGTGATCGGGTACCGTGCGCCCAGCTACTCGATCGGCCCGACCACGCTATGGGCGCACGATGACTTACGCGAAGCGGGGTATCGCTACAGCTCCAGCATCGTGCCCATTCGCCATGACCTTTACGGCATGCCGTCAGCACCGCGCTTCGCCTTTTTCACGGATTCCGGGTTGCTTGAAATCCCGGTCACCACGATGCGGCTCGCCGGGCGCAACTGGCCCTGTGGTGGAGGCGGCTACTTCCGCTTGCTTCCCTATGCGCTGTTCAAGCGCGGCCTGCGCCGTGTCAACCGGCGCGAGCAGCGGTCCGGCGTATTTTATTTTCATCCGTGGGAAATCGACCCTGGGCAACCGCGGGTGCCCGGCGTGACATTGAAGAACCGGGTGCGTCATTACCTTAACCTGGCGCGCACGGCGCCCAGAATCGAGCGGTTGTTGCGCGATTTCCGCTTCGATCGCATGGACCGGGTGTTTCTCGCTCCCGGGCACGCCGTGTATCCGGTCGCGACGCTTGCGACCGCCGAACTGTGCGCGCAATGAGGGGGATGCAGCATGCCGGACCACGCGAACGACGGTTTTCCCGCCAATGCCTGTGTCGTCAAATGCCTGGCTCGGGGTGAGGAAGCGCTCTGGGACGCATTTGTCGCGGGCGCGCCGCAAGCCACGTTTTTCCATCGTTCCGCCTGGCGCGAAGTCATCGAAGGGCTCGGCCACCATTGTCATTATCTGTATGCGGAACGGCACGGCGTCATCACCGGCATACTGCCGCTCGCGGAAATCCGCAGTTGGCTGTTCGGCCATGCGCTGATTTCAACGCCGTTCTGCGTATACGGCGGGGCAGTGGCATCCGACGCAGAAAGCGAATCGTGCCTGACGCGAGCGGCGGTTGCCCTCGCCGACGAACTGCGCGTGGACTATCTTGAACTTCGCAACCGCGAGTTGCGCGCTTCGGATTGGCCGGTCAAGGAGTTGTACGTCAGCTTCCGCAAACCGATCGACGCCGATCACGACAAGAACCTGAAGGCGATCCCGCGCAAGCAACGCGCGATGGTTCGAAAGGCCATCGGTTTCGGCCTCGAGGCGCGCCATGACGGAAACGTCGCCGAGTTCTACCGCGTGTACGCCGAGAGCGTGCGCAACCTGGGCACACCCGTGTTGCCGCGCGCCTACTACATGAAGCTGCAGCAGGCGTTCGGGAAAGATTGCGAGATCACCGTGGTCACCCATCAGAAGGAACCCGTGGCCGCGGTCATGAATTTTTACTTCCGCGATGAAGTACATCCTTATTACGGCGGCGGCGTGGCACGCGCCCGGGATCTCGCGGCCAACGATTTCATGTATTGGGCGGTGATGCAGCGCGCGGTCGAACGTGGCGCAAGGTTGTTCGACTTCGGCCGCAGCAAACAGGACACGGGTTCCTATCACTTCAAGAAGCACTGGGGCTTCGAACCCCAGGCGTTGCCCTATGCCTATCATCTGGTGCGGGCTAAAGAGGTCCCCAACATCAGTCCCACCAACAGCAAATACGACCTGTTCATCAAGGCCTGGCAGCGATTGCCACTGCCCGTGAGTTGCGCGCTGGGCCCGTGGCTCGCGCGGGATCTGGGTTAGTCATGCAGTCCGTTCTGTTTCTCTGCCACCGGCTTCCCTGGCCGCCCGACAAGGGCGACAAGATCCGCTCCTATCGCATATTCCGGCGGCTCGCGGAGCGTTACCGCGTTTATCTGGGCACCTTCGTGGACGACCCGGCCGACTGGCGGCACCTGGCGGCGGTCGAGGCCTTGTGTGCCGGGACCTGTGTACGGCCGTTGCGACCCTGGCGCACGCGCTGGCGTGCATTTGCCTCTTTGGTCCGAGGCGAAGCGCTCACGGTCGGCATTTACCGTGATCGGGTCATGCAGCATTGGGTCGAGCGGGTTCTTGCGGAAGACAAGCCGGTCTTGGCCGTGTGCTTTTCGTCCGGTGTCGCTCCCTTCCTCCTGCGGCACGGCGAACTGCGCCGCGTGATGGATTTCGTCGATGTGGATTCCGACAAGTGGCGTCAGTATGCCCAAGCCCACGGTGGATTGACGCGCCTGGTTTACCAGCGCGAAGCACGGCGACTGACCAGGTTCGAGCGTACGATCGCCACGCAATTCGACGCGAGCGTGTTTGTCTCGGAAGCCGAAGCGGCGTTCTTCCGGCAACAGTTGCCGCAAGCGGCGGCCAAGGTACACGGCATTCCCAACGGCGTGGATGCCGGATACTGGAATCCGCAACGACCCACTGTCAGTCCCTATTGGTCGCAGGAAAAGGCGTTGGTGTTCGTGGGCGCCATGGACTATCGCGCCAATGTGCATGCGGCCGAATGGTTCGCGCGCGAAGTCTGGCCGCAGGTCGTTGCGCGGCGACAGGATGCGCGCTTTTACATCGTGGGAAGCAAACCGGCCGCGGCGGTTCAGGCATTGGGCGAAATTCCCGGCATCACCGTGACCGGCAGGGTGGAAGATGTGCGACCTTGGCTGGCGCACGCCCACGCCGTGGTGGCACCGCTGCGCATTGCCCGCGGCATCCAGAACAAGGTGCTGGAGGCGTTGGCGATGGAAAAGGTAGTGCTGGCAACGCCTGAAGCCTGGGAGGGCATCGAGGACTTCGAAGGTCGCCAAGGCTGCATCAGCGATTCGCCCGAGGTCATGGCAGCAGAAGCCTTGCGTTGGCTGGTATCCCCACGGCCTGTACGAGTGCCGTCCGCGCGCACCAAGGTTTTGTCGAGCTACGACTGGACGCGCAATCTCAATGCTTACGAAAAAGTGTTGCACAGTGCGCGGCCGAATTCGGCTTGCGTGCATCCTGCAAGCGCGAGCAACCTGGAAGCCTGCTCATGAATATCGCGGCCAAGGCTGGGCTTCCCTTGCGCGCCACCGGCTGGGTAGTCGCGACGACCGCCTTCGCCATCGCGGTGTTGCTGCTATTGATCTGTTACTGGCAGACCCTGCAATCGTTGGTGTGGGTGTGGGCGCACGACGGTACTTATCAGTATGCGTTCCTGATCTTCCCATTGAGCCTGTGGATGGCGTTCAATCTGCACCATCAACTGCGCGCGAACCCGCCTGTGCCGAGTACTTGGGGCTTGGCCGCGGTGGCAGTGTTGGTGGGCATCTGGTACGCCGGCCATTCGCTCGACGTCAATCTGGCGCAACATTTCGCGTTCGTGGCGCTGTTCCCGTGCCTGGTGCTCGCCTTCTGGGGCTGGCGTGCATCGTGGCTGTTGAAGTTCCCGCTCGGGTATCTCGTGGTGTTCGCCGTGCCCTGGGGCAATGCGTTGGTCGGTCCATTGCAGGACATCACCGCGCATTTCGCGGTGCGTGCCCTGGAATTGACCGGCACGCCGGTGCTGCTCAACGGCCGGGAGATCATGACGCCCTCGGCGACGTGGATGGTGGCGGACGCCTGCAGCGGCGTGAAGTTCTTCATCGCCTGCACCGCGCTCGGTTGTCTTTATGCGTACCTGATGTATCAACGCTGGTGGAAACGGATGGCGTTCGTGGCGCTGGCGGCAGTGGTACCGATCATTGCCAACGGCCTCAGGGTGTATTTCACGGTGCTGATCGGCGATACGTGGGGGATGAAATACGCCACCGGCACCGATCACCTGATTTTCGGCTGGCAGTTCTTCGGCACGGTACTGGTGTTGCTGTTGCTGGCTGGCTGGTTTTTTCGCGACCGTCCCGTGGTGCCAGAGCATCGTTATGCGAGCGACGACAAGCCGACCGCCCTGCGTACCGTCGTCTGGCCGGTGGCGATCGCGTTGTTGATCGCCGGCCCGGTCTTGGCTGCGGAATTTACCCAGACGGACTGGTCGCCGGAAACCCTGCATCTCACCGCTCCGACGCTTGCAGGTTGGTCTGGGCCGCGAGCGCCGACCGATGGGTGGCGACCGGACTTCAAGGGAGCCGCGGGACAAGTGCAAGCGGAATATCGATCGACCGCCAGCGGGTACGTGATCGGGCTGTTTCATGCCGTCTATACCGGCAAGCCTCGTCGCGGACATACCTTGATCACGTATGGAAATGACGTCTACGACCCGGCACAGGCGCACATCCTTGCAAGCGCCGCCCGGCGCGTTGATTTTGCCAACGGGATGGAGGTGACGGTTCGGGAACTGCGGTTGGCCGAAGCCACGGGTCCACGTTTGGTGTGGTACTGGTACTGCGTGGATCGACGTTGCACGGCATCTCCGGTGCTGACCAAGCTGCTGCAGGCGTGGGACGTGCTGCGCGGCCGCGTGCCTCGGTCTTCCGTATGGGCATTGTCGCTGCCGGTCGCCAGCAGCGATGCGGATCGGGCGCGCGAGCGTTTGCGTGGTTTCGCGCGGGCGCTGCCCGCGGCAGGTGCGCTGGATTCACAAGCGCAACGGTCGACCGGCATCGCTGGGAGCGTGCCGTGAACGCGAAGCCGCTGATCGCACACGTGCTCTACCGCCTGGATACCGGTGGCATGGAGCGTGTGCTGGTGACCGTGATCAACCGTACCCAATCGAAATACCGTCACGCGGTGATTTGCCTTGATGGATTCAGCGCATTCCGTGAAAAGATTGCGGACCCGAACGTTCCGTGCCTGGCGCTGCATAAAAAACCCGGCAAGGACTGGAGCTGCTACTTCAGATTGTGGAAAGCGCTGAGGAAACTGAAACCGGATTTGATGCATACGTATAACTTCGGTGCATTGGATGCCGCGCCTGTCGCAAGGATTGCCGGAGTGCGTCGTGTCGTTCATGGCGAGCGTGGCCGCGACGCCAGCGATCCGCGCGGGGAGAGCCGCAAGTATCGCTATCTGCGGCGCTGGATGACGCCATTCATTGATCGATATCTGGCGGTCTCCAGGGATCTGCATGACTGGCTGATAGAAAACGTGGGTATCGATTCATCGCGGGTGGTTTGCATCCCCAATGGCATTGATGTCGACAGCTTTCTCGTTGCGCCCGCGAAGAAGGAAACGCGGCCATTGTTGGGATCCTTCGCGCCGCCGGGCACCATCCTGATTGGAACCGTCGGGCGACTGGACCCGGTCAAGGATCAGGCGGGGTTGGTGTCCGCTTTCAATCGGTTGTGCGAGTCTCTGCCCGATGCGCGCGGTCGTCTGCGCCTGGTCATCGTCGGTGAAGGGCCGCGGCGCGCGATGCTCGAGGCGCAGATCGCCGATCTGGGTCTTGCTGCGCAGGTATGTCTTTTGGGAAATCGCGATGACGTACCGACGCTTCTTCCGGAGTTCGATATCTTTGTACTTTCCTCCATCGCCGAAGGCATGCCGGGCGTTGTGTTGGAAGCCATGGCGGCTGGGTTGCCCGTAGTGGCGACCGAAGTCGGGGGCGTGGGCGAGGTTGTGTCACCCGGAGTCACGGGATTGTTGGTTCGGGCCGGAGATCCCCTCGCACTGACCCGGGCTCTGGCGAATTACGTATCCGATGAAGCATTGCGGGTGCAGCACGGTGACGCCGGCCGCAAGCTCGTGGAAACCAGATTCAGGGTGAACGACATGGTTTCGGCCTACGCTGCGCTTTACGACAAACTTCTGGGCCAGCGGGCGTCTGCCATACAGCCACGTGCAATGTCCGGCTTGGCCGAACACAAGGAGCAGTGACGTGTGTGGTCTGGCAGGCATCGTGTTGGCGAGGGACGCACGCGTCGATGAACGGGTGCTGCTGGGTATGCGGGACGCGCAGCGTCATCGCGGGCCCGACGAAGCCGGGCTGTATCTCGGCGAGGGCGTGGCCCTTGGGCATCGTCGACTTTCCATCATCGACCTGAGCCACGGCCAGCAACCCATGGTGGATGAAGCGGCCGGTCTCGCACTGGTCTACAACGGCGAGTTGTACAACTTCCCTGCGCTCAAGACCGAGCTGGAAGCATTGGGCGTGGTGTTCCACAGTCGTTCCGACACCGAAGTGCTGCTGCGTGCGTGGCAGCGTTGGGGCGAGGCGTGCCTCACGCGGCTGGTCGGCATGTTCGCGTTCGCGATCTGGGACATGCGCGCCCGGCGCGTCCACCTTGCGCGTGATCCCATCGGCATCAAGCCGCTTTATTACGGATTCACCGGTGCGCGCGATCTGGTTTTCGCGTCCGAACTCAAGGGATTGCTGGCGCACCCCGGCGTCGAACGCAGGATCGATCCGCAAGCGCTCGAGGATTACCTGGCGCTCGGTTACGTGCCGGATCCCAAGTGCATCTACCGCGGGATTTTCAAACTGCCTCCGGGGCATTGGTTGAGCTGGCGCGCCGGCGAACCCGCGCCGGTCCCGCGGCAGTATTGGGATGTGCCGTTCCAGCAAGCCGCTGGCGTGACCCTGGACGAAGCCGCGGCACAACTGCGCGGCTTGCTGGACGAGTCCGTCGCAGGCCAGATGATTGCGGACGTGCCGCTCGGCGCATTCCTTTCCGGCGGCGTGGACTCCAGCGCCGTGGTGGCCAGCATGAGTCGGGCGTCACGCCAACCTGTGCGCACCTGCTCCATCGGTTTCGACCATGGCGCATTCGATGAAACGGAATATGCGCGGCGTGTGGCCGAACATCTGCACACCCGGCATTTCGAGAAGCGTGTCAGCCCGGATGACTACTCGCTCCTCGACACGCTGGCCACCATCTACGATGAACCGTTCTCCGACAGCTCGGCCCTGCCGACTTATCGCGTATGCGAACTGGCGCGCACCCAGGTGACCGTGGCGCTGTCCGGCGATGGTGGCGACGAGAATTTCGCCGGTTACCGGCGCTATCGTTTGCATGCATGGGAAAGCGGATTGCGCGCGCGTATGCCCAGGTCGCTGCGCAAACCGGTGTTCGGATTCCTGGGAGGCATCTATCCCAAGGCCGACTGGGCGCCGCGACCGCTGCGCGCCAAGACGACGCTGCAGGCGCTGGCTCGCGATGACGCAGAGGCCTATTTCCACAGCGTCAGCACCACGCCGTGGGCGTTGCGACGGCAGCTTTACAGCCCCGCTTTCAAGCGCGAGCTTCAGGATTACAGCGCGCTCGAAGTGTTCCGCGCGCATGCCACCCGCGCGCCTACCGATCATCCGCTGTCGCTGGCGCAATACCTGGACTTCAAGACCTGGCTTCCCGGCGACATCCTCACCAAGGTGGATCGAGCCAGCATGGCACACAGCCTCGAAGTGCGCGTGCCGCTGCTCGATCACCGGCTGGTCGAATGGGCATCCCGCTTGCCGCCGGCGTTGAAGCTGAGGGGAGCCACGGGGAAATACATCTTCAAGAAAACCCTGGAACCGGATTTGCCGCATGACGTGCTCTACCGGCCCAAAATGGGTTTCAGCGTACCCCTGTCGGCTTGGTTGCGCGGTCCGCTTGCGCAGCGCGCGCGGGAAGCATTGCTCGCAGGAGCCGTTGCAGAGTGCGGTTATTTCGAACCGGCGGTGCTCGATCGGCTGCTGCGACAGCATGCGTCTGGGCGGCGCGATCACGCCCCGACGCTCTGGAGCCTGCTGATGCTGGACGCCTTTTTGCGTCGCGTGCAGCAGCCCGTTTCCGCCATGGCTCCCGACGCACGGCCGGACAGTGCCCTCGCCGTTGGAGCATTGTCATGAATCGCTGCATTCTGGTGTTCGGTATGCCGCGCTCCGGCACCACCTGGATCGGCAAACTGTTCGACAGCCATCCGGATACGCTCTACCGGCATGAGCCGGACAGCGTGCGGCGGTTGAGCTTCCCGCTGTATCCCGAAACCGAGACTGCGCCGGAGTATCGCGAAGAGTTGGAGCAATTTGCCGCTTCGCTCCCGCAGATGCGCTCTGCCAAAGTGGTGGGAAAACAACCGTTGTTCGCGAAGAGCTACCAGTCCGCCACCGGGTTGTACGCGTATCGCGTAGGGGTGTCTGTCGCCAAGGTCGCAAGTCGCGTGAAGCGCAATTTTCCCTGCCTGCTCCGGCCCACGGCGGCGGATCGCGAACAGGTGCGCGTTGTCTGGAAATCCATCGAGTCACCTGGGCGGCTGGGGGTGTGCATTGCGGCGCTGCCGGATGCCCGCGCCATTCACCTGATGCGTCACCCTTGCGGTTATGTGGCGTCGGTATTGCGCGGCGAGACGGCCAGCCGTTTCGGCGACCTGATCCCGAGCAGCGAAGACCTGTGGGTGTTCAAGGCACTGTTGGCGACCAACACAGGAAAAACGCACGGCCTCAGCCTGGAAGATATCAAGCAGCTCACGCCCGAAGAACGGCTGGCGTGGCGCTGGGTACTGACACAGGAGAAGATCCTTGCGGACGTCGCGCGCTGCGAGCGCGTGCTTACGGTGCGCTACGAGGATGTCTGTGCGAATCCGCTCGCGACGACCCGGCGGATGTTCGAGTTCACCGGACTCGACTGGCAGCCGCAGACCGAAAGGTTCATAGGGGCCAGCACCCATGCGACCGAAACGGACTACTACAGCGTGTTCAAGAATCCGCAGGCGTCGGCGGAACGCTGGCGTTCGGAACTGGCACCGCAAGTCATAGAACGCATCCTGCATATTTTGCGAATCAGTCCGGTATCCCGCTTTTATCCCGACGACGTGCAGGCACCGGTTGCACTCTCGGAGGCCGCGACATGAAGATCGCTGCGGTCGATTGGGTGGAAGGTGACGTCGTGTCGCCGCGGAAAAATGAATTCGACGCGGCGCACGCCCCTGCCGATGCCGCATCCAGACACAAGACCCGCTTGCTGGTCTTCACCAGTTTGTATCCGAATGCGGCGCAACCTCGCCACGGTGTATTCGTTGAGGAGCGATTGCGCCATCTGCTGGATTCCGGCCGGGTCGCCGCGACCGTCGTGGCCCCGGTGCCATGGTTTCCGTTCAAGCACCAGCGCTTCGGCACTTACGCTGCGTTTGCCCGGGTGCCGGAACGCGAGCAGCGCCACGGCATGCAGATCCTGCATCCGCGCTATCCGGTGATTCCAAAGGTGGGCATGAGCATCGCGCCGGCCCTCATGTATCGTGCCCTGCTTCCGGTGTTGCGGAACGTGGTGGTCAGCGTCGGGGCCTTCGATATCATCGATGCGCACTATTTTTATCCCGATGGCGTGGTGGCCGCGTGGTTGGGCGAAGCGCTCGGCAAGCCGGTCGTGATCACCGCCCGCGGCAGCGACGTCAACCAGATATCGCGCCACCGATTGCCGCGTCGGCAAATGCAATGGGCAGCCGAGCATGCCGCTGCCGTCGTGACCGTATCGCAGGCGTTGAAGGACAAGGTCGCGGCTTTGGGCGTCAATGCCGACAAGATCACGGTGTTGCGCAACGGCGTCGATCTCGAGCGTTTCCAGCTGCGCAACCGCGCGTCCATCCGCGCTGGGTTGGGCCTAACGGGACCGGTCTGGTTGGCGGTAGGCCACCTGGTCGAGCTGAAGGGTGTCCACCTCACGCTCGCGGCGCTGGCCAAAACGCCCGACGCCACCCTGTTGATCGCTGGCGAAGGTCCCGAAAAGGAACACTTGCGGCAGTTGGTCGGGCGCTTGGGTATCGGCGCGCGCGTGCGGTTCCTCGGCACCCTGCCTCAGGTGAAACTGTGTGACTACTACAACGCGGCGGACGCGTTGGTGCTTGCGTCAAGCCGCGAGGGCATGCCGAACGTGATGCTTGAGTCGCTGGCTTGCGGTACGCCGGTGATTGCCGCGCCCTTTGAAAGCGCGGCCGAGGTGATCAACACGCCGGCAGCAGGTGTGGTCGCTGCCGAACGCAGTGCCGAAGCCATCGCGTCGGCCTGGCTGCGGTTGCGGGACCAAGCTCCCGCCCGTGCTGCGGTTCGCAGCGTCGCAGAGCGGCTGGGATGGGGTCCCATCGTGGATGCGCAGTGCGCGCTGTACGCCGGTGTTGTGGACAAATGGTCGACTGGCGCGCGATCGGGGGCGGTGTCGTGAATGAATATCCCCAATCGGTGACTGGCAGGAAATCAACCTCCCCCAGTGGTGCCAACCCACCCGCTGTGGTTCTGGGCGCGGGCGCCAACGGTCTGGGTGTGGCGCGCAGCCTGGCACGCGCGGGGGTGCCGGTCTGGTTGCTGGATTCCGATGGATGGCGCCCGGAAATGTACACGCGGGCCGCGAAGCCCTTGAAGGTTCGCGCTTTGCAAGGCGAAACACTGGTTGAAGAACTCGTGCGTCTTGGAACGGAACGATTTTCCGGCGTGCGTCCGGTTTTGCTCCTGACCCAAGAGGAGTCCGTCAAGACGATATCGCAGCATCGCGACCGCCTCTCGGCGATTTATCGGTTCAGCCTGCCGCCCGGAAATGTCGTGGATGCATTGCTTCACAAGCAGGGCTTCCAGCACCTTGCCGAACAGCTCGGCAGCCCCATTCCGCCGCTGGTGCACATCCGCGCGCCCACCGACCTGCCGGCGCTCGAGAATCTGCATTATCCGGTCGTCGTCAAGCCTGGCGAACGGCATTCCGAATACGGCCATCAATTCAAGAAGGCCTATCGCGTGGAGAGCATGGAGGAGGCTGCCGGCCTGTTGCGCCGCATTCTTGTGGTCATGCAGGACGTGGTGGTGCAGGAGTGGATCGAGGGGCCGGATTCAAACATCTATTTTTGTCTTCAGTACCTCGACAGCCAAGGACGGGTCGCCGCGTCGTTCACGGGTCGCAAGATTCGTTCGTGGCCGCCGCAGGTTGGCGGTACCGCAAGCTGCACTGCCGCGCCCGAGGTCCACGATGAGCTCTCGCAGCTCTCCGCACGCTTTTTCCGCGACGCAGGCGTGGTCGGCATGGCCGGCATGGAATACAAACGCGACGCGCGCACGCATGAATTCCGAATGGTGGAGCCGACCATCGGCCGCACCGACTATCAAGAGGAAGTCGCGACCTTGAACGGCGTCAATTTGCCCTACGCGGCGTATTGTTCAGAACTCGATCTGCCCTTTCCTGCGCCCGCCGTGAACCGGCGGCCTGTCGTCTGGCGTGTACGATCCGAGGACACGCGATCGGCACAGATGCAGAATCAACGTCCGGGGCAAGGTGTTCCACGCGGTAGTCGCGTGGCCGACGCCGTGGCCCGGTGGAATGATCCGCTCCCGTTTCTCGTGCAGGACCTGAGGCGCATCCTGCGCGCGGTGCGCATTCGAACATCCAGGATAATGTCGCCGACGCACGCGGCCCGGAGCAAACCATGAGCGTGGTCGACCGATTCCTGCCCAGGCGAATGACACGGCCAGCAATGGATGCTCGCCGTGGCCTGCAGGCCGCAGCCGAATGGCTGGCACGTGCACAGGACGCCACCGGTTGCGGCGGCGTCAGTGCCTGTTACGACGCAGCGAAGCGTGCATGGACCGGTGCTTACCCGGAAACCACCGGCTACATCATTCCGACCTTCTTCCGTTACGCGGATTTCTCAGGTGAAGGCGAATGGCGGGAACGCGCCATCCGCATGGCCGATTGGGAATCGGCCATCCAGCTTCCCGATGGCGGCGTGCGCGCCGGCACGCTGGATGCGAAACAAGTCGTCCCGACCATTTTCAACACCGGGCAGGTGTTGTTTGGCTGGTTGTCGGCATGGCAACAGACGCAGGACGCGCGCTTCCGCGATTCGGCGACGCGCGCGGCCGACTGGCTGGTGGCCGCCCAGGATCCCGACGGCGCCTGGCGACGCTTCGCTTCGCCGTTTGCCACGCACGCATTGAATACTTACAACACCCGCGTTGCTTTCGCACTGGCAAAGGCCGGACACATCCTTGGCGAACCGCGTTATCTGGATGCGGCGGTGTGCAACGTGCAATGGGCGCTCACCGAGATGCGCCCGAATGGATGGTTGGGGAACAACGATCTTGAGGACAATGACCGACCGCTCACGCACACCATCGCCTATGCAACCCGCGGCATTCTGGAAGTGGGCCTGATTGCCGCCAACAGTGACTTCGTGGATGCTGCCGGCCGCACGGCAAGAGCCGTCGCGCAAGCCCAGCGTCGCGACGGGGCTTTGCCAGGCAGGCTGGATTCGACTTGGCGGCCGGCGAGCCGCTGGACCTGTGTGACCGGCAATTCTCAGATGGCCATCATCTGGCAACGTCTGGCGGCGGAAACCGGCGATGGTTCCTGGAAGGCGGCCGCGGCAAACGCCAACCGATTCAACCTGTCCATCCAGGATTTGACCTCGGCCGACGGTGCGGTGCGTGGCGGCTTGCCGGGTTCGAATCCGCTGAAGGGCGGTTACATGAAGAATCGCTATCCGAACTGGGCGGCCAAGTTCTTCATGGACGCGCTGATGCTGGAACTGGAGCGGGACTAGCGACATGCGCGACATCGCACTCGCGCTGTTCGTCTTCGGGATGATTCCCTACATCCTGATGCGTCCGTACGTGGGGCTGCTGGTATGGTCATGGCTCGGCTACATGAACCCGTACCGTCTTTGCTACGGTTTTGCCATCAGCTTTCCCTGGGTGCAACTGGTTGCGATCGTCACGTTGGTGAGCATGCTGTTCAACAGGGAACGCAAGACGGTCAAGCCGTCCTCAACCGTCATCCTGCTTTTCCTGTTTTTTGCCTGGACGACTCTTACCGCGTTTTACGCCGTTCAACAGGATTCTGCATGGCAGACATGGGAGCAATTCGGCAAGACGCTGATCATGGTGCTGGTCACGTTCATGCTGGTGAATGACAGGAAACGCATTCACTGGTTGGTATGGGTCATCGTCATCTCGATTGGATTCTATGGGCTCAAGGGCGGAATATTCACTGCGCTCAGGGGAGGCGCTTATCACGTCTATGGGCCGGCCAAAAGTTTCATCGCGGACAATAACGATCTGGCCCAAGCCCTCTGCATGATCCTGCCCTTGATGCGCTATCTTCAGTTGCAGGCCTCGCGCAAATACGTGAAATTGGGATTGGGGGTTGCGCTGTTCATTGTGGGTATCGGGATACTGGGAACCTACTCCCGTGGTGGGCTCGTGGCGCTCGCGGTCGTATGCGCGGCACTGTTCCTGAAAGGGCGCAAGAAGATAATGCTTGCCCTCGTATTCCTGTCATTGGGAGTCACCGCTTATAACTTCATGCCGGCGCAGTGGATGGAACGCATGGATACGCTTCACCACGCCGACGAGACGGACTCCATGCAAACACGAATGCAATCCTGGGAGTTCGCGACCCAGGTTGCGCTCCATCGCCCATTGGTCGGCGGGGGAATGGATGTCTACCAAAGTGCAACCATGTGGAGTAGGTACGGGCCCGAAGACGCAGTACCGCGCGCGGTGCACAGCATCTACTTCCGGGTACTCGGCGAGCAGGGATTCCCCGGACTGGTCATGTTTGTCGCGCTTCTGTTCGTCAGTTGGCGCAATTGCGCGAAGGTCCGTCGCCGAACGCGGGATTCGCCATCGGACAAATGGGCGTTTGACCTTGCCTCGATGCTTCAGGTCAGCTTGCTTGCATTCATGACGGCGGGCCTGGCAACCACGTCCACCTACTTCGATCTCAGTTACCAGATCATGGCGATGTGTGTTCTGCTGAAGGAAATTCTGGAGGCCAGGACTGCGGAATCCATGGTCCCCGGAAGGGGCGATATAGGACGGGGGGACGTGGCGAATGGAAAAGCCATGGGTTTATCCGGAACATGACGACCGGCGGGACCGAGCAGTGACCAAAAGCGTGATCATGACGGGGTTTCATTTCCCGCCATCCGCACTCAGCAGCGGACACCTGCGGTTGCTGGCGTTTACGAAATACCTGCCCGAACTGGGCTGGAATCCGGTGGTGCTTTCCGCAACCCGATGTGCGTACCAGCAGGTCGATCCAGGCAGCATCCAGTCGATACCCGAAGGATGCCATGTCCACCGGGCTGTCGCACTGGATGCGCGACGACACCTGGGGCTTTTCGGGAAATATCCATCCATATTGGCGCAGCCCGATCGATGGGCGAGTTGGTGGCCGGCAGCAGTCTGGCTCGGGCTGCGCCTGATCAAGCGCTACCGTGCGCAGGCAATCTGGTCCACGTACCCGATCATGACCTCGCATTGTGTTGCCTACACCTTGAGCCGGTTGACGGGCATCCCCTGGATCGCCGACTTTCGCGACCCGGTTGCGGTTACCGTCGCGCGGAAGGATGCGATGACGGTAAGGTCGCAATCCCGGTGGGAGCGTCGCGTGGTGTCGCGCGCCGCCTATTCTGTCTTCACGACTCCAAGCGCGATGGAATGGTGCGCCGAACGTTTTCCTGAGATCTACCGCGAGGGGCGCTTGGCGGTCATCGGGAATGGCTACGACGAGGATGCGTTCGCCGAACTTCCCGGCCCTCCATCGCGGTCCGGCAGACCGTTGAACTTGCTGCACAGTGGGGTCCTGTATCCCGAGGGCCGTAATCCGGTTCCTTTTTTCAGCGCACTTGCGCGACTCAGGGACGCCGGCAGCATTGATGCCGCCACCATCAAGGTGGTCCTGCGGGCGAGCGGCTCGGAGGCCGCCTACACACGCGAAATACAGCGCCTCAAACTGGAGGGAATGGTGACCCTGGCGCCGCCAATCGCCAACCGCGAAGCGTTGGCCGAGCAGGCCCGTGCCGACGCACTGCTGCTGTTCCAGGGCGAGAAGTACGATCGGCAAATCCCCGCGAAGGTCTATGAGTACCTGCGTATCGGACGTCCGATTCTCGCCCTGGTGGGCACGCATGGGGATACCGCGGCGTTGTTGCGTGAGGCCGGCGGCGCCCAACTGGCGCCCATCGATGATGTCGATGCGATCGAGAAGCACCTGCTCGGATTCATCCAGGCCCTGCCTGCAGGCGGTGCGCCGCGTGCACGTCCCGAGATGGTCGCCCGATACTCACGGCGCGAGGGAACCGCCTTGCTGGCTGGTTTGCTGGACAGGGCGGCCGCGCAACGTGCCGAGTCAATGCAGACCTGAATAATTTATCCAGCGTCGGCGCGAACGCGGCGACCGCGTTCCCGGCAGCCGATCGACATTTTCCACTCTTGAGCATGCAAACCGATGCTGGCAGCAAAGGCTTTTTTCGAAACCCCGGTGGCGCAGCTCACTCCAGCAATGGAGCAGGAGTTTTTCACATCGCTGATGACGAAGAACGGGACGTACAAAACGACTTTTCATCAGCGTTTCGCCGATACCAATCCGCACCTGTTGCAACAATTGCGACGTGCTGGCCGGAGCCGCGTCAAAATATTGGATATCGGGATCTCTTCCGGCGTAAGTACCGCGGAGCTGTACGATGACCTCACCGCAGGCGACCTGGCTGTCACCATCGTCGCCACCGACCTCGTCATCGACGCACTGCTTGTACAGGTAATGCCGAAATGTCATGCGTTGGTCGAGCCGGACGGATTTCCGCTCCGGTTCGATCTTCCCTTTGGCACCATGAAGCCGTGGGTCATTGCCATGGACTACCGCAACGGCTTCTTCATCCTGCGCAAATCCATAAACGTTGCATTCACGCATTTGTCCCGACGGATACTGTCGGATCCGGACGATTGGCGAATCACGCCGGTGAAGTTGATTACTCCCCGGTTGCTGGCCAACAAGAACATTGCGGTATGCAACGACGACATACACCGTTACAACAATTCGTTTGCCGGCAGGTTTGACGCGATTCGCGCGGCCAATATCCTCAACCGGGGTTATTTCCCTCCCGCCGTGCTGACGGGCATGCTCGCGAACATACGCCGATACCTCAGCGGGCCCTCGGGTCTTCTGCTCGTGGTGCGCACACACGAGGACAACAGCAACCACGGTACCCTCTTCCGCCTTCGCGACGACCAGCGTTTTGAAGTGGTTGACAGGATCGGTGGCGGCTCCGAGATCGAAGACATCGTGCTGCAGTCGGCAATGCCATGTTGAAGCCTTCCGTCCAGCGTGTCAGGGTGCTCTGCGCGCGCCATTGCGGTTGTCGGGCTGGCGGTCGGATACGGACCGGTCGGCATCTCGCCATCGCATCCGCGTCGGGCTGTTGAAACACGGAAATCCATGAAGAACTCCAGGACCAGCGTACGCAAGGCTCTGTCGCTGTCGTTCACGCGAACCGGCATCTCGTTCCTGTTTAACATTGCGACGGTGACCATTGTCAGCCGCTTGCTGACTCCTGCGGAGGTCGGCGTATTCACCGTGGCAGTGGCGCTTGTCGCGCTGGTCCACATGCTGCGCGACTTCGGGGTCACGGAGTTCATCATCCAGGAAAAAAGTCTGAGCGACGATCTGGTTCGCACGGCGTTCACCGTGAACATGATCATCGCTTGGGTGCTTGCAGCTGCGATTTTCGGCTTCAGTACCTTGATAGGGGCGTTCTATGGGGATCCCGGCGTTGCCCGGGTGACGAGGGCCTTGAGCCTGGTATTCGTGCTGATGCCGTTCGGCACGACCACCATGTCGTGCATGAAGCGCGAGATGCAGTTCGCGGTGCTGGTCAGGATCCAGATGGCCGAAACGGCGACAAGGAGCATCAGCACCATTGCTCTGGCCTACCTTGGGTTTTCATACATGAGCATGGCTTGGGCGTCGGTCGCCGCGATGGCGGTGGTCGTGACGGGATGTGCGCTCTGGGGTGGGCAGTACCGCGTTCGCGGGCTGGGATTCTCGGACTGGAAGCGGGTGCTGCATTTCGGCTCATACCGAACCGTCTCGGATATCGTGGCGCAGGTGGGGTTGCAGTCGGCGAACATCGTAGTCGGACGGATGCTCGGGATGGCGGCCGCCGGGTTCTATTCGCGCGGCTATGGCATCGTGAACATCTTCCGCACCAACGTCATCGGAGCGATAGGGGCAGTGACATTTCCCGCTTACGCGCGCGAGCACCGTGAAAGCAACGCGGCGCCGTGGTTGTTCAGGCAATCGCTGGTGTACATCACGGCGATCAGTTGGCCGTTTTTCGCCTTTTCCGCGCTGATGGCCTATCCGCTGATCCAGTTGGCGTTCGGCAGCCAATGGGACGCCGCCGTGCCGCTGATGCGTTGGTTGTGCGGGGCGGCCATCATCGGCACGCTGATCTATCAGGTCAATGGTTTGTTGACGGCGGTCGGGCGTTATCGCGAAGTCACGAATATTGAAGTGCAGTACCAGCTCGTCCGGGTTGGATTGGCGGTACTGGCGGCGTTTTACAGTCTGGAGGCGGTCGCGGCCTCACAGGTTCTCGTGTATGTCGTCGCCGTGTTTCTTTATTACCGCAAGCTGTGTCGGTATGATGCGCTGCGGATTCACGCGCTCGCCACGGCATTGGCTCCCAGCGCAGCGTTGACCGTTGTGACAAGCATCCCACCTGCCGCGGTGTTGGTGCTGTGGCCCGGCCCCCCCTCCCATCATTACGTGGCGGCATTCTTTGTCGCGGCAGCGGGCACTGGCGCAGCGTGGCTGGGCGGAATTTTCGTGCTCAAGCATCCCGTATCTTTCGAAATCAGGAACGGGATATCGATGCTTCGTCAGCGGATGGGGTTCGCGCCGAAGCCAGGTTGAAATGGTTGGCGGGATTTCAAACGCGGTGCGGAAAGGGTGGGTTGCACTGCTTGAAACAGGGGTCTCAGACAATGGTGCATGTTTTCGCGATCCGAACCTCATGACCGTCATTTGTCACATGGCGTCCAACCATGAGGGTCTGGACACACGCATCGCACTGAAGGAGTGCGTCTCGCTCGCTGCCGCCGGTTACGACACGCATCTGGTGATCACCGCATCAGCGGCCGATGTTGCGAAAGCCGCGGCGAGCGGCGTAACGGTGCACGCGTTGCCCCAGTCGCCCGGGCGGTTGGGGAGGATGCTCAGGCATACCTGGCGCTGCTATCGCACCGCCCGTCGCGTGCGCGCCGCGGTCTACCATTTTCATGACCCGGAGTTGATCCCTTATGGAATGTGGCTGAGATTGCGCGGGCGGCACGTGATCTACGATGTGCATGAGGATTATCCCCGGGACATCCTCGACAAGTACTGGCTGCCCAAGTGGCTTCGAAAACCGGTCGCGGGCGCGGTCAGCGCGCTGGAGTACGTCGCCGCCCGCTGGTTTTTTGGCGTCGCGGCGGCGACACCACTTATTGCCGAGCGTTTCCGGCGAATCACGCGGGCAACGGTCAACATCAACAACTATCCGTGGCCGGCGGAATTGGTGCCGCCGGAGAACCCGCGACTGCGCCAGCCCCAAGTCTGCTACGTCGGCAACATTACCCGTGTACGTGGGCTGCGACCCGTCATCGACGCACTTCCACTGGTGCCAAGGGTCACATTCGTGTTGTGCGGGGAATTTTCGGAACCAGGCTTCGAGGAAGAATTGAGAACGCGACCAGGCTGGTCGCAGGTGCGTTTCCTCGGCAGGGTCAATCGTGAGCAAGCGCGCGAGGTGATGGCCGAGAGTATCGCCGGGCTGGTCACCTTCTTGCCGATACGCAGCCACTTGGATGCGCAACCCAACAAGTTGTTCGAGTACATGTCGGCCGAGTTGCCGGTGATCGCCTCGGATTTTCCGCTGTGGCGGGAGATCGTTGCCGATTCACACGCGGGCATTTGCGTCGATCCGCAGTCTCCGGAGCAGATCGCGGCCGCGATTCGCACGTTGCTTGATGATCCAATCGCGGCAGAGAAGATGGGCCGGATAGGGCGGCAGGCCGTGCTGCGTACCTACAATTGGCCCAGCGAGGCCGCAAAACTGACGCGGTTTTACCAAGGATTCGCATGAGGATCGTCACCGTACTCGGCGCGCGACCCCAGTTCATCAAGGCGTCGGCAGTTTCCGCGGAGATCGCAAGGCGATCGACGGTCCAGGAAATCGTCGTCCATACCGGCCAGCACTTCGATGCCAACATGTCATCGGTGTTCTTTTCCGAACTGGGCATGGCCGACCCCCAATACCACCTCGGGGTTCATGGCGGCCATCACGGCGAAATGACGGCGCGCATGCTCGAAGGAGTCGAGCGAGTCTTGCTGGATGAAAAACCGGATGCGGTCCTGGTGTACGGCGACACCAATTCCACGCTCGCCGGCGCACTGGCCGCCGCCAAGCTCCACATACCGGTGGCGCACGTCGAAGCGGGCTTGCGCTCGTTCAACATGCGGATGCCGGAGGAAATCAATCGCATCCTGACCGATCGCATCTCCAGCTGGTTGTTCGCGCCGACCGAAACCGCGGTGGCCCACCTGCGCCGCGAGGGACTCGATCAGGAAGGCATCTTGGAAGTGGGCGACGTGATGTACGACGCGGCGCTGCACCATGGGGCCCGTGCGGCGAGGCTGAAAGGCGACGCGATCGCCGGATTGGCGTTGCCGCCCCACGGATACCTGCTTGTGACGGTGCATCGCGCGGAAAACACCGATGACGCGGATCGTCTGCGGACCATCCTGGATGCGCTGTCACGCGTCAGTGAACACATCCCGGTGTTGTGGCCGTTGCACCCGCGCACGCGTGGTGTATTGCAGCGTGCGGGTTTGCTTGCGTTTGCCGGAAAGCACGTGAACCTGGTGGAACCGTTGGGCTATCTGGACATGGTCCTGGCCGAGCGCAATGCGGCCGTGGTTGCCACGGATTCGGGCGGCGTCCAGAAGGAGGCCTTCTTTCATGGCGTGCCCTGCGTCACCTTGCGCGAGGAGACCGAGTGGGTCGAATTGATCGACGCAGGATGGAACCGGCTGGCGCCGCCGAGGGACTCCGGGCAGGTGGCGGATGCGATCCTGGCGGCGCGCGGCAGTCGCGGTGCTGCGGTCAAACCCTATGGCGAAGGTCACGCAGCGGAGAAGATCGTTGCCTGCCTCGACTCACGCTGACGTGATTGGGCACGTCGGCGCCGACGTGTGATGGATGGGCTCGATCTTCGCGGGCGGTCGTGGTTCGACGCCCTGGATTTCGTGATAGGCTGGAGGCCGCTTTGGAACGAGGTTTGAGCGCGATCCGATGACATGTTCGCACTCGGGCTTTGCTTCCGAAGTGCAGGGATTTTTGCCTGTTCCATGAATCCGTAGGTTCCCGGCTGCGTCGTATCGCTGCACCTACACTGCCGTGCACAGAAAAATGAAGAATTTCGGGTTGATCGGCGCGGCGGGCTATATAGCCCCCCGGCACATGCAGGCGATCAGGGAGACCGGCAACCAGCTGGTGGCGGCGCTGGATCCGAGTGATTCGGTGGGCATCATCGACAGCTTTTTTCCAGAGGCTGATTTCTTCACCGAATTCGAAAGATTCGATCGCCATGTCGACAAGATGCGGCGTTCCAATCACGCCAACAGACTCGATTTCATATCGATCTGTTCGCCCAATTACCTGCATGATTCGCACATGCGTTTTGGCTTGCGCTCCGGCTGTGACGTCGTTTGCGAAAAACCGGTGGTACTGAATCCGTGGAATATCGACGGCATCGAAGAGATCGAACGCGACAGCGGGCACAAGGTCAGCACGATCCTTCAGTTGCGCGTGCATCCGTCCATTGTCGCGCTGCGTGAAAGCGTGCAACGCAGCGATCCCGGCAAACGACACGACGTGGATCTCAGTTACGTCACTGCGCGCGGCCATTGGTATTTGCGCTCATGGAAGGGCGACATGAAGAAATCCGGCGGGATCGCCACGAACATCGGCGTGCATTTTTTCGACATGCTGCATTTCATCTTCGGTGACCTGCAGCACAACGTCGTGCACCACAGCGAGGAGACGAAAGCCGCCGGCTATCTGGAATACGAACGCGCGCGCGTGCGCTGGTTTCTTTCGGTCGATATCGCGGATTTGCCAGCGGCACAGCGTCTCGCTGGCCAGCGAACCTATCGTTCGATCACCGTGGATGGTGCCGAGATCGAATTTTCCGGAGGGTTCGCGGACCTGCACACGCGCTCGTACGAGCGGATCCTTGCGGGGCAGGGTTACGGCCTGGAAGAGAACCGCACAGCGATTACGGCCGTCGCCACGATCCGCAGCGCGAAACCGATAGGCCTGAAGGGTGATTACCATCCCTTCCTCAAGAACGTCGCGGCTTGAGCAATCCATGGGGTATTTCGTTCATCCATCCGCCATTGTCGATGAAGGCGCGCAAATCGGGGATGATTCGCGCGTATGGCACTTCGTGCACGTTTGCGCGGGTGCGCGCATCGGCAGCGGAGTGTCGTTGGGACAGAATGTGTTCGTCGGCAACCGGGTGGTCATCGGCGATCGCTGCAAGATCCAGAACAACGTATCGGTGTACGACAACGTAACGTTGGAAGAGGGTGTGTTCTGCGGCCCGAGCATGGTGTTCACGAACGTCTACAACCCACGCTCGCTGGTTGAGCGCAAAAACGAATACCGCGACACCTTCGTGAAAAAGGGCGCGACGCTGGGCGCGAACTGCACGATCGTCTGCGGCGTCACCATCGGCGCCTTCGCCTTCGTGGGGGCGGGCGCAGTCGTGACACGGGACGTGCCGGCCTACGCGTTGATGGTGGGCTCGCCTGCGCGTCAGATCGGCTGGATGAGCGAATTTGGCGAGCGGCTGGATTTACCGCTGCAGGGTGATGGCCAGGCCGCCTGTTCCCACACGGGAGCGCGTTATCTGATGCAGGGTGATGTTGTGGTCAAGTTGGGAGACTCGGGATGATCCAATTCGTCGATCTGCAGGCACAACGGACACGGATTGGGCGGGAGATCGATGCCGCGATTCAACGCGTGCTCGCGCATGGCCAGTTCATCCTGGGGCCGGAAGTGGCCGAACTGGAACGCGCGCTCGAGGCTTGCACCGGCGCACGGCATTGCATATCGGTCGCCAACGGAACCGACGCCCTGCAAATCGTCCAGATGGCGCTGGGGATCGGTCCGGGCGACGAGGTGATCATGCCTGGCTTTACCTACATCGCCACGGCGGAAACCACGGCGCTGCTCGGCGCCAAGCCGGTCTATGTGGACATCGATCCGCGTACCTACAACCTCGATGCATCCTTGCTCGAAGCCGCGATAACACCGCGCACCAAGGCGGTCATCGGGGTCTCCCTGTTCGGACAATGTGCCGATTTCGACGCCATCAACGCAGTCGCTGCACGGCATGGCATACCGGTGATCGAAGATGCCGCGCAGAGCTTTGGCGCCTCCTACAAGGACCGCAAGAGCTGCAATCTGACGAGCATCGCCTGTACCAGTTTTTTCCCGAGCAAACCGCTCGGTTGCTACGGCGACGGTGGCGCCATTTTCACCAGCGACGACGGGCTTGCGAAGGGCATGCGGCAAATTGCCCGGCACGGCCAGGACCGCCGATACCATCACGTGCGCGTGGGGGTAAACAGTCGCCTGGACACAATGCAGGCGGCCATCCTGCTCCAGAAGTTGAAAGTCCTCGAGGACGAAATTGCCGCCCGCCAACATGTGGCGGCTACCTACAAGCGCTTGCTGCCTTCAGCGGGCGTGACGGAAGTGCCACACGTGGACAAGCACAACGTGAGCGCATGGGCACAATTCACCGTGCAAGTCGCGAATCGCGAACAGGTGCAGGCATCCCTCGCCACGGCCGGCATCCCCACCGCCGTGCACTATCCGATCCCGCTCAACCGGCAACCCGCCGTTGCTGCCGGCGCCAAGCTTCCGGTCGGCGATGCAGTGGCTGAACGCGTCCTCAGCTTGCCGATGCACCCCTACCTGACCGAACAAACCCAGCACTTGGTCGTGGAGCATCTCGGCGCCGCACTGGGAGTGCCGGCATGACTCGTGAGCGCCTCGTGCATGCCTCGCGAAAGGCATGCAGGTCGTGCCCTTGTCGATCTTGCTTGAAACCATGATCGCGACTGCCGCGTGCGGCCGCGGTGTAGGCTCGATGGCGTGGGTGCCATGATGCTGTCTCTGGACGTGGTGGTGCGGACACTCGCGGACGCGCAACGCTCCGAGTTGTTGTTCCGTGCGCTGGACAGCATCCAGAACCAGCAAGGCATCAGCGCGCGACCCATCGTGGTGGTCAACGGTCAGATGTTCGACCCTGCAACGCTCGCGGCGTTGCAGGAGCGGCCCGGCATCCTCCTGCACCAGGAGCAGCAGGCCTCGATGAGGGTGGCACGCGCCGCGGGGCGCAACCTCGTGACGGCGCCCTTTTTCTCCTATCTGGACGATGACGATGAAGTGATCGCGGGGTCGCTGCTGGAGCCGCTGCGATGGCTCGACAGCCATCCTGACTGCGATGTATTGATCAACAACGGATACTTCGTCAGGGATGGTGGTGTCCTCAGCGAATCAACCCATCTTGCCAACCATGTCGATCGACCCGCCATGGGCCTGTTGAACGAATGCTGGCTGTCCCCCGGAGCCTGCATCTTCCGCACGGCAAGCATTTCCGCCGACACACTGGATGCCGATTGGAACCACCTGGAGTGGACGCACCTGGCGTTCGAACTTTGCGCGCAACGCAAGCGGTTGCACTTCATGGATGTTCCAACCGTGCGTTATTACGATACGCCGGGATCGATGTCGAAGCAGGTCCGGCACCACGAAGTCGCACTGGATTTGCTGCGGGTGGTGCAGCAGGACACCCGGCTGGATCCCGAAGTCCGGCAAGAGGCGGACCGCAAATATCTGCGCACCCTCCATAATCTGGCCATGACCTACTGGCAACGCGGCCATTACCTGCGTGCGTGGCGGTGTCATCTGGGTAGCCTGCGGCCGCCGCACACCTTCAAGTATCTGTTGTTCTCGCGCAAGCTCCTGTGGCCGTTCAACCGACCCAAGCCCGGAACGGTGGCGATGTCGCACCTCTCCGATGGTGAATGACGAACAGCGGAACCATCATGCTGGTATTCCATCGGTTTGATCAGTGAACAGAAGCTGCGTGGCACACGCGTCTGGAATGGGAGGAGCAACGGCGATGGACATTGCATGCACCCGCACCTCAGGTCGTGACTGGAACGGATTCAGGCTGTTTGCCTTGGCGGTCGCCGGAACAACTCTGTTTTTTGGTGCCGCACATGCCGCGACCGTCGTGACTGACCATGTGACCAACCAGGCCAGGCACACGCAAACCAGCGTTCCGGTCACCTTTGGCCAAGTGTTCAAAGCCGGCGACGTCGCAAAAGGTGAAACGGTAGTGGCGACGTTGAACGGGCAACCCATCCCATTGCAGGTCGACGCCAAGGCCAGGAACCCGGACGGTAGTCTGAGGCATGCCGTGCTGACCGCACTCGTACCGACCTTGTCGGGAGGCGCAAGCGAGCCGCTGGCGATTGCCGCCTCTTCTTCTCCGGCATCGACAGGATCGCCGCTGTCGCTTGCTCAACTGTTGGCCACGCAATACGACGCCAAGGCATCGCTGGACATTGGCGGCACAGCTTATGTCGTCAGCGCCCGCGCACTTTTGCAAGCCGCGCAACATTCAGGTGGTTGCGAACCTTGGAGCAACGCTTGCGGTGTATGGCTCTCGGGCCCCCTGGTGAGCGAGTGGATCGTCAACGGGCCCGTAACGAGTTCAACCGGCACGGCCAGCCCGAATCTGCGGGTGTATTTCAATGTGCGCGCCTACGCCGGAAGCGCACCCGGTTCCATCGCTTATGTGCGTACCGATATCGTAGTCGAAAACGCTTGGGCATACAGTCCGCAGGCTCAGTTCCAATACACCGCCACTTTGACCTCCGGTTCTGCCAGCTATACCAGCCCAGCGCTAACCCAGTATGCCTACACCCGCTGGCATCATGTGCTGTGGTGGAACGGCTCGGATCCGCAACTCTATCTGCAACAGGACACGCGCTACATCCAGGACAGCCTGGCGGTGTCGCGGTACGCGCCCTTGCGGCCCAGTCCTACTTTTCTGGCCAAAGTGCGCCAGTTCTGTGCACCGCTCGATCATTGCGACCAGACCCAACGCATGGGCAATGTCGGCGCCCAGGATGCCATAGGACCGCTGCCGCGCTGGACCAGTGTGTACATCATTGATCCCGATGTGCGCGCCTACAACTGGATGTTGGCCAACACCGATGCGCTGGGCACCTATCCGGTTCATTTTCGCGATCAGGCGACCGGCTGGCCGCTGAGCATCCAGAAGCATCCCTACGTCACGATCCTTGGCTGGACGCATGCCCGCAACGCCGCGCGGGGCAAAGGTCCCCACGCGGATCTTTATCGCAAAGACCTGCTCCCCACCTGCGTGAAGGATTCGGAACTCACGAAGAAGTGCACCGGAATTTATTTCAATACTGGCAGCCTCTACAGCTGGTCGAACGCCCACCAACCAGCCGCCGGTTACGTTGCCTACATGGTCACCGGCTCGCACTTTTACATGGAGGAGATGGCGTTCTACGCCTCGATGAGCGAGCTTTCGGCCGGCGAGGCTTATCGCGCATTTTCACGGGGGCTGATCGACCATGCGCGAAGCCAGGTGCGCGGCAAGGCCTGGGTGTTGCGCGAGATGGCGGACGCCGCGTGGCTTCTGCCCGACGGCTATCCTCTGAAGGCCGAGTTCAACGCCGACGTGAACAACTCGATCGCCGACTTCAATGCCACCTACACGAACAACCCCAATGCCAATCCACTGGGCATGATGAACAGTGGATCGCAATATCCCATCAACGGCAAAAAGAACCGGGGTGGGACGCCGTGGCAACACAGTTTCCTGACCTGGTCGGCGGGCCACGCGGCGGACCTGGGATTTGCGGGCGCCGCGGCCTTCCGCGATTGGCTCGGAAAATTCGAGGTCGGCCTGATGACGGACTGGCTGGCCGATCCGACACGCGGCTATTGCTGGGTTGCCGCGTCTGCTTACAAAGTGCAGGTCAAGGACGACTCCGGCAAATGGTTCCCCAACTACACCGCAGTCTATGACGCCACCTTTCCCTTTGTCGCGGGACTTCAGTGCAACTCCCCTGAGATGATTGCTGCGCTGGGCAAGGAGAAAAAGCGTCGCTGGCAAGTAGGGGAGATGTTCGGTTACCCGGATTCGGCGACGGGGTATCCCGCCAACCTCCAGATAGGCCTCGCAACCGCAGTCGACAGCGGGCTGCCGAACGCCGAGCGAGCCTGGAAGATCTTTGAATCGCGCAGCATCAAGCCGTCGCCACCGACAGGCTATGACAACTTCCCCAACTTCGCGATCATTCCCCGCGGCACGAAGGTCAGTCCCGTCGCTTCCGGCGCTGGGCATTGAGGTTTGCCGCCGGGCGCGAATGCTCGAGCCCAGGTAGCTGCGGCACAGACCGTGGACCACCGGGATCAGACCGAAGCGTCGTGCAATAAAGCGCGACAGCCAACGGATTTGCCGGATGTCGCTGATACGATGGCCGCGGCAAGGCGGCTACCGCAGCCCGCGGCCATGCCTGCCGTCCAAAACGGACGACTGCACGGGAAAACGACATGAAGCAAAGCGTACTCGAATTGCTGCCGCCCAGTATTTACCTCAGGCTTAAACACTGGGATTACAGGAGAAAACACAAATCGCGGTTTGAAGAGCTGCAAAACATGCGAATTGCCACCACGGAGGATGGATATTCATACAAGCCATTCGACGATACCAAGTCGATCTTTGTGCATATCCCGAAATGTGCCGGCGTTGCCATCAACAAAACGATTTTTGGCAATCTCGCCGGTGGGCATACGACGCTCGATGAATATTTGAATGTTTTCGAGCCGGCGCGTATTGCCAATTATTTCAAATTCACCGTCGTGAGGAATCCGTGGGATCGGGTGGTGTCAGCGTATTTCTTCTTGAAGAGCGGAGGCATCGGACAAGAAGACCATACCGGATTCAGAAAGGAGTTCGGCGGCACCTTGGATTTCAAGGTTTTTGTAAGGAACTGGGTGAACAAGACCAACATCTGGCGATGGCACCAATTCCGCCCGCAGTATCACTACATGCTGGAAAAACGCGGGAAGGTACATCTGGACTTCGTTGCGTTTCTGGAAAATATCGATTCCGATTTTGCATATATAGTCGACCGTATAGGTCTCGGTTGCAGGCTGACCAAGTCCAACAAGAGCGATCATTCTTCGTACATGGACTACTACGACGAGGAAAGCAGGAACATCGTGGCCGATGCGTATGCCGAAGACATAAGGATGCTCGGGTATGCCTTTGACAATTCCAGTCTCAAGGGGCAAGTGAGGGACCGTGACAACGGGAAGATTTATTCGCTGCGCTCGTAGATGACACCTCAAGTTTGTGGGTGTTGCAGCGGGCGGCCCGTATCAGCACCTGAACGGTGAAGGTCGGGCAGCGGCATGATCACGGTTTGCTCGGACGCTGCGATGCTGAACGCGCTTTCGGTTTTTCTTCGAGGGGGTGACCCGGAAGGACGCTTGCGCGCCCTGAAGTCATTCGCGCGCCAGGGATTTGTCGCGGCCGAGACTTTTGACTGGGAGCAAGGCGTGCTGGATGCATGGGCGTGTCCCTCCCAGTCTGCCGTCGAGAATTGCATTGTCCGGAAACCGGACTGCTTCGCCTGCTGTGTCGGGCCATTGTGGTACCGGGGCCGCTTTGGCGATCCGGCGCTGCGCCTTCTGGTGGATGAAGTCGACGACACCATAAAGATTGACGAGATGGCGTTGCGCGGCAATTTCGCGCTGTTCCTTCGCAAGGGCAAACATTGTGTGTTGATGAACGATGCGCTGGGCTTCGTGCGGTTGTATGCCAGTGCGGATCGGGCGTTCTACAGCACCAGTTGGCTCGCGGCTTGCGCGTATGCGGGGCAGGTGGAACTCGATGAGGATGCAGCCGCCGAATACGTGTTGCTGGGCGCCTCGCACTCGGACAGGACGGTCGCACAGGGCATCAGCGCGCTGCCGCTTGCTCGTGCTTTCGACCTGACGGACAGGCGCACGTATCCGCGTTTTGCCGCGGGCTTCTGGACTGAAGCGCAGGTTCCCGCGACGTTCAACGGAGCGGCCGATGTCATCGAAGAGCGCCTGCGTACGATCTTCAGGGACATCGCCGCGGCGTTCCCCGGGCGCGTGCGCACGGCACTTTCGGGCGGCTTCGACTCACGGCTGATTCTTGCGGCGCTGCTGGCGTGCGGCGAGCGTCCGGAACTGTTCGTCTACGGTGGCCAAGGATCCGAAGACATACCGATTGCGCGCGCAGTCGCCGGCAGTGCGGGTATTCCGATCAATGTGTTCGACAAGAGCGCGTTGAACGCTCGCTTGACGGTGCCCGATCTCGAACGCCTTGTGCAGAACGCCTTGTTCTTCGACGGACTGCCGAACGACGGCATCGATGATCCGGGTGCGGACCGGCAGACCCGCTTGGCGTCGACCGCCGGAGGTTATCTGGCCCCGAACGGCGGTGGCGGCGAAATTTTCCGGAATTTCTTCCATTTGCCAGATCGGGCTTTTCATGCCATGGATATCGTGCGGGCGTTCTATCGGGGTTTTGATTCCGCGGTATTCAGACGTCGCGACGGCCTGGCTCGCTGGCACGACAGGCTCGCGGCATCCATTGAATCCACGTTGGGCGTGGATCCTTCCACGGCGCGTCGAGGGCTGGGCCGTGAGCAGGTGGAACTGATCTATCCACTGTTCCGCTGCCACCACTGGATGGGCGTGAACAACAGTGCTGCCGTGCGCCATGGCCATTACGTGACTCCGCTTGTCGATCTGGACACGGTGCGTTTCGCCTGCCGGCTTCCGCTGGCCTGGAAAAACGCCGGCCGTCTGGAGAGCCGACTGATTGCGGCGCTGGACCGAAGCGTTGCGGACCAGCCTTCGACCTATGGGTTCCGGTTCGCCGAAGGGCCGGATCGAAATGCACGTTTCAGGGAGTGGATCACTTGCATGCGCCCGGTGTTCGCACGTCCCTTCATCAATGCAATGCGCCGGCAGTTGCGCCCGACGGTAATGGCCACTGATAGGATGGCTCGGTGCCGTTCGCTACTTCCGGGGGAGTGGCGGATGGACTCCGTGCTGGATCTGGAGCGCCTGCCGGACGACTATGCTTTCGCCCGCGCATTGGCGATTGAAGTCGTCTGGCGCGAGCTTGTCACATGACGATGATTGTCTGTCCATAACCGCCCGCCGACGCTGGGGATCGGGGCCTCGGCTATGACAACTTCAAGCTTGGAATTTTCAGCGATGAACGCGAGCGCGGAGAAGGAAGCGAAACGCCTGGTCATCGGCTGCGGTACCGGTCGCTGTGGCACCGTCTCGCTGGTGAAGTTCCTGGACAGCCAACCTGGTATTTCCATGCTGCACGAGGGAGTTATCGGGAGCGATCGCAAAGCCCATCGTTTGGTTCCCTGGTACGAAGGGGAGGCGCAACTATGGTCCTGGCTGGCCGAGCTCGAGGGCAGGAGCGCCGGGGACCAGTGGTATGGCGACGTGGGTTTTTACTTTCTTCCGTACCTTCCGGCGATATTCAAACGCTATCCGACTTCGCGTGCCATTTGCCTTGAAAGAGACAGAAAGCAGGTAATCCGGAGCTATCTTGAGAAAACCGAAGGACGAAACCACTGGTACCGGCACGGGGGCGACGGCTGGGCCGAAGACCCCGAATGGGATCCCTGCTATCCGCATTATGCCGAGCCGGACAAGCGCAAGGCGCTAGGGTTGTACTGGGACCAGTATCACTCCACTGCAAAGGAATATTGCGCCCGGTTTCCTGAGCAGTTCCTGCTGTTGCCCACGGCTGCGTTGAACGATGCTAGTGGTCGACGCAAGCTGCTTGAATTCATCGGCTATGACGTCAAGCGAGCAGTCGAGGGCCAATTCCGTGCGAATGCAAGCTATAAAAATCGCCTGCGGAGAACCGTGGCGCGCGTGTCGTCGCTGTTCGGAACCGGCCGCCATCCGTAGCGTTGTTGCGGATGCCGTCTTTGGATTCTTGAACCTGGAACCCCACAGTCAGCCAAGGCTCGCCACGAAGTCATGATCCTTGCCGTGCAAATCGTGATTTTGTGTTTGACTGCCGTGGCCGTCCTGCTCGGCGCGTTTTATTTTCCCTATCCGTCGCCATTGATTCGGCGGTGGCTGCCGCCGCGCAAGCGTTGGCCCGAAATGCAAATCCGCGGCTGGTTGAAGAGCGGGAAGTTCCAGCGCGCCTTCCTGAGCCATTTTTACAGCGATCCCGAACGCGTGGCGCCTCCCGGCAACAGCATGCTGGCTCCGGCAGACGGCGTTGTGACGAGCACCGATGCGCGCGGGGGAGTCCGTTACCTCGTGATTGCGCTTAGTTTCTGGGACATGCACGTGCAACGCAGCCCGATAGCCGGAAAGGTGATCAGCGTGGAATCGCATGGCGATGATTTCATGGATGGCGAAGGACGCGAATTTGCCTTCCTGAGGGAAAAAACCTGCCCCGTGCAAAAACGACTTGTGATCGCGACCGATGCCGGACTGGTCGCGGTGCGACTGATCACTAGCCTGGCGGCGCGGCGCATCGAAACCTGGGTGCATGAAGGCGAGGAAGTCACGCGTGGCCAGAGGATCGGCAGGATATTGCTGGGTAGCACCGTGGTGCTCGAGCTGCCTGCCACCGCAAAGCTGCTGGTGCGCGAGGGCGATCGTGTCTGGGCGGGAGAGACGGCGGTCGCGGAAGGGTTGACCGTGCCATGAACGGCTTTCTCTGGACGGCCGGCCATCTCGGCTGGGGTATTTTTGCGTTGGCCGTTTTTACGGGCCTGTGGCTAGTGCTGTCCGATTTCTGCTGGCGCCTGACACGGATCCGGATTACCCGGTTCGCGGCGACGATGGCAATGGGCTGGATTGTCGGCGTCGCGCTGATCCTGCTCGGTTTTTACCTCGCCAGCCGTTGAGCCGCTCCTGATCTTTGCTCGTCCCGAAATCGTGCGGCGGCATCGGGCACTCAAGAGGTTTTTGCGACGAGGCCGTTGCACGAAAGGCGCGGATGGCTCGCCGCCTCCGCGGCTCCCCTTTGGACTGTCGGCTGCGCCGATGTTCGCCACGGCGTTCTGCCTGCGCAGTTCGGCCTGCGCCGGATGCGGGTGACGGGAAATGCTGCTTCGAGGTTGCCGCTGCCTTGAAACCAGGCAGGCCCTCATCCCGCCGTCGGGCCGGGACGTTAACAAACGTGAACTACTGCTTAAATTCGCATTCTTCGCAAGACGTTGCGCTTGGGTCTTGAGACCGGTGTCACTTTCGATCTGTGTGTTGTCCGCTAGGGTTCCCCCAACCCATCTGCTTCAGATCAGGCTTCAACCAAGAAAGCGCCTTTCGCACGAAGGGAGAGGAGCGACTTGCCTGAATTTTTGGGCCAATCGGGGGCACTACCGACGTTTCGGGAGATTCACTGATGCAAAGCAAGACGATCACTGCCGCATGGCGACGAATTGAATATGTGTTGATGCTCCTGGCGCTTGCAGTGGGGGTGCCGGCCGTTGGTTTCGCGCAGACGGCTCCGACCCCGGCCATCTCGGCCGTGAATCTTTCCAATCAGACCTTGCAGAACGTGCCGATGACGTTCGGGCAGCCATTCCGCGCGGGCGACATTCCGAGCGGCAAGACGGTTGCGGCTTACTTGGGCGACCAGGCATTGCCGACGCAGGTGGATGCCAAAGCCAAGAACTCCGATGGCTCCATGCGGCACGCCGTGCTGACGGTGCAGTTGCCGGCACTGGCCCCCAACGCGTCGGAAAAACTGTCATTGCGCGCCGTGCCGGCCAGCACCGCCCTGGGGCGTTCGGTCAGCTTGGCGGATGTGCTGGGCACCCATTTCGATGCTGGCGTCAACTTGACCATTGCCGGCCAGCCTTGGCATCTGGACGCGCGCACCCTGCTGCAGGAGGCCGTGCTGACCGGGTCGTGCGCGCCCAATGGCCGTGTGTGCAATCAATGGCTGTCCGGCCCGCTGGCCTCGGCTTGGGTCGTGGGTGGACCGGTGCTGAGCCCAGCCGGCATTCCGAATCCGCACATCGCGGTTTACTTTGCCGTGCGCGCTTATGGGCCGGCGCCGGTGACCCGCGTGCGCGTGGACGTGATCGTGGCGAACGATTGGGCTTACGCGCCCGACCCGCAGGGTATCGCCTACGACGCGAGCATCAACGTGGGTGGCAAGACGGTCTATTCGATCAACGATCTCATGCATTACCGGCAGGCCCGCTGGCACAAGGTATTTTGGTGGGGCGATGCTCTTCCGATCTATGCGCAGCAGGATTCCGGTTACCTGCAGGCGACGATGGCCGTGCCGCGCTATCAGGACGTACCGCCTTCGGACGCGTTCCTGGCCAGTCGGAGGCAGAGTTGCGAGCCCATGCAGAACTGCGACCAGACCTCTCGCATGGGGAATGTCGGGGCCCAGCCCGGGATCGGTCCGCTGCCCCAGTGGGCCGCTGTGTACGTGATCAATCCCGACTACCGTGCTTTCAATTGGATGTTGGCAAACAGCGATGCACTGGGTTCCTACAACGTCCACTATCGCGATCAGCTTACCGGCCAGCCAGTTTCGGTGGCCGCCCATCCGTGCAGCACGTTATACACGGCCGCTCAATTCAAGCGCTGCCCCGTGGCGCCATTTGCCAACGACAGTTTCCCGGCATGCAAGACGCAGTGCACGTCGCCGCTGGCGCCGAGCGAAGCTCATCATCCAGCGCCCGCTTACGTGGCGTATATGGTTACGGGCGACTGGTACTACCTGTCCGAATTGAAGGACTGGGCCGACTGGGTGGTGTTCAAGCAAAACCCGGTGTACCGGAATTTCGCCACGGGACTCGTCTATGACACCCAGTTGCGCGGACAGGCGTGGGCCTTGCGGACCCTGGGTTACGCCGCCTACATCCTGCCCGACAGCGATCCCCTGAAGGCGTATTTCAACCAGGTGATCGACAACAACATCACTTGGTACAACCAGAACTTTACCGACAATCCAGGTGCGAACAAGCTGCACATCAACTCTGTCGGTTACTCGGTCGGGTACCCGAACGGCGGCAACGCGAACACGGGCCTTCCCACGTGGCAGCAGTCGATGTTCAACTGGTCGGTGGGCAACCTCAATGACCTCGGATTCGCCGGCGCGGACCGGTTAATGGGCTGGCTCGCGCCATTCCAGGTGGGCCTGATGACCGATCCGGGCTTTTGCTGGGTCGTGGCATCCAAGTACGAGCTGCAGGTGCGTGATACCCAGAAGAGTCCGTTCTATACGACCCTGCAGCAGGTGTACCAGAAGAACTTCCCGACGTTACGCGGTGTCGAGTGCGCCAGTTCGGCCATGGCCACCGCCCTGGGTGTCAAAAAAGCCGGCGAGATGTCGGGCTATCCTTCGTCGCCGTCGGGCTATCCGGCGATGTTCCAGATCGGGCTGGCGGCATCGGCCGATGCCGGTGTGCCGTACGCGAAGGAGTCCTGGGAGCTGTTCGCCTTGAGGACCACGCAGCCGGACTATTCCAACCAGCCGCAGTGGGCCGTCATCCCCCGCTACCTGCCTGCGGGTTGGGGCGCAATCCCGGCCGGCGGTTCGAAACCATCCGGCGGCACGACTTCGGGCGGAAGCACGCAACCGAGCGGTGGTACAAACCCAAGCGGTGGTACAACCTCGGACGGTAGCTCGAACCCGGGCGATAACTCGAATTCGATTCCTGGCGATGGTTCGACTTCAGTCGGATCGACACCTGTGGGCAATTCGAACCCGGGTGGCAATTCAAACCCGGCGGGCAACTCTAACGCGAATCCTGGCGGCGGTTCGAATTCGGTCGGTTCAACCCCCGTGGGCAATTCGAACTCGAATGGCAATCCCAACCCGGGCGGTAACTCGAACTCGAATGCTGGCGGTGTCGCGAGTCCGGTTGCTCCGAAGCCGGGGACGCCCACGTCTTCCGGCGTCGGCACCCCTTCCCATGCCGGCGTGAACCAAGGTGGTCCAATGCTGGCGAGGCTGGGTCTCGATCGTGAGAAAGCGTACTTGGGACGCTGGTCTCTGGGGGGTGTCGTGCCCTTCGTTCGTTTCGTGCTCGGTATACCAAGCCGGCCTGCACCCGCAACGGTCAGTCACGGAACATCTATCGGGGCATCGGTTTCTGGCCTTGCAATCGCGGCGAAACCCGCACCAGAAATCGCGGAAGCGAACGTTCGCACGTCCACACAAGGCGATCCCTCCACACTCCCTCGGGTATCGCATGTTGTTCCTGCAAGGTCGGCTTATGGGAGCCCGCAAAGCCAGATTCGTTGAGCTGCGACTCGAGACGTCGGATGCCAATGACCCCCGGCAACGGGGGTCGTTTTTATGCGTGCCGACGCAATGCATGCACTGTCCGAGCCGGAGCCGTCGAACGACTTTACGCATCCGAAGCCTGTCAAGCATCTACGAAGACTTCGACACGTCTCCGAATGCTCCGCCTGGACCGGGCTATTTCTTGAGTCTCGCAGGAGGTTCCCATGACGAAGACTCGCCTCCTCCAGGGTGTGGAAAAAACCTTTACGACTTTGCCATTCCAGCCGGAATCATGACAAAACGGTGATGCGGTGCGGGTCGCAGCCGGCATCCGCCCGAACGAGAGGGTTGAGGGTGAACACAGGCGTAGGAAATCCTTACACATTGATTCAGATTCAAAGACTGGAATTTGAAAAATGTCAATGAAATTAGTCATTTGATTGCATGGCACGAGAAATGCTATCTGCGGTGGGCGGCACACGTGGGTCAATCAGCGGAGGCGTGTATGTCACCCAAACATCTATTGAAGTTCATCGCTTTGGGATTCGGCATGGCCATGTCCGGCGCAGTGCTGGCCAATCCCATCAACATCCTGTGGTACACCGGCGGCACCGAGGCGAGCGGCCCCGGAACTTACGAAGCCGATGTCAACACCCTTGCCGCATTGGCGCCGAGTTCTCCCGGCGGCAATACCTGGAACGTCACGTTCTGGTCCAGCGGGACTATGCCGACAGGCTCTTTCAATGTCTTGGTCATCGCATCGCCGGAGGGCAGCTGGTCTTCCAACCCTGACTACTCCGCGCTGAGCTCCTCGCTGGGTTCGATCACCTTTGGCGATCGGCTGATGCTGACAGGGCAGGACGCCGACTGGCACTACATGAACTTCCCCGGTCCTGCGTCTTTTGACGGCCCGCAGGGCTTCCTGCTGGACAGCATCAACTGGGCCGGCAACGGCACTGGCATGGGTGTGGTCGCACTGGGTATGGACGGCCTCGGTACCTGTGGCGGTCCAGCGCTTGGTCTACCCGGCTATACGGGTGACTGCAGCGGCACCAACGACGTGCAGATCCCGTCGGCGTACGCCAGCTTTCCGATCAACACGGGTTTGACGTCGGCCGGTCTTAGCAACTGGAGCACTTCCGCGCACACCGAGTTCTTCGATCTGGATCCGGCCAAATGGATCGGGATCAACGTGGATGGCGGCAGGTCCTCGTGTGGCACTTCGGGCGGTGGCTGCTACGTGACCATCGTCAGTGCTGCAACGGGTGGTGGTGGAATCGGCGGGGGTACGGTTCCCGAACCCGCTGAACTCGGCATGTTCGGCCTGGGCCTGGTGCTGATGGGTCTGTTCGCGGGGTTGCGTCGCCGCACGGCATGACGCCCACCGCAGTTCGGTTGGAAACTCAGACAACCCCCGGCAACGGGGGTTGTTTTTAGGCCGCCGACCAGGCGAGGTCGCGACCGACTCGGACGGAACCGGGCTGGACGGAGCCCGCCGTCTGGCACGGATCGATGCCGTAGCGGGCTTTCATGTAGCCCGCGATCAGGGACCCGCGCAGTTGCTGGGGCTCGAACCCAAAGCGACGCGAGAACGCACTGGCGGGGACAGGATTGCCGCGCGCATCGGCAAGCCCGCGGGGCAACACGTCATTCGCCAATCGCTCGCGCAGACGGAGGCGCAAAGGGACTACCGGGTGGTTTCGCACCAGCGGGTAGCTTGCAGGCGACGCGAATGGCTCGAAGGCGTAACAACGCTCGTAGAACTGGGCATGCCGCGGGTGCACCCCGATGACGATGTCGGTCAAGTCGGTGTGCAGTGCGTAGTAAATGGCCCAGCGCATCATGCTGAACAAGGCTCCGATGCCGCGCGCAGCGCTCCGGCGGCGATCCGCAAGCATCCCCACCTCGAGCAGACGGCGCCCTTTTTCCCGCATTTCATCCAGATACCGCGGATACACGCTATCCAGCGCAAGTCCTTCGGGGTTGTCGCGAAACAGCGTCATCGTGTAGCCGACTACCGGGCCTTCCGGTCCCCAGATCACGCACGCATGCTGTCCCACGCCAGTGGGGCCGGCATGGATGCCAAACGGGTTTTTATCGATCAGCCCCATATCCGAGTAGCGGTCATAGACCAACCGCCAGGCGGATTCCACCTGTCCAAGGCTGCTGGCGCAGCAACATAGCGGTTCGCTGGTGCGCACCGCCGGAGGATCGAGGCGCGCGGTGATATCGCTGACTGCCTCGGGTAATTCCAATGATCTGATCAGACCCATGCTTCAATTGCCCAGTGGTGCCACGTTGCTGCAAGGCATGCCGTTCCCTGGACGACATGGACGGTGGTCCCCTGTTTGCCGACGTCGGCTGGGACGCCGGTGCTGCAATGGATGCGTGATCGCATCGCGACCCGCAATGCGCGATCGATCGAACGCGAAGGGGTGCACGCCATCGCCCGACGCGGAGCGTCGGGTCGTTGGCCCAGCTGCGTGCAGCTTGCTGACCCCGGCTACGGAGCGCCTGGCGAGCAGGCGTCGGCCGTCGGTCTGGTCACTTGGGTGGGGATGCTGGTGCGATGGGTGGACGTCGCGATGCGCTGCGGGCGATGGCCCGAACCGCGTTCGCGAGCTCTCGGAAGCTTTCATGGTTGAGCGACAAAAACCTGGTTTGGCGCACCGAGGGTGAAATCCTTCCCCGCGGTCGCTCAACGACGACCAGTTTCCGTACTAGCCGCTGAACCCCCGACCTGCATTGTGCAGCCGTGCAGACGCTCAGTGTGTGAACTACGTATAAATCCAGACACACAGCACAGAATCTTCAGAAAGCTTGTGACCATCGGCAATGTTTGTTCACGGCCGGCGTCACAGCGTGTATTCGCCGTCATGCCCGCATCCAACGCGTATAGTCGTCCCCGGAATCGGTGGCAATTAGGGAGGGCACGCGCCGTGGACCCACAGACGAAGGCAAGCATCCTGCGCGCGGGCATCGCCGCGCCCTCGGCGGACAATTCGCAGCCTTGGCGGTTTGCATGGTCTGGCGACGACCTGGATCTTCGCATCGATGCGGACCGCAGCGGCCGGGTGTCCGACACCCGCTATGTCTTGAGCGACCTGGCCGCCGGCACATGTCTGGAAAACATGATCATCCGCGGCCGGTCGCTCGGTTACGTGGCGGACCCGCAGATCTTCCCGCGGCCGGACGACGAACTGTGGGTCGCCCGCATCCATTGGCGCCACGATCCCGGGAACGGAGCCACCGAGCCGTTGGCGGCTGCCATCGAGCAACGCCACACCGATCGCCGTTTTCCCTGGCGCGGCCCCATCACCACCGATACGCGGGCGCGCCTGGATGCCCAGGCCCGGGCGATTCCCGGGCCGCGGCTTTGGTGGCCGCGGACATTGCAGGAGAGAAAAGCTGCGCTGGGCCTCATCAGGCAGGCCGAGGCGCTCCGTTTCAGGAGCCCGACACTGCACGCGGAGCTGTTTTCGAGTATCCGCTTTGCCGCGGGGTGGCACGACGTCTGCGAGGAAGGGCTGGCTCCGGCGACACTCGCCGTGGAACCACCGATGCGCCCGGTCTTTCAGGCGATGCGCCGTCCCGCGGTGATGAGAACATTCAACCGGCTCGGCGCGGCGTGGATGCTGGGGTGGCGCTCGGCCTACCTGCCGATCCGGCTTTCGCCCGGCCTTTGTCTCATCGTCATTCCGTCCACGGCCCGATCCGATGTGCTCGCGGGAGGCCGCGCCCTGCAGTGCGTGTGGCTCGAGGCCACCCTCGCCGGCCTGTCGGTCCAGCCGTATGCGGCGGCGGGCGTACTCGGCCTGGGACTTGTACCCATTGAACCGGCCTTGCAGCCGTCGCTCTCGCGCTTGGGTCCGGCGCTGCGCGACCTGTGCGGGCCGGGCTGTGGGCTCGTGTTCATGCGGCTTGGCTACGCGCGGTCCGCATCGCGTCATCGCAGTGGACGGCGCACGCTCGCGAGTTTTGGCGCTTCCGAATAGAGGTGTCGAAGCGCTTTACAAAAACAACCCGCACTCGGTGCGGTGGGGCAAACCGTCAGCAAAACAAACCGTTACGCCGGGGCCAATTCGATAGTCGGCGCTCCACCGCGACAAGGCGTCGGGATACCTTACAAATATCGAGTGAAATCAGCCACGTGGAATGACGAATATTCAAGCAAAACATGTATTTAAATACATGGCACGCTGCTTGCTTTGA